>JBAMLV010000025.1:17737-71107 GCA_039793395.1 bacterium | reverse complement strand
CGGGTTCAGGGTCGGGGCAATGTCGGTGCCGGTGGTGATGGTGATGGTAATGTTCAGGATTGAGGAGGGGGTCCGGGCAGGGGTGCTGAATTCGGTTTTCAGAGTCCTGGTTCAGATTTTGCTGTGGGCAAAGAACTCTTTTTTCAGTCGGTTTAGCAGTTCCTGCCGGCGGTCGTAAAGCCGGCGTGGTTTGCGCGGTCTGTGTCGGGCAAGGGCGTAATGGGTAAAAAGTGGGAGGGCAACCGTGGCGTCAAGGTAGCAGACAATCGCATCAGGCAGGCGGTTGGGGTCAACCTTGCCCCAGGAGACCGCTTCGTGCGGAGTGGCACCGGATAAACCGCCGGTGTCAGGCCGGGCATCGGTGAACTGGATGAAGTAGTCCTGGCCAACATCGCGGAGCATCAGGATTTCCTGAATCTGGGGCTCGGTCTGGAGAACGAAGTTTTTGGGTGAGCCGCCACCAACCAGAACCACCCCCGATTCGCCACCCGAGCGTTTGGCATAGAGGACATAGGAGGTGGTTTCGTTGACATCAATTGATGGGTTGATGCGGAGCTTTAAGCCTTTGAGTTCCAGTCCGGCGATGTTCATTCCGATGGTGGAGTCGCCCGGGGAACTGGTGTGAATCGGCACACCGTAGCGGTAAGCCGCTGCCAGGACCGAGACATCTTTGAGCCCGTTCTTTTCCTCGTATTCAGCCGCATATCTGCCGAGGTAATGATAGAATTCAGCGGTGCCCATCTCTTTCTGGAATTCGGGCTGGAGCAGAATTTTACGCAGGATTTCATCGGTGGCACACAGACAGTCGGTGTAGCCTAAGAAGATGTCGTAGATCCGGACGACATCGTTTTGGCGCAGGTCGGTGTCGTCAACTGCCGGGCTGCCAGCATAGAGCGGGAAGTTGAAGGCGAAGTGGAGGTCGTGATACATATTGGCACCGGTGGCAACAATCCAGTCAACAAATCCGGCTTTGATGAGCGGGATGATGCAGGAGCAGCCGATGCCCGCCGGGGTGAGGGCGCCGGCGAGTGACATACCGATGATGTTTTTGGGTTTGAGCATCTTTTTGGTGAAGAGTTCGCACGCCTGGCGGAGCCGTGCCGAGTTGTAGGCAAGGAAGGTTTCTTCAATCAGGTGGGTGGTCTTTTCCCGGCCGGTGATGCCTTTGGGCAGGATGCGTTTGCCGGAAAGGTACAGGTGTTTGCGCGGGGTTTTGCGTTTTCTGAGCCAGTCTGGCAGTTCATTGAGATTTACCCGGTAGCGGTAATTTTTTTTCAATTTCACCTCCTATGGTACAAAAATGGTTTTGGGCGGTGAAATGCCGTTGAAATTGGTGGCATGGGCAATGGAGTAGGCACCGATGTTGCGGGCATATAGCAGGTCACCGATTTCCAGTTCGGGCAGTTCTTCGGCGGTGGAGATGATGTCCAGGGAGTCGCAGGTTGGACCGGCAAGGGTGGTCAGCTGGGTCTGCCCCTTTTTCAGTGCCTGAAACTGGTATTTGCAGTGGTCAAACACCATGCCCGAGAGGGCGCCGTAAACTCCATCGTCCAGGTAATACCAGTGTTTGTTGTTGCGGATTGATTTGCCGATGACCGAGAGCAGAAGAAAGCCGGCCGGTCCGACAATCGCCCGGCCGGGTTCGGCGATGATGCGGATGTCACCCGGAAACAGGCGGTCAAGTTCCATGTTGAGCGCCGGAGCAATTTCGGCAAACCAGTCCGGGTCGGTGTCAAAGTGGCGAATTGGAAAGCCACCACCGATGTCAATCAGTTTCAGTTCCAGGTTGCGTGCCCGGGCTTCATTCAAGAGCATCCGGGTGATTTCCAGCGCATCAAGATAGTTGTTGCCCTGGAGACACTGGGAGCCGACATGGAAGGAGATGCCTGCCGGTTCCAAGCCCAGTTTCTTTGCCCGGAGGAGCAGGAGGATGGCGTCCATCGGCTCGGCACCGAACTTCAGTGACAGTTCCACCACCGAACCGACATTCGGGACTTTGATCCGGACAACCACCTTTGTCCCAGGGGCATAACGGGCGATTTTGTTCAGTTCGTATTCAGAGTCAAAGGTCATCAGGTTAACTCCCTGGCGGGCGGCATACTGGATTGCGGCCGACCGCTTGACCGTATTGGCAAAGATGAGCCGTTCCGGTGGCGCGCCGGCTGCCAGCACCCACTGGATTTCTGGTTCGGAGGCGACATCAAAGCCGCAGCCAAGCGCAGTCAGAGTGCGGATGACTTCCGGGTTGGGGTTTGCCTTGACCGCATAGAACGGTTCAACCCGGGGGAGGAGTTTGCGGAACCGGGCAAGCTGGGCGCGGAGCAGGGTCTGGCTGATGATGAAAAGCGGGGTGCCATGTTTTTTTGCGAGTCCGGGGAAAAGGGCGTGCAACCTTTTCAGATAGCCGTTCTGAGTTGTAATTTTTCTTTTCACGCCTCAATTATTGCCAGGTGCAGCCGCGGGTCAAGCGTTATCATCTTCATTAATCAGGACCGCGGCACCGTTGAGCCGGCTGTGCTTGACCGCAATCAGGGCGTCGTTTGCTCTTGCCAGCGGAAAGGTGGTGATGGTGGTTCGGAGCGGGATGGTGCGGGCAAGTTCCAATAGTTCCCGGACATCCTGCCGGGTGCTGTTGGCAACCGAGTTCAGGGTTCGTTCGTGATAAATCAAATGGTATGCCAGTGGTGGAATCGGACTCATATGGATGCCGGCAAGGGTCAGGGTGCCACCCGGAGTAAGGTGGTTCAGGGCAATGGGCACCAGTTCGCCTGCCGGGGCAAAGATGACTCCAGAGTGCAGGGTAAAGGGCGGGTGCTGGTCCGCAGTGCCGACCCAGTCCGCGCCCAGTTCCCGGGCGTGCTGCTGGTGGATTTTTGCCCGGGTGAAGACCGCAACCTGGCAGTTCCAGTGTTTGAGTATCTGCAGGCAGAGGTGGGCTGAGGCACCAAAGCCGTAAAGTCCGACCCGGTCGCCAGGCTGAATCTGCGCCTGTTTGAGGCTGCGATAGCCGATGACACCGGCACAGAGCAGCGGGGCGAGGTTTGGCACCGGGATGTTTTCGGGCAGGGGATAGCAGAAGCGGTGGTGGACCAGGGTGTATTCGGCATAGCCGCCGTCGGTGTGGAAGCCGGTGAACTGGATATGGATACAAAGGTTTTCTCTTCCCCGGCGGCAGAACTCACAACTGCCGCACACCCGGGCAAGCCAGGGTATGCCAACCAGGGTGCCGGGTGCGGGTTCGTTCACACCCGGACCGGTTTTGTCAATTATGCCGACAATTTCATGGCCCGGGATCAGGGGGAGATGGGGGACCAGGATGTCGCCTTCAATTTCGTGGATGTCGGTGTGGCAGACACCGCAGGCAAGAACCCGGACCCGCAGTTGGTCAGGTCCGGGCTCGGGTAAGGGCAGTTCTCCAGATTCCAGTGGCATCGTTTCTACCGGTGCGATTTGTTTCAGAATCTGAGCCCGCATCCGGAATATTAAACCAGAAAGAGCGGTAAAGGCAAGGACTGCGGGGTTGACTGAAAATGAACTCAGGATTAGACTTTTAGGTTAATTAGTTGTCAAAACCACAGGAGGAGCCAATGGAAAGACCGAAACTGGCGCTCTTCGCCTTCAACTCCGACCCGGTGGTTTTTGCCCACTGTCTACTGAACGGGCTGGAGATGCAGGCAAAGGGCTGGGAGGTGAAGATGGTAATTGAAGGAGATGCGACCAAGCAGGTGTCGCTGCTGCGTAATGAGACCAAGCCGTTTGCCGGTCTCTGGCGCCGGGCGCTGACGGCAAAACTAATTGACTGTGTGTGCCGGGCGTGTGCCCAGAAGAATACTGTTGTCCCGGCGGTGGTGGAACAGGGATTGCAGATGTGTGCCGAACTTGATGGTCATCCGAGTATTGCCCGGTATCTGGAGCAGGGTTATCAGGTGGTGGTGTTCTGATGAGCGTGCGGGTTTTTGACCAGCAGGCTGAATATTACGACCGCTGGTATGATGAGCCAGCAGGCAGGCTGGCGTTTGAGATTGAGTTGCGGGCAATCAGGCCAATGCTCTCCAGTCTGCCCGAGCCCTGGCTTGAGGTCGGGGTCGGGACCGGCCGGTTTGCTCAGGCACTGGGAATTAAAACCGGGGTTGACCCGGCAGCCAGGATGCTTGAGCTGGCGGGCAGGCGGGGTATCGAAACCATCCGGGCAACGGCAGAAAGTCTGCCGTTTGCCAGCGGTGCATTCGGAACCGTGTTTCTTTTGACCACCTGGGAGTTTCTCAGCCAGCCAGAGGCGGCGCTGCGGGAAATCGGTCGGGTGCTGAAACCGGAAGGTGTGCTGGTCAATGCCTATCTGGACCGGGATGGGAAATGGGGGCGAAGTTATATTGCGAAGGCGGAGGCAGGACATCCGATTTTCAGTTGTGCCCGGTTTTACAGTTACGAGGAGGTGGTGCGGCTTACCGAGGGGTGCGGTTTCCGGATTGAACAGACCGTTTCCACGCTGTTTCAGGGACCGGATGAGATTAATGAACTGGAGGAGCCAAAGCCGGGTTATCAGCCCGGCGCAAGTTTTGTGGTGCTGGTTGCCCGGAAAGGTTTCGCGCCATAATCAGGGACCGGATTTTAATTCAGTTCGGAGGCGGCGGAGCGCGGCGGCATGCTCGGCCGGAGTGCGGGAGAAGATGTGGCTGCCATCACCGCGGGCAACAAAGAACAGGTAATCGTGAGCCGCCGGGGAGATTACCGCCTTCAGTGCCAGCCTTCCCGGGTTGCAGATTGGTCCCGGGGGGAGTCCAGGGTGAAGATAGGTATTATAGGGGGAAGCGGTTTTGAGGTCGTCAAGGCTCAGTCGTTCCCGGTGCTCGGGCAGAATATACTGAACGGTGGCACAGGACTGGAGTGGCAGGTGGCGGCGGAGGCGGTTGAGAAAGACGCCGGCGATAACCGGGAACTCTGCTGGTAGTCGTGCCTCCTTTTCAACGATTGAGGCGAGGATGACCACCTGCGGTTCGGTCAGACCGGTTTTGTTTTGGGGTTTCAGCGTCTCCCAGACGGTGCGGAATTGGTGCACCAGCCGCCGGACAATCGTTTTGGGATCGGAACCGGTTTGAAACTCATAGGTCTCCGGAAAGAGATAGCCTTCAGCGGTGGGGAAGGGAATGTTCAGCGAGCGGAGGAGTTCGGTGTCGGCGCCGGCAGCAAGGAAGGAGTCCTGGCTACAGATGCCGTTTTCCTCAAGAATCCGGGCAATCTGAGGACTGGTGGCACCTTCCGGAATGGTGACGAAAAGGAATGCCGGGGTTTCCCGGGCAAGCATCCGGAGCACCAGTTTCGGGTCAGAGCCGGGCACCAGCCGGTAGCGTCCGGGCTGAAGCCGGTGGTCGTAATTGTAAAACCAGGCAAGTAGCCGGAATAGTGAGGCTGAGCTGATAATGCCGTTTTCCTTTAAAACGGTCGCAATTTCCATGGTGGACATGCCGGGTTTAATCACCACCTCCTTCTTGGGTCCGGTGTATGCCGGCGGCAGTTGTTCGGAACAAGTGAGAAAAATCAGGGTGGCAACGGAAAGCAGGAATGGCTTCCGGACAGAAGCGGGGATTGAGTGTTTCCCCGGAATTGCCGGGTGGCTAACCAAATTAGAGATTTTCAACATCGGGTCTCCGGCGGCAACTTTGCACCCAGTTGAGGTAGTTTTCCAGGATGAGGGTTGCGGCGATGCGGTCAATTGGTGAGTCCGGTCCGGACTGGTTCCGGAACTGCCTGCCATGGACTTCGGCATAGATCTGTTCCGCATAGCGGGTGGTGAGGCGTTCATCAAACAGTTCCACCGGCAGATGGAGGTGGCGGGCAAGGCGGGAGGCAAGGCGCCGGATTTTTTCGCTGCGGGTGCTGGGTTTGCCGGCAAGACTGAGCGGCAGGCCAATGACAATCAGGTCAATATTGTATTTCTGAATCAGGTGACGAATCTTAACCATCAGGTCCTCATCATTCCGGTGGGTTATGGTCGTCAAACTCTGGGCGATGGTGCGGGTTTCATCCGAGACCGCAACGCCGGTGCGTTTTTCGCCGTAATCCAGGCAGAGGATTCTGGGCATGGCAATCAAAGTTTAGCCCAGCGGTGGCAGCTTGTCCAGTGGTGAAGTAATGTTTTTTGACTTTGGCACCAGGTCGGGTATATTTAACAGCGGATGACAGAGATGAGCAGTCAGAACCCGGTGGCGGAATCGCCGGCACAGCGGGAGATAAGGCTGGAAAAGTTAAGAAAACTCCGGGCGCAGGGGTTACTGCCCTATGCCTATGGTTTTCAGCGGACGCACCAGGCACAGGAGGTGATTGACGGTTATGAGCAGCTGAGCGGTGCCGGCGTGGAGGTGAAGGTGGCCGGTCGGCTGATGTCCCGCCGCCGGCACGGCAAAACGCAGTTTGCCCATATCCTTGATAGCAGCGGGAAGGTTCAGCTGTACTTCCGGCAGGATGTGTTGGGAAGCGAGCACTATGAACGGCTGGAATTGCTGGATATCGGCGATATCATCGGGGTCCGGGGCGAGGTGTTCAAAACCAAGACCGGGGAGATTACTGTGAATGTCAGGGAGTGGAATCTGCTGAGCAAGGCGCTGCTGCCGCTGCCGGAGAAGTTTCACGGACTCAGGGATGTGGAACTGCGTTACCGTCAGCGCTATGTTGATTTGATTGTCAACCATGATTCCCGGCGAGTTTTTGAACTGCGGTCGAAAATTATCCGGCTGGTGCGTCAGTTTCTGGATGAACGGGGGTTTATTGAAGTGGAGACACCGATTCTGCAGCCGATTTACGGCGGGGCGGCAGCAAGGCCATTTCAGACCTATTACAATGTTCTGGAACAGGAGATGTATCTGCGGATTTCGGATGAACTGTATCTGAAACGGTTGATTGTCGGCGGCATGGAGCGGGTTTACGAGATCGGTAAGGATTTTCGGAATGAGGGGCTGGACCGAACTCATAACCCCGAGTTTACCCAGCTGGAGCTCTATCAGGCATATGCCGATTACAATGATATGATGATACTGGTGGAGGAGCTGTGCCGGTTTCTGGCGACCAGCCTGTTCGGCAGGACTGAAATTGAATTCAATGGGCAGCGGATTGATTTTGGTCAGCCGTGGCAGCGGGTGCGGTTTGTTGAGGCATTGAGGGAGAAAATTGAGGCTGACCCGCTGGAGTTGAGCGACGGCATGCTGGTCAAGGTTGCTGCCCGGCTGGGAATTGAAATTAAGCCCGGAACTTCGCGGGCAAAAGTTCTGGATAAACTGTTCAGCGAACTGATTCAGCACCGGATTGTCGCACCAACATTTGTGATTGACCACCCGAAGGAGACGACACCGCTGGCGAAGCCCCACCGGCAGGACCCGCGTCTGGTAGAACGGTTTGAGCCGGTGGTATGCGGGATGGAGGTGGGGAATGCGTTCAGCGAGTTGAATGACCCGCTGGAACAACGGGAGCGGTTTCAGGAGAGCGTGAGGCGGAATGAGGAATTTGCGACTGTGGATGAAGATTATTGCACGGCGCTGGAGTATGGACTGCCGCCGACCGGCGGACTGGGAATCGGTATTGACCGTCTGGTGATGCTTTTTACCGATCAGGACTCAATCCGGGATGTGATTCTTTTCCCACAGTTGAAGAGAGAAAGAAATGATTGATAACCGGGGCCGGGGTAATAAAAAATTTGGCGAGCAGGTCCGGATTATGGGATATGGGTTTTGAATTTTTCGTTGCCCGGCGTTATTTACAGGGAAGGAGTCGGCGTTTGCTTTCGGGAACAAGTGCAATTGCGATGGGAGGGGTGTTTGTCGGTGTGGCGGCGATAATCGTCGTGCTTTCAGTTGAAAATGGATTTCACAAGGAGTTGCGCGACCGGATCCTTGGTGCCTCGCCCCATATTACCGTCTCCCAGTTCGGTTACCGGCCAATTTATTACCAGCCGAATAATGATTCACTGATCAAGAAGCTCCGCCGCATGCCAGGGGTAGTACAGGTTGCCCCGTTTATTTACAGCAAGATTTTGATCCGGGCGGGTTCACTGGTGGAAGGGGGGGTGGTCAAAGGGGTTGACCCGGAACTGGAGCGCCGGATGACCGATATTTCCCGCAGCGTGATTGAGGGCGCATTTTCGTTTGACTCAGCCGGGGCAGTAATTGGTGTTGAACTGGCTCGCAGTCTGGGGATTTTTGTCGGCGATGAGATTGTGCTCTTTTCCCCCTTCGCCGGCACCGCAACTCCGGTCGGCTATCTGCCCAGAACCAGAACTTTCCGGGTGCGGGGGATTTTTGATGCCGGGATGTATGAATACAATTCCAGTTTCATCTTCGTCGGGTTGAATGAATTACAGAATTTTCTCGGGATGCCGGGCCGGATTAGCGGTTATGAGATAAGATGTGCTGAACCGCTGAATGCCAGCCGGCTGGCAAAGCGGGTTGCCGCGGAACTGGGGATGCCTTTCCGGGCGACGGACTGGATTGCGCAGAACAAAAATCTCTTCACGGCGCTGCGACTGGAAAAGGTGGTTACATTTATCGTATTGGTGCTGATTGTCCTGGTGGCGGCGTTCAATATCGTTGGGATGCTGACGATGATGGTCATCCGTAAGACCCGGGAGATCGGTATTCTCAAGACCATCGGTGCCCGGTCGCAGACCATTACCCGGATTTTCATGCTCGTCGGTCTGCTGATTGGTCTGCTGGGAACGACCGGCGGTGCGATTTTCGGCTTTGCACTTTCCTGGTTGCTTAACCGTTACCGGTTTGTTAATCTGCCGGGCGATGTTTACTTTATTAAGAATCTACCGGTTGAGATGCAGTGGCAGGATTTTGTGGTTGTCTGCAGTTCGGCGCTGGTGATTACCTTTGTGGCGACATTCTATCCGGCATATCGGGCAGCGAAGCTGCAGCCGGTGGAGGCAATCAGGTATGAATAAACCCATCACGGCAACCGACTGTCAGGCAGGAGGAGATGAATACCGGGTGCTGATTGCTGTTGATATCTGGCGGAGTTTTAAGACCGGACCGGAGCGGCTGGAGGTGCTCAAAGGCATAAATTTAGAAGTGCGCAAAGGCGAACTGGTGGCGATTGTCGGTCCGTCTGGTTCCGGGAAATCAACACTGCTGCACATTCTGGGCGGGCTGGACCGGCCGGACCGGGGTCAGGTTATTCTTGACTCCTGCGATATTTTTGACTATCCTGAAGCCAGGTTGCCGGAGTTGCGCAGTCAGAAGGTGGGTTTTGTATTTCAGTTTCACCACCTGCTGAGCGAATTTACGGTTCTGGAGAATGTGGCGGTACCACTACTGATTACCGGTATGGAAAGGAAGAAGGCGCTAAAGAGGGCAGCCGAGGTGCTGAACGAGGTCGGCTTCAGCACCAGGTTACAGCACCGGCCAGCCGAACTGTCCGGAGGAGAACGGGCACTGGTGGCGGTGGCACGAGCATTAGCCAATTCACCGGCAATTGTATTTGCCGATGAGCCGACCGGCAATCTGGACGCCCGGGCCACGGAGGTGCTGATGAATTTGCTGGTGCGGTTGTGTAGTAATGGCAGGACGATACTGGTGGTTACTCATAATGAAAGGGTGGCACAGGCAGCGGGGCGCAAGCTGCTTTTACAGGACGGGAGACTGGTATAAATGAGAAAGGGAGGAAAATGAGGCGGTGTGATTTGTGTGGTAAGCGGGAAGCAGCCCTAACCATTCGTCAGCTGGATAAGGAAGGAAAGACGACCGAACTGGCGGTCTGCGCGGAGTGCGCTCGGAAGCGGGGGTTTACCAGTGTTGAAGATTTGAAGCGGAATGCGGCTGAAATTATTGCCGAGTTGAAGGCGAAGGTTGCTGATAGTGACCGGGAGGTGGTGTGCCCGCGCTGTAAAATGAGTTTTGCTGACTTCAAAAGACTGGGGAGGCTGGGTTGTGCTGAATGTTACCGCACCTTTGCTGAACAACTGCAACCATTAGTGCGGCGTCTGCACAGCTCGGTTCAGCATGTGGGCAAAAGTCCGCAGCAGGGCAGAAAGCGGGCGCAGGAGCGGCTTGAGGTCCAGCGTCTGCGTGCCGAATTAGAGCAAGCAATTAGGGATGAAGATTACGAGCGGGCAGCGAGCCTGCGCGACCGTCTGAAAAAGGCGGGCGGGGATGAAATCGAATGAGTCTGGTTCCGGAAAAAGTGGGTGCCTGGTTGAGTGAAACCGGACCGGAAAATGACGTGGTGATTTCCACCCGGGTCCGGTTTGCCCGGAATATTGAGGATGTGCCGTTTCCGAACAGAATGAAGCCCGGAGATGCCGAGCTGGTGCTGGAAACAATCCGCTGGGCGCTCGCTGAAGGCGATTATCTGAATCAGGGGCAGTTTTTTGAAGGGGGCATACTCTCCGAGCCGGACGGTCACTATTTTGTGGAACGGCATCTGGCATCACCGGATTTTATCATCAGTAAGAACCGGAAAGGGCTTTTTGTTTCAAGCGATGAGCGCCTGAGCGTAATGATTAATGAGGAAGACCATCTCCGGTTTCAGGCCCTGACAGCCGGTCTGGATTTTCCAACCGCCTTTGGACTCGCTGCGGAGCTGGATGCCAAACTGGAAAACCAGTTAGTTTACGCCTTTTCTAAAGAGTTTGGTTTTCTTACTGCCTGTCCGACCAATCTCGGAACCGGCATGCGGGCTTCAGTCTTTCTTCACCTGCCCGGACTGGTACTGACCCGGGAAATTGAGAAAGTCCTGCGCGGCGCTTATGCGGTTGGGCTGCTGGTGCGGGGAATTTATGGTGAAGGTAGCGAAACAAAGGGCAATTTCTTTCAGATTTCCAATCAGCGGACGCTTGGACAATCGGAAGCGGAGATAATTGAGGTGCTGACGAATGTCTGCCGCCAGATAATTGACTATGAACGTAAGGCACGGGAATACCTGATGCATAACCTGCGGGTGGAGATTGAGGACAAGGTTTTTCGCTCCCTCGGGATTCTGCGTGGAGCGCGGATAATTTCTTCTGAGGAGGCGACTAATCTGCTGGCGACGGTCCGACTGGGTGTGGTTCTGGGAATTATCAATGAACTCCGGGTGAGTGAAGTTTCCCAGTTGCTGGTGCTGATTAGACCCGCAAACCTTCAGGTTTTACTGGGAGAAAAACTGGAAGCAGCGGAACGGGATGAGCGCCGGGCGACCTTTATCCGGCAGAAACTGGTGAGGTAGGCGGATGCTGATTGAGGAGGAAAAGCAGGCAAAACTGAAGCAGTTACCAGCGGTAGAAAAGGTGTTTAACGACGAGCGGATTCAGGAGTTGTGCCGTGAGCTTCATCCCCGGTTGGTAAAACGGATAATCCGGGAGTATCTCAATGAGGTGCGGGTCGGGATTCTTGCCGGATCCGATGCCGGGTTCGATTTTCAGGAACTGATAAAACGGCTGTTAGTCGCCCGCAAGCCCAGCCTGACTCGGGCGATAAACGGTCTGGGGGTAGTGCTCCATACCGGACTGGGAAGGGCACCGCTGGCAAAGAGCGCACAGGAGGCGCTGATTGATGTCAGTGAGCATTTCTGTTCACTGGAAATAAATCTGCTTGACGGCCGGCGTGGAAACCGGTATCAGCACATTGAGTCCCTGTTGTGTGAACTGACCGGTGCGGAAGCGGCAATGGTGGTCAATAATAACTGTGCCGCAACGCTGCTGATACTTTCCACCATTGCCAAGGGCCGGGAGGTAATAGTTTCCCGGGGGCAGTTGATTGAGATTGGAGGTTCATTCCGGATACCGGAGGTGATGCTTCAAAGTGGCTGCCGGATGGTTGAGGTGGGCACTACCAACCGGACCCATCTCCGGGATTATGAGAATGCAATCACGCCAGAAACCGCAGCGATAATGCGCGTCCATACATCCAACTACCGGATCGTCGGTTTTACTAAGGAGGTGGGGCTGGAAGAGCTGGTCCGGCTGGGGAGAAAATACTCGGTTCCGGTAATTGATGACCTTGGTTCCGGCGCCCTGATTGACCTGTCTAAATATGGTTTACCCAAGGAGCCGGTGGTAAGTGAATCAATTGCCACCGGAGCAGATGTGGTCTGTTTTTCCGGGGACAAATTGATCGGTGCTGGTCAGGCCGGGATAATTGTCGGCCGGCAGGAGCTGATTACCCGGATGAAAAAAAATCCGCTTACCCGGGCACTGCGGTGTGACAAGCTGACCTATGCGGTTTTGGAAAGGACGCTGGAACTGTTTCTTGATGAGGGGCGGGTTCTGAAGGAGCATCCGCTGTTTCAGATTCTGCTGAAGTCGCAGGAGCAGATGGCGGCTGATGCCGGGGAACTAATTAAACTGATAAAGGATAAGGTTTCCAGCCGGGCGAAGGTGACGGTCAAGCCCACCCGGGCGGAAGTAGGAGGCGGTTCACTGGCGACCGAGAGTCTGGATTCAATTGCGGTGGCGGTCAAACCACAGGTAATCGCTGTTGATGAACTGGCACAGCGGATGCGGCTGTTCCGGCCGCCGGTGTTCGGTCGGGTGCTGCAGGATGAATATCTGCTTGATTTCCGCACCATCAGAACGGATGAAATTCCGGTGATTGCCCAGGCGTTAATTCAGGCACTTACAGCCGGTGCCAGCGGCGGGCATTGATGAGTAGTGTGCCACGCGCAATCCCAGAGGGTAATTGCCGAGTCGGCAGGGGTTGACCACGGCTGAGTTTCCACTATAATCTAAACGGTGGTAGAAAAGAAGAATATTGCGGTACTGGCTTCGGGGAGGGGGACAAATTTTGAGGCGCTTGCCCGTGCCTGTCAGCAGTCCGATTTTCCGGCGGTAATTAAGGTGCTGGTGGTAAATGTGCCCGGTGCACCGGTTCTGGTCCGGGCGGAGGCACTGGGAATTCCGCAAGTGGTCATTGACCATCGGCAGTTCCGGAAGCGGCAGGATTTTGAGGCTGAGGTCATCCGGGTGCTTGATGCCAATAATATTCAGCTGATTTGCCTTGCCGGCTTCAACCGGATACTCACCCGGTATTTTCTTGAGCGTTTCCCGATGCGGATTATGAACATCCACCCGTCGCTCTTGCCGGCTTTTGCCGGACTGCAGGGACTGGAGGTGCATCGGGCGGTGATTGAGTACGGGGTTAAGGTGACCGGCTGCACGGTGCACTTTGTTACTGCAGAACTGGACGCAGGTCCGATAATTGTGCAGCGGGCGATTCCGGTGCGGGATGTGGATACGCCGGAATCACTGGCGGTGCGGGTGCTGGTTGAGGAGCATCAGGCTTATCCCGAGGCGGTGAGACTGTTCTGTGAAGACCGGCTGGAGGTCGTCGGGCGCCGGGTGCGATTGCGCTCCTGATGAACGGACGACTCCGGGTGGCGGTCGTAGGTTGCGGGGTGCAGGCGCAGGTGGCACTGCTACCGGCGCTGAAAGCCAATCCGGCAATTGAACTAGTGGCGTTGTGCGATACCGATGTGCGCAAGCTCCATCAGCTGTGTGCCCGTTACAATGTCAAGCGTTATTATACCGATTTTGACCGGCTGAAGGAGGAGACCGACATCAATGCGGTAGTGATTGCGACCCCGAATTATCTGCACGCCCCAATGGCAATTGCCGCCCTTTCCAGTGGCAAGGATGTGTTGTGTGAACTACCGCTGGCGACCAGCAGCATAGAGGCAGAGGAAATGGTTCAGACCGCCCACCGCGAGCGGCGCCGGCTGATGGCCTGTCTGGCAACCAGGCTGCGAGCAGATGTCCAGCTGGTTAAAAAATATGTGGCACATCAGGATCTGGGTCGGATTTATTATGCCAAGACCGGCTGGCTTCGGGGCAGGCAGGCATGGTCGCCATCGACCTGGCAGCGGGAGCATCGCTATGCCGGGGGCGGCGCATTTCTCAATCTGGGAAGTGTGCTGCTTGATTCGGCACTATGGCTAGTTGCCCCAGCAAAGCCGGTTTCGGTAATCGGTGTGGGTGCCAGTCACCGTTCCGGGCAGGGCCGGGGAGAACGGGCGGTTGAGGATACGGCATTTGCGCTCATCAGATTTGACAACGGGCTGATTCTGACCGTGGAGGTGGGCTGGAGTCTGCTGCTGGAGCGGGATTTTGTCTATTTCAATCTATTCGGCACCAGCGGGGCGGCGGTGCTCAATCCCCTGACGATTAACCGGGAGATTCAGGGTCGGCTGGTAAACATCACCCCACCACTGACCATCCGGGGACAGGTGCGGAGTGCATATCAGCAGTTAGTCAAGAACTGGGTTGAAAGCCTGCTCCAGGATGAACCGCCGGATGTGGCGGTGGCGGATGCGCTGCTCATCAACCAGATTGCCGATGCGTTCTACCAGTCCAATCTCAGCGGGGTTGAGGTCAAGCTACCACCGGCTGATAACGGTGCCGGCGTTGCGCCCTCTTGATATTAAATCGATGAAGGTGCACGGGCTGGTGCCGGTTTCGAACCGGTTTTCCAACTGGAAAAAGGTCGGGCTCCTGCTGGCAGCCGGACTCGGGCAGGGGCTGGCGTTTGCGCCCTTTCCCTGCCGCCTATTTGCCTTTTTTACGCTGGTGCCACTGTTCTGGGTGCTGGAGCATTCCCGGCGCTCATTTTTCTGGGGATGGCTGTTCGGCTTTTGGGCTGCGGCTTTTCACCTGTGGTGGCTCTGGTTTTTAGTGGTGCCGGTTGAACCAATAACCAGGGTGCTTTTGAATATCGGGGTGGTGCTGTTGTTCGGCTATTTCGGACTCTACTGGGGTTTGCTGGCACTGGGGGTGCGGCGTCTCGGGCTCTGGAGTGCACCGCTTCTGTTACCACTGCTTGAGTTTCTGAAAACCCGGGGGCAGATTGCCTTTCCCTGGGATTTTTTAGGCTATGCGCTGACGCCGCTGCCGGTTTTTATTCAGCCGGCGGCACTGGGCGGTGTCTATTTGCTTTCTGCACTGCTGGTGCTTATTAATCTATTGATTTACGGCGCACTCTTCCGCCAGCAGAAGAGGACTTACCTGGCTGCCCTGCTGGCAGTGCTGGCACTGATGCTGGGCTTCGGGTTGATAAGGATGCGGCAAAACCGGCACTGGTTTGATGTAGCAATTATCCAGCCGAATGTTTCGCCGCTGGATAAGGGCGATTTGAACTCCCGGGAGCGGATTCAAGCCGATTTGTTCCGGCTGACTCAAGCAGCGGCAGCGGGTCGCCCGGCACTGGTAATCTTTCCAGAGACGGCAACGCTGGTGGACATTACCCATTCCACCGAAATGGGTCCGGCGCTGCACCGGCTTGCCGATTCGCTGGACATTGAGATTTTTACCGGCACCCCGATTTACGATGATGAGCATCAAACCTGGCACAATGGTGCGGTGCTGATTCAGCCTGGCCGACCACAGGTGGTTGAGCGTTACTACAAGATGCGGCTCGTGCCCTTTTCGGAAAAAATCCCATTCAGTGATGAACTGCCTTTGATTCGGAGGCTGATTGGCACTGCGGATATGGGGAACTGGGCACGGGGCTGGCTCTGGACCGTTTTTGAATCCCGGGTTGGTCCGCTTTCCGGACTTATCTGCTATGAGGCGATATTCCCGGACCTGGCACAGGGTTTTGTGCGCCGGGGTGCCAGACTTCTGGTGGTGGTAACCAATGACGGCTGGTTTGGCTGGTTACCAGGTGCTTATCAGCACGCCGAACTGGCAGTTCTGCGCACAGTCGAAAATGGAGTGCCAATGGTCCGTTCTGCCAACAACGGGATATCATTTATCGTTGATCCTTATGGCCGGGTGCTGAAAAAGACCAGATTGTTTGAGCAGACGGTGCTTTCGGGCAGTGTGCCGCAGCCACTCAGTTCCACACCCTATCGGCGCCTGGGTGATTGGGTTTTGCTCGTCTATCCGGTGCTGTTGATAATTGGAATTGTTATCCGGCGCCGGTTCAGCGCAGTTTAACCGCAAGCGCAATCGGCCGGGTCAGGGTTTCGGTGGTGCCGGTGCCGGTTGCTGCCTGGACATTCAAAAGATAGATTCCGGCGGGTACCGGCCGGAGCCGGTCGTTGGTGCCATCCCATTTGAGGTCATAATAGCCACCGGGCACATCCCGGAGTAGAGTGCGGACCCGGCGCCCATTCAGGTCATAGATTTCAACGGTCAGGCGGTAACCGGTTCGGGGCGAGTTCAGTTGAACTGTCAGCACCTGATTTTCTGCCGGTGCAAACGGGTTGGGGAAGATGGAGTCAATCGTCAGTTTTTCAGCCGGCGGAAAGGCGGCGGTAGTGTCATAAATATCGGTCGGGAAACGGGGCATTAGCTGATAGCCGGTGTTGTAAGGTGCCTCGTAATCATACTGGCCGACAATGCCGATAATACGCAGCCGTCTGCCGGTGTCAATCCAGCTGACCGGTATATTGGAGTTGTCGTTCACCCGGATGGTGATTGCCGGGGTGCCATTCTTCAGTGTGAGGTTGTAGCCGGAGCCGGAGCGGACCGGGGCGGAAATCACATCGCCGACCACGGTCAGCAGGTCGCTTTCCATCATTTCGGTGAGCGGGGTGTTGAAGGGGAGAATTCGGGGGAGCACCGGCAGCGGTGTGCTGTCGGTAACCCAGAGTGCACCATCAACAATTTCGGTGAGCCCGTTGTATTCGGTCACCTTGCCGATGACCGTCAGTTCCATGCCGATCGAATCCAGAAACCGACTTTGCTCTGATGGCGCGGGGCAATTATAGACATTTACTCCCCGGGTCTGGTCCTGAATGTAAAGGCTGGGACTGGAGCCGGTGGTAAATATTCGTGCCGGACCGATGATTCTGCCCTGGACCCGGACCCAGGTGTTGAGCAGGCGGGGGGTGACGCCGTCCGGACCCGGTTTTTGGACCTCGGCGATGGTCCGGAGGGGAATACTAATCGCACTGGCAGAAAAATCGGTGCGAAATCGGGGCAGCAGCTGGTAGCCGGTGAGCGGCTGGGTGGTGTCCGCAGTGTACTGGCTCTTGATACCGATGATGGTAAAGGTGTCCGGATAGCAGACAAAGCCGGCAATTCCGGTTTCGGCATCAATCCGCAGCTGAGTGATGCCGGTTGAATCCTCAAGCGCATAGTTGGTGTTTGCCTTCAGGAACAGTTCGCTGATGCGGACACCGCTGAGCTGGACCAGTTCCCCCTCATATTGTTCGCCATTAAGTTCGGCACAGGTGAGGATGCGGGGCACGGGCGGTTGTCTTCCGGTTGCGAGCACGGTGACAGTGGCGCCTGAAATCTCGGTTTTCCCCCGATACCAGTCTACCTTGCCGGCCACGAGCACACTGTCTCCGAGCTCAGCATTCTGCATCGTAAAACTGAACACATTGACCCCGGCACTGGTGTCCTGAATGTAGATGTCGGTGTAGCGGGTGTCAAAAATTGAATCCGGAGCGGTGACAATGCCGGTAATTGTAACCTGCTGCCCCCGGCGGTCGGGCTTGCCGTCATTGTTTGCATCTTCAATTGCCAGCCGGATGGGCATCAGCTGTGCCTGAAGTGCCTGGGGCAAAAGCAGAGCGATTAAAAGAACGAGCAGTCGGAGTCGGAGACAGTTCATTTTGTCAGCTCCTTTTTCATCGCTGCTACCGCCTCGTCAAGCGCGTTCTGGGGGTCGACCCGGCTGCGGATGATTTTTTCCAGGGCATCACCGAGGATGCGCCGGCCACTGAACCAGACTTCGGTCCGGGGCTCGGCGGCAAGGTAGTCCAGTTGCTTGAGGGCGGCATCAAGGCCCGGGAGTTCAGCCAGCACCTGCCGGTATTCGGGGATGGTGAGGGCACGGCGGCGCACAGGTACATAACCGGTGCGGGCAGCCCATTTTGCCTGCTGCTCCGGACTGACAAACCACTTAATAAATTTCCAGGCCGCAGCAATCTGTGCTGGCGAACCGGTACGGAAGATTCCGATGTTGGTGCCATAACCGATGACCGCAGGTTTACCGTCCACCGGCAGCGGGGCGATACCGAGTTTAAAGGTAAGATTGGGTTTGAGAAAGGCATAGGTGACTGAGGTGGACTGAATGCAGGCGATCTTGCCGGCAAGGAAGTCGTTCTGCGGTTCATAACCGGCACCGTAATACACACTGGAATCATCATTAACCAGTGCGGCGAGGAACCGGGCGGCGAAGCAACCGGCTGGCGAATTGAAAACCGGCAGACCGGTCTTTTCATCCAGATAGGCGCCGCCATGCTGAAGCAAAAGTGTGCCGAATACCCCTTCGTTCACCACTCCGGCTCCACCATACCTGCCCTGGCGGCGGTCGGTCAGCCGGACCAGCATCCGGCGCAAGTCGTTCCACCGTTTTGGAAACTGCTCATAACCCGCACTTTTCAGCAGTTCAATGTTGTAAAAGAACACCGGCACCGATTTATTGAAAGGCAGGGTAACCAGTCTGCCATCCCAGGTGTTGTTTTCCAGAAAGGCGGGATAGAAGTCGGCAAGTTCTGCCGGGTTCAGTCCGTCGGGTGCATGGACAAGCGAGTCAATGATAATGAGTTTATTCAGCGCATAAAACTGACTGGTCCAGGATTCATACATCTGGGCGATATTGGGGGGTGCGTTCACCTGTACTGCCCCCATCAGTTTCTGGGCAAGGCTGGAATAGTTTGCCATTGAGACCGGCTGGATGTCAATGTCCGGATGGGTCGTTTCAAAATCGTGGACCATCTCTTCCAGCACATCACCGAGCGGTCCGCCCATTGCATGCCAGAAGGTAACAACCGTTTTTTTGCCGGCGTTCTTTTCCCGGCCTGTGCCGCAGCCGGTGAGTGAAACTATAATAACGATGAACAGGAAAAACTGACGGAGCGGCTGGTTCATCAGCAGAATTTTATTAGCACCAAAGCCGGTGTCAATTAAACCCGTGAAACAGACAGGGATGGGGGCAGCTGGTATCAGATTAAGCACCAAAAAAGTCAGGGTAATCAAGGAGAATGCCGGGTTCAGCGTTGGGGTTGTGGTGGCAATGGTTGCCGGTTATTCATCGTGCCGGGGAAAGGTGGTTATACCAATTCGCTAACCAGTCAAAAGGATATAAACGGGTCAGGATAGGGGTATCACCCCCGGGGTTGCCCCCCGGCGGCAGGTGTGATCAGGGCTGAATTTTATAAGTATAAGAAAAATCAGTTGTTATATTTTTAGGTTTTAAATTGGGGTTAAATTTTGCCCTTTTGCGGGGTCTGTAAGGCTTTGCCCAAGCAGTGCCAATCTGACCTGAAGGCTGGTTGCTATCTGATTCGCATTCAGGTCTCGCATTAGCCCGGGTGCGCGACGACGGTTGAAACCGCTCGGAATGGGTGTCGGAGTAAGGTGTGTGGACTGGCAGCCGATGTCAGGCGTTGACAGTTGAACCAGGCTAATTAGGATGATTTTGATATGGTGAAAAAGGTGTTGATTGCCAATCGGGGTGAAATTGCCCTGCGGATTGTCCGTGCCTGCCGGGATATGGGGATTAAATCGGTGGTGGCATATTCTGAAGTTGATCGGGATTCGATGCCGGTGGCACTGGCAGATGAGAGCGTATGTATCGGTCCGGCAAACGCTCAGCTTTCCTATCTGAACGCATCGCGGGTGATTTCGGCAGCGGTGGTCAAGGGCTGTGATGCAATTCATCCGGGCTACGGATTTTTGTCCGAAAATGCCGATTTTGCCGAAGCGGTGGGCGAGTCCGGGCTGGTGTTCATCGGTCCGAAACCGGAGACCATCCGGCTGCTTGGTGATAAGGTGGCGGCACGGGTACGGATGCGGTCGGCCGGGGTGCCGGTGGTGCCCGGTTCGGAAGGGGTGGTTGATAATGTGAAGGAGGCGGCACGGGTCGCGCGGGAAATTGGCTATCCGGTCATCCTCAAGGCGGCGGCAGGCGGCGGGGGCAAAGGGATGCGGGTAATCCCGGAAGAGGCGGAGCTGGAAACCGGGTGGAGTCTGTGTCAGGCCGAGGCGCACCGGTCGTTTGATGACAGCCGGCTTTATCTTGAGAAGTATATTGCCGAGGCGCGCCACATTGAGGTTCAGATTCTTGCCGATGCCAGCGGTAACTGTATCAGTCTGGGGGAACGGGACTGTTCGGCACAGCGCCGGCATCAGAAGTTGCTGGAGGAAAGTCCGGCACCGGGGTTGAGCCCGGAGTTGAGAGCGCGGCTCAGCAGTTGGGCAAAATCGGCGGCGCTGGCAGCGCAGTATTTAAATGCCGGAACGGTTGAGTTCATCTGTGACCGGCAGGGAAACTGTTACTTTATGGAGATGAACGCCCGGCTGCAGGTTGAGCATCCGGTTACCGAGCAGGTTACCGGTGTGGATATTGTCTGCGAGCAGTTGAAGATTGCTGGTGGTGAGCGGTTGGGGGTTAAGGAAAATCCGGATTGGCCCGCCGGTCATGCAATGGAGTGCCGGATTTATGCTGAGGACCCGGAGGATGATTTTAAGCCTTCACCCGGACTGATTACCGACCTTTTTCTGCCTGCCGGTGCCGGGGTGCGGATTGATACTCATATTTATCCTGGTTATCGGGTGAGTGCCACCTATGACCCGCTGATTGCCAAGTTTATTACCTGGGGCCGGGACCGGGAACAGGCGATCAGACGGATGGAACGGGCACTTTACGAGACAATTATTGCCGGTATCGCCACCACAGTTGATTTTCAGCGCCGGCTGCTTGCCAGTGCCCGGTTTCGCCGGGCGGAGCTGACCACCACGCTGCTGGATGATGTGTGGTAATTGCCGGGGTGATTAAGGAACGGCTGTTTGTTCTGTTGACCAGTCCGGTTGTTTTTCTATAATTGCAGTAATGTGTCCGGGAAGTAATCAGCAGGACTTTCCATCAAGATATGACCCGAAGCCGGTTGAGGAGAAGTGGTACCGGTTCTGGGAGGAAAACGGGTATCACATCGCCAACCCCGATTCGCCGAAGCCGAAGTTCTCGATTGTCATTCCGCCGCCGAATGTCACCGGTTCGCTGCATATGGGTCATGCGCTGGACAATACCCTGCCGGACATCGTCATCCGGCGGAAGAAGATGCAGGGTTATGAGACCCTCTGGCTGCCCGGAACCGACCACGCGGGAATAGGTACTCAGGTGAAGGTGGAGCAGATGCTCGCCCGCGAGGGAAAGACCCGGTTTGAACTCGGCCGGGAGGGGTTTCTGAAACGGGCATGGGAGTGGAAAGAGAAATACGGCAATGAGATTGTCCGGCAGTTGCGCCGGTTGGGGTGTCTGCTGGACTGGAGCCGGTTCCGGTTTACGCTGGATGAGGTGTGTGCGCGGGCGGTGCGTGAGGCTTTTGTCCGGTATTACGAAGCCGGGCTGATTTACCGGGGGGTGCGGATTGTCAACTGGTGTCCGCGCTGTTTGACCGCTCTGTCCGACCTGGAGGTGAAGGACCGGCAGGAGCGTTCCCACCTGTGGTATATCCGTTATCCGGTTGACGGTGAGGCAGAAAGGTATGTGGTGGTGGCGACCACCCGGCCCGAGACTATGCTCGGCGATACGGCGGTGGCGGTCAATCCTGAGGATAAGCGGTATCAGGCACTGGTTGGCAAGTTGCTCATCCTGCCGTTGACCGGCAGAAAGATACCGGTGATTGCCGATCCAGCGGTGGAGATGGATTTCGGGACCGGCGCGGTGAAGGTGACACCGGCGCACGACCCCGTGGATTTTGAAATCGGGGAGCGTCATCAGCTGGAGCGGATTAAGGTGATTGGTGAGGATGGGAGAATGACCGCCGCGGCGCCGGAGAAGTACCGGCAGTTAACCACGGCGGAATGCCGGGCAGCGGTGGTTACGGACCTTGAGGCACAGGGGTTGGTGGAGAAGATTGAGGATTACGAGCACGCAGTTGGCACCTGCGACCGGTGCGGCACGGTGATTGAGCCGCTTGTCAGTGAGCAGTGGTTTGTGCGGATGAAGCCACTTGCCGAGCCGGCAATCAGGGTGGTGGAGCAGGGCAAGGTGCGGTTCTATCCGGAGCGGTGGAACAGGGTTTATCTGGACTGGATGCGGCAGGTACGGGACTGGTGCATTTCCCGTCAGCTCTGGTGGGGGCACCGGATTCCGGTCTGGTATTGTGAATGCGGAGAGATAATCGTCAGCCGGAATGACCCGGACCGGTGTCCGAAATGCGATCGCGACCGGCTGCGACAGGATGAGGATGTGCTGGATACCTGGTTTTCTTCAGCACTCTGGCCTTTTGCCACCATGGGCTGGCCTGAAGAGACGGTTGATTACCGGACCTTTTTCCCGACCGACTTTCTGACCACCGACCCGGACATCATCTTTCGCTGGGAGGCGCGGATGATTTTCTCCAGTATCTTCTTTACCGGCAGGATTCCGTTTACCGATGTGTATATTCATTCTACCGTGCTGGATAAAAACGGTGCCCGGATGAGCCGGTCCAAGGGCGTCGGGGTTGACCCGCTGGAAATTATCGACCGTTACGGCACCGACGCCTGCCGGTTTACGATTGCCTATCTTGAGAGTCAGTCCCAGAGTTACCGGCTCTGGAATGAGCGGTTTGAACTGGGCAGGAATTTTGCCAATAAAATCTGGAACGCCTGCCGGCTGGTGGCACCGTTTATTGCTGGCGGGGCGGTTACGCTGCCGATAGACGGAATGAGTCCGATCGACAACTGGATTATCCGGCAGTTCAACCAGACGCTGGACCGGGTTAACCGGGGAGTTGACGGCTACAACTTTGCGGCGGCGGCGCAGGCACTTTACGATTTCTGCTGGCACGACCTGTGTGACTGGTATCTGGAGTTTGCCAAGCCCGGGCTCAGGGCAGCAGACCCGACGACCCGGGCGGTGCTGTATCAACTGTTCCGGCGCACCCTGCAACTGCTGCATCCGTTTATGCCCTTCATTACCGAGGAGCTGTGGCACCGGCTCGGGTTCGGCAGCGGCTCAATTCTGGATTCAACCTGGCCCGAAATGCTGCCATTTGACGCAACCGGCGTGGGGGCGGTGGAGCGGCTTCGGGAACTGATTACCGGTATCCGTCAGGTCCGTGCGGAACTGCGGGTGCCGGCAAAAAGTCAGGTGGAGTGTGTGGTCAATACCGACAATGAGCAACTGCGGAATTTTCTGACCCGTTATCAACTGCTGGTGAATGAAATGGCAAAGGTTTCGGAACTCCGGTTCAGTGCGGTCCGGCCGCCATCCTCAGCGGTAGTGGTGCTTGCGGATGGTGAAGCTTATATTCCGCTGGCTGGGGTAATTAATGTTGAGCGGGAACTGGAACGGCTGAAAAAGGAGGCGGTGGCGTTACAGCGACTGCTCGCCCAGATTGATCGCCGGCTGGCAAACCCCGATTTTCTGGAACGGGCAAGGATGGAGGTAATTGAACAGGAGCAGGCGCGGCGGGCTGAGTTTGCCGCCCGGCTGGAAAGGATTGTCCGGCAGCTGGAGGCTTATCAGTGAAGGGTTTTTTCAGTTCGCTCGGCTGGCTGCTGTTTCTGCTGACAGCGGCGGGGAGTCTGATTTTCTATAATTTTGTCTATCTGCCGGCTCAGTCCCGAATAATCCGGATGGAGCGGGAAATTCAGATGTGGACCGGCAGGGTTGATGAACTGTCCGACAGTCTGAAGATGTTATCCACCGGTGCGGACACGCTGTTCAGCGTCAGTTACCGGTTTGATGAACTTTTTACCAGTGCGGAGAGTCTGAAGTTATCAGCTACGGGTGAAAGTATTCTGCGCAAGATTCTGCCACAGCTGGCAAGTGGTCCGGTGGTGGAAGTAATTGGCAGTTGTGAGCGCCGGCCGCCGGCATCAGCCCGGTGGCAGAGTTCCTGGGAATTTTCAGCATTTGCTGCCGCAACCGTTGCCCGGTGGCTGATCAGCCTCGGGGTGCCGGCGGCAAAGGTCCGGGTTGTCAGTCTGGGCGACCGGCTGTTCACCGGCAGACCGGAAGGTCCAGATGCCCAGTTGTTGAACCGCCGGATTCAGATCGTGGTGCGTGCCCGCTGATGAAGAGCCAGTTTCGGTCCATTGAGCGGCGGACAGTCAGGCTGGCTACCGGCCTGGTTGTTATCTTTGCCGTTGCTTTCGGTCAAGCAGAAAATGATTCGGTAATGGCACCCGTTCGGGTGCCATTTAGGTCGCCGGGACGGGCGGTACTGCTTTCCCTGCTCGTGCCCGGGGGCGGTCAGATTTACACTCATCGGTTCTGGAAAGCAGCGGTAATTGCTCCGGCTGAGCTCGGGCTCGGTTATCTTGCATATCAGGAAAACCGCCGGGCATCACAGGCCTTCCGTCAGGGTGATACAGTGAAGTATCGGTATTACCAGGATCGGCGCAATACCTGGCTCTGGTGGACCGCGGCAACGGTGGTATTCTCAATGGCTGATGCCTATGTGTCGGCGCAGATGTTTGGTTTTGACCAGGAGTTGCAGATTGATTTGCAACCGGACCGACTTGGGGTCCGGCTGGCGTTGAGATAGGCAGATGGGCAGATTTCTGATAGCGGCCGGCAGATTCCGGATGGAATGGTTGCTGGCGGCGGCATTTCGGGAAGGAAGGCAACTGAGCACTGAGGAGCAGCTCAGCGGGGACTGGGGTCTGGCTTATTGTCATGGTAATCGGCTGGAGCTGGTCCGGGCGGATGGGCGCAAAGCCGGCACCGGTGTGCTCAAGGCTTTGCTGGAAATTAAAACCGATATGGCGGTGGTTTATCAACAGCCACCAGAAGCGATGGCGGTGCTGCCGGGTAGAAGCCAGCCCTATTCCCGTTATGACCGGGGGACAAACTGGGTTTTCTGTTATGCGGGTAAAATTTCCCAGCCCGAGAGACTTTTTCCGGGCTGGCACCAGACGCCGGGCGGTTTAATTAAGGGTGAACTGCTGTTCGCCTATGTGTATGACCGGTTCGATGTCAATGCCCCGGTGGCGTCGCTGAATGAGATTGTGGACGGTCTTGGCGAGGAACCGGAACTGGCTTTCTGTCTGATGTCACCGGAACTGGTGGCAGTTGCCTGTCATACCGATGGCCGAGCCGACAATCCGGCACGTCTCTGGCTGGGCAGGGGTGAACTGTTGCGGGTTGTTGGGTCTGGAGCGGTCGCGGATTTACCCGGTATCAGCTGGGAACTGGTGCCGGCGCAGCAGGTGATTTTCATTCAGCGCCAGCGCTGGGCGGTTATCTAAAACATATAAAAATCTCGGCTCCGGATGGCTATCCGGTGAAAAGTAATCCCAACCTCTGACCGCCGATCGAACGACTTAATGCCGCCGGACCTTGCTGCCAAACTCTACCAGTTCGCGGAAGCCCTTAGGGTCAAAGGCGGAGGCGATGGCGGTTTCGTAGGTGACCTTGCCCGCCCGGTACAGTTCTGCGAGATAGGCGTCAAAGGAGATACTGCCTTCGGCTGAGCCGGTCTGAATTGCTGAGTTCAGATGTTCAATTTTACGCTCGCGAATCAGGTTCCGCACCGCGGGCGTTGCCATCATTATTTCGTAACAGCCGATTCTACCTTTGCCTTCTGCCCGCAGGAGCAGCCGCTGGGAGAAGACCGCAAGCAGCGAGATTGAGAACTGGATGCGAATCTGGTCCCGAATTTCCGGCGGGAAGATATCAATAAACCGGGTAACCGTCTCCGGGGCGTTGGTGGTGTGGAGAGTGCCGATGACCAGGTGACCTGATTCGGCTGCCCAGATGGTGGCTTCAGCCGTTGCCAGGTCGCGGATTTCAGCAACAAGAATTACATTCGGGTTGGAACGCAACCCTTTCATAATGGCTTCACGGAAACTGGATACATCAACGCCAACCTCGCGCTGGGTTACCAGTCCCTTCTTGTGGTCGTGGACGAACTCAATCGGGTCTTCAATGGTAAGCACATGACGCGGACTTTCCAGGATGTAGTCAACAAAGGTCGCCTGGGTGGTGGTTTTACCCATACCGGTCGGACCGGTGACGAGAATGAGACCGTGCGGGCGGTCAAGGAGCGCCTTGATGCGCGGAATCAGGTGCGTCGGGACAAACAGTTCTTCAAACGAGAGGATCCGCCGGGGGATGAGTCGGAGTGCCAGACCGAAATAGCCTTTCTGCTTGTAGACCGCCACCCGGAAGCGGGCCATATTTTTGAAGTTGAGTGCGAAGTCACCACCCCCACCGTTGTCAATCTGAGCACGAAGATGACGCAGGTCCTTGGTGGCAATGTTTTTGAAACTTTCGGTTTTGTCCGGGGTGAGCACCGGGCAGTGTTCAATCGGATAGAGCAACCCGTCAATGCGCAGTGTTGGCGGCCGTCCGACTGTCAAGTGAAGGTCAGAGGCGTTTCGGCGAATGCACTCAGCCAAGAGTGATTCAAAATATTCTTCATCCGACATCAATTTGAATTATACCCCCGCGATTTTTGCTGTCAAGCAGGGTTCAGCCGGCAGTTTGCCGATTATTGATGGCTACAAACGCAGGAGGTTAAATTCCGGAAAATAGTTCAGACAGTTTGAAACCCAGAGACCAGCGGAAGGCAAACTGGTTTCCCCGGGGTTGGGGTGAGCTTTTCCAGAAAGGGAAGTCGGCATAGAGCGGGCCAAGTTTCAGCCTGATGCCGAGGTCAAGGACCGGTTTCAGCTGCATCGGGTTGAGGGAGTCAGCGACATTGCCGGCGTCAAAAAAGGGCTGAATTGCCGAAAAGGGAAAACGCCACGCTCGCTCCGGCAGGAGGTGAATGTTTATGCCCCAGGCAAACCTGCCGGAGCGGTAGGATCCGTAATAGCCGCGACAGTTGGCGTCGCCGTCATAATGCCAGTGTTCCTGACCAGATGCCACTCCCTGGTAAGCCCAGGAAATCGGTTCGGCTGGGGTGGAGCTGAGCCCGCCGGAAAGGTAGAATTTTTCCTGAAGCGGGACCGAACCGGTGATGGCGCCGGCAAAGAGACGAAAGGAAATGGACGGTAGTTTGTGCGGGGTGATGGTAATGTTTTCCACCAGGCTGATTTTGGTATAGTTGTATTCGGAAAGCAGCAGTTTTAGACCCCGGGTACAAATCAGTTCCTGCTGAAGTGAAAGCCGGGGAGTTTTATTGTGGCGATACAATCTGGTTCTTAATTCGGCAGTGCGTGCCCGGTTCCAGGCGCGGGGGTCCCTGCCGGTTGTGTCCTGAAGTTCATACAGGCGGTAGCCAAACTGAATCTGAGTTAGAGGCAGGCGGAATGGTCGGCCGATTTCCGAATTGAAATACAGTTTCAAACCCCGGTCCTGGAAGGAGTTGTCACCGGCAAGGTAAAGCCGGAGCCGGATGGGATAAAAGAGGAGCGGTGTTTGATAACTGAACCCGGTGTGCCAGTCCGATTTTTTTGAGGCATAGTTCTGAATCAGGGTCCAGTTGTGTTCACCCCGTGCCGGTCCCCCGTCAATGAATTTTCTCCCCTGGAACCAGACCCCGGGCTGGAATCCCCGGTAGTTATCATACCAGAACCATGGCCCGTAAAACAGCTGGTAGGATTCAAAGTCGGGCAGGGCAAAGATCGGCACAATTTTCAGCCGCCGGGGATAGATGTTATTCCAGCGGTCAGGTTCAAGAATTTTTCGGTCCGGGTCAATGATTACCCGACGGACTTTTTTGTCGGTTATCAGTGTGAGGCGGGTTGTTGATTCCGGGAATATGGTATCAGTGCGGGTGGTCCGGTCGTTGAATACCGTCTGGACCGTGACCGGCAGGTTCGGGGCGTTGCGGCAGGAGATGGGAATAATGATGGTTCTGCCCTGACGGTAAATGCGGTTGATTTTCAGGTCAGCGCTACCGGTCTGCTGGAATAGCTGGGTGATAAGCATTTCACTCCTGGGTCCGGCAAGCGCGGTGAGTATGGCAAGAAAAGCCGGCGTTGCAGGCGAAGAAACAGTTTCACCAATGCTGTAGTCAGTGGTAAACTGGTGCTCGCGGAGAAGGTATTTGCGGCGGTAGGAACGAATTGCCGAGTCAAGGAGGATGGTGCCCAGTTCATTTTCCAGCGCCTTGAGGATAAGAACTGCCTGAGATTTATAGACCGCAGCAGTCACAAAGCGGTCATCTGCCGGTAGTGGTTCTGAGAGCGGCCGGGTGAGGTTGTTTACTGCTGCCAGGTAATAGTAGAGCTGATGGAGATACCGGTCAGAGGCACCGGAAAGCATGGGAATTGATACCGGCAGATTGAGCAGGTTGTTTTCGCCGTAAACCGCTTCCAGGTAGCGGGTCGCTCCATAGGACGGCAGGCCCTGGGAAAGGAAGGGGTCGGTGATGGAGTTGGCTGCAAACCAGTGGCGGGCGATTTCAGTTGCGAGGGTGCGCTGAAGGAGCCGGGTAAAAGGCACTGGCTGCTGATTGATGATGACCAGGTTTTGCCCGAATGCGGTGAGTCCAGGGAGTGAAGCCGAATCGGCAATCGTCAGCCGGTCGGCAGGAAGTGGTCCGAACCAGCGGGTATAAAGCCGGAGGATATTCCGGGTTTCACTTTGAATGAGGTGTTGATAAGGAAGAAGCCGTGCCGAGAGGATGATGTCAATTCGGGGCAGGGGAGAAGAGTCGGGTTGGGAAAACAGAAAATTCAGAAGCGTCAGACCGAGGAGGAGGACAGGAATCCGGGTTCGGCTGCTCATTCTCCAGCAGCCCGGGCAAAGGTTTCAAGACAGATGTTCTGCACCCGGACAAGCAGATTTTTATCCAGCCCCTGAGCCGCGGTGAGGTTGAGCAGTCGTTCAAGTTGAGAGTTCAGGTTTTGAGGCTGGGAACTGTTGAGGAGCAGGCAGGTGGAACGGATAAAGGTGAAAAGGGCACGGCGGTTGCCTGGGGAAAGGGTGCTGGTCCGCAGTTCTGACCAGGCGCGGTCAAGAGCATGCTGAACCAGTTGCCAGAACCTTTCAGTTGAGATTTGTACCTGATTTGTGAGCGCCCGGGTTGAACCGTCAATCGTCGCAGTCGGGGTTAATTCTGGATGATATCGGGCGATAATGACCGGTTGAGTATTTTTTTCTGGTTCTGGATGCGGGATTTCGGTTAAGTCAATCACGGAAAGCACATCGGCAATGTCCTGCCAGCTGGCATTACAGGCTTTCAGGTAACCAGTTATTGTCCGCAGGGTTGGGTTGGGTACCAGCCCCTTTTCCAGGCGCAGAATGTATTTATAACCATGGGTCGGGTTTAACCCGATGATTTCTGCCAGTTTCATCTGGGAAATGCCGGCATTGAGCCTTAATTCCCTGAGTTTTGAACCCAGTTCTGCCAAGCCCCGAAGTTTCGCCTTCTTCTTTGCCGCCATTATCTATTCAAGAATAGATATATATTAAGCGGGGTCAAGAAAGTTAGGTGATGTTTCTGCTTTTGTTCTGACTAACCCTTAATAACCGGTTTACCTTAATTTCATTAATTTAACGGTAGCGCTCAGGTTCCGCCCCTTAATGATGACTTTGCTGAAGTAAATACCCGCAGGCAGGTTGTTGCCTGACCGGTCAGTGCCATTCCAGAGAGTACCGTTTTCAGCACTGCTGAGGATCCAGACCGGTCTGCCTGTTGCATCGTAGATGGTAATATCAGCCCGGTGCTCTTTCGGTGTCCAGGTAAAGCGGGTGGTGTTAACAAAGGCACGGGGTGTGGCAATGGGTTTTACCTGAACCGGCATCTGTGGCTGTTCGGCGATGCCGGTGAGTTGAACCGGAATCAGGGTGTCGTATGGATAAAGGTTATGTCCGGTAACGACCAGCCGGAGCCTGCCGGTATCAGGCGGGTTGATATTGAATACAATCAGTCCGGTCTGGTCGGTGTAGCCGTATTGATAAATCAGGGTGTCCATTGAAACACAGACCAGGGCATTGGCAACCGGCTGGTTATTCAGATAGACCAGAACCGGAAACTCCTGTTCACCGGGCTGAATTTCAGCCGGATGGTTAACATCCGGCAAACGCGGGGTGTCGGTCCAGATGTCAAGTGCCGGGTCGCCAAACAGGTTGAAGCCACGGTATTCAGCAACATCGGCAAATGCACGGTAAAGTGAATCCTTTGCCCGAATCATCGCCTTTCCGAGTATCGGTGTGTTTTCCTGGAATACCGCCTTAAAAAACGCCCGGCAGACCGCGCTGCGTTTGCGCACCGTTTGTGTGCTTGAACTAAGTGAATGGGTGTTGCCGAAAAAGGCGACTGCACCTTTGAAAGCGGTGGGGGTGCCGGCTTTGACCCAGGCATCGCCGACCATGGACTCATTGGGTGCGAGGGTCATCGTTTCACAGGTGATGGAAAGGATGATGGGCAGTTTGTTCCTGTTATTGGTCAGTGCGGGATTAACCGTAAAAGGTTGATACCAGTTTTCAACCGCAGTGCCGCGATAAAGTACCATTGCGGTGCCGTTGGTAACCGAGTTGACAACATCGGTTGCGTCATCGCCGCGCAGATAGGACAGCGAGTCGCAGGATACAAAATTATTACTGCCGGCAAGGGTGGCAGCAATTCTGATATCATTCCAGTATATGGTGTCATCAGAATCGGAATTTTCTCTGACCACTGTGGTCAGGCGCCGCATCCATAGACTGTCGGTGAGGTCCGGATGGCGCTCATAGGCAAGGGTTTTGTAGACCATCACACTGCACTGCCGTGCGGACTTTGCCGGCAATCTGCCCAACGGTATGTCCATATAAAGGTCGCCATTGACATCACCGTAAATGTTGTCAGAGTAGTAGCCATATCCCCCCTGAATCCGGTAGAAGCGGGCGGGCAGGTTATTGGGGGAACCGACCAGAAGGACATATTCGGGTCGGACCGGCCAGTTGTTATAGGCATTACGGATGTAGTTTCTGATTGCGGTGGTGTCGGCACCGCCGATTTCAGACAGTTTCACCACCTTACACTGCATTCCGGAAAAATGTTTCCACTGGGCAAGCGGCTGGACTACCGGTGCCAGTGCGTCGGTGGAGATGATGAGATATCTTGCCCCTTCGGCGGCAAGGGCAAGGTGGCCTAACGAGAGCAAAACCAGCATCAATATCTTTTTCATTACCGGCCTCCTTTCTGACCGAGCCATTACAATATAAATTATATTGCTTGAACAGGCGGTGTCAAATGTGTATTATCAAAGGATGTTAAAAAGCAGGCGGGCTTCCCGGAGACGGACGCTCGGGTTTATCGGTCTGGGCAGGGTCGGCGGTGCACTGCTGCTCAATTGTCTGAAGGCAGGAGAGGATGTCGCAGGAGTTTATGATGTGAATCAGGCACTGGTCCGGAGATGGGTCAGCCGGACCGGAATTAAGGGATATGGTTCCGCGGTTACACTGGCACAGGATGCGGAGGTTATTTTTCTTACGGTTCCGGACCGGGAGATTGGCAAGGTTTACCGGCAAATCCGGGATAAGGTCAAGCCCGGGAGTTTGCTGGTCCATTGTGCCGGTTCAATTGGAACTGAAATATTTACTCCGGCGGGAAAGCGGCAACTGGAGACGCTGGCGCTGCATCCGATTCAGACATTTCTCAGTCCGGAGCAGGCGGTTCGGGATTTACCGGGTAGTTATTTTGCGCTTGCGGGGACAAAGGCCGGGCTTCAGTTTGGCAGAAGGCTGGTTAAAAAGTTAAGGGGCAGGGTGATAATGGTCCGGAACCAGGACCGGGTACTTTACCATTGTATGTGCGTGTTTGTGTCCAATTTTATGAATGCCCTTTTCTCCGCAGCTGAAGAGATTGGCCTCAGATTGGGTTTTTCTCCAAAACGCACCCGGAAACTGGTTTTACCGCTGGCACTGACTACCCTGCGCAATATCATCAATCAAGGGGCGCGGGCAGGTCTGACCGGACCAGCCCGGAGAGGTGACCGGCAGACGATTGAGCGGCACATCCGGGCATTGAAAATGGAGTTACCGGAACTGGTGCCGTTATACCGGGTGCTGAACCGGCGGCTGATGGAACTCGTAAAGGCGGCAAACAGAAGGAGCAGCAGGTGAAAAGGCTGGTGGCAATATTAATAGTATTTTTCTTTTTTTCGGCGCTGTTTTGTGCGAAGAAGATGCTGCCTCCAAGTCCAGACCGGTTTCCCCCCCGGCTGGTGGAGGCGAATACCCGGAGCCGGGTTCAGGTGGAACTGGTATTTGACGAAGACCTTGACCCGGCACGGTTCAATCCGGAAAGTCTAACAATCACCGGCTTGAAGGTCCGGGGTATTTCGCTCGGCAGACAGCAGAACCGGGTAGTGGTGTGGACCGAGCCGCAGCGGCAGGACAATTATTTAATTCAGGGGGTAGTCTGGGATGTGGCGGGTAATCCCGGCAGGTTCAGAACCGGTTTTAAAGGTTCGGTTCGGATTGACACTATTGCCCCGGAGGCGAGGGTGGTGACGCCGGCACCGGAGACCAGAGGGCTTTACCGGAGTGTCAGGATAATCGTTCGGTTCAGCGAGCCGGTGGATACAACTACCGGGCTCAATTATCTGATTGTGCCGAAAGCGGTGGAGACATTGTTTACCCGTTCCTGGGATGCGAACTGGCAGGAGATAAAGTTTCTGTGCCGGGATTCACTGGCGGGTCCGGATTTTTATTTTTTGCTACTGCCCGGAGTTGTCGATCTGGAAAACAACCGGTGCCGGATGCCGGTCTGGACCTGCTGGACCACAGATTCGGTTTTTGAAGGTGTCCGGGTGCACGGCCGGACAGATTTCAATACGCAACCGGTCAGGTCCGGGGTGGTGTTCTTCAATCAGGGTTCAACCCGGGCGCTGGCACCGGTTTTGAGCGATGGTTCCTGGAATCTGAAGTTGCGCAGTGGGGTTTATTCGGTTTTCGGGGTCGGGGATACCGATTTTGATGGGCAGGTGGATCTGATTTCTCCAGAGGTTGAGTTCAACACTAAAAATGAAAGTCTGCTCCTGTTTTTTGTGCCCGAGAGTTTATCCCGGAGCGTAAATGAGTATTGTCGTTAGTATTGTTCTGCTACTGCTCGCAATTTTTGCCTATCGGGAGCAACTGCATCAGAAGGGCAGCTGGGGTCTGTTTGCGCTCCGGGTGCTGGTGGTGGTTTTCTTCTTTTTTCTGCTTGCCGGTCAGGTGATAAACATTACCTGGGAGGAGCGGACCGGCAGGGTGGCAATTCTGATTGACCGTTCGCTGAGTATGCAGGCGATTAAAGCAGATAGTTCTGCGGTCGCAATCGCAGGTAGGGTTGGTGATGGTCTGCCAAGGGGATTAAGAGCCCGGTTCTGGAGTTTTGGCGACAGTCTTTATTCCGGGATTGGCGGGTCTGATTTTTATGAGCGGACAAATCTGGGAGGGGCGCTGGAGCGAGTGTTTCGCACCAGACCGGCGGCGGTGGTGCTGCTGACCGATGGTCAGGATAATGGTGAGCAGAGCCCGGTTGAGGTGGTCCGGGGTTCTGGCATACCGGTATATGTAATCGGGTTCGGAGCAGCGGTGGGGCGGAATCTGAGGGTGGTTGAGGTTGAACTGCCGGTTTCAGTATATGCCGGGGATACGGTTGAGGTCCGGGTGCGGATGATGGGTTCGGGACTGGAGTCCGGCACGCAGGTGCGGGTTTTTTGTGCCGGACAGAGCCGGGAGGTGGTTGCCGGTCCAGGTGTTTCCGAGCAGGATGTTGGGTTCCGGCTGGTTTTTAGTGAACCCGGAAGGAAAAAGGTTCAGGTTCAGCTGGAGAGTTTGCCCGGTGAAATGAGCTATCTTGACAACCGCTGGGACGGGGTGCTGGAGGTTAAACCGGCACGAGTCGGTGTGGCTTATATTACTAACCGTCCCGGACCGGGTACCAGGTTTATTCTAACTTCGCTGCGCAAGAATCCGCGGGTGAGTTTGATGCCAGTGGTTTTGTTCAGCGGCAGTCTGAATAACCGGCAGATTCCTGATGCCGAGGTTTTCATTGTTGATGGGGTTGAAGAGCAGCGGGATGAAGAGTCCTGGTGGCAGGGGCTACGCCGCCGGATTGAGGCGGGGGCGGGTCTTTTAATGATTGCCGGACCGGATTTTAGTCCCGGTGTGGTGCTGCGGGGGCTGGTTCCGGTGTCAGCGCCTAAATTGGAAATTGGCACCTGGACCCCGGTCCAGGCCGGTGATGCTGAACTGCTCGGGCTGTTTGAACCCGGGATGATTGACCTGAATGAACTACCGCCGTTCACCGGTCTGTTTTCAGGTTCAGGAGTTGCGGGTGTCAGGGTATGGGTTGAAGCCGGTGAGAGTGGACAGCCGCTGATAATTGAGCAGGGGTTGAAAAAGGGCAGGGTGGTTTATGTGGCAGGCTATCCGTTCTGGCGCTGGGGATTTCTGCCCGATTTCCCGGTTGAAAAGGAGACACCGTTAGCGGTTTTGCTTGACCGGGTTGTCCGTTTTCTTGCCGAAAAGGACACTAACCTTTTTTCACTTCAGACCGATGCTGCCGGATATCTGAGCGGTCAGCCAGTCCGGTTAAGGCTGTTTGCCCGGCGTCCGGATGGCGGTTTCTGGGAAGGGCTGGATGTCCAGTTTAAAATTGATACTCTCTCTCGTCCGGTGCCGATGATCGAGCGGGGTGGGGGCAGGTATGAGGCAACCGTTTCTGGAACCGGTCCGGGTGAGCATTATGCGGTTGCTGAGGTCCGGAAAGGGGATAAGTTCATCGGTAGCGCCAGGGTGGATTGGACAGTATCGGTTCAGAGTGTGGAGTTGAGCCGCCTGGGTTTGAACCGGACTCTGCTTGCCCGGATTGCTGAAGCTGGTAATGGCTGGTTGGTTTTAGCCGAGAGTCTGGACATCAGGCGGTTGCAGGACATAAAGCCGAGGGTTTTGAAGCGGCGGCTGGTTCTGGATCCGAGAGTGCTGCCCTGGTGGCTGGTTATAACTGCAGGACTGTTCGGACTGGAAATTTTACTGCGACGCTGGAAAGGGTTGTATTAAATGACCGATAAGGGAGTGATGAAGCTAACGGTGCTGCTGTTGGTTGCCGCGCTGCCGGCGTTAGTTTATGCCGGAACCGGGGAGCAGCTTGCCGAATGGCTTAAGGTTCGGGGCTTAAGCCCGCAGTTGATTGTTTTTCTGATTTCAATGGTGCCGATTATTGAACTGCGCGGCGCGGTGCCGATTGGTAACAATCTGTTTCATCTGCCGCTGAGCCAGACGCTGATTCTGGCAATAACTGGTAATATGGTGCCGATTGTGCTGGTGCTGCTGCTCTTGGAAAAGGCGGTTGAACTGCTGGGTCACATCCGGGTGTGTAAGCGGTTTTTCGACTGGCTTTTTCAGCGCACCAGAAGCCGCAGCGGTGTGATTGCCCGTTTTGAGTTCTGGGGTCTGGTGATATTTGTGGGTATTCCATTGCCGATGACCGGTGCCTGGACCGGCTCGGTTGCCGCGGTTCTGCTCGGGATGCCCTATGGCCGGGCGCTTGCCGGGATTATGCTTGGTGTGCTTTTGGCAGCATTGATTGTTACTACCCTCTCCCTGCTGAAGTGGTGGGGGGCGCTGATTGCCGGGGTGGTGTTGGCGGTGATAATTTGCCAGCAGGTATGGACGCGGCTGCGCCGTTTCAGCAAGTCGTCACCGGCTGGAGATTAAGGTGCCAGGTGGTGAAGCAGCAGCTGGACTTTTTCCGTTTCTGGTGAGTGTGGTTCCAGTTTTAGAAAGCGGTTGAGATATAACCGGGCGCTGTCCGGCATTTTTTCAAAATAGAAAACAATGCCCTTGTTCTCAATCGCTGCCGAATAGTCCGGATAGTATTTTAGGCTCAGGTTGAAGTCCTGGAGTGCACCCCGGACATCACCGCGAGCATACTTCAGCATTCCCCGCCGGTTGACGGTGGCGGCAAAGCGACGGCACAGGTCTACGGTGTAGGGGTCATAAAATCTGGTGGCACAGTATTTTTCCGGTCCCGGGAATTTAAGCGGAAAGTCGGGGTCTGTCAGGGTGTCTGAACCCGGACAGAATTGATAAGTCAAGCCGTGCAGTTTCAGCCGGAAGTGATGCCAGTTTTCCAGCAGGCGGGTGAAATTCTGAGGGAAGTAAAACACCGGTGCGGGTAAAAGTCCGGAGATTAAAATCTCCATAATCTCTTCGGTCCGGGTCCGGGCGGTTTCACCAAACCGGCTATCACTGGTGCGCACCGGGTTGTGCCAGAGTTCTGCCGTCAGGGTGAATGCCTCTGTCGGGACCGGGAGCGTCCGGGAAAGCCGATGCAGGTACCAGGGAAGTGCCAGATGGTACTGGCTGATAACCGTGATATTGCGGTGCCCGGTCGTGCCAAGTGTGAGCCAGTGGAGCGCCTGAAACAGGCTGTAATCATCAGTGAAAACAATTGCGCCTTCCGGCAGTTCAGAAAGAACCGCACTGCCCAGGTCGGAAAGGGAGGTCAAATTTGAGCGGTCCTGTTTCGGATAATAGTAGAAGGCGACGATGATGAGCAGGCCCGAGATCATTGCGATGAAGAGGCGGCGCACCCGGCGGAGATAAAATATACCGCAGCCGATGATGAGCGCGCAGGCAAAATAGACCGGCAGAAAATAGCCTTCTTTGTCCGGAATGTTGTAAAGCAGGGCAGCGGGTCCGGAGAAAAGAATGCCGGTGATTATGCCGGACAAAAGCCAGCGCCGTGATTTTGTCAGATAGATGATGCCCGGGATAACAAGAGGCCAGAAGATGGTGAACTGTTGAAGGAGGATTTTCGGTAAATCTCGGAACTGGGTAGCAAGATAACCGCTGCCGCCAGCGAAAAATCGGTAGCGGTAAATCCGGGCGGTAACATATTCAAAAAGAGCTTTCGGACCGTTGATTTCACCCCAGGATGGCGGTTTCTGACTGCGGAAAAGGAGGGTGAGGTAGAGCAGGGGCCCGAGGGCGAAAAGCAGCAGGGCAGCCAGTCCGGTCTGCCACTTCAGCCGGTGCCGGACCTGAATATAGACAATGACCGTAATACCCGGAAGCCAGAACAGGGTAAAAAGGTGGTTGGCAAACCCCAGCCCGAGGACAAATGTCAAAAGCAGGAGCATTCGTGCGGAGCCGGTTTCGGCATAGCCGGCAGCGGCAAGAAGCGCCAGTCCGGTCAGGAGCACCTGGAGGCTGTAAACTTCAATTACGGTTGCCTGCTGCCAGAGTTCCCAGGACACCGCCCAGATTAGCGCGCCCAGCAGAGCGGCGGTGCGGTCCCGGGTCAGGTGGTCAATCAGCAGAAAAATCACCAGACAGGAAAGGGCGGCAAACAGGGCACCAAGGAGGTTGATGCGGAAGGCAAAAGAGGGGAGCGGAACCAGGGCGGCAACCCGGGTGAACAGGAGGAGCAGGGGATAGCCAGGTGGATGAGCCAGACCGTTGATGGCGGTGCAGTTTATGAACTCGGCTGAGTCCAGCCAGAATATGTCCCGGGCGGTCGTGAGGAAATAGAGTGTGAACGGCAGGACAAAGGCGAGCGCCGGCGCAAGATACCTCTTTACCGCGGGACCGGTTACGGGCACAGGCAAGTTTATCCGGCTGGTAGAATATGTCAATGAGTTGGCAGTTACCGCGGGTGGTGTATTAATCAGGGAGTGCGCAGAATAAAAGGTCTGGGAAGCAGCAAGCCCGGAGGCAGTTCCCGGGGTAGCCCGGGGCTAGCCCCCCCCTGTTTAACTGTATTATTCATAATAAGTTAACAGATTGACGGTCTAAAAAGGTGTGGCAGGGAAACGCGGGGATGCGTTTTATCCTTGACATCCGGTAGCAGGCGGGTATAAACTGAATTAGTTGAAGATTGATGCTGAGCTCAAGTGGCTGGTAATTATCAGCCTGGCGGCGCTTGTTATCCGGCTGGGGGTGAGCGCCCGGTTCAGGAACCGGTTGACACCCGGGGAACCAATAAGCGCCGGGAAGTATGAGGTTGAATACCTGCGCGACCCGTATATGGAGCTGGGCGATTCCCAGCAGTATCTTTTGCTGGCGGAAAATCTGCGTCAGCACCGGCGTTTCAGCTGGGATGGGGCACCGGTTACCTTCAGGCTGCCGGGTTATCCACTGCTCATCGCTCTGCTCGGCAATCGGGTTGGGCTGCTGGTTGTAGTGCAGTCACTTTTATCGGCATTGAGCGTGCTGCTGGTCGGTCTGGCAGCAAAAGGGGTTTATGGCCGGGTTGCCGGGCTGGTGAGTGCCGGCTTGATGATGATTGATATTCCGAACATCCTGCACTGCGGGATGGTGATGAGTGAGTCGCTGTTTGTGGTGCTGGTGAGCGGGGCGCTGGTGGCGCTGGTTTTTAGGCGGGAGTGGTTGGGCGGACTGTTTTTGGGAATGGCGGCTTTGACCCGACCGATTGCCATTTTCACATTTGTGCCGGTTGCACTCTTTCTAACGGTCCGGTCCGGGCGTTCGTGGTTCAGGGTGATTGTTTTTCTTGTGGGTTTTGGACTGCTGCCCGGAGCCTGGGTTTTGAGGAATTACCGGCTGTTCCACCGGTTCGGGTTCAGTTCCAATGGCGGGTATAATATTTTTTATGCCGGTGCTGCGGAACTGGTTGCGGCTGAAATGGGAGTCGGGCTTGACAGTGCCCGGGCGGTACTGGTGCAGAGGTATCAGGCAGAGCTGTCCGGGAATAATCCACTAATGGTCAGTGAACGGATGGCCAGGACCGGGCTGGGGATAATTATGCGTGAGCCGGTGCGGTTTGCCCGGATTTATCTTCAGAGTGTGCTGCGGATTGTATTTGGCATCAAGGCGGATGATCTGGTGCTGAGGATGACCGAGCCCGGAGTGAGGTTAGCAAGGGTGGGTGAGGTTTGGGCAGGAGGGGATGGGTCGGCGGGAATGAGGAGAAGGGTGATATTTATTCTGTCCGCAGTGGAGCTTTTGAGCCTGATGCTGGCAATCGGTCTGGCAGTGCTGGCATTTTTCTGGAAGGATAAGCGGGCCTGGTGGTGGCTGTTGGCGGTTATGGCGCTGTATTTTGTGCTGCTTGCCGCACCGTTGAGTGATGGCCGGTTCCGGGTGCCGGCGGTGGTTTTTATTTATGTGCTTGCCGGTGGTGGTGCCCGGTGGTGGTTATTCCGGAAAAAGGAGGCTCGTGCTTAAACCGGAACTGGGGCTGGTGTTTATCAATTACCATTCGGCGCGCTGGCTCCAGTATGCGCTGGAAAGTCTTGCGGCAAGTGAGCCGGAGTTGAGCCGGGAGGTGGTGATTGTGGACAATGGCAGTGCCAGCCGGACCGAGGAGCTGATGCTGCGGACTCTGGGTGCCCAGTTTGGCGCCCGGGTGCTGTTTCTGAAAAGAAATGTTGGTTATGGTGCGGCGGCGAATCGGGGAATAATTTATACCCAAGCAGATTTTGTGGCGGTGTGCAATCCAGACATCAGGTTTACAGCGGGCAGTCTGAGCCGGCTGGTCGGTTTGCTGAACTCCTGTCCGGATGCGGGGGTTGTTTCGCCTCAACTTTTTTATCCTGACGGCACGCCCCAGTCTTCATGCCGGCGTCTGCCCAGGTTGCGCTATGTTTTGTCGGGCCGGCGTTCACCGCTGGTGCGGATTTTCCCGGGGCTGGGACCGGCGCGGGAGTTTCTTTATCTTGATTTATGGCAGAAAGAGGAGCCGGTTCCGGTTGAGGCGGTTATCGGCACAGTGATGGTTTTTCGGCGGCAGGCTTTTACCAAGGTAGGCGGGTTTGATGAAGGGTATTTTATGTTTGCCGAGGACCTGGATATATGTTACCGACTGCGCAAGGACGGGTGGCAGGTTTTTCTTGAACCCCGGGCAAAGGTAATTCATTATTATGGCGCGGTCAGACGCCGATGGCGCAGAAAGACCGAATATCAACGGGTCAGGGGATTGCACCGGTTTTTTACCCGGCGGAGAGGATTTTTCTCAAGGCTTTTGCTGACCCCGGCATTTGCCGGCTACTATTTTATGATCGAGGCGCTGGGACTGGTCGGCTTGGGCGAGTTTGAATACTCCTGGCAGGGAATGGGCAGTGAGAAGGTTTAAGGGGATTATTTCACTCTTTATCCTGGTAATCAGCGACCTGGGGGCGATGCTATTGAGTTATGTTCTGGGCTATCTGGTGCGGGCGGTCTGGACCGGTGCCGGGACCGGTGAGGTGCTGGCAGCGGCATTGCTGAGCCGGGTTTATCTATTGCTGATATACCCCTTTGTGTTTGCCTATGAAGGGCTTTATACCCGGCGGCTGACCAACTGGGAGGAACGGCGGCGCTGTTTGCGCGGGGTGCTCTTTGGCAGTGCACTTTTGACCATCATTCTGTTTATGCTCCGGCTCTGGATTGTCTCCCGGTTCGTCGTGCTGCTGGCCGCGCTCTTCGGGACGGTGCTCGTGCCGCTCTTCCGGATGGTGGTCAAGCGAAGGCTTGTCCGGTGGAAACTGTTTTATCAGCCGCTGGTGATTGTCGGTTCCGGGACGGCGAGCCGGCTGCTGGAAGCCGAACTGTTGAGACACGGCACAATGGGTTACCAGATTGTAAGCCGGATTGAGCGGCAGCATCCAGATGAGGCGGTATCAGCGATGCTGGCGCGGGTGCCAATCGCACCGGGCAGTTTAGTGGTGGTGCTTGCCGACTGTTTTAACGAGCAGGAGTTGCGCACAATATTTAGCTATGCCGAGCATTGTTTTGCCGAGATGATGCTCTTACCGAATGTGAGCCTGCTGGCAACCTCTTCTGCCGAGGTGGAGCAGATTGGCAGTTTGCTGGTGCTGAAGTACCGGTATAATCTGCTCCGGCCATTAAACATCTGGACCAAGCAGGTGCTGGAATTCATATTCAGTCTGGTGCTGACAGTTGTTCTGCTGCCGGTCTTTGGCATTCTGGCACTGCTGGTAAAGCTTTCTTCACCCGGGCCGGTTTTCTTCCGGCAGCCCCGGATTGGCAGAGGCGGCAGGGTGTTTACCTGTCTGAAGTTCAGGACGATGTATCAGGATGCTGAGAAGCGGCTGGGGGAGATACTGGAGCATAATCCGGCAGCAAGGCAGGAGTGGGAGCGATATGCCCGGCTCACGGGTGACCCGCGGGTGACGCCGATTGGCAGGCTGCTGCGCCGATTCAGTCTGGATGAACTGCCCCAGCTGCTCAATGTCCTGCGGGGAGAGATGGCGCTCGTCGGTCCCAGGCCCTATCTGGTAAATGAAAAGGAGCGGGTGGGGGAGTATCTTAAGACCATTGTCCGGGTGAAGCCCGGGCTGACCGGTCTGTGGCAGGTTTCGGGACGAGCTGACCTGCCGTTTCAGGAGCGGATGGTTCTGGACGAATACTACATCCGGAACTGGTCGCTCTGGCTGGACTTTTCAATCCTCATCCGCACCGTCAAGGCGGTGCTGACCGGGCGCGGTGCGTATTAATACCGGTCGGGGTTGATTTTCGGCATTTAATCCGGTATTATCATACTCGGTGAATCTGCTGATAGTTCTATTTCTGGTTGCCGGGGCAGGCCACTGGCAGACCTTTACCAATGCCAATTTTATCTGCGATCTCGGTGGCGATGATTCGGTGCTGAATGTGGCAACGCTGGGCGGGGTGGTTTTTCTTCGGACCAGACCCGAACTGGCGGTGGAGCGTAAGCTGGTGCATACCGATGGGCTGGGGGTAAACCGGTGTCTGTGCATCGCCCGGGACGATTCGGGTAATGTCTGGGTTGGAACCGATGGCGCTGGGCTGGCGGTTATTCCGAAGGATTCGGGACAGGCACGGCTTTACCGTGCGGGCGAACTGCCGCTGCGCATTCGGACGATTGCGCTTGATACCGGACGGGTAATTTTCGGAACCGAACAGGGGCTGTTTGTCATTAACCTTCAGGGAACGCCGCTTAATTTCAGTGACGATGTAATTGACATGTTCAATTTTGCCCGGGTCCGGGAACTGCTGAGCGACCGGGTGCTGGCGTTACTGGTCACCCCGGCGGGCTACTGGATTGGCACCAACCAGGGCTTGACGCTGGTGGACCGGGGTTTCAGCCGCTGGCGGGCGTTCCGCCGGCCGCTGGGAGATTCGGTTGCGGCGCTGGTGATGCTGGCGGACGGAAGGGTTGCGGCGGGTACCGAGTTAGGAATTGTAGTCGGCGATACCACCGGATTTTTGCCGCTTTTCATCTTTCCCCGGGCAAAGTCGGTGCGTGACCTGGCGGTGGTGGATGGTGCACTTTATCTTGCGACCGGGGACACACTGTTTAAGGTTGATTCCGGTGGAACGGCACTGCCAGTGCTGGTGGGCGATGTTCGTTCGCTTTTTGCCGGTGAGGTATTATGGGCAGGTCTGGGCGGTTGTGATGAATGGGGCTATGGTCTCCGTTATCTGCGGAGCGGTCAGTCCTGGGAAAGTTATTTATTCAATGATATCGGCTCCGGGCTGGTAAGTGACTGTGCCTTTGGTAAGGATGGCAGTATTTATATCGGGCATCAGGCTGGCTACCTTTCCCGGATAATGCCCGACTCCACGGTCCGGCTGCTTGTTTCACCGCTGGAATGGGGGGTGCAGTTGCGCTGCGATTCCAAAGGAAAAATCTGGTGCAGCCACTTTTATCCGGGCGGATTGAGCGTTTATGACCCGGAGGCAGACACCTGGGGAAAAATTCAGTTCGGCGCCGGGGATAGAAATATAATTCAGGCTTTTGGCCTGGACCGGTTTGATACCAAGTGGGTCTTCAACAAAAGTGGTTCGGTGGTGGCGGTTGATTCCCTGGGCAGGCAGCAGGAGTTTTACCTGCCGGAACTGGTGCCACCGCCGGGCGGTAATTACGAGTTTGCCTTTGACTCCCGGAACCGGGTGTGGCTCGGACTGACCAATGGGCTGGAGGAGTTTGATTACAACAATACGCTTTTCAATACCGGTGATGACCGGCACATTCTGCATATTGAAGGTCTGCCGTCCAGCGAGGTGCGCTCGGTTGCGGTTGACCCGCTGGACCGGGTGTGGGTGGCAACACCGCAGGGGGGGGCAATGTGGGACGGCACCAGGTTTCGGGTTTTTACCACCGCCAACAGCCGGCTGCTCGCCAATAATCTGTACCGGGTGCGGGTGGACGGTTCGGGACGGGTCTGGTTTCTTTCTGACCAGGGGGTCTCCATCTATGATGCTGCGACCAACCGCTGGACCAGTTATACCGCTCAGAACAGCGGGCTGATTCCCAACTCGCAGAGCCTGAGCGGTTTTTACACCGCGCTGACACTGGATGATGAACGGGGCTTTGCCTTAATCGGCACCACCCGCGGGCTTTCAGTTTTTGCCTATGCACCGGAACCGGACACCGCTGGCAGTGGAATTAATATTTTCCCGAACCCGTGCATTCTCGGGGTTCACAACGGAGTGGTCATTGAAGGGCTACCCGCGGATGCCCGGGTGCAAATCTACAGCCTGAGCGGCAAGCCGGTGGCAACCCTGAGCGTTAGTCCGGGGCTGGGCAGGGCATACTGGCAGCCGCAGGGGCTGGCAAGCGGTCTTTATATTGTGGTCGCAACCAACCGGCAGGGGGTCAGGACCGAACGGTTGGCACTTGTTAACCGCGGTCAGTGATTGGAATTGTTATTTTGAAAACCGGCGACCCGGGGACGGCCGACGCTGGCGGTTGTCCTCGTCGTCAAACTCCTCCATACAGGTGGTGAAGTACTGACAGTCCGGGCAGCAGTCGTCATCCTTGATTTTGCCTTTGGTCCGGCAGATTTCGTAGCCAGCACAGGCACGACAACACATTTTATGACCTCCCTACTTGCCAATTCGGGGTTTTCTTTATTGCCATCGCAATCAGTTATTCAGTTTTTAACAGCAGGGTAAGTTCGCGCACCAGTTCGGCAACCGTTGCGGCACCGGCTGAGGCGGCAAAGGTGCGCGGGCAGAATTCCACCAGGTCAGCGCCGATGCAGTTGATTCCCTTTAGTCCGGCAAGGGCGTGCACCAGTTCATAATAGGAGCAGCCACCGGGTTGAGGGGTTTGAACTTCGGGCATTACGCCCGGGTCCAGGACATCAATGTCCAGCGTGATGTAAACCGGACGGGAACCGATGCTTTTCCGCACACGCTCAATCGGCGCCTGTACCGCAAATGGGAAAAGATTCTGGCTGTTCAGTTCCTCCGGGCTGGAAAATGAGCGGATGCCGAGTTGAAACAGATTCTCCCGGGGAATGTAATCAAGCACCCGGCGCATTGCCGTCGCATGGCATTCCGGTTCACCAAGAAACTGGTCGCGCAGGTCGGAGTGGGCGTCAAACTGAATGACACACAACCCCGGATAGACCCGGGTAAGCTCGGAGATAATGAAAGGTGTAATTGAATGCTCGCCACCAACCGCCAGCTGGCGCTTGCCCTGCTGATACACTTTGCCGGTATGAGCGGTGATCAGTCTGCCCGGGGCGGCAGGGGTTTCAAAGGTGAATTCCAGGTCACCGGCGTCATAAACCCGGACTTCGGATATATCACGGTTAAGATAAGGGCTGAACGATTCAATATTGGCGGTTCCGAGTCTGCCGACCGCAGGACCGAATCTGGTGCCGGGGATAAAGGAGCTGGTGCGGTCCAGCGGGATCCCGACGACCACCACTCGGGCATCCGCAAACTCACAGTTGGCAAAGAATGATGCCATCAGGGGTAATAGCATAAACATTAAAGATGCCCTGTCAACGATTGCTTGGGGCACAAAAAACTGTTGACAGGTAACTGAGAACAATTAAACTGAAATCGTCCGTTAATTAGCAACCGAAGGAGGTATTATGAGTAGCAGGTTTGTGCTGGTCTGTTTACTGCTCAGCGCGATGCAGGCGCTGGGAGCAATACCGGTGCCGGAGTTCTTGCCGGCGCCGTCGCTCAGCCATTCGGAGGAAATTATCCTGCCGGTCGGTGCTGAACCCGGTGCAGTTGATTTCTTTGCCGATGAGACGCTTCACTTTGACGGGGTTCCCTATACCGGGGTCGGTCTGACCAGCGGCGGGACATTTTACGCGGCAGCCCGATTTACACCCACAACCGCCTGCACGCTGAAGGCGGTCCTTTTTTACCAGTGGCACAACTCCAGCAACGATTATATCTATATCTTCGACGAAGACAATGACACCGTGCCCGGGACGGTTCTGGAGTCAATTCCCTACACCGGTGCCGACTCAATGCGCTGGAAGCGAATTAACCTCAGCCCGCCGCTGGTTCTACCAGCGGGTACCGATTTCTGGGCGTGTGTGCGTCTGACCCATACAGCCGGCAGATATCCGATTGGCTGCGATGCCGGACCAATGGTGCGCAACCGGGGTGGATTCCTCTCTAACAACCGGACGACCTGGCGTCAGCTTGCGGATCAGGGACTGGATTACAACTGGAACATCCGGGCGGTAATCAGCCGGATTCCCGGTTTGAGCCATGATGTTGGTGTCTCGCGGATTGTTGTCCCGGGAAGGAGTATCGGTCCTGGTGCCTATCAACCGGTTGCCCGGGTAACCAACTTTGGCACCAGTGCGGAGAGCAATATTCAGGTTTACTGCTGGATTGACTCCGGTGCGACCAGGGTCTATAACCAGAGCGTCACGGTAAGCGGTCCGCTTCAACCCGGCAATCGGACCGAGGTGACATTTCCAGTGTGGAATACCGGTCCCGGGGGTGCGAGTTATACCGTGACGATGTTTACCGACCTGAGCGGGGACCTGAACCGGGCAAACGATACGATGCGCCAGACCACCAGTATTGCGAATGTGTTTGCCCTGATGGACCACGATACTGGCTACTGCCGGTTGACCGTTTCCTGTTTCGGGCCGCTTGGTTATGACCTGCCGGCAGACGCCGGTTCCGGGTTCCGTTATCCAAAGACCGCAGCCAGTGCCCTGTATTATGGCTCGTTTGCGATGGGAACCGATACCGGTTATGTTGCCGACCGCCACTATGGTCGGCCGGCAAGCCAGGTTAATTCTGACCTGATTCCGGTGGAGTCGCTGCGCGCAATTGTGCCGCCGGTTATCGGCGATGAGCATTTTTACGCCAGTTTCTCGGATGGCGCCCATCCCCGACCGAAGAACCTCAAGGTGATTCAGAACAGTTATATGAGTTCGGACCCGAACTTTGATGACTTTATTGTCATCGTTTATGACATCCAGAATCTCGGGGCGAATGCGGTCAACGGTTTGTATGCCGGTTTGTTTATGGACTTTGACATTGGCTCTTCGCCGGCGACCAATCAGGGGGCCTCAGATACGGTCCGGCGACTGACCTATATGCGGCAGGCTTCGGGCGCCAATCCGTCGGTCGGGGTAAAAATTCTGGAACCGGCAGGGTTCAGCAATCTGAGTCTGGTGGATCATGCGATTTATGTTTATCCGGACACGGCGATGACTGAAAATATGAAGTGGCGGTTTCTGAACGGCACAATTGTCCAGCGGAACTCCAACCGACCTTATGACTGGTCAACCATTACCGCGGCTGGACCGTTTAATATCAGTCCCGGGGGAAGTGTCCGGTTTGCGGTTGCGGTTGTGGGCGGTAGTGACGAAAATGCGGTGCGGTCAAATGCGGATGCTGCCCAGCTATGGTATAACAGCAATGTCGGACTGGCAGAAAATCCGGGCACGGGGGAGCCGGAGCGGTTCCGGATTGCACCCAGTCTGTTCCGGCGCAGCACGTGGATTTACTATCAGGCGTCAGTCCCGGGCAGATTCAGCCTGGAGGCGTTTGACCCCGCCGGCAGGCTGATTGACCGGGTGAGTTTTGATGTGCCGGCAGGCAAGGGCGGTTACCGCTGGCAACCCTCAGACCGCACCCGGGGTGTTTATTTCCTGAAGATTACCAGTCCGGATGGTCAGGTTCGGACAAAGGTACTGCGGCTGGAATAGCCGGCGCAGCCGAGTTCAGGGGCGTTCAGCACTGAGCGCCCCTTTTTATTTATCAGTCAATACCGGTGCGGTTGTGATTGACAAACGGAAAATTTTGGGTAGAAGTTATAAAAAAGGAGGCTATTATGCCTGTTTATGAATTCTGCTGTGATGACTGCAATAAGAAGTTTGATCTGGTGGCAACCCTCCAGGAAAAAGAGGCAGGGTTGAAGCCGGCGTGTCCCTATTGTGGTAGCACCCGGGTGCATCAGGTCTTCGGCCGGTTTACGGTGATTGGCGGTTCAAAAACGGACATCGACGCTGACTTGCCGGAGGTCGGTGATGAGGAGCTGGGTACCGATGAGTTCGGTGATGAGGAGCTGGACGATTTTGAGGATGTTAATGACAATGACTTTGATGAAGGCACTGAAGAGGACATTGACATTTAGGGGGACAGGTGTTCTGGTTTGACTGGCTGGCACTGGGAATTGTTCTCGGAGTGGCAATAATTCAGACGGTCAGGACCGCTAAAGCCGGTGGTATGGGGTTGACCCTGTTTGAAGCCGCCGGTCTGATTGTTGCCGGAGCGGGGGCAAATGCTCTTGCCGGCACACTTGCCCAGACGGTTGGAATTCAGCCCCAGGTGATGCTTATTGTTCTGTTCCTTATTTTTGCGGTGCTGGCATTTATCATTGCCCGCTGGCTTTTCGGCTTGACCGGCTGGTCGTTTGAATCGCTGGACGGGCTGTTCGGATTTTTCTGGGGCATTGCTGCCGGCTGGGTGATTGCCCATATGGTGCTGCGGATTATCATTATGTCGCAGGGTGAGCACGGTGCGGTTGCCGAGGCGCTAATCAATGCGCCGATTGCCCGAGAAGTCTACAGCTTCCGGACCTGGAACGCCCTGATGCAGTTGCTGTTCAAAGCAAAACTGGGACCGGATTTCAATCCGGATGTCAATTGACGGCAGATGATTGAGGTCTATACCGGTGATGGCAAGGGCAAAACGACCGCTGCCTTTGGCCTGGCGTTGCGGGCACTCGGGCACAACTGGCGGGTGCTGGTCATTCAGTTTATGAAGGGGGATAGTTACGGCGAAATTCAGGCGGCACGCCATTTGCCAAATCTGGAAATCAGGCAGTTCGGGCTGAAGACCTTTGTTCAGCGCGGTCATCCCGGAGCTGAAGACCTGCAACTGGCACGCGCGGGGCTGGAGTTTGCCCGGCAGGCGGTTTTGTCCGGTGGTTATCAGCTGGTTATCCTGGATGAAATTAATTGTGCGGTTGATTACGGGCTCGTTCCGCTGTCGGAGGTGGTGGCACTGGTGCGCTCCTGTCCCAAGGAGGTGGAGCTGGTACTTACCGGCAGGAATGCGCCCAGGGCGCTGATTGAACTGGCAGACCTGGTGAGTGAGGTTCGGGAAATCAAGCACCCGTATCAGAAGGGGGTTGTCAATCGTGTCGGTATTGACCATTGAGGAACTGATTGCCCGGTTCCGCAAAGGTGAACGTCGCGCCTGTGCGCAACTGCTTTCGCTGGTGGAGAATGAGAGTTCAGCCGCCACCGAGGTTCTCTCCAGGCTTTATCCCTTGATGGGCAGGGCATACCGGATTGGAATCACCGGTCCGCCTGGTGCGGGTAAAAGCACCCTGGTGGAAAAACTGACATTAGAGTTCCGTCGGCACAGTTACCGGGTGGGGATTGTGGCGGTGGACCCGAGTTCGCCTTTTTCCGGCGGAGCGGTGCTCGGCGACCGGGTCCGGATGTCATCACTCTTTACCGACCCCGGAGTTTACATCCGTTCAATGGCAACGCGGGGCAGTCTGGGTGGACTTGCCCGGCGCACCCGGGAGGTGTGTGACCTGCTGGACGCATTTGGCAATGACTACATTCTAATTGAGACCGTTGGGGTCGGACAGATGGAACTGGACATTGCCGAAGCCGCTGATTCGACTGTGGTCGTGCTTGTGCCCGAATCGGGCGATTCAATTCAGGCGCTTAAAGCCGGCTTGATGGAAATTGGTGAAATCTACTGTGTTAACAAAAGCGACCGGGAGGGTGCGGACCGGATGGTGCTTGAGATTCAAACGATGCTGGAACTTAAAGCTAAAAATGAGGCCTGGGTGCCACCGGTAATCAAGACTTCAGCCCTGACCGGTGCCGGCATTACAGAGCTGTACGAAAAAATCAATGCCCACCGCCGTTATCTTGAAGAGTCGCAGACACTGGCTGAGCGCCGACGACGGGCGGTTCGTGCGGAAATTGAACGCCGGCTGGAGGAAAGGCTGCGTTCTTTCATCTGGCAGCGGCCCGGGGTCCAGGAGCGGCTGGAGCAGTTGGTCAGCGCGGCGGTTGAGCGCCGGATTTCACCCTATCAGGCGGTAGAGATACTTCTGCAGGAAAGGGGGTATAATGAGTGATATTGAGAGGATACGAAAGGAGCGGGCACGCTGGGAAGGATGCGTGGATAAGGGTGATGCGGAGAAATTTCAGACGGTTTCCGGTCTGCCGGTGGACATAATTTATACGCCGGCCGATTTACCGGGTTTTGACTACCTGCGCGACCTTGGCTTTCCTGGAGAATACCCATTTACCCGGGGTATCCGGCACAATATGTACCGGGGCAGGGTCTGGACGATGCGCCAGTTTTCCGGGTTCGGTACCGCCCGGGACACCAATGCCCGCTACAAATTCCTGCTGGCTCACGGCGAGACCGGGCTTTCAGTTGCCTTTGACTTTCCAACCCTTTATGGCCGGGACTCGGATGACCCGATGGCACGGGGTGAAGTCGGCAGGTGCGGGGTGGCAGTTTCCTCGCTGGAGGATATGGAGACACTGTTTGACGGCATTCCCCTCGGTGAAGTTTCAACCTCAATGACCATCAACGGTCCGGCTGCGGTTCTCTGGGCGTTCTACATTGTGACGGCAGAGAAGCAGGGGGTGGCGAGCGAAAAACTCCGGGGCACAATTCAGAACGACATACTGAAGGAGTATATTGCCCAGAAGTCCTGGCTCTTTCCACCCGAACCTTCCCTGCGCATTATCACCGATATTATGGCTTTCGGGGCAAAACATGTGCCGAAATGGAATACCATCTCCATCTCCGGCTACCACATCCGGGAAGCCGGTTCCACCGCCGCGCAGGAGCTTGCCTTCACCCTCAAGGACGGGATGACCTATGTTGAAGCTGGCATCCGTGCCGGGTTGGATGTTGATACATTTGCCCCGCGGCTTTCCTTCTTCTTTAACTCCCATCTTGATTTCTTTGAGGAGATTGCCAAGTTCCGGGCGGCACGGCGCATCTGGGCACGGGAGATGAAGGAGACATTCAAAGCCAGAAGGCCTGAATCCTGGCTTTTGCGGTTTCACACCCAGACCGCGGGCTGCACCCTGACCGCGCAGCAGCCCGAGAACAACATCGTGCGGACCGCATTTCAGGCGCTGGCGGCAGTGCTCGGTGGCACTCAGAGTCTGCATACCAATTCTATGGACGAGACCTGGGCATTGCCAACTGAAAAGGCGGTGCTGATTGCCCTGCGCACTCAGCAGTTGATTGCCGAAGAGACCGGAGTCATTAATGTGATTGACCCGCTCGGCGGTTCCTATTATGTGGAGGCACTGACCAACCGGCTGGAAGAGCAGGCTTACGAATATTTTGCCCGGATTGATGCCCTCGGCGGAATGGTCAAGGCAATTGAGCAGGGATATCCCCAACGGGAGATTGCCGAAGCCGCCTACCGGTATCAGCGGGCAGTTGAGGAGGGGCGACGGACGGTGGTCGGGGTCAACCGGTATGTGCTGGAGGGGGAGCGGCTGGAAATTCCGATACTGAAGATTGATCCGCGGGTGGAACAGGAGCAGGTGGAGCGGTTGCGCCGACTGCGTCAACGCCGGGACAATGTCCGGGTGAAACGAGCACTGGACGATTTGAAAGCGGCCTGTGCTGGCAGCGACAATGTGATGTATCCCATCCTTGAGGCGGTCCGGGCTTATGCGACGCTCGGTGAAATCTGCGGGGCGATGAAGCAGGTCTTCGGCACCTATGCCGAACCCCCGATGTTTTAGGAGGTGAATATGAAGAAATTGAGAATTCTTATTGCCAAACCGGGACTGGACGGGCACGATCGCGGTGCCAAAGTAGTGGCGCGCGCTTTGCGAGATGCGGGTTTTGAAGTGATTTACACCGGGCTGCACCAGACACCAGAGATGATTGCTGAAGCGGCGATTCAGGAAGATGTGGATGCGGTCGGGTTGTCAATCCTGTCCGGGGCGCATATGACCCTGATACCCGAGGTGATGCGGCTTTTAAAGGAAAAGGGAGCGGGTGATATCCTCGTATTCGGCGGCGGCATCATACCAAAAGAGGATATGGAGGCGCTGTATAAAATGGGCTGTGGCCGGCTCTTTGGTCCGGGTACCCCAACGCAGGAGATTGTTGACTATCTGAAAGAAAGGTTTCCGGACCGGGTATAACCGCAAAACTGCGCCCGAGTGGTGAAAACAGTGATTGACCTTTCTTGACACCAGTCGGGTGGAGGGTAACTTAATCTGTTGGCTGAGATAAGGCTGCGTTACGGAACCAATCCCCACCAGAAAAACGCCCGGGTTTATGTGCCCGAAGGTCGACTGCCAATTGAGGTGTTAAATGGTGAACCGGGCTATATCAATCTGATTGATGCGCTCAATTCGTGGCAGTTGGTGAAGGAGTTAAGGGCGCTTGCCGGTCTGCCCGCGGCGGCCAGCTTCAAGCATACAAGCCCAGCCGGTGCCGCAATCGGCAAACCGCTGAACGAGGAGTTAAAAAAATCGCTGTTTGTCGCCCAGGAGGAGCTTTCCCCCCTTGCCTGTGCCTATGCCCGTGCCCGTGGTGCTGACCGGATGGCAACCTTCGGCGACTGGGCGGCATTTTCCGACCCGGTTGATGAATCCACCGCCCGGCTACTTGCCCGAGAGATTTCGGACGGTTGCATTGCTCCAGATTATCAACCGGAGGCGCTGGCGCTTTTGAAAACCAAAAAGCAGGGCAGGTATCCGGTGCTGAGGATTGACCCGGACTGGGAGCCACCGCTAATGGAGGTCCGGCAGCTGTTCGGGGTTTTTCTTGAGCAGGAGCGGAATAATGTTCGGATTGACCGCGGGTTGCTGAGTAATGTGGTAACGGTCAAAAAGCAAATTCCGGAACAGGTCGGACTGGACCTGTTGATTGCCTGCGTGACCCTGAAATACACCCAGTCCAATTCGGTATGTGTTGCCTATGACGGTCAGGTGATCGGCGTGGGTGCTGGTCAGCAGTCCAGAATTCACTGCACCCGGCTTGCCTGTGCCAAGGCGGACAAATGGTTCCTGCGGCTACATCCCAGGGTGCTGAATCTGGAGTTCCGAAAAGGGACGAGCCGCGGGGATAAGGCAACCGCGATTGATGTGCTGCTGGAGGAGAGTGTGACTCCGGAGGAGCTTCATCCCTGGCTCCGGCTTTTTACCGAACCGCCGGCGCGGTTCAGTCGGGAGGAGAGGCGAGAGTGGATTTCCCGGTTTAACGGTATCTGTCTGGGTTCGGATGGGTTTATTCCATTTCGGGACAATCTGGATCGGGCGGCATGGAGTAATGTGCAGTTTGTTATCCAGCCTGGCGGTTCAACCCGGGATGAGGGGATTATCCGGGCAGCGGATGAATACGGTATGGTAATGGTCTTCACCGGTCTTCGGCTTTTCTATCATTAAAATAAAGGCGGGGCAGCGACCGCCCCGCTGAATAATCCGGTTTACCGGTTACCTGGTTATGCTCAGTTTGCCGGTGAGGAGCCGCTCATCAACTTTCAGTTGATAGAAATAAACGCCAGGTCCAAGCCATGCTGGTAGGGTAACCCGGGTATAGTGATTCACAATTCCGTTCAGCTGGCAGACCCCCCGGCCGTCAACCGTGTAAATGTTCAGCCGGTAATGCTGGTTCGGACCGGCGCTGATGGCAAATACCGGATTTGCTGTTGCCGGGTTGGGCATAACCTGAACCGCGGGTTGGTGGACAAATCCGGTTCTGGGTTCCTGGACACTGACAAGGTCAAGGACCGCCACCTGTGCGCCCTGATAAACAGGATAGGAGGAGTCAGCCGGCACCATCGTAGTGCTCTGGGCATAGACCACGATTTTGCACCGCTGTTCATTCCAGTTGGTGGCAATTGTAAACGGCTGTTCCACCGAGTCAATCCCTCCGGGAGAAATGGTGAGTACGGTGCCGGTCTGATTCGGGATGTAATCCCGGCACACGTGATTATGCCAGGGGTCGCCGTTTGGTCCGACATAGTAGCAGGAGTCTTCAGTGATTACTACCGAGATGCGCATTATCAGGGTGTCGGTGGAGTCGTTCTGGATCAGGGCCCGGATTGTGCCGTTGCGGCTGGCAGGGTCGTAGTTGCCGGACAGGGTAATCTGAACCGGTGTTGGTTCGGTGATCCGGGCGGCAACATACCCTGCCCAGAGGTTGTAGTTGTAACCCCGCTGTCGGCCATCAACCCAGAGCCAGGGGGTGGCATAGGCACCGTTGTAGGGCGGTGGATACATATACCATTTTGCCCGGCCTTCAGGTGAGTAAAGCGGATAGGAAGAACTGATATGCCATTCAACCGCCACCACATAACCGGCATAGTCGTTGCAAATCTGGTCCAGCACACGGCTGGCAGGGGCACAGGATGCTCAACCTTCAGAATAGGCTTCTTCAAGGACAACGATGCGCTGATACCCGACCGCAATTGTTACTGCGG
>JBAMLV010000025.1:0-17637 GCA_039793395.1 bacterium | reverse complement strand
CCCAGTGCCTGGAGCAGGACATCCTTACCCGCATTCAGGCGCCAGAGGGCGAGGTTGGTGAGGACCTTGATGGTGTAGCGCACCGGTTTACTCCCGGGTTCCTTGATGCGCAGCAGCAGGGGCAGGCAGGCGAACCGGGCGATACCGGCAGCAAGAAACATCAGGTCGTAGTTGTAGAAGTCGGCGCCAAAGAGATGGAGGTGGAAGCCGGCGAGCAGCTGGGCAATGGTGCCGGCAATGATTGAAGCCAGGAACGCACCCAGGCCGGTAACCACGGTGTAGATTGCAAAGTAACTTTCCTTGCGCGCCGGGTTGTCCGCCAGGTCAAGCAAGAGGTTCCACAGACCAAGGCTGGCACCGGTCCAGACCACACCGTTCAGCACGCCGTCAATCCAGATTGGTACCCGGAAGCGAGGGGTTGCAAAAAGCCAGAGTAAGGGCATTATTCCGACCAGTGCAAAGTTCAGGACCGTTACCGGCCGGGAGCCGAATCGGTCCACCGCCCGGCCCCAGAATAGTTGGAAACCGACACCGATTACCCCGCCAATCATTGAGTAAATCGCCACTTCGGTGAAGCTGAAGTGCAGATTTTTCAGCAGATGAACCAGGTAGAAGGGTGAGGCGAGTGTGCCGGTTAGAAACCAGACCGTTAGAAAAATGGTCAGGCGTCGGAACTGTGGTTCCTGAAGCGGGCCGAAAATGATTTCCCGAAGTGCGGGTCTGGACCGGAGTTGAAGTTCGGGTTCAGGTTGACGGCTGAGTAGTAGTGTGGAAACCAGGCCGAAGCCGACCGCCAGCGCAAAGGCAAGGGCATAGCCGAGCCGTTCTTCCCCCTGGGACTTAAGCCAGTCCATTCCCCGGCCGGCACCATAGGCAACAGATACCGCGGTGAGATTCAGAATTGCATTGCGCAGGCCGAAAAATCTGCCCCGGCGTTCTTCGGGCACGAGGTCGCTGATCCATGAGGTCCAGACCGTGCCTGCAATTGCGAGCAGAATTCCGGAGAGGGCAACAAGCAACAAAAAAAACGGGATTTTTATTTTACTGCCGGTGAAGAGCAGGGGGATGAGGATGATATAAACCGCACGTCCCAGCCCGGCGGTCCAGATGACCAGTTGCCGGCGGGTGTTGGTCCGGCGGACCAGATAACCGGCAAGGAAGCTGAAACTGGAGGCGAGGGCGGGAATGGCACTCAGGAGCGCAATCTGGAATGAGTTTGCGCCCAGAAACAGAGCCAGTCCGGCAAGGAACATACCGCCAGCAAGGGTGGTATAGAGGGTGGCGAATGTGCCTTCAATAATGGAAATTTTTAATCCGGAGTTAATCTGTTGGGGAGTGAGGTAACTCAACTCAGAGGGTTGGGGTGGAGTTGAACAGTTCCTCAGCCCGAAACGAGCTCCGGACCAGCGGTCCGGCAAACGCCTGTCTGAATCCGAGGTTGCGGGCGATCCGCTCAAGTTCCTGAAACTCAGCCGGGGAAAGATAGCGGTTTACCCGCAGACAGCGCCGGTTTGGCTGAAGGTACTGGCCAATGGTCACGATGTCGCAGTTGATCGTTCGCAGCCGGTGCAGGGTCTGGATCAGTTCTTCGGTGGTTTCACCGATGCCAGCCATGATACCGCTCTTGGTCAGTGTGCCGGGTGCAAGTTCCTTTGCGATTTTGAGTGTTTTCAGGGAAAGTTCAAAACCCGCACGGGGATCCCTGACCATTGGGGTCAGTCTTTCAACCGTCTCCAGGTTGTGCGCAAAAACATCCGGTCCGGCAGCAAGCACCTGCTGAATCAGGTCTGGCCGGGCGTTGAAATCCGGGACCAGAATTTCAATCCGGACTTCAGGATTGTGCCGTTTTATCTGCCGGACGGTGCGAGCAAAAATTCCGGCGCCGAGGTCATCAAGGTCATCCCGGTCCACGGAGGTGAGGACCACATATTTGAGCCCGAGTTGTGCCACCGCAGCTGCCACCCGGTCCGGCTCGTTTGGGTCAAAGGCGCCCCCGGGGTTACCGGTTTTGACCGAACAGAAACGGCAGTGCCGGGTGCAGGTGTCACCCAAAAGCATAATCGTGGCGGTGCCCCGGTTCCAGCATTCAGCGAGATTCGGACAGCGGGCAGAGCTGCATACGGTGTTAAGCCGGTAGGCCTGAAGGAGCTGATTTACCTGCTGGAACTGCTCACCGGTTGGGATGCGGGTTTTGAGCCATTCGGGTTTACGCACTTCAGATGGTGATTTTCAGGGCCTGGTGCGGGCAGTGCCAGACGCATTCAAAGCAGCGGATGCATTCCGCCTGGTTCGGGTCGTTATATGGCTCAATGTCGGTCGGACAGACCCGGCGGCACCTACCGCACCGGTCGCAGACTGCGGAGTCAAGTTTCAGGCGCAGCAGGCTTGCCTTGTTGAACAGGGCGTAAACCGCACCAATCGGGCAGACGGTACGACAGAATGGCCTTTTGACCATTATTGATGACCAGAGGACAAAGAGGAGAATTGCCACCTTGAGATAGAAAAGCCAGCCGACCAGGGCACGCAAGCCCTGAACCGGGTCCCAGAGCACGAGCGGAATACCGGCTTCAAGAGTCCCCTGAGGACAGAGTTTGCAGAACCAGGGCTCAGCAGTGAGGTAGGCGGTGATGCCGGCAACGAGGATTAAAAAGGCATATTTTAAGCCGGTTGCCGGTAGATAAAGTTTCAGTCCGCGTTCAAGCAAAATGAAAATTAGCAGCGCCATCAGGGTAAACAGCATGCCGATTTCGGTACCGGCAAACGGACCGAGGGCAAGCGGTTTGCCAAAGAGGGAGAGGATAAAGCCCGCAGGTACGGCAATGAACAGGCCCGGACCAGCACCAAGCAGGCTGAACAGTGTCATCCCTACGACCCCGGTGGCGATACCGATGTTGACCTCATACTTAAGGATGATGAGGATGCCAAGCAAAAGACCGAGCAGCAGACCGCCGATTGAAAACCGTGCGGGCAGTTCAGTCTTGCCCCGGATGGTGCTGTAAATCATTAGCGTCATAAATGGCACCCAGCCAAACAGCAGCCCTTTCCAGAAGACAATTTTCAGGAAGATGGTGAGTAGACTCACCGCCAGGAGCCCGATTAAGGCGATGATACCGAAACTGAGCCAGCGTTTCAGCCTTGCCCGGGGTCCGGTTTTAATCTTGAACAGCAGGTCCTGCCAGAGCCCGAACGGGCAAATCCAGCCGCATGCCGCTCTGCCGGTGAACGCACCGACAATGAAAAAAACGCCCAGGACCACCCAGGGCACATTCTGCCACCAGGCTACCCCTTTCATTCCGATGATCTGCTGGAACGAGCCGAGCGGACAGGCAAAAACGGAAAGCGGACCACCATAGCAGTTGAGTACCGGTTCTGGAACCGATTTGAGGAATCCGGAGTAGAGGATTTTGTTCTGGAGATAGGCAAGGATGTAGCCATTCAGGATGACGGTGCCGATTATCTGACCGATGCGGTGGGGAGCGATTCTTCGTTTTGTCATCTTAAAGTTAAAGGTCTACACGAGACCCATACAGGAAAGTCATATCTGGGAGGCAAAGCCGTGGATGACCGCCAGCATCCCCAATTTGATGCCTAAAATCAGGAGTCCGGTACCGAGGACCGTCAGGATGATGAACAGCAGTTTGCGCTTCATATCTGGCTGATCAGCTGGAGTTTGAGTCCCCGGAACGGTGCCTCATAACGGCAGACACCGCCGGAGCAGGTATAGCCGCCCTTTTCCGCCCCGATCCGCAGCCGCAGGACATTCCGTTCGTTGATGTGGTAGACGGTTTCAAATATCGGCCAGGAGGTCTGGTTGTCATAACGCTTGAGCGAATCCTGGTCTACGCCCTGCCAGCCGATGGTGAACAGCCACTTTTCACCCAGACCATAACTGAATGAGATCAGGGGTTCGTGATACTGCCAGCGCGCACCATGGCTGGTATCGGTTGGCAGTTCGGTGACCCAGCCCAGTTCCAGTTCCAGGGCAAAGGTGTGGGCGCCGGTGAGATAGTTTATCAGGATTGCCGGCCGGTCGGTGGTCCGCTGATATGTGCCCAGTTCAATATTCTTCTGCAGCATATGATTGAATTTCAGATTCCAGGTCCAGTCGGTTCCGGTTGAATAACTAGTCTTTACTTCAGCCTCAAGCACACCGGCACTGGTGTCGTTGTGGACAAAAAGCCGGCCAAGATTGGCTTCAAGATAAAGTCCGGTCAGGGGCATTCCAGACCCCTGAATGCCGAATCCGCGTTCATCCACCCCGCGGTTGATTGCCACCCCGGATTTGATTGGTGTCGGCGGGTCGTTGTAATGGTATACTCCAGGGGGAAAGCCCAGCCGGGTGTAGTCAACCAACTGGCCGAGTATCGAAAATCCGGCCATTGCCAGACTCAGGTTCAGCACATAGCCGAATCCCTTTTCCCGGCCGCCGATACCCGGTCTGGTACCAAGACGCCAGGCGAGTTCAGTACCGGCTTGCACCGGTCCGATATCCAGCCGGCAATCAGTGCCCACCAGTTCGGTAAACGCCCGGACGGTCGGGTCAACCTGCCGGTTAATCCGGACATAGCGTCCGCCCAGACCGAAGAACTGCGTCGGTCTGGTAGTCAGGTTTGCACCCAGTACCTGGTCGGTGGTATCCAGTTCGTTCATTATTTTATAGGTGTTTTCCTGGAAGAATACATCCCGGAGCCGGCCGCCGAGCAGGGTGATTTCGCTGGTGAAGGGTAGGTTAAGTCTGCCGAGCAAGCCGTGCAGGCTCTTGTAGTGCCGGAAGTCGTCGTCCGCAACACTGCTCAGGGTCAAGCCCTGGCCGAAGGTGGAGTAAAACCTGCCGAGCCGAACCTCAAGGTCCCCGGGATTGTAACCGATTGAGTAGTCAAACAGGCGGAGCGGTTTGCGAACCACCGGTCCGTGTTTGGACGGTTCAAACCACAGGACCCCGAGTTCGGCATCAAAATCACCATATCTGCCGATTAGTTCCAGTTTGTCTTCATAATGGGTTGCCCAGTCCTGCTGATATGCCCAGAATTCTGCCCGGTTGCTGCCCTGAATTGTGAAACCGGCTATAAGCAGACTGTTCAGGATGAGGAAAAGGCTGGTTACCACCTGGTGCCGGGGTTATTTCTGTTCTTCGGGCGGGAGTGAATCTTCGACTGGGAGCCAGCGCCCGATTTCTTCAGCAATCCGTTTCTCGTCACCCTTCTTGTAGCCGATGTGGGTGAAGACGATTTCGCCCTTCATATTTATCAGATAGGCGGTCGGCTTGATGATGATATTGAACGCCTTTTTCACCCGCTGTTGCTGGTCAAGCAGCACGATGTAGGGCCATTTCTTGGATTTGACAAAGGCACGGACCCGGGCTTCGTCTGAGGGTCTGTCCACTGAAAGGGCGACAACCTGCAGTCCGCGGGAGTGCAGTGAGTCATAGATCGGTAATAGGGCGTCCAGTTCGGCAATGCAGTTGACACAGGCTAAATCCCAGCACTCCAGGTAAACCGGGCCGTTTTTCAGCAGTTCGGAAAGGGTAACCTCATTACCGTTGATGTCCTTCAGGGTGAAGTCCGGTGCGGTTTCATACTGCTGTTCGGCTGCCATGCCGGCCACAGTGATTAAAAGCAAAGCGGTCAGCAATGCCGGTAATTTTTTCATTGTTTCACCTCTGTTTTTATCCGCCATTTAATAGCGGTCTGAATGACCTCTCTCGTTTCTAAATTTTGAACCGAGACCACAATGCCAACCCGGTTGATGTTATAACCGGTTACCGGTGTAGTAAGCACCGTATCCCAATCCTGTCCGAATCGGCAGGTAAAGGGAAGACCGAAACTGTCACCGATGACCTGACGGACGGTCATCGGTGAGTAAAAGGTATCACCGATCAGGAACGAATAATAGGGGACACTGTCCTCAAACACAATTGCCACCAGCCGCAGAGTAGTCAGAGTGTCGATTGATGAGTCGGTCGGCGTGAGTTTCAGCTCAATGGTCAGGGAAGCGGAATCAATCGCCCAGTGGTCAATCATCATTTCCAGCACGGTTTTGCGGGCGCGGGCAGCATCAATCATATCCCGGTAAACCGGATAAAAGGAGTCGGGCAGGGTAATCTGGGGGGAGCGGAATGTGCCATTAAAAAATGCCAGCGGCCGTTCCATCCCGGTGCCGTACCATTCTGCCCGGGCAATGCCAGCCAGGCTACCCAGTTCCGGATGGGTCTCCGGGTCATAATAGATCACATACACCATTGAATCGCCGTAAACACCCCTGAGACTGTCCAGTGCCCGCGCCGCGGACGCACAGTAGGCTCATTCATCAAGCGGCGTTGAGAAAAGTTCAACCAGCACCACGCGGTTGGCTGCCCGGGAAATCAGCGGCGCATCCGAGCAGTTCAGCATAATAATACCGGCACCGATGCCGGTAAAAAGAATCTTCATCATTTTCATTAGCAGTATTATCTTAACTGCAGGTTCTTACCAGTCAAGCAAAGCGGGGTTGAACCGCCGGCAGTTAGCAGATCCGCACCAGTAAGTCATGGGTGGTGGTTTTGACAACTTGGCAGTGATAAAACTGGCCCGGCTGAAAACTGCCGCTGGTCAAGCGGGCGACGCCGTCAACCTCGGGCGCATCCCATTCGGTCCTGCCCTCGCGGGGGAAATCGGCCAGCACCTTTAGATTCTGTCCCTGCAGGCGACGCAGCCGCCGGCGCGAAACCGTTGCCTGAACCTGAAGCAGTTTTTTTAGTCTTTGCTGACGGCAGCGCGGGTGAACTGCTGGTTTCATTCTGGCGGCAGCGGTGCCGGGCTCAGGCGAAAAGGCATAGCCGGAAAGCCGGTCAAATTCAGTGGTGCGGATGAAGTCCAGCAGTTCGGCAAAGGTGGCGGCGGTTTCCCCTGGAAAACCGGTAATAAACGTGGTCCGGATGTGCATTTCCGGAACCCGACGCAGGCGGTCAAGCAGCCGTTCCACCTGGCGGCGGGTATAGTGGCGGTTCATCCGCTGGAGGATCCGGTCATTGATGTGCTGGAGCGGCAGGTCAATATACCGGCACAGCTTCCGATTGGAGCCGAACTGTTCAATCACATCTTCGGTCAGATGTGCCGGATGGCAATACATCAGCCGGAGCCAGCGAATTCCTTTGATACCGCTCAACCGGTCAAGCAGTCGTGCCAGTGCCGGTTTTCCGTAGCGGTCCATACCCCAGGCGGTGGTGTCCTGGGCAACGAGAATCAGTTCCTTGACACCCAGGGCGGCGAGCAGTTCGGCTTCAGCCACAATTTCCGGCGCGCTCCGGGACCGGAACCGCCCGCGGATTTCCGGAATCAGGCAGTAACTGCAGCGGTTGTTACAGCCATCGGCGATTTTCAGATAGGCATAATTGCCCGGGGTGGAGAGCAGCCGGGGTGGAAACCCGGTTCGGTGTCGCACCGGTTTTCGACCGAGCAGTTCGGGAATGCTGTTCAATTGGTCAAGCCCGACCCAGTGGTCAACCAGCGGATAGTCGGCACTCAAACTGAAGCCGAAGCGCTGGATTAGGCAGCCGGCAACCACCAGTTTCATATCCGGGCGCCGGGTTTTGAGTTTGGTAAGCGATTTGATTAGTGAAACCGATTCATTAACTGCCGAGTTCAGGAAGGCACAGGTGGTCAGCACCACCAGATCGGCAGTTTCCGGTTTTGCGGTCAGTTGATAGCCGGCTCCGGCAAGGCTTGCCAAAAGGCACTCGGAATCAACCCGGTTTTTTGGACAGCCGAGGGCAATTACTGCTGCTCGCTCAATTCTATTTTTCAATGGGCGCCGGAAACCTTCCAGAGTTTGCCGGTTGCTTCTGCCAGGACCACGCCCCCGGCATTTTTCAGTTGACTGGCAGCGAGGATTAGTCGGTTCTGCTCGGCGGTAATCCAGCCCTGGCCGATAATCTTTTCCCGGACCGGCACCGGCTTGCGGAATCTGATTTTCATTTCTGCGGTTACGGTGCGGTAGCCCCGGCCCTTTGTTGACCATGCCATCAGTTCGTCAAGCAGGGTAGCGACAATCCCCCCGTGGGCAATACCGTGCCAGCCCTGATAATATTCGGGAATCACATACTCAAACCGGGCACCGGAATTATCGGCAACAATCGGCAACCGCATTCCGTTCATATTTGCCCGACCGCAGACAAAGCAGGTGTTTTTGTCCTCAAGGATCATATTACTGATACTCAACGGTCACGCCGGCCGGTGGCACAAACCGGAAGGTTTTAGCCGGAATCGGTGGGTTCCAGCGCTGATTTGCCAGTTGAAACCGGCAGCGATTTCCCAGTTCATCAGTAAAGGAGAAGGCGTTGACCTGGGTGCCGGTTTTGTTAAGTTCCAGGCGCAGGTCGGTAAGCAGCGCTTCCGGACCGGTGGCAAAGGTAATAACCCCGGCACCCTCTTCAATAATGGTGGCGGTTGAATCCAAAAGCGGGGCAATGAAACTCAAGAGCGGCACCGGCTGGCGCCGGGTCTGAAGCACCGCCCGCTGCTCATCCGGGAAATAGAACCAGACAACCGAATCGTTGCCGATGATAATCTGCCGCACCGGTTCGTTCACCTCCAGGCGAAACCGGTAAGGGAACTGAAAAATGAACCTGCCCCGGAAAACTGTCGGTTCCTGGCCGGTGTCATTTGTGGGCTGAACCGTTTGAGTGAAGGCGCCGGAGAGGGATTTCAAACTCAGATAGCGCCGGCGCAATTCCTGCCACTTGTCCGCTGGTTGCGCACTGCCGATGAGCACCAGCATCAGGGTGCAGAGAGGGTTGATGAATAGTAGTGAGCGGGATTTGCGTTTCATAATTTAAAGTTTATTGCCCGGATAATGGCTGTCAACTGGTTTTGATGGGCAGTGGTTCACCGGTGGATAATTTTGTGAACCGCCGGTCCCGAGTTTAATTTTATGAAATATACCCCGGGCGCCAGGGGGCGCAGGTCATTTTCACCCGGCAGGAGTTTGAGCACCCGCCGGCCAGTAATATCCAGCAGCGTGCCGGTGGCGGTGGTTCCGGTAGCCGGGATATTCAGGCGGTCGCGGACCATTCGGGGCAGGCGCAGGGTTTCAGGCGCCGGTGAGGCGGGTTCGGCAATTGCCGGAACCGGCATGGTGAAAACCGCAATGCCGGTTAGCTTCGGGTCCAGAACATAAAAGCGGTGCCGGGACCGATTGAGCACCGGCGACCAGAGGGCAAAAGGGGTATTTACCGTGTTGATGATATTACCGTTATCGGCGTCAATCAGCGTTAAAATCGCCTCTTCCGCATGCTGGCAGTAAATGAGATTGGCAGCCAGGTCAAGCTGGAGGTTGACCGGCCGTGCCGGCACCGGGAACAGGTGCAGCCGGGAAAGGTTTTCACCAGCATAGACATAAATCATTCCCCCGGGGTCGGATGCGGTATAAATTTTGCGGTTCAGGGGATTGATGACCAGGGCATCAATTGTATGATTGACATTTACGGCGGTGTCAATGGCGTTGCTGGTGCCGCCAACCGCCTGGAAGGTTCTTTCCCTTGCCCAGAGCACCCAGTCCCGACCGGGAACATAGCACCAGTTGACTCCGAAGTTACCGGGAAGCCGGTTAATCAGCGCACCGGTGGTGCCGTCGACAATCGTCAGCGCCTGGGTGCCGGAGATGTAAATCCGGTTGCGCACCGGATTGAAGCCGAAGGCCTGGGGATGAGGGGCATAGATTCTGGTGAGGACAGTGTCCGCGCCGGCATCAATCACCAGGACCGAGTCGTTGCCGTCAATGGCAAACAGCCGGTTGCCTGCCGGATTGTAAAACAGCCGATTCAGGAAACCGCCCGGGGCAGGACACGGGATGGTTTTGATGATGGAATCGGTTGCGCCGTCAATTACGGTCAGGAGGCTCTCCCCGTGGACATAGAGCTTATTGGCAGGTTCATTATCGGCGATAAAGCCGGCATCATCCGGAATCAGGATCTGACTGGCAATTGTGCTGTTGCTGCCATCAATGCTGACCACCAGCGGGGTCCGGGAGCCGGCAACCGTGCCACTCAGGTAAAGTTTTTCACCGGCTTGGGCATAAAGCGCCCAGTTGATATAGAAAAGCAGGGGTACTCTATTTACCGTTCGGGTCTGGGGGTTGACGATGGCAGCATCCCGGCCGCCGGCACTGTCATACTGGATGGTGTAAATCCGGTTGAGTTCAGGGGCAAAGTAGATGGAGTCGGCAGCACCCGGGTAATTCATCGTCCAGCTGATGCTGTCGGTGGAGCAGTTGAGTGCGGTCAGGGACGGTTCGGCGCCCGAGATATAGAGCAGGTCATGGTTCGGGTCATAAACAAGTGCGGCCGGTCTGGTTGCCAGTTCAACAGTGTTGATAATTGAATCCAGTTCGCCATCAATCACCAGCAATGCCGAGTCATCCTTCAGGGCAATATAAAGTTTATTCCGGTCCGGGTTCAGGCACATCGCCCAGGGCGCGCGGGCAACTACCCAGTGTTTCAGCAGCTGACCGGTCCAGAGGTCGGCGATAACGATATCACCGGTTGCGCTGGCAACGGCATAAAGTTTGTTGGCAACCGGGTTAATCAGCAGTTGCTCAACCTGAATTTCACCGAGGAGGATGGAGTCAATCAGGGAGTCGGTTGCGCATTCAATTATCGCCAACTGGCTGCCGGAGCGGTTGCTGAGATGGCAGAACAGCCGGTCAAAACGGCACTGATGGGCGGTTGCGCCGGTGGCGCCATTCAGGACCAGCCGCGCAACCACCTGATTAATGGAGCAGTCAATTACGGTCAGCAGTCCGCCGCTTAACCGACCGGAAAGGTAAAGTTTGTTCCGGAGCGGATTATAGGTTAAAAATTCCATTTTACCGCCAACCGGTATTCGCTGAATAATCTGGTGTGCGGCGGGGTTGATAACATAAACGGTATCCGAGTGGGCGCCGGCGCAGTAAATTGATGATTCTGCCGGAACATAGCACATCCGGGCAACCCCAGCCGGAATGCCGATTCTTGCCCTTTTTTCACCAGTGATGCCATCAAAAACTGTTATCCCGTCGCCCGTAGTGCTGGCAATGTAAACCTCACCGGTCCAGGGAACAACCGCAATCCGGTCTGCGCCTTTCAGTCCGGCAAAGCTGTCGGGTAGATAAATAACCTTTTCCAGTTCCTGGGCATAACTGCTGAAAATAAGGACAAGACCCAAAATTGTTACCCGACCGAGCCTTTTCATTTTGCCTCCTGATTAATTTAAATCGGGGTATTATAGCCCTTGCTGAAGCAGAAGTCAATTAAATTAAGCGAATGATAGGGGATGAGATACAGCGGGTAAATAACATTTCGTATTTCAAATAACAGATTGAATTTAAATAAGTTACATTACCGACCGTGAAATCTAACCTTGCCTACCGGGCGGTCCCGGGGACGGTATGGGGGATGGTCGGGTTCGGGGCACGGCGGGTGGTGGTAAGCATGGTTGTCGTGGTGGTTCTGGCGGCTGTTAACCTGAGGGTGAAGGCAGGGGTCGGGTTAATGATACCGGTAGCGGTGGTGGTAATGACGGCTGATTGAGCCGGGGTAGTAATCAGGATGATGGTGTTAAGATGGGTGATAGGCAGGGGTTTCCAGATTGACCCGGGTCGGATTCCAGGAGCGTGGTTCTGAGCCCTGACCGATGATATTCTGGCTCGGGTATGGCTCCAGTTTGCAGTTCCAAACTTGCATCGCGGTTAATTATCGTTAACATTTTTTACCCGGTGCGGAAAGAGACACATAAATTGATACTCGCCCTGATGCTGGTGTCGGTGGTTTGTTTTTGTTGCCGCACCGGTAGTAAAAACTCACTGGTTTTGGCAGGCTCAACCTCGGTCCAGCCGTTTGTTGAGCTGCTGGCTGAAATCTATCAGCATCACCATCCGGGTGTGGAGATAAATGTTCAGGGTGGAGGTTCAACCGCGGGGATCCGGGCAGTAAAGGAGCATATCTGTGATATCGGGATGTGTTCCCGGCATCTGAATCCGGATGAGTCGTGCTGGCTGACCGCAATTCCAATTGCGATTGACGGGATTGTGCTGGTGGTTCATCCCGCCAATCCAGTTGCCAATGTTACGGTGGAACAGGCACGGGGCATATTTGCCGGCAGAATTCGCAACTGGCAGGAGGTCGGGGGAAATGACCAGCGAATTACGGTGATAACCCGAGAGGAGGGTTCCGGGACCCGTGCCAGTTTTGAGGAGAAGGTGATGGGAGGTGAGAATTTTGCACCGGATGCACTGGTTCAGGACTCCAACGGTGCGGTCCGGGAAATTGTTGCCCATAATCCGGGCGCAATCGGTTATATCTCCTTCGGACTGGCGGACCGACGGGTAAAGGTGCTGGCGATTGATGGGGTTCAGCCGGATGAGGAGTCAATCCGCACCCACCGCTATCCGCTTGCCCGTGATTTTCTCCTACTGATAGACGATACGCAGGTCAGCCGGCTTGCCCGTTCTTTCATTGAGTTTGTGCTCAGCGATGAGGGGCAGGAGGCGCTGGCGGAAGAGGGGCTGATTAGGGTCCGCTGATGCGTGAGCGACTGATTGAAAGGGGGCTAGCGGTTGTTGCGCTCTCGGCGCTTGGTTCTTTGCTGTTAATTGCGCTGTTTATTTTTATTGAAGGGGTACCGCTGATAATCAAGGTCGGCATCAGAAATTTTATTCTCGCTACGCATTGGGCGCCGACCAGGGGCAGTTTCGGGATTCTGCCGATGATTGTCGGTTCGCTGGAAGTGACCCTGATGGCACTGCTGTTCGGAGGGGGAACCGGCATTGGCGTCGCCATGTTTCTTTCTGAATTTGCACCCCGCTGGAGTGTGCGGGTGCTGAAACCACTGATTGAACTGCTGGCCGGAATTCCGTCGGTGGTTTACGGTTTTATCGGGGTGGTGGTGCTGGTTCCCTGGATTAGAAAAACCTTTGGCGGTCCGGGTTTTTCAGTTCTGGCTGCCGGGGTTGTCCTTGGGATTATGATTCTGCCGACCGTAATTGCCATTTCGCTGGATGCCCTGAATGCGGTGCCACCGAGTTATCGGGAGGGATCGCTGGCACTGGGGGCTACCCGCTGGCAGACCCTTTCCCGGGTTCTTTTCCGGGCAGCGCGGAGCGGTATCATCGCCAGTCTGATTCTGGCGATGGGCCGGGCGATCGGGGAGACGATGGCGGTAATTATGGTCGCGGGCAATGCCCTGCTCATTTCGGCTTCACCGCTGGCACCGGTGCGCACCCTTACCGCCAATATCGCGCTGGAAATGGGCTATGCGGTCGGCGACCATCAGCGGGCACTATTTGCCACCGGTGTGGTGCTGTTGGTGGTTATCGCCCTGCTTAACACCATTGCCTTTTTGACGATGCGGGCGCGGAAATGATTACCCGGCCTTTGCTCGTTCAGCGACTGGTGTGGTTCGGGCTGGCATTGCTGACACTGCTGACCCTGATAATCCTCTTTTTCATCATCGGCTATATTACCGTAAACGGAGCACCGGTGATTACGCCGGAATTTCTTTTTACCATGCCCGAACGGATGGGCAAGGCGGGCGGGATTTTGCCGACCATCATCGCCACAGTTTATGTGGCACTTATTGCCGTGGTGGTGGCAACGCCTTTTGGAGTAGGGACCGCGGTTTATCTAACCGAATATACCCGGGAGTCACTGTTGACCCGGGTGATCCGGTTTGGTGCGGATGCGCTGGCCGGTGTGCCGTCAATCATTTTCGGCCTGTTCGGGTTCATCCTTTTTGTTATCCGGTTAAAAATGGGCTGGTCAATCCTTGCCGGTGGGCTGACGCTGGCGGTGATGATTCTGCCGACCATTATCCGGACAAGTGAAGAGGCAATCCGGGCAATTCCCGAGCAGTTCCGGGAGGTGAGTTATTCACTGGGCGGGACAAAGTCCCAGACCGTTATGCGCGTGGTTCTGCCGAATGCCCTGCCCGGAATTCTGACCGGGGTGATTTTAGGTCTGGGGAGAAGCGTCGCCGAAACGGCAGCGGTAATCTTTACTGCTGGTTCGTCATTGCGGTTGCCGAAGACGATTCTGGAGCCGGGGAGGACGATGGCGGTGCATTTTTACATCCTTGCCCGTGAGGGGCTGTCAATGGAACGGGCTTATGGAACCGCCTTTCTGCTGATAGTCGTTATTCTGGTGATAAATACCCTGGCTTACCTGCTGATGTTCCGTTTAACCAGGAGACTCAAATGAATGAGAAAATCGTCGCCCGGAATTTGAATGTCATGGTTGACGAAAAACCGGTTTTAAGGGATATCAATTTGACGGTGATGGCAAATGAGATTCTGGCGATAATCGGTCCGGCACATTCGGGCAAGACCACCTTTCTGCGCTGTCTTAACCGGCTGATTGAAAACCAGCCCGGTTTCTCCCGCACCGGCGAGTTACTGCTGGACAACCGGGATGTCCGGTACTGGGATGTTGATGAACTCCGACGCCGGGTCGGGATGATTTTTGCCACACCGGTGCCCCTGCCCGGTACCATTTTTGATAACGTGGCTTATGGTCCGAAATTGAAAGGGGTCAGGAATAGCCGTCTGCTGGCGGAGATTGTTGAAAAAAGTCTGCGGGCGGCGTTTCTGTGGGATGAGGTCAAGGACCGGCTGTTCACTTCGGCGCTTCGGCTTTCTGGTGGCCAGCAGCAGCGGCTGTGCATTGCCCGGACACTGGCAGTGGAGCCGGAGGTGGTGATGATGGATGAACCCTGTTCCGGACTGGACCCGATATCAACGGCGCAGATTGAAAATGCAATTCGCGAACTCCGGGCATATTACACCTTCATTCTGGTAACCAACAATGTGAAACAGGCGGCACGGGTTTCCGACCGCACAGCCTTTTTTCTGAGCGGGGAACTGGTGGAACTGGGACCAACCGCCCAGGTATTCACCGCACCAAGAGACCGGCGAACCGATGACTATGTTTCCGGCAGAATTGGGTAACTGCCCGGTCAAACTGTTAACCCGGAATCTCAGCGTGTTTTATGGCAGTTTTCAGGCGGTTATTGATGTCAGTATCGCCTTTCCAGCATGTGCGGTGACGGCAATCATCGGACCTTCTGGCTGCGGCAAATCCACCTTGCTCCGGAGCCTGAACCGGATGAATGAACTGATTGATGGCGCCCGAATTCAGGGCGAGATTCTGCTTGACGGTGAAAACATCTATCGGCGGAATGTGCTGGAGTTGCGTAAGCGGGTAGGGATGGTGTTTCAGCGCCCGAACGCATTTCCGCTTTCAGTATATGATAATGTCGCCTATGGACCGAGGGTGCATGGTATAACGCAGCGCAAAAAACTGGCCGAGGTGGTGGAGAAAAGTCTGCGGGCGGTTCTATTATGGGATGAACTGAAGGACCGGCTGGACAGAAATGCCCTGACCCTGACCGATGAGCAGCGTCAGCGGCTGTGCATCGCTCGGATGCTGGCGGTTGAACCGGAGGTGCTGCTGCTGGATGAGCCCTGTTCGGCACTGGACCCGATTGCTACCCTGCATATTGAAGAGTTGCTGCGGCGATTAAAAGAGAAATATACAATTGTAATTGTTACCCATAATATGCAGCAGGCAGCCCGGGTTTCTGATTTTACCGGCTTTATGCTACTGGGCAGACTGATTGAATTTGGAACAACCGCGCAGATTTTCACCCGGCCACGCCAGCCAGAAACCGAAAACTATCTGTCGGGGCGTTTTGGCTAACTGCTTATAATACCGTCAGTTGAATCAAAAATATTCCCTGCAGTTTAATTAACAGTCATTTAACGCAAAATTTATATCAGATTCATTATCAAATGTTAATATTTTTCGGTTGAAGATAAAAACAAAAAGAAAGGAGCAACCTTGAAGAAAGGAATGGTAATCTGGGCACTGGCGCTGGTCGCCATAATCGGTTTCGCACTGGAGCCGGGTGAGACGGAATTTGAGTATAATGGCTGGTTCCGCTACACCAATCAATCATCAGGACTCAAAGTCACGGAGCCGAGTGTAAGCCGGTTCGCACTGGAACGGGGTTATATTCGGTTTTCACATCAGTGGGCGCCGCCGTTTTTTACCAAGCTGACGGTGGACATCTTCTCGTCGGACAAGTACCCTGAGGGCGCTACCGTCCGGCTGAAAGAGGCATACGTTGACCTTGCGGCAACTTTTGTCAATGACTTCAACCTGACTGCCGGTTTGCAGAAGCACTATTTCGGGCTGATCTACTCCTGGGATTACACCCATCCAGAAAAGGCACTGGCGGATGAGCAGGGGATATGTTCTTCTGCTGATTACGGTATCACGGTGAACGGCTATCTGCCATCCGGACTGGGTGAGCTGCAGTTGGGCGTTTACAACGGGGAAGGTTACAAGTATGCAGGTAAATATGTGAACACCGCGCCGGAATTACTGGGTAATCTGCGGCTGACACCGTTTGCCGGTATCACCCTCGGTATCTCGGTATTCGCCAATTCCGCTGACTACGCTCACTATAAAAATGACCGCAAGGGCAGGATAACAGAAGGCGGGAATATCTACTATATGAATGCCGACACGACCAATACCAACCGGCTGGCACTGGCGCCGATGTTTAAAATCGCTCTGGGATCGTTTTCAATATTAGGTGAATATCTGAACTACCGTTACACCCGTAAGTTCAGTTACTACAATGTGAACCTTGATACGCTGAATAATGTCGAGGACTCCACGCTGGTGGAGAAGAAGAAGGATTATCAGATAGCCGGGTTTGACCTGTTACCGGTGTTGTCCCTTGCCCGCCGTAAGGTTGAGGTTTTCGGTCGCGTTTCGCTTTGGAATCGGCGCGAGCAGAGCGGTGATTCGCTGCCATTGAATAAGGACAAGAGTATCCTTCGCTATGGTGCGGGTTTTAATTATCATTTCCACCGCCGGGAAAAAGGTAAACCGGGTTTAGTGTTGCAGTTCGCCTGGACCAGGACCCAGCCGAAGAACAGTGCGCTTAAACCGAGCGATGTGCTGCTCGCTCAAATGCGGTTTGAGTGGAGCGCCTTCGTTACCAAGCCGTAGTGATATAACTAGATAGAAAGAAAGGAGTTAAAAATGAAAAGCATCTTCAGTACATTAACAATCCTCAGCACCATTCTGTTCGGAGCCGAGGTGATGGTCAGGGGTTCGGATACGATGCTGAACCTGACTCAGCGCCTCGCCGAGGCGTTTGCCGGTGTCCAGCCGGATGTCACCATCTCCGTCACCGGTGGTGGTTCAGGAGTCGGCATCAATGGGCTCATTAATCGCGAGGTTGATATTGCCAATGCCGCGCGCGGCATCAAATCCAAGGAGATATCTGCGGCACGAGCCAACGGTGTGAATCCGGTGGAAATTGTGATTGCCCTTGATGGCATTTCGGTGATTGTAAACAGCAGAAATCCGGTTAACCAGCTGACGGTTCAGCAGATTGGTGCAATTTACCGGGGGGAGATTACCAATTGGAATCAAGTTGGCGGTCCGAACAAAAAGATCGTGCTTTACGGCCGTCAGCCTAATTCCGGAACATTCGTTTTCTTCCGGGAGGAGGTGGTTAAGGGCGAATACGCTCCGTCAATGCGGCAGATGAATGGCAATGCCCAGATCGTTGAAGGGGTCAAGGCAGATGATGGTGGCATTGGTTATGTGGGTCT
>JBAMLV010000024.1:0-15496 GCA_039793395.1 bacterium | reverse complement strand
GGGATTCCTTCGATTGTTTATGGTTTGTTCGGAGTTGCCATTTTTGTGAGAGGAATGAATCTGGGGCTCTCAGTCCTGGCATCAGGCCTGACGCTCGGTCTGATGAATCTGCCCTGGATTATCGCAACTGCGGAAGAGGCGCTGAGCGCAATCCCCGGTTCATTCCGCGAAGGGGCGATGGCCGTTGGGGCAACCAAGTGGGAGGCAGTCCGGTATAATGTGCTGCCATTTGCCTTCCCGGGAATTCTAACCGGTGTTTTGCTCGCCATTGCTCGCACGATGGGTGAGACGGCTCCGATTCTGTTCACTGGTGTTACCTACTTTACGCAGGAGCTACCGAAAACGCCGCTGCAGAAATTTATGGCACTGCCCTATCATCTATTTACGCTGGCTACTCAACACGACCAGCTGATGAAGGTCCGGCCAATTGCTTTCGGAACAGCGGTGGTGCTTTTGACGCTACTGCTGTTGTTCGACGCCATCGCTTTCATCATCCGGATGCGGATTGCTGTTGCCAACAAGTGGCAGGTTTGAAAACAAAGGCGGGGAATGGGAAACGGCACGATTGAGATTCAGCAATTGAACCTGTGGTTTGGATTGAATCATGTTCTCAAAGATATTTCGATGGTAATTCCGGCAAAAGCGGTTACCGCAATAATGGGACCATCAGGGTGTGGCAAGTCTACACTACTGCGGTGTATTACCCGGATGAACGATCTGATTAGCGACATGAGAATCACCGGCCGGATCCTGATTGACGGAGATGATATTTTGGGTCTGAATACGGATGTTATTGAACTGCGCAAGCGGGTAGGGATGGTATTTCAGAAGCCAAACCCGTTTCCTAAATCAATATTTGAGAATGTCGCCTTTGGCATTAAGATTCACCGGTTGGCTCATGGTTGGGAGCTGAATCAGCGGGTGGAACAGGCGCTCCGTCAGGCAAACCTCTGGGAAGAGGTAAAACACCGTCTGAATGATAATGCCTTTTCGCTTTCCGGTGGTCAGCAGCAGCGGTTGTGTCTTGCCCGCTGTCTGGCGGTGGAGCCAGAAATAATTTTGCTTGATGAGCCGGCTTCGGCTCTTGACCCCCATTCAACCGCCCGACTGGAGGAACTGATTGTCCAATTGAAAAAGGAATATACGATTGTTATTGTCACCCACAATATGCAGCAGGCAGCCCGGATCTCAGATTTCTGTGCCTTCGTGATGCTGGGTGAGCTGGTGGAATTTGACCGTACCGAGAAAATTTTCACTACTCCGAAGGACCGGCGAACCGAAGATTTTCTGGGTGGCAAATTTGGATGATACTTGTCAATCTTATTTTTTTTGGTATCCTAAGTATTAAGGAGTAGACATGACGATACTGGAACAGAAGGTAATAGAACTGAAGGAGAAACTACTGATGATGGCGGCCCGGGTTGAGGAGATGGTTGCCAGCAGTATTCAGGCACTGGTGAAGCGGGATGCACAGGTTGCCGAGCGGGTAATTGAGGAGATTGAAGGCCAGGTGAACCGGCTGGAAATCGAGATTGAGGACCTGGCGATTAATCTGATGGCACTTTATCAGCCAGAAGCATCAAACCTCCGGGCGATAACTATGGTCATTAAAATCAACAACGACCTGGAGCGGATTGGCGACCACGCGGTGAATATCGCCGAGGCGGCGCTTTTCCTGATTCCCCGTCCGCCGGTGAAGCCGCTGATTGATTTACCCCGGATGGCAGACCAGGCGATCAGCATGCTGCACGACAGTCTGGATGCCTTTACCCGCAGTGATGCCAACCTGGCACGGGAAGTATGTGCCCGAGATTCAGTTGTTGATTCCCTGAAAGACCAGATTAACCGGGAACTGATTACCTATATGACCTCGGACGCCACCACCATTGACCGGGCACTGAAACTGATGCTGATCTCGCTTAATCTGGAGAGAATTGCCGACCTCGCCACCAATATCTCCGAGGATGTTATCTATGCGGTTACCGGCGAGGTGATTAAACATGGCAAAGGCGAACCCATCCGCTGAAATCTGTCGGTTGCTAATCGCGGTGGTTGATGACGAACCGGACATTCTGGATCTGGTTTCACTGCATCTGAACCGTGCCGGATTTCAGACGGAGACCTTTACTACAGCGGGTGATTTCTACGAGTTTCTCAAGCGGCGGGCTCCGGACCTGATCATTCTTGATTTGATGCTGCCAGATGTTGACGGCCTTGATGTCTGCCGGTTCCTTAAAAGCCAGTCCGATTATGCCCGGATTCCAATTATAATGCTCACCGCTAAGGCTGATGAGACCGACCGGGTGCTGGGGTTAGAACTCGGGGCGGACGATTATATCACCAAACCGTTTTCCTCCCGGGAACTGGTGGCGCGGGTGCGCTCGGTTCTGCGCCGGCTGGAAAAGGTAACAGCAGAAGAGAATCTGGTCATTGGTAATGTGCTGACGATTAACCCGAAACGGCACGAGGTTGAGGTTGACGGGAAAAGAGTACTGTTGACCACGACCGAATTCCGGCTGCTGCTGACCCGGGCACAGAAGCCGGGTTGGGTGTTTAGCCGCGATCAACTGCTGGACGAACTCTGGGGCGATGAAAAGGCAGTAATTGACCGCACAATTGATGTCCATATCAGACACCTCCGTGTCAAACTGGGGCGGGCAGGACAGTTGATTCAGAATGTCCGGGGCGTTGGTTACAAGATTGAAACCGGAGTTTAAGAACATCAGACTGGGCAATACGCTTTACGGTGCGATTGTCCGGTTGCTGCTAATTACGGTTATATTCTCGGCAGCAGTTTTTCTGACTCCGCTGATGGTCACTAATCCCCGGCTGGCGACTGGTTATGTTCCGCTGTTGATTATCGCCGGACTGGCGGCCATACTGTTTTCGGCGGTTGCCGGGTATTGTTTTTACCGCAATATCAATCGTGCGCTTGACGAATTAAACACCGCCAGTCAGCGAGTCAGCGGCGGCAATTACAATCTGCTGTTAACACCAAGCCGGATTAATGAGTTTAATCAGCTTTTTTTCTCCTTCCGTCAGTTGGCAGAGACGATTCAGGCAAACTATCTGGAACTGCGTCAGCAGAAGGGCTGGCTGACCGCGATCCTGAACTCCATTCAGGAAGGGCTGCTGGTGCTTGATGCTGGCGGCAGGATACTAATCGCCAACGCCAGTTTCCGGGAAATTGCCGGCACCGATACAACCGAAGTTCAGTTTTACTGGCAGGTAATACGGCAGCCGGAGTTGAGCGATATCATTTCCCAACTCCAGCCGCTGCAACCACACGTGAGCCGGGAAATTGAACTTACCGGCCGTCATTTCCTGATTAATGGTTCCTTGACGCCGACCGGCGAAAAGGTCATTACCTTCAGTGATGTTTCGGCAATAGTTCAGGCGGCAGCGATGAAGCGGGATTTCATTCAGAATGTTTCCCACGAACTGCGGACGCCACTGGCAGCGATTAAAGGATATGTTGAAGCATTGGAGGAGACGGTTACGGGCACTGAACAGAATTTTCTGAAGATAATTAAAAGGCATACTGACCGGTTGATTAGAATTGTCAACGACCTGTTGCTGCTTGCCCGGCTGGAGTCACCCCGGCTGCTACCGGAGATGGAAGCGGTGAATGTAAATGAACTGATTAACGATGTCCTGACTGTATTTCGGCCGCTGATCACGGAGAAGGGGCTGGAGCTGGTTTTGAACCTCCCGAAACCGAATCCGATAATTAAGGGCGATCGGTTGTATCTGGAGCAGGCGCTGATAAATTTACTGGATAATGCGGTTCGGTATACGGAAAAAGGGAAAATCACAATCAGTGCCATAATAAATTGCAATTGGCTGAATTTAGCGGTTGAAGATACCGGCATCGGCATTGCCCGTGAGCATCTGCCGAGGATTTTTGAGCGTTTCTATGTAGTGGACCGTGCCCGTTCCCGGCAGAGTGGTGGTACCGGACTCGGGCTGGCGATTGTCAAGCATATTGTCACCATCCACAACGGCGAAATCAAGGTTGAAAGCACACCCGGCATCGGGTCAAAATTCACCCTGTTACTGCCGCTGGCGGTATGAATCATTCAATTACCCTTGTGCATTTATCAGACATTCATCTTGGGGGCGGGTATTTTGTTTCTGATTGGGGAGCGCGGGTGATTGAGCAGGTAAATAGAGTGAATCCGGAGCTGATGATTATTACCGGCGAATCGCGGAAAAAGCTGATGGCACCGCTCTGGACTTCGTATTCAAAATAATCAGTTTTTTAACCGAGGACTTACCGGTCCGCTCAGAGAAGAGAACAAAATAGACCCCGGGTTTCAGCCGCTCTTCCCTCCGGCGGCGACCGCTGGGGTCAAAAATAATCAGCGGTTGCTGGCGAAAGTTTAATTTTTTTAACCCCGTTATATTCAAAAAGCAGGAAACCTGGCTTTGAGAATCGGCAAATGATGCCGGCAGTTCACTTTTCACCTGGATAGATGCAACTTCATAGCGCCAGAACTCCCGACTCCCACCACCTTTAAATCCATAAACCGCTCCTTCCAGAAATGTCAGGGCGCCGCCAGTATTTACCCGGTGCCAGCGGTCACCCGGCGGGATATCTTCCAGCCGCTCCCAGGTATCGGCAATCACATCATAGCGCCAGAATTCGGTTGTTCTGCCCCCTTTAAAGGCATAGATATAACGGGTCTGGTCGCTGGTCAGCGCCGCACCATCCCGTGATTTCTTCACTCGGCCGTTCACATCCATTGGCAGTGGTGCGCAGCTGCGCCAGCTGTCCCGGTTGACGATATATTCAAAAAACTCGTTGGTCCAGCCTTTGAGCACAAAAATTCTATTTCCCAAAGCGGTCAGAGCACTACCACGCCGGACCGGTTTATCCATTGGTCCGCGGGGTACTGGGCGCCGGGAGTGCCATTCACCCTGTTTTATCCAGTAAACCAAAAAATCGGTCGTTCCACTACCCTTGAGACAGAACACCTTGTTGGTGTCCCTTTTCGCGACATAGGCAAGTCCGGAACCAAAGCGGATGCCGGCGGTCCAGTCGGGCAGGCGGGGAAGTTCAATCCAGGAATCAAGCACAATGTCGTAGCACCAGAATTCCCGGGTGTTATTGCCTTTCAAAGCATAAATCCGGTTTTCACCGTCCCAGCACAGGGCTGCACCGGCGCGGATTTTTTTGCCGGTGTAACCCGAAGGCAGGGGCTTGGCGGCTGACCACTCCTGATGCCGGGGTTCAAAAGTCCAGAACTCATTAGTGCTTGCGCCCTTAAAAGCGTAAATCCGGGAGCCGGCACTGACCAGACACCCGCCGCCGCGCACCGGTTTGTTGGACCGTCCGGCAGGTATGGAAATCAGCTGGCGCCAGCGCCGGGTTGAGAGCGATTCAACATAACACATCGCGGACACGCTATCATTATCCGGATTTTCATCCCCGGAAAGCACGGTCCAGGCGGCTAACTCGTAAGTTCCGGGCTGTGCCCGCCACTGACAAAAGTTGAGCATTGCCGAATCGCCGGGTTCAAGATAAATAAAAACCGAATCAAGGTAAACAGGCGTTCCGGCTGGAGTCGCTTTTTCGGTTATTGTGAGTGGAAGTAAAGCGGTCTCAAACTCAGTTCCCGGGCCGGTGCTGAACTTTGCATTCATTCTGTTTGGTGCCGGCGAACTGATAACGGTAAAGAAGGAATAGAACCCGGCGGCGGTCTCACCCAGATTCCTGACCACACTTACCGGGGTAATCGCTTCGGCGATAACCGTATCCTGAGGGGCAACTATTCTCAAAACTGCCGCATCGCGGGTGGTAACCCGGAATAGCCTGCCCATGGTATCATTGGCAGGGTTGATATCGTTTATCAAGCCGGTCCAGGCTGATACATAATAAGTTCCACCAGCAGCCTGCCAGTCGGTAAAGACAATTAAGCTTTCCTGTTCGGGTAGCAGTCCGGTAACAAAAACGGAGTCGGCGTATACCGGGGTTCCGGGCTGGCGATTAATTACCAAGTAGACCGGCACACTTATCGTCTGATTGCCAAAATTCTTTATCCGGACTTCAGGTGTGATTACCCCGGGGCTGTTAACTTCTGATGGGCGGCCTATTTCCTGAATGCCCGCATCGTTTATTCGCACAAATAAATTTGCGGAGAGCGTGTCGTTCTGGTTATTTCGGTCGCCAGCAAACATCGTGGAACAGCGGACAACCTGACTGCCGGGGGTGATGGCGGCCCACTGGTCAAACGCCACTTGTACCGATTCTCCGGGTTGCACAAAGACAAAGGCGGTATCACAGTAATCGTCACCGATTACCAGTCTGATTTTGGCGGTGGCTGGTTCCTCGCCGTAATTTTTGATTTTCACCTGCGGGTAGCCGGTGGTTCCGGTATCAACAGTGTCAACCGGCCAGATGATGTTTTCAACGCCCAGATCCTGAAATAGCACCTGGCATAAAAGACCGGCGGTATCGTTCTGGGGTTCTAAGTCACCGTTCAGGTTCAATCGGAAGCGCAGGTAATACGCGCCGGGTTCAACATTCAATACCGGGAAGGGGGCATTTCGTGACGCACCGGGAGCCAGCCGCAAATTCAATGACTCATCATAGACCCATTGCTGACGGGAAAGGCTGAAAATGGAACAGTGGGCGGTAAAATATGCGTTAACATTTCCGGCATTATGAATGCTGATTTCCGGGCGGATGGACTCCTGAACAATCCGGTTTCCCGGGGCAATGATACTTTCCAGGACCACATTCCGCACCCGGACAAAAACCGTTTCTTTTAGCACATCATTACTGCGCACCGCATCGTCCCGTAAATATGTGGAGCAGATTATGCCGGTCCGATTCCGGGCAGCAATGAAGATTGAATCAAAGATGACCGGGATGGACTCGTTTACTCTAATATGCTCAACCGTTCTCATTCGCAGCGAATCCCCGATTTTGAAGAAAACCCGAACCGATTCGGCATCAATGTCCCCGGTATTTTTTATTAGTGCCACGGGTAATATCTGACGGGCAGAATCCACAGTATCCTGAGGCTGGATGATTGACAAAACCCCGATGTCATGAATCGGCTCATAACGGCCCAGGCGAATTTGGGTTATCCCGGGTAGATAGCTTAAAATATCGGTCCAGGCAATCTGAACCGTGCCATTACCAGCAGAAATGGACAGGCGCTCGCGTCTTAATACATCTTCTGAAGTCAGGACTTGAATTGTGTCCCAGGTGCCATCAGGGGTGCGCCAGCGATAACAAAGCTGTGGTTTGCGGTCGGCTGGTCTTTCATCAATCCAGGCAAAATGCAGACCGCCGCGGCCATCACTAACAACGCTCGGCTCAAATTTACCTCTTTGCCAGCTATTCAGCCTAAAGGTATCTCCCCAGCCAGCTAACCCGCGTGCGCGATAAATAACGGACTGATTTGACGGGGTACCGCTGACCCAAACTACATAAAATGAGTCCTGACCGAAGCAGATGCTGGAATAGCCACTCCCGGGTCGAGTAAAAACGGTCTCAACTTGAGCCCAGCCGGTTAAAAGCCGGCGTCGGGCAAGTATTTGTTGATTAAAATACCAGGTGCTCATAACTGTGCCTGATGGTGAGCAGGCGATTGCGGGCCTTACTGGTTCATATGGTTGTATTAAAGCCACCGTTTCTGGCTGTGTCCAGCCTTCGTTGGTGTGAGTTGTGTATAAGACAATGGCACTGGAGGTAGGGGTTTTTCCGGTCCAGACGAAATGTTGAACTCCGTTACGGTCAATCGCCGCCGAAATCGCGCTGTCCTCCTGATTGCTAATAAGACTTTCCAATGCTTCCCACTCGCCGGTCAGGGAATTACGCCGTTTCAGTTTGATAATGCCACTGGTAATCCAGGCAACATAAATATTACCGCTGGAGTCGCAGGCGATCGCCGGGTCGCCAGCACTCCCCGGGTCTGCGGAAATGAGCGTGTCATTACTCCATTCCCTTGTTAACCAGTCCCAGCAGGAATACCAGACCTGAAATGTGTCCGGTGCCTTACCACGCCAGACAATATGGATATTTCCCGCCGGGTCAGAGACAACTGCGCGGGCGTTGTTATGGCAGGTATAATCAATACTGTTGCCCCGGGTAATGGAATCAAGTATCCAGGCACCGTTTGTGGTGAGGGGTAAAATCAGGGTAAGAAATAATATTTTGGTCAGCGCCCGGTTCATTGCCAGTGATAATATCTTTACCAACCCTGAACCGAGGTCAATGTCAGCCGACGGGTCAAAATTTGACATCAACGGCATTTGCGTTTAAAATATAACAGGTTATAAATACCGATGTTGGGACAAAGTCCAGGCTTTTGCCTTTTATTATAAGATGATTAAGGGCGTAGCCTGAATTAAAGGTATATTTTAAATGAAAACAGCAGAACGGCTTTTTGACAGTGATTTCCTGAACTATTTACAGGAAGGCGTCTGGATTGCAGACGCTCAGGACCGGATTGTATTTGCCAATCGGGCACTGGTCCGACTGCTGGCATATGAAAATGGCAACCAACTGCAAGCCAAAAACTGGCGCGAGCTACTGCCGCTTTCTGAGGTGGCGGTGATAAACCGCACTTTTGAAGCCGGGGCGACAAGCTGCACACTGGCTCATACCCATTTGATTGGCAATAATGGCCGGCTGGTTCCGGTTAAACTGGTGGTCAATCGGAAAAGTTCAGACCGGGAGACATGGTTTGTAGGCACGGTGATGGAAACGGCATTTACTGGCTTCAACCGGGATATTGACCCCTGGGTGAGCAGTCAGGTGATGGAAAATGCGGCTGATGGCATCTGTATCATTGAGAACAAACAGATTATCTATGTTAACCGCCGGTTTGAAGAGCTTTCCGGTTACAGTGCGCTGCAGTTGGGCAGAATGCCGTTTGACCGGCTGGTTGCACCGGCATACCGGAAAACGGTGACTCAGTTCATTGAAGAGCCGCACCGGTTTGTAACCCCGACCCATCAGGAGGTAAAACTTCAGCACCGCACCGGCCGGGAAATTGACTGTGACTTGCGGGTTGTGCCACTGGAGCAGGCAAACCGGCACATCCTTTTGTGCTACCTCCGTGATATTTCGGAATTGAAACAGGCGGAGCGATTGCGCACCGAATTTGTGGCAATGGTTTCTCATGACCTGCGGGCGCCGCTGGCAGCAATCCGGGAGGCAATTTCGCTGCTGGTGGAGACCGCTGCCGGCAGAATGGAGGAAAAACAGCGCCGGTTTCTGCTGATTGCTCAGGAGGAGATGGACCGGTTGAACCGGATGATTGATAACCTGATTGAGGTTTCGCGGATGGAGACCGGGAAAATGGAGTTAAGTCTGAAGGCGGTTGACCTTAACGACATTATCAACAGTTCGCTTCAGAGTATGTCACTGCTGCTTAACAAGAAAAATCTCAAGGTGGTGCGCCGGATTCCGTCGCGTCTGCCGCCGGTTGCCGGTGACCCTGACCGCTTGCTCCGGGTATTCAGCAATCTGCTGGACAATGCGATTAAATATTCGCCCGATTCCGGGACGATTCAGATTGAGATTGACTTTGTCGACCCGGAGGCGCCGGTGCTATCCGAGCCCGGGATTCTGGCGAATACCCGTTATCTGAAGGTGACCATTACCGACCAGGGCCCGGGAATACCAGCCGAATTCCTTGACCGCATCTTTGGCAAGTTTGAACGGGTAGAACCCCATGGTTCGGGGATCGGGCTGGGACTGGCAATTGTTCGTTCAATTGTTGAGCTTCATCACGGCCGAGTGTGGGCACGTTCAACCATCGGTGAAGGAGCAAGTTTCAGTTTTATTTTACCAGTAAAAGAGGAAATATGAGCGAAAAGAAAACAATTCTGGTTGTGGAGGATGAGCCCAATCTCAGGGAACTGGTCAAGGCGCGACTGGAGCAGAGTGGCTATGAGGTGGTAACCGCGGCGGACGGTTTCAACGCCATCGTTCAGGCGCGCAAGGTCAAACCGGATTTGATAATTCTTGACCTGATGATTCCCAAGATGGACGGCTACACCGTCTGCCGGACCATTAAATCCACCGCGGACCTGAACCGGATTCCGATTATAATGTTCACGGCACGCACTTCACCCGACGATGTCCGTCGGGGCAAGGATATGGGCGCGGACGCCTATATTACTAAGCCCTTCAACCCCGAAACTCTGCTCGGGAAAATTCAGGAACTGCTGGCACCACCGTCGGCACCTCCCGGACCGGCGCCGTCCGCACCGGTGCCACCGCCGACAAAGGGGGAGCAGCACCGGATTGAGCGGGAGGCAGCAGAAAAGCAGAGCCGGGAGGAGGCACAGGCGCGGACCCAGGCCATGCTGGACCAGCAGCGCCGGGAAACGATAGAGGGGCAACAGGATAAGGGTCAACCGGACGAAACGGTATAAATGCAGCGGCGGCAGAATAATGCCGGGTATAAATGTGTAAATTATTTAACACTCAGCTAACGAACAGGAGTAGGTATGAAAATTGAACAGCTTATTAAAGCCGCACTGGCAGAGGATATTGGTTCGGGCGACATTACCAGCCGGCTGCTGATTCCGGAAAACCAGAAGGCGGTTGCCCATCTGATTGCCGGCGGGACCGGGATTCTTGCCGGGATTAAGGTCTGCGGTCAGGTATTCAAACTGGTGGACCGGCGGATTCATTTTGAGCCCTTTTACCGGGACAGTAGCCGGTTCCGGCGCGGGGCAATTCTTGCCCGGATTGATGGGCCAGCGCGGTCAATTCTGACCGCAGAACGCACGGCGCTGAACTTTCTGTGTCATCTTTCCGGTATTGCGACGCTAACCGCAAAATTTGTATCCCGGATTAAGGGCAGCCGGGCGGTTATTCTGGACACCCGGAAAACCACTCCGGGCTGGCGCGAACTGGAGAAGTATGCGGTGCGCTGCGGCGGGGGCAAAAACCACCGGATGGGACTCTATGATATGGTGCTCATCAAGGACAACCATTTGACTCTGGTTGGTTCGGTAACCGAGGCGCTCAAACGGGCACAGGGCGCAAAAGTACCGGTGATGATTGAGGTCAAGACGATTGACCAGCTGCGCGAGGCACTGGCCGCTGGTGCGAAGCGGATTATGCTTGACAATATGACCGTACCCCAGCTGCGCCGGGCGGTGCAGATTGCCGCGGGTCAGGCAAAACTGGAGGCATCCGGCGGCGTAAGTCTGAAGAATGTCCAGCAGATTGCCCGTACCGGGGTGGATTTTATTTCCATCGGCGAGCTGACCCATTCGGCACCAGCCGCGGACATCAGTCTGGAATTTTCCCGGGAATAGGGTTCAGGCGCGCACAAAAAACTTCCCCGGCAACTGTTTGATTACTCCCCGCACTTCCAGCTGAAAAAGCAGGCTTAGAAGTTCCTGCATCGGCAAGCCGGTGGCTTCGCAGATTTCATCAATGTGCACCGGCTCGGAGCCGAGCGCTGCCAGTACCGGTTTCTCCGCTTCACTGACCTTCACCTCCCGGCTTTGCCGCTCCGGTGCGGTTATTCCCAGCCATTCCAGAATATCCCCGACCGCGGTCAAAATCCGGGCATGCTGCTTAATCAGCCGATTAGTGCCGGCACTTCGTTCGTCACCAATCCTGCCGGGCACGGCAAAAACCATTCGCTCCTGTTCCTGTGCCCAGGCGCAGGTGTTTAGCACCCCGGACTTCTCACCCGCTTCAACCGCGACCACCGCCCGGCTGAGTGCGGAAATAATCCGATTCCGCTTGGGAAAATTCATCGCCAGCGGTTCGGTTCCCAGGGGGAATTCGCTCACCAGCGCCCCCTGATGCACAATCTCCTCTGCCAGTTGCCGGTTTTCCGGTGGATAAATTATATCAATACCCGAGCCCAGAACCGCTATCGTCCTGCCCCCGGCTTTGAGTGCCGCCCGCTGGCTGTAGGTGTCAATTCCCCGGGCAAGGCCGCTGACCACGGTGACGCCGGCGGCGGCAAGCACTGCCCCAAGTTCCTCAGCGATTCGGGCGCCGTAATGGGAAGGTCGGCGAGTGCCGATGACCGCCACGGCCTGACGGTCGGCTTCGGTAATGTCACCCCGGATAAAAATTACCGGTGGCATATGCGGAACATTGCGGAGATTGGCAGGAAATTCCGGGTCCAGATAACTGATCGCCCTTACCCCGGCGGTCCGGGCAGCAGTGATGCGTGCCTCAGTCTCTTCACTCCGGCGGTAACTGACAATCGCCTGTGCGGTTTCCGGGGCAATGCCGCCGGCCTGCATCAGTTCCCGGACATCAGCCTGAAAAACTGCCGCCGGTGTGCGGAAGAACTCAAGCAGTTTTTTCAGCCGGAATTCGGTTATCCCCGGGATGGTATAAAGGTCAAAAAACAGTTCGTTATTCTTCGTCACGCCCGGGAAAATGCTCCTCAATCAACCGGGTGAGCCGGTCCAGTCCAGTGCCAAGCAGTGCCGAAACCCAGACGACTGGCAGATCGGTGCGAATCTCGTGCCGGCGGCCCCGGAGCAAATCAATCTTGTTCATAACCAGGATTGCCGGCTTGCGGGTCAATGCCGGGTCATAAAGCCGCAGTTCCTGCATCAGGGTTTGAAGATCATCCCCCGGGTTTTTACCCGCAGCATCAACTACCAGCAGTAGCATCCGGGTGCGTTCAATGTGGCGCAGAAACTGGAGTCCCAGCCCCCTGCCTTCATGTGCGCCTTCAATAATTCCGGGCAGATCCGCAACCGTAAACTTGAAATTCCCGCCGCTAATCACCCCCAGATTCGGAGTCAGGGTGGTAAACGGATAGTCGGCAACCTTCGGCTTTGCTGCGGTCAGGGCACGCAGCAGGGTGGACTTGCCGGCATTCGGCAGACCGGCGATGCCGATGTCGGCAAGCAGGCGTAGCACCAGGCGCAGGGTTCGCTCCTCACCTGGTGCACCCGGCTCGGCTTTGCGCGGGGTCTGTTCTACCGGGGTGGCAAACCGGGCATTACCCCGGCCGCCTTTGCCACCCCGGGCAACCACCAGTTCCTGGTCCGGATGCACAATTTCTCCCAGTTTTTTACCACTGACCGCATCAAAAACATCGGTGCCGAGCGGAACCGGCAGGACCACATCAGCACCGTTCCGGCCATGCCGGTTCTTACCCATCCCATGCTGGCCCCGCTCTGCCCGGTACCGTCGCCGGTAAAGGTAATCGGCAAGGGTCTGGAGATGGCTGCTGCCCTTGAGAATTACCGAACCGCCATCACCGCCATCACCGCCGTCCGGACCGCCACGGGGTACAAACTTCTCCCGGCGGAAGGAAATACAGCCATTACCGCCGTCACCGGCTTTCACCGAAATTACCGCCTCATCAACAAACCGCATTATCGTCCGAACTTTCGGCGCAGCGCCTCGACCACCACCTTCGGAGCAAAACAGCCCAGTTCACCACCGGCACGCGCCAGCTCGCGCACCAGTGAAGAACTGAGATAAAAATACCTCTCCGAAGGCACAAAGAAGACGGTTTCCATTTCACCGCCCAGCTTCCGGTTGGTCAGCGCCATCTGAAACTCATAATCAAAATCCATTACCGCCCGCAGTCCGCGGATGATGGCACAGGCATTCCGGGCACGGACGAAATCAACCAGCAGCCCGTCGAACCCTTCAACCGTTACCCCGGCCATCGGAGCGGTGGCGGCACGGGCAAGTTCAATTCGCTCCTCCCAGGGAAACAGCGGATTCTTTTCTTCCCTTCGTGCTACCGCCACAATCACCTCATCAAACAGTCGGGCAGCCCGTTCCACGATATCCAGATGACCGAGCGTAATCGGGTCAAAACTGCCAGGATAAACCGCTCTTTTCATTTCTGCCTCCTGTAAAAACTGACCATACTTTCACCATAAACCCGGGTCTTAACCGACTGCCAGTGCTCGGGCACGGGCAGTCGGTCGGTCCGGCTGTGCTCCACCACCAGCCAGCCCTCAGGTTTGACCAGCTGGTAGCGGGCAACGGCGGCAACGGTTCTTGATGCCAGACCCTGATGATAGGGTGGGTCGGCAAAGACAATGTCAAAACTGGCACCGGCAAGTTTTGGCACCACCCGGAAAACATCACCTTTGATTATCCGCACATTTTTCAGCCCGGCAAGATTTTCCTTAAGACAACGGATAACCAGGATGCTTTTTTCAACGAAAACCGCCGCCACCGCACCCCGGGAGAGCGCTTCAATTCCCAGTGCACCGCCGCCAGCAAACAGGTCGCATACCCGCGCACCCCGGACCGCGATGCCGAGCACATTAAAAATTGCCTGACGGGTGATGTCCTTGGTCGGGCGGATACCGGTTTTCGGATATACCAGCCGTCTACCCTTGAGTGCACCGGCACAGATACGCACACAGGAATATAAGAAAAAATGGGGCAGGGTCAATTGAAAGGCGGTTAATTGCGGCCGGGAAAGTAACCGGCAGTAGACCCGCTTTTTAGACTAAAAATCAAGAGTGAAGGTGCAGCCTGCGCGCCATAATTAAAATTCAGGGGCGGCAAGTGCCGCCCCTGAAGCCCAAAACCGGAGCTGCCGCTCGTTACCGCTGGAGGATCAGTTTGGTGGTTTGTCGGTAGTCACCCGCAGAGAACCGGCAGAAGTAAATGCCGCTGGCTACCTGTCTGCCGGTGTTGTCCCGGGCATCCCATATTATCGTGTAGCGGCCCGGGCGCTGGGTTGCGTTTACCAGCGTCCGGACAACCCTGCCGGAGAGGTCGCAGACCTGAATCAGAGTTTGCTGTTCAGCGTTCAGGGTGTAGCGGATCTGCGTGCTACGAAGGAAGGGATTGGGCAGAGGTGGATACAGCCTGGTTTCAAGAGTGGTGACATTTGGCCAGCTGAACCGTTCCTGTTCCGCAATACCGGTGACCGGTTCTGGATACCAGAAGCCGCCAATCATCCGGTAGAGGGTGCCGGTTAGTTCGCCAATTGCGGTCTGGCCGATGGTTGCATCGCACCGGTAGCTGCCGGTTTGTGTTCCGCCGCCGATTGCCAGCACCTGCCAGTCACAGCGGTAGGACTGTGCCCAGACGAGCGAAAGCGTAGTCAAAAGCAGAAGTGCTGGATAGAGACGTCTCATATTTACTCCTTGTAACTTGCCTGCTGAATCGGTGCCTGCGTCGGGATAACCCGTTCACCGGTAACAAGCCAGTAGACTTCGGTCCCGGGCTTGCCGCCGATGACAAACCGGTTGCCAGATATTTTTTCGGCAACATAGACATCAGCGGTACCGACGCCGGTCAGCTGGATGTGTGGGTTGCGGTTCAGAACTGAGAAGTATGCCGGGAGCCTGACCTCGGCTCTGCCGGAAGCGTCAAGGATGACACTGCCCTCATATACATTCCGCATCTGCGGACCCGCCATGATGTAGTGAGCGGCAATCGGGTGTACCGGGTCAAGCGACGGGTTAATTGCCAGAAAACTGGTACCGGCAAGTGCTCTTGCAACATCTGCGGTGTCGGCATAGGGTGCCTTGAAGTCTGGGTCAACATCATCCCGGGTAA
>JBAMLV010000023.1:0-15787 GCA_039793395.1 bacterium | reverse complement strand
CCCTGATTTTGGGGGTATGCCCGGGGCTAGCCCCCGGGTCGTTCCCGGGCTCGTCCTCCAGGCAATTCTGACCTTAACCATCGGGCAGATTTTCACCCCGGATTTAACCATCTCCCGCCTGCCGGTCTAAAAGACCGTTCGCCAGCCGGTTTACCCTGTCCCGGTCAGACCAAAACCCGATTCCGCACTGAAGACCAATCCCGCATCTTTTGCCCCTTTTCTTTGCTGGACCAGACCCGGAACTTCAGGTTTATGACCGGGGTACCGGGGTTAAAGGGGTTGACCTGATGAGAGGGAATGAATATAATTCTATGTATGGCTGGCTGGAATGGACCACTGGAGAAAATTGATGAGACCCGGTTCCGGATTCCGAGGTCGTATAAGCCGGGGATGAGGGTTGACGGTGTTATTTATGCCGATGAGCGGATGATTGAGTCGGTGAAGGCGGATATGGCACCGGAGCAGGTGGCGAATGTTGCCACCCTGCCCGGGATTGTGTGCTGTTCGCTGGCGATGCCGGATATTCACTGGGGTTATGGTTTTGCGATTGGCGGGGTGGCGGCGTTTGATTTGAGTAATGGTATTGTTTCACCCGGGGGTGTCGGTTATGACATTAATTGCGGGGTGCGGCTGTTGAGGACCAGTCTGGAGCGGAAGGATTTGACACCAGAACTGTTAGAGAAACTGGTGCGGGCGATATTTTATAATGTGCCTTCCGGGGTCGGGTCTAAGGGGAAGATCAGGATTTCCAGGGAGATGGTGGCACAGGTTTTGACCCGGGGCGCACGCTGGGCAGTGGAGCAGGGTTATGGCACCGCTGAGGACCTGGAGTATACCGAGGAGCATGGGGAGATGGCAGGGGCGGACCTGGCCGGAGTTTCGGCGCGGGCGCTGGAGCGGGGGATGCCACAGCTGGGCACGCTGGGCGCTGGTAATCACTTTCTTGAGATTCAGGAGGTGGTTGAGGTTTATGACCCGAAGGCGGCGGGTGAACTGGGGATTCATATCGGGCAGGTGACGGTGATGATTCACACCGGTTCCCGGGGCCTGGGTTATCAGATCTGTGATGATAATGTGAAGTCGCTGGTTGCCGCTGCCAGAAAATATGGAATTGAACTGGTTGACCGGCAACTCGCCTGTGCACCGCTGGATTCACCAGAAGGGAAGCGGTATTTCGGGGCAATGGTGGCGGCGGCTAATTACGCCTGGGCGAATCGGCAGGCAATCACTCACTGGGTCAGGGAGGCGTTCGCGCAGGTGCTGGGGTTGCCAATGGAAAGGCTGGGGATGTCTCAGGTTTATGATGTTGCCCATAATATTGCCAAGATTGAGGAGCATGAGGTAAATGGTAAAAGGGTTAAGGTGTGTGTGCACCGGAAGGGGGCAACCCGGGCGTTTCCACCGGGTCATCCCGCGCTGCCGGAGAAGTACCGGCATTTGGGCCAGCCGGTACTGATTCCGGGTGATATGGGGACGAACTCGTATCTGTTGCTCGGGACCGAAACGGCAATGAAGCAGACCTTCGGTTCTGCCTGTCATGGTGCGGGCCGGGTGTGGTCGCGCACCCGGGCGCTGGAGGAGACCAGACGCCGGGATGTGGCGGCGGAGTTGCGGGCAAAGGGGATTGTGGTGATGGCGGCAAGCCGGGAGGTGTTGAACGAGGAGGTGCCGGACGCATATAAGGATGTGGATGAGGTGGTTGAGGTGTGCGCTCGTGCCGGGATTGCGCGGAAGGTGGCAAAGATGCGGCCGTTAGGGGTGGTCAAGGGCTGAAGCCGGAGCCCGCACCCGGTCCGACAATTGGTATGAGCCCGGTTTTGCCGTCCTGGGAGGAGAAAGTCAGGTTGGTGCCGGCTGAGCCGGGGGTTTATCTGTTCCGGGACCGGCAGGGTAAAATCCTTTATATCGGTAAGGCACGGGATTTGCGCGACCGGTTGCGCGCCTATATCCAGCCGCAGTCCGAGCCGAGACTGGCAGCGCTGGTGCGCCGGATTGCGGATGTGGAGACCATCGTCACCCGTTCCGAGGTGGAAGCCCTGCTGCTGGAGGAGAGTCTGATTAAGATTAAGAAGCCGCGGTATAATGTCCGGCTCCGGGATGATAAGAAGTATCCGTATCTGAAGATTACTGTTCAGGAGCGGTTTCCCCGGATTTTTATCACCCGGAATATCAAGCCCGATGGTGCGGTGCTTTTTGGACCCTATACCAGTGCCCGGGAGTTGCGCCGGGCGCTGAAGGGGGTGCGCCGGATTTTCCGGCTGCGCACCTGTAAGCGGGAGTTGCCCGAATCAAATCCCGGACCACCCTGTCTTAATTTTCAGGTCCGGCGGTGCTATGCGCCCTGCGCGGGTAAAATCAGTGAGCGTGAATACCGGCAACTGGTTGAAGATGTGATTGAGTTTCTTTCGGGCCGGTCCGAGAAGCTGACCGCCGAGCTTGAGCGCCGGATGTGGCAGGCGGCACAGGCACAGGAGTATGAGCAGGCGGCAATGCTGCGCGACCAGTTGCTTGCGCTGCGCGAGGTGGTCCGGCATCAGCAGGTGGTTTCATCCGAGCGGACCGCGCGGGATGTGCTCGGACTGGCAAAGGGCAGGAGGGCGGCGGTGGCGGTAATCTTCCGGATTCGCGAGGGCAGGATTGTTGCCCGGGAGGAGTATTCACTGGCTGCGGATCAGACCGTTGGTGATGAGGAAATTCTGGAAGGGGTGCTGCGGTCGGTGTATACCCATACTGCCGATTTGCCCGAGGAAATCGTTTTACCGGCAGCGGTGCCGGGTCGGGAACTGTTTGAGCAGGTGCTGAGCAGCAGAAGGGGTAAGCCGGTGAAAATTATGGCACCGGCACGCGGGGAGAGGCTGGGGCTGGTGAAGCTGGCAGAGCGCAATGCGGAAAAGGCGCTGGTGGAACTGCTGCCGCCGGCAAAACGGGTGCCGAAAGCCGTTCAGGAACTTGCTGCCATTCTCAATCTACCCGAACCACCACGGGTGATTGAAGGGGTGGACATCTCCAATACCCAGGGCACGAATGCGGTCGGTTCGGTGGTAGTGTTCCGGGATGACCGGCCGGTGAAGAGCCAGTACCGGCGGTTTAAAATCCGCACGGTCAGTGGCCCGAATGACTATGCGATGATGACCGAGGTGCTGGCAAGGCGGGTGCGCGGGCTTTTGGAAAAGGGGCTGCCTTTGCCTGACCTGGTGCTGGTGGATGGCGGTAAGGGTCAGCTTTCAGCTGCACATAATGCCTATCATCAGTTTGACCGGGAGATACCGATTCTCGGGCTGGCAAAACGCACCGACACCCTTTACTATCTTGACGGCCGGGAAATCTCGGTGCCGCTGACCTCGCCGGCGCTCAAGCTGCTCAAGCGCATCCGGGATGAGGCGCACCGGTTTGCCATCACCTTCCACCGCCGACTCCGGGGCAGAAAACTTTTGATATCAGAACTGGACACCATTCCCGGAGTTGGACCGGCACGGCGTCAGGCTTTGCTCCAGCACTTCGGTTCGCTGGCACGGCTGCGGGGTGCGGGGGTTGAAGAGATTGCCCGGGTGCGCGGTATCGGTACCGGCCTGGCAGAAAAAATCTATCAGTTTCTTCACCGCGCCGGTTGAATCTAACTGCCGGCAGTGCGTTTCGGCGGTTGCGGATTTACTTGACAGCGGTTTTTCAGATAATACTTTTTATATAAAAGTAACACGAAAGGAGTGCTGATGGCATGCTTTCTGGTGCCGGCGACGACCGGCGTGGTGACGACACTGCTGCAGAAAAAGATTCCAAAGCGGTTGCATCCGGAATGGCTGAATGCAATGCTTTGGGGTGGGACCGCGATGCTGGCGGTTGAGCATTATGCCCATGGTGAGGTCGTCCCTTATCCCCCGTTTCTGACCGCGATGAAGAATCCGGCGGATATCGGGCAGATGGTGCAGGAGATGGTAACAGTGGGAGGCACGATGGTGGTCTTCGTGGTCGGGGTCTGGTTGCTGCTCGTTTTTCTGGCTGAGCGGCTGGCTGTCCGCGGATTAGGACCAGCCCGCAATCGGGGAGGATAGTTATGTGGCTGGTGACAACCGCAGCGGCAGCGATTTTAAGCACCATTGGCTGGTGGGTGTGCCGGGGGCGCTACCGGTTGGGATTTTTGAGTCTGATGCTCTGGGGTGGGGTGGCGATGATACTGGTTGATTTTGTCCTTGGATATCAGGGTGGCCCATTTATTGAAACCGTAACCGGGGGGCTGGTTTCAAATGCGACGCTGCTTGGACTTTTGATGCTGGTGCCGGTCGTGCTCATCTGGCTGGTGGCGGTTGTGTTCTTTGGTAAGGCAGGAAAGGGAAAATGGTCGCTTTGAATGACCGGCAGCGGGACGGTGTGGAGCGGTTCGGAATTTCAGTTGAGCCGCAACTGCTGGCTGATTTTGATGCGGAAATTAAGCGGGCGGGTTACAGCTGTCGGTCCGAGGCAATCAGGGACCTGATTCGCTCGTGGCTTGCCAGCCGCCGGCTTCAGGCTGGTGCCGGCAGGGCGGTGGCGGCGCTGGCGATTGCCTATGAGCACGAGCGCCGGGATGTGGTGCGCCGTCTGACCCGGCTGGGCCATCGGCACTATTCCGAAATTATTTCCACCGTCCATATTCACCTTGACCCCCACCACTGTCTGGAGGTGCTTTTGCTGCGCGGTCCGGTGAAGAAAATTCAGGCGCTGGCTGACCGTTTGAGCGCACTCAAGGGGGTGGAACAGGGTAAGGTCAGTATGATAACACTTAATAATAAACGAAAGGAGGCTCAATGAAGTTGAGGCTGGGAACCGTTTTTATAATCGGTTTCCTTGGTTTTGCCACCGGGCAAGAATTGGAAGTAATGCATCGGGATTCGGTGGTGCTGGAACTGCCGGAGGTGGTGGTAACTGCGGAACGGGTCCGGCATCACCGCCGGGATGTTGCCGCTTCGGTAAGTGTGGTCAGCGGTCAGGAGTTGCGGAACGCAATTGCCCGCACCGCTACCGATGCGCTGGCAACCCTGCCCGGGGTCTTTATTCAGCGGACCGGTCAGTTCGGGCGGACCGACATTGACATCCGGGGCATCGGCGCCCGGGGCACGCAGGTGGCGGTGCTGGTTGATGGCCGGCCCGAGAAGATGAGCCTTTTCGGCTGCACCATCACCCATTCGCTGCCGGTTAATAATGTGGAAAGGATTGAGATTGTCCGGGGCCCGCTGTCCGTGCTTTACGGCTCAGATGCGCTGGGCGGGGTGGTGAATATCATCACCCGCCAGGCAAGCAAGCCGCTGGATTTAAGCACCCGGCTGGCTTACGGTTCATTTAATACCGCCCAGTTCCGGTTTGGTGCTGGCACCCGGCAGCGCAATTTCCACGGTCTGGTTTCGTTTGACAAGGCGGTCTCAAATGGCCATCTGCCCAACTCCCAATATAACGGTAACGACCTGAATGTCCGGGCGGGTTACCGGTTTTCACCGGCAATCGGGCTGGAGTTCACCGGTAAATACTTCACCGGGGTCAAGCACGAACCCAAACGGGTGACCGACCCGGAGACGCTGGTCGCCACGGGCTGGAACCGGTATGACCGGGGCGGAGTTGACCTGACTTCCGAGTTTAACACCGGTGTGCTTAACGGAATGGTGAAGCTTTACCGGCTGTTCGGCGAACACAAGTTTGACCCGAAGGACGGCTGGCATTCTACCGATTACACCAATGGTGCTCTGCTGCATCTGCACCGTGAGTTTGCCGGTTTAAATCTGGTTCAGGCAGGACTGGAATTTAAGAATCTGGGCGGCACCTGGATTAAATCGGATACGCTCAAGCCATCCTGGGCGAGAAATCAGTTTGATGTCTTTACCCAGGATGAGCAGCGGTTTGGTCCGGTGGTGCTGAATGCGGGTGGGCGGTTTGCCCGGGATAATATCTCCGGCAGTATCCTGGTTCCGAAAGCCGGACTGGTGATTAAGCCCGGTAATGCCACGCAGGTGCGGTTGAGTGTAAACCGGGGGTTCCGCTATCCGCCTCTTAACTACACCAGCATCTTTCCGCCCAAAAATCCGGACCTGAAGCCGGAAATCGCCTGGAATTATGAAGCGGGCATCAACCAGCAGTTTGGTAAGGTTGCCGAAATTGACCTTGCCGGTTTTATCCTGAAGGGCGAGAATCTGATTGAACTGGCACCCAATCCGTCACCACCGCCGCCGTCCCGTTATGAAAACCGGGGCAGTTTTCAGTTCAAGGGGCTGGAGACCGGAATCCGGGTGAAGTTTGAGCCGTTTTATGCCCGTTTGTCCGGTTCATTCAGCGACTATGGGGTTCACACCCGGGCACGGGCAGAGACCAAACTTGATTTTGCGTTCGGTTTGAACCGTTCCCGGTTGAGTGCCGATGCCGGGGTTCATTATGTGGGTAATTACTTTGCTGCCGATTCCAGTGACGAGCCGATTCCTTCCTTCTGGACTGCGGACCTGCGGGCTGGTTACGAACTGCTCAATGGGCTGCGGCTGTTCGGTGCGGTGGAAAACATCTTTAACCGGCAGTATCAGGCATTTGCCGACCTGCCCGGAGTTGCAGCCGGACTTTATCAGATGCCGGGTCGGGCGTTCACGCTTGGAATAGACTATGGGAAATAGGGACCGGTTCGGACTGTCCGGCTTATGCCGATGGCTCATCATAATCTGTCTGGTGATGGCGCTTGTGCCGGCTGCCGGGTGTCGCAGAAAACTGCCGGCAAAAATCCGGGTGGTTGCCACCACCAGTCTGATTGCCACGATTGTTCAGGCGGTTGGCGATGGGAAGGTGACCGTGACCACCATCGCTCCGCCCGGCTTCTGTCCGGGCCATTTTGACATCCAGCCAGCGACTGTGCTCCAGGTCAATGAGGCACAGTTGCTGCTCAATCACGGCTGGGAAGGCTGGTTTGAGCGGCTGCGCGCCGGCATCAGAAATCCGGGGTTGCGGGTGGTGACAATGAAGACCAGTGGTAACTGGATGATACCGGAGATCCACCAGCAGGCGACCGCGGAGATTACCCGGATTTTAGTGGAGATGGAGCCGGCGGACAGCCTGTTCTTTCAGGACAATGCCCGGCGCTATCAGCAGCAGATTGACTCAATCCGGAATGAGATAACCGGGTGGTTTGCAAACCGGGAACTGCCGAAGGTGATTGCGGCGGAACATCAGGCACCATTTGTCCGCTGGCTGGGGTTTAAGGTGGTTGCGACCTATGGCCGGCCCGAAGACTGGACTGCCCAGGAACTCAGCCGGCTTGCCCGGGTAATCGTTGACTCGGGTGTTGGCTTGATTGTTGACAATCTGCAATCAGGTCCGGATGCCGGTCAGGAGCTTGCCCGGGCAGCCGGTATTCCCCGGGTTACCCTGAGCAACTTTCCACTTGAGGGTTCCTATTTTCAGACCCTGATGGAAAACTGTAACCGGCTGGCAGCAGCACTCCGGTGATACCGGCGGTAGAAATCAGTAATGTTACCGTCAGTTATTATGAACACATTGCTCTGCGTAATGTTTCCCTGACCATTGCACCCGGGCAGTTTGTTGGACTTCTCGGTCCGAACGGTGCGGGCAAAACCACGCTTTTGACCGTCATCAACGGTCTGGGCAGGATTCATTCGGGCACGGTGCGGCTGTTCGGAGAACCGCTTGGTCCGGCGAATATCCGGCGCTGGCGCACGCAGATTGGTTATGTGCCTCAACAGCTGGCGATTGACCCGCGGGCGCCGTTTGACTGTCTGGAGGCGGTATTGCTCGGTGTCTACGGCAAGGTCGGGCTGTTTCATTCGGTCAGTGATGATGACCGGCGCCGCGCCCGGGAACTGATGGCATATTTCCGGATTGAGCAGCTGATGCACCGGCCGGTCGGACAGGTTTCCGGTGGGGAACTCCAGAAGGTGGCGCTTGCCCGTGCTCTACTTCAGGAACCGAAACTGCTGCTCCTTGACGAGCCGACCGCCAATCTTGACCCTGGTTCGGTCCGGGAAATCGTCGGGCTGATTACCGATGTTTATCACCGGTTCAACCTCACGGTGGTGATGGTTACCCATCAGATTGGGCACCTGCCTGAGGTCTGCGGGCAACTGGTGCTGATGAAGGGGGCAAAAATCGTCTGGCAGGGGGAAAGGGATGCGGGACTGAAACCCGAGCGCCTGAATGAACTTTTCAATGGTTGAACTCCAGTTGATGGTTAAGCCGCTTCTGGCAGCGGTGCTGGGGAGCACGGTCTGTGGCATTGTCGGGGTCTGGGTGGTGCTTTTGAACATTCCGTTTGTCGGGGTGGCGATGTCCCATGCAGCATTTGCCGGGGCAATCTTTGGCCTGCTGCTGAATACCAATCCGCTGTTAACCGCACTGCTGTTTGCTATCGGTGCGGCGCTGCTGATTGGACCGGTGGCAGAACGGGCAGACCTTGAGCCCGGGGTTTCACTCGGGGTTATTTTTTCGCTGATGCTCGGGCTGGCATTTTTGGGTATCGGCCTGCTTCCTGGCCCGCGCACCGAGGCGTTCCGGTTTATCTGGGGCAACATCCTGCTGGTTTCCTGGTGGGATGTGCTACTATTGGGATGCAGTGCGGTGCTGATTACCGGTTTCCTGCTCAGCCTGAATAAGGAAATCCGGGCGGTGCTGTTTAACCGGGAGCTTGCCCGGGCGGTCGGTGTTCCGGAACGGACGATTTTCTTTTTACTGCTTTTACTCTGCGGACTGGCGGTTACCCTGAATTTGCACACCATCGGCGGGCTATTGATTTTCAGCCTGGTGGTCAGCCCGGCTTCTGCCGCCTATCAGTTGACCTACCGGTTGCGCACGATGTATCTGCTTTCGGTCGTTTTTGCGCTCGCTGCCAGTTTGGGCGGTTTAGTCCTGTCCTATCTGTTCAATCTGCCGAGCGGGGCAGCGATTATCTGCGTTGCCAGCCTGATGTTCGGCCTGGCGTTGCTGTTTTCACCGAAACGGCGTTCCCGGGCGACGGGGTGATGCTACTTACCCGGACAGGCACGGGCGATTGCCGGGTCAATTTTCTTATTACCGTAGTTATGCTGGAAAACGGTATAGAATTCACCCGCCAGTTTTCGTGCCCGTTCTTCATAGGCGGTTTTGTCCTGCCAGGTGCTCTTCGGATTTAAAATTGAAAGGTCGGGCACATTCGGACAGGATTTGGGAATTGCCAGGTGGAAGAAGGGTTCAACCTCATAGTCCACCCCCTCCAGGCTGCCGTCAATCACCGCCTGGACAATTTCCCGGGTCAGGGTGATGTCAATCCTTTTACCTTTACCATATGGACCCCCGGTCCAGCCGGTGTTCACAAGATACACCCGGGTGCCGTGCCGGTCCAGTTTTTCACCCAGCAGTCGGGCATAAACATCTGGCTGTCGGGGCATAAACGGCTGACCAAAGAATCGGGAGTAGGTGCTCTTCGGCTGAATGATACCGGTTTCGGTGCCCGCAAGTTTTGAGGTGTAGCCGAGTAAAAACCAGAGCATCGCCTGTTCCCGGGTCAGCCGGGCGACCGGCGGTAGTACGCCATTGGCGTCCGCGGTCAGAAAGATGATGGTTCTGGGATGGGTGCCGGTCGGCGGGGTCTTGATGTTGGTAAGGAAGGAAAGGGGATAGGAACCGCGCGAATTTTCGGTCAGCCGGGAATCATTCAGGTCAAACGAGCCGTCGGGATAGACCATTGCATTTTCCACAATTGCCCCGTGCTGCCGATAGTCGGCTTCATGGAAGCAGGCATGGTAAATCTCGGGTTCCTTCTCCGGATTCAGATTAATCAGTTTGGCATAACAGCCGTATTCAAAATTGGCAATTCCGGAGTCGGACCAGCCGTGCTCATCATCGCCGAGCAGTCGGCGCCGCGGGTCGGTGGAGAGGGTGGTTTTGCCGGTGCCGGAGAGCCCGAGAAACAGGGCGATGTCCCCTTCTGGACCTTCGTTGGCAGAACAGTGAAGGGGCAGGATGCCCTGTTCCGGCAGGAGATAGTTCATAACCGTGAACATCAGTTTTTTAATTGAACCGCAGTAAGCCGAGCCGAATACGATACCCAGGCGCAGGTCGTAATCAATCGCAATCACCATTGTGCTCGTCTGGCCGCTTCCCGGCAGTTTCCGCAGCCGGCCTTCGTAGCGCCGGGGTTCAAGCCGGTCATAGGGCAGTGCCACCAGGGTAAACGGTTTGTCGGCAAAGACCGAACGCCGGGCTTCGGGCATAACCGGCACAAACATATTGTCCACAAACAAACTGGTTAGCGCCCGGTCCGAGACAAAGTGCAGGGGCAGGGCATAAGCCGGGTCCCAGCCGACCAGCCGTTCCAGCCGGTAAAGTCGGGGCTTGCGGCTCAACCGGTCAAGCGTATCCTCACAGATGAGCCGGAAGGTTTCCGGGGTAATCGGCAGATTGTTCGGTGAGGTCCAGTCAATATTGCCCTCGGATTCGGGGCGCAAAACCGTCACCGTGTCCTGCGGGCTTCTGCCGGTGGAGTCGGGTGGGGTCCAGGTGGCAAGACAGCCAGGTTTAAGCACAATTGCTTCCCGGTGCTCAACCGCATCGGTAATCAGTTCCTGTCGGGCGGGATTGATTTTGACTTCAGAATGGGTTGCCAGCAGCCGGTTTAGCCGGTTGACAAAATCCTCCATTTACCCATCCTTTCTTTCGGTTGCGCCCAGTGCTGCCTGGGCGGCAACCAGCCGGGCGACCGGCACCCGGAACGGTGAGCAACTGACATAATCCAGGCCGATTTCATGGCAGAAGCGGATGGTTCTCGGGTCGCCGCCGTGCTCACCGCAGATACCCAGTTTCAGTTTCGGATTGGTCCTTCTGCCCGCCTTCACGCACCACTTCATCAGCATGCCGACCCCGCGGGTGTCCAGCGTGTCAAACGGGTTGTCCTGAACAATTCCCAGGTGCTGATAGGCGGTAAAGAATCGGCCATAGTCGTCCCGGGAATAGGCATAGGTGAGCTGGGTCAGGTCATTGGTGCCGAACGAGAAGAACTCTGCCACCCGGCCAATTTCATCACCCAGCAGGGCGGCGCGGGGCACCTCAATCATCGTCCCGACCGTGAAACGGACCCGGACTCCGGTTTCGGCAAACACCTGTTCCGCAACCTGCTCAATCAGTCTTCGCTGCCGGATGAACTCCTCAACATCGCTCACCAGCGGAATCATAATCTCGGGCAGAACCCGGACCCCCTCCTGCTGCACCTGACATGCGGCTTCAAAGATTGCCCGTGCCTGCATTGCGGTAATTTCCGGATAAACAATTCCGAGCCGGCAGCCCCGGAATCCGAGCATCGGGTTCGCCTCCGCCAGTTTCTCAATCGTGGTTCGGATTTTTTCGGCAGTGATTCCGAGCCGGGAGGCGAGCTGGCTGATTTTCTCATCTTCCCGGGGCAGAAATTCGTGCAGGGGCGGGTCAAGGGTGCGGATGGTCACTGGCAGACCGTCCATCACCCGGAAGATTTCCACAAAGTCCTGACGCTGCATCGGCAGGAGCCGGTCCAGCGCCTGTTTCCTGCCGGCTTCATCTTCGGCAAGAATCATCTCCTGCATCACCCCGACCCGGTCCGGGGCAAAGAACATATGCTCGGTCCGGCACAGGCCAATTCCTTCGGCGCCGAACTCCCGTGCCTTCTGGGCATCAGCCGGAGTATCGGCATTGGTGCGCACCTTCAGTCGCCGGAACCGGTCAGCCCAGGCAAGGATGGTGGCAAACTCCTCGGTCAACTGCGGTGGCTCCATTTTCACCGGTCCGATAATCACATTACCGCTCGTGCCGTCAATCGTGATCACATCACCGGCCCGCAACATTTGACCGCCGATTTTCAAAGTTCCGGCTTCGTAATCAATCACCAGTTCACTGCAGCCAACCACTGCCGGCTTGCCCATTCCCCGGGCAACCACCGCGGCATGCGAAGTGGTGCCCCCAGCCGCGGTCAAAATTCCCTCTGCCTTTGCCATCCCGGCAACATCATCGGCTGAAGTCTGGTGGCGCACCAGTATCACCTTTTTACCGGCTTGCGCCTCTGCCACCGCTTTAACCGCGCTGAACACAATTTCCCCGCTGGCAGCACCGGGTGATGCCGGAATTCCCCTTGCCGCCACCTGATAACTGGCATCCGGTGAGAGCCGGTGGTGAAGCAGGGCGCTGACTTTCTCCGGGTCAATCCGGCGCACCGCCTCGGCTCGGGTAATCAGCCGTTCCCGAGCCATATCAACCGCAATCTTCACCGCTGCCTGGGGCGAACGCTTGCCAACCCGGCACTGCAGGATATAAAGCTTGCCCTGCTCAACCGTCCATTCCACATCCATCATATCCCGGTAATGGCGCTCAAGCCGGCGAGCGATTTTCTCCAGTTGCTCGTAAATTTCGGGCAGTTCCTGCTTCAGCGTCAGTGCGGGCAGGGGCGTGCGGATGCCGGCAACGATGTCCTCACCCTGGGCATTGGGCAGGTATTCACAGTAAAGGCTCTTTTCACCGGTTGCCGGGTCCCGGGTGAAAAGCACACCGGTTGCCGAATCGCTTCCCAGATTGCCGAAGACCATCGCCTGAACATTCACCGCGGTGCCCCAGTCATCCGGAATGTTATAAAGGCGCCGGTATTCACCGGCACGGGGATTGTTCCAGGACTTCAGCACCGCATCAATTGCCAGCCACAACTGCTCATCTGGATTCTGGGGAAACTCAGTGCCGGTCTTTTCCCGGACAATCGCCTTGAACCGCTGGACGATATTTTCCAGCGCCGCCTCATCCAGTTCAATATCGGTTTTCACCCCCAGCCGGGTGCGGGCGGCGCTCAGTTCCGCCTCAAACTCCTCCCGGCCGGTCTTAAGCACCACATCACCGAACATCTGAATCAGCCGGCGATAGGCATCAAGGGCAAAACGCCGGTTATTGGTCTTCCGGGCAAGCCCTGCGGTTATCTCATCGTTGAGACCGAGATTCAGCACCGTATCCATCATTCCGGGCATTGATGCCCGGGCACCGGAGCGGACCGATAAAAGCAGGGGATTATCCACATCACCGAACCTCTTGCCGGTGCTCTGCTCAATAAACCTCAATCCCCGGCGGACTTCGGACTTCAACGCTTGCGGAAGCCGGTGCGCCTTTAGATAATGAACGCAGACCGTGGTGGCAATCGTGAAACCGGGTGGCACCGGCAGCCCCAGCCTTGCCATCTCGGCAAGATTGGCACCCTTGCCACCAAGCAATGCCTTCATTTTGCCCGAACCTTCAGTCCGTTCCGGACCGAAGAGATACACCAGTTTTTTCATAAATCTCATACCTTTCGTTTTGAAATTAAACCCATCACCGGCGCCGGAAAATCAGATTGAGAATCACCGTCAAAATCAGCGACAGCACAATTGAGGACACAATCGGGATGTAAAGCACAAAATTCCGGCGCGCAATGACAATATCACCGGGCAGCCGGAAAAATCCCAGCCGGCTGAACAGCACAATTACCAGACCCAGAACCACCAGCACGATGCCGGTAAAAATCAGCCACCGGCCGATACCGTCAAGGCTATTTAGCCCCATCTACTTCTGGACCGTGGTCTTCATCCCGGTCTGCTGGCTCACCTTTAAGGAAACCATCAATAATCTCCCTTGCCGGCGCCAGGTCCTCCTCGGCAACCAGTACCTCACCCCAGGCGGGACGCATCACCTGGGCAATCCCATCATAGCCTGGAATCTGAAACGAATGAACCAGCGCCGGGATACCGTTTGTCTCCAGCAAATCCCGGATGGTATTCGCCATCAACTCATTCTCTGCCTGATAAACCGGTTTCAAAGCCATAAATAGACTTAAATTATAACCAAACTGCCCGGACAATCAACTATCTTTCACTCCTATCTTTAATATTTAGACACCAGAAACCGGTCTGAAAATTCACGAAATAATCATCAGAAGACCCCACCTGACCGCAATCAGGAAAGTTATTAACCGAACCCTAATGCGCATCGCGCTCAGGACCTCCGCTCCTGCGCTCAGGAGTGCCAGACCTGAAACCATGGTCCCCGGTATCTCCGATACCCGGAACAGCAGGGCTGAACCAGCCATTACTAATACTGTCAGCACCACCCGTGACTGGACCGCACCGGCAACCCTGAACACAACCACAGGGGGGACGGTATGGGGGATAGCCCGCTGGTCAGGGTCAAAAGCCGGGCAAAATCAGCATAAGTCACGCAAAACCGTAAGTTAAGCCGGAAGAAAACCACCCTGATAATAAAACCGGCACTTGCCCCGGGTTTCTTATGCGTTCAGATTGCCACGCTCACCCTCGCATTCGCTCGGGTTCGCTCGCAATGACCGGAACCGGTGCCAATGGTTCAATCAACCGGACCGCGGAGCCTGAGGAAGTGCAGGGTGGTTTTCCTTTTCCACATCCAGCACCACCCGGGAACAGCCGCGGTTTCGGGCGTGTGCCTCAGCGGCGCGCAGCAGTTTCTCACCAATGCCCTGGCGCCGGTATCGGGGATAGACCGCGAGGTTGCTGAGGTAATATTCGTCCGGTGCCAGCCGGCCGATAGTGGCATTCAGTTTCAGCAGGGTGCGGAAGTGTTTGAGCATCCGGGGTCCGAGCCGGTAAAAAAGGGCAATTCCGGTGCGCAGATTCCGGGTTCTTCTGGTGGCAAAGTCATAGCCCAGCAGCATCCCGGCATTTCTACCTTCAATTTCGGCAAAGATGGTGTTTTCAAAACTGAACAGGTTGTTACGGCAGCAAAACAGCTGACCGAGCACCGGACCGATTTTTCTACCCCAGAGCAGTGGAAAATAGGGTGCGGAGATGAGCAAAAGCCGGGCAAAGTCATTTCGGTCTTCACACCGGGCAGAGCGGATGAGCATCTGGTCCCAAGAGGATGGCACTGGCATAACCAAAGTCAATGATTGGCGGCGGGCATGCTTGACAGCCAGGGATTGCGGTTTATCTTTAATCAAAAAGAAAGGAGCAAAAATGAAACTGGTTAAGGTGTGGTTTGTGGCGGTGTTTCTATTGTGTGCCGAACTGAACGGCACGCCGCTGATTATCCGCACCGGTGTGGTCAACAAGCAGTTTCAGGTCCTGGGCTGGGTGACCGCCAGCTATTCCCGCAGTAACAAAAGTTACAACTGGAATACGGAAAAGTTTGAACCGGACACGACTTCCTTAGATGTATTTAATGCCGACCTGATGGCAGCGCTGGGCTTGCCCCAGAAACTGGAGTTGAGTGCCGCACTGCCGGTGGCAAGCAAAAAATCAGGAGCAACAAGTTCAGCCGGTCCCGGTGACCTGATGGTTATGCTCAGATACGGGCTAATCCAGAACTCAATCCTGCCCTTGCGTGCCGCACTGGCGCTGGGTGCCTATCTGCCGACCGGAGACAAATATGCAAAGCCGGCACTGGGTGATGGCTCAACCGACTTTGGCATCGGTCTATTGCTTAACACCGCCAATATCCCGTTTATTACTGGCCATCTGCGCGGGGCATACTGGTTCAACGGCAAGAGCGGCGAGGTCAAATATGGCAACCTGCTGGAGTATCTGGCGGTGCTGGACCTCGGCGTGATCCCCGGCTTGACCCCGGAACTGGCATTTTCCGGATATCTGCAGAACCGGAAGCAGGTAAGCGGCACCGAGGTGCCGAATAGTGAACTCAGCCGCGGTTTCTTGAGTATTTTGCTGATGTGGAAGCCATTGCCGAGGCTGGTCATCAGGCCCAAACTGGCGGTGCCGGTAAAGCCGATGTGTAAGGGGGGCGGACTGGCAGATTTCTATCCCGGGCTGGATATCTGGGTAACCCTGCCGTA
>JBAMLV010000022.1:0-74789 GCA_039793395.1 bacterium | reverse complement strand
CAAACACCTCATCCCGGATCCGTTCCAGCACCAGCCGGTCCAGACTCCGGCGCACCCACTTTTCCAGAAGGATTTCAATCTCCCGCACCAGCGACGGCCCAGCAAAGCGCAGGCGCCGGGCAAAAATCTCCCGGCCAAAGTTGAAATAAAACGGATAAAGAATCGTCGGCACATCCGCAGCATTAAGCACCTGCCGCACCCGGGACTCCATCTCCACCAAAAGCACCTGCTGGAGTTCGGTATTGCGCACCATCATCTCCCGAAGCGACTTCAGCCGGTCACAAACCCGTTCCGGTTCGGTCTTGACCCGCCATTTCTCAATCCTTTTCGGTGCATTGCTGTTCATAATTTACTCCTTTCGTTTAGTGCTTTTGCCTCTCTATAAAGTAAGACCCCGGAAAAGGGCAAAATTTAACATCTAATTTTATCGTGAATTAACTAAAAGATTTTCAAGATATTACATCTGCTTGTTAAAGCAGTTTGTAATATCAGGGGTATGCCCGGGGCTAGCCCCCCTGCTGCTTTGGGGCTCGGGTGCGGGATTAATCCTTTTGCTGGTTGAATGCCGGCAGTAGCAGTGGCACTGTCTGGCAGTAGTGCTCATATGCCGGCTTCATCTGCTCTCTGAGCACCTGTTCTTCATACCGGACCTGAACCCAGATGAGCGGTAACCCGATGAGGAGAACCAGCACCAGCCCTCCCCAGGAGTTGAACACCAGTGCCGCCGCTACCAGTTGAATCAGGGTCGCAAGATAGCGCGGCTGCCGGCACCGCTGTTGCCACTTCAAACCTAAGAACTTTTTTACCGGAATCTGAAGTTCTGCCCCGCCGGATTTCGTCTGAATAATGCCGAGTAGTGAAAACAGGGTCGTCAACCGCAGATACACCCCGGCACCAAAGAGCAGAAGACCGATGATTCCGAAAATTGCCGGCGGCAGCGGAATCTGGGTGAAGTGCCACCAGATATAATCCGCGCCCAGATAACCCAGCAGCGGATAAACAAAGAAGGCAAACAGAGCACGCCAGACCGGATGGGGCTCAACCACCCCGGACTGAAAAAATGGCGAGCCAAAGTAATACTCAATTCCGAGCCAGAGCACAAAACCGTAGGCAAACAGCAGTTGAATAATTGAGCGGTTCGGTGCCGCATCGTGAAAGAAATTGGTGAAGAAAATCAGGAAGTAGGCGCTGACCAGCACCGTCCAGATGAACCTGCCGGTCCGGAACTTGAGCACAAACCCGCTCATCGTTTCCCCTGTGCCTGCAGGATGTCAGCCGCATACTGAAAAAAGGGCAGCGGGCTGAATTCATAGCCGGAACGGTAAATCTCCGGATGGAGGCGGAGCAGACTCACGGGCATAAGCACCTGATACCGCTTGTGTGCCATCAATCGGTTGCCGGGTAAGTTTTTCCGGTGTTCAACCCGATAACCGGTACTGTTTCCCAGTTCCCGGATTTGTGCGCCTTCCAGCTGGACTAACGCCCAGGGTCCGGGTTCTCCCAGCACCTGTGCCAGCCGGTTGATGGTAATCATCCCGGGGAAAATTGTATCCTGAACCAGCCGGCTGGTGTCATAGACGATGACATCGCAAAGCCGCAGGGAAAGTAGTCCGTCCAGCAATACCCGGCGCAGACTCCGGGGCGGAATCTTCACCCGGGTTTCAACCACCGGCTGTTCTGACTGAGCGTGATCATCGGCAAGGAGTGAGTCCAGCCGCGCCTGAACCGCTGATGCGGGTGAAATTTCGTCAAGGTTGATTTCGGTTTTCCGGACCCCGGTCAGCCGCCTGCCGGTCAGGGTCAGGTCATAGCGAGTCAGCATGCCGTGACGGCTGGTAATCATCAGGTCGTAGTTGGCAATCGGCACCGATTCATCAACCGGCAGTACCAGCAGTTTGATATCTGCCCGGCCGTCCAGCCTACCCAGCACCATCTTTCCGGCATAGCCCGCGGGTTTAAGTTTGATGCCCGCCTGATACCGGCGCCAGTCCGCAGTGTCGGTTAAAAGCGCGGTGACGCCGACCCGGACCCCGCCGACGGTTTTAATCATCCAGGGATGGCAGAGCGGCAAACCGAGGCTGTCCTCAAGATTGGCACTGAGCACCCAGAACCGTGCCTGGTCTGCCAGCTGACGCAGCCGTGCCGTTCCTAACTCCAGCCATTCCGGTCCGCAGATTACCGCATCCACACCCGCAGCGGCAAGCAGACTCACATCCAGCGCACCAGCACCCAGCAGTGCGGTCCGCTCCTCCAGCCGCACCCTGCCCGTGCCCAGCCAGATAACCGGCACCATTGCCCGAACACTCTGCACCAGACTTGCCGTCCTTGCCAGTTCGGCTGGGGTGGGTGCTGAGGAGACAAACAGGGTGATAACCTGCTCTGCCGGCTTCACCTGCTGGCGGTGAATACAGGCAACAACCAGCAGCAGACCGCATACCGCTGTCCGGCAAATCAGATTGAACCGCACAACTTCCGATTATATTGGTGCTCCGGTGAGTGTCAACCTCAACCCGCTGCCAGTGGCAGGCTCACTTGACTTTGGGCTGGGGTTAGATAATCTTTTTTACCATCTGGGGGATCGTCTAACGGTAGGACGGCTGGCTCTGGACCAGCTAGTCGGGGTTCGAATCCCTGTCCCCCAGCTTTGTGTTATCTGGGGTCAGTCTGATTCTGGTTCCGGTTCGGAGCGGCGCCGCTTCAGTTCCGCCTCAAAACCCCGGTCGCTCGGAAAATAGTATTTTTTGCCCCGGAGCGATTCCGGCAGATGCTCCTGCTCCACCCGGGCATCCGGAAAGTCGTGCGCATATTTGTAGCCTTTACCATAGCCCAGACTTTCCAAAAGCGGTGTCACCGGATTCCGCAGGTGCAGTGGCACCGGTTCGGTGAGACTGTTAAGTGCGTCCGCTCGCGCCTTCAGATACGCCTGATAAACCGCATTGGACTTTGGCGCCAGCGCCAGATAGATCACCGCCTGCGCCAGTGCGGTGTTACCCTCCGGCATCCCGATAAAGTGCACCGCCTCCTTTGCCGCATTGGCAATCAGCAGTGCGTTCGGGCTTGCCAGTCCAATATCCTCGGAGGCAAATCTAACCAGCCGGCGGGCGATATACAACGGATCCTCACCCGCCTCCAGCATCCGCGCCAGCCAGTAGAGTGCACCATCCGGGTCGGAATCCCGCAGCGACTTGTGCAGTGCCGAAATCAGGTTGTAATGCTCCTCCCCGCCCTTGTCATAAAGCAAAAACTTTCGCTGGATGATGTCCTGCGCCTGCTCCGGACTGACCTTCCTGACACCCGTTTCATCGGGTTCAGCCGAAATCACTGCCAGTTCCAGTGCGGTCAATGCCACCCGGGCATCACCCTGGGCAATCACCGTAAAATAGTCAAGCACCTCCTCGGGCACCATTGGCTTCAGTTGTGCCAGTCCCTGGTCCGACGCCAGCGCCCGGCGCATCAACAACTTCAGGTCCGAGGCTGAAAGCTGATTCAGCACATAAACCCGGGTCCGGGAAAGCAGCGGTGCGATCACCTCAAATGAAGGGTTCTCGGTCGTGGCACCGATCAGCGTCAGCACCCCGGACTCCACAAACGGCAGCAGCGCATCCTGCTGTGCCTTATTGAACCGGTGAATCTCATCAATGAACAGAATTGTCCGGCGCCTAAACAGCCGCTGATTGTCCTGCGCCCGCTTCACCGCCTTCCGGATATCGGCAACCCCGGCGGTCACGGCTGATAGCTGGATAAAGTCAGCGTCAATATGCCGGGCGATTGCCAGTGCCAGCGTCGTCTTGCCCGAACCCGGTGGTCCCCAGAAAATCATCGAGTGAATCTCCCCTTTTTCCAGCATCTTCCGGAAAGGCTTGTTTTTCCCGAGCAACTGCTCCTGGCCCACGATATCATCCAGTTTAGCAGGTCGCATCCGGTCTGCCAGCGGGGTTAACTGCTCTCTCATCAGGTTATATTATAATATCAGTGAAATCCTGTCAATGGTAAAAGGCGCGGAGGGCGATGATAATAAAATAAACTCCGGTGATGGTGGCGAGAATACGGGCAGCGGTGCGGATGACTTCAAAGCGGGAAAGGTAGCCAGCAGGGATGAGGGGAAGAAAATAGATGGTGGTGGCGAAAAAGAAGACGAAAAAGAAGAGGAGCCCGTTAAGGACGCCGGCGCGGTCAAGGACATTGACCAGTGCCAGAAGAAATGGCGGACAGGGGCTGATGCCGACCAGGATTCCTAAAAGGAAGAGAAACCAGTTGGAGTTCAGTTTGGGCTGGAGCAATCGGCAGATGGCAAAACGGGCAAACGGGTTGAAACTGGTAATACCATAACTGATGAGTAAAATCCCGAGCAGGAAATAGACCGCGGGCAAGCCAACTGCCCGGAAAAGGTGATAATTATTAAGCACCGTTCCCACCAAGCCCGCAAGCACCCCAAACCCCAGATAGCTGACCAGTCTGCCCGAAAGAAAAACCACCAGTCTGAGTGCTGCTTTGCTGGCACTCCGGGCGCCAAAAAACGGCGGCGCCACCACCGGCAGGCAGAACCCGAGACAGTAGCCGCCAGTGGTCAGTCCGAGGATAAGCGCCCGGGCCAGCAGCGTCAGGTTCATCGGCGGATAATCAGGTTCGGGTCAACCTTGACTGTGACACTCTTCACCCCCGGGGTCGCGGTCAGACTGTCCAGCACCGCCTGCGCCAGCCGCTCAATAAACGGACACAATGGCGTCGTCAACCCCAAAACCACCTGCACATTACCGGCCGTGTCAAGGTTCAGACTTTCCACCAAGCCGAGTTGCAGTAAATCGGCGCCGATTTCCGGGTCAGTTACCGTGCTCAGGCGGTAAAGAAGCAGCCGGGTATCGGGTATAGACTTTGCCCCCGGGTGTTTCCCGGCGGCGGTGCGCACCAGCGGTTTAACGCTCCGCTGGCCAAACCGCCGCCAGTGCGGCACCAGGGTCAAAACCAGACCGGCAAGCACAAGCACCACAATCACCAGCACCCGGCTCCGGCTGAAACTCCCTGGTGTCATCAAAGGATTATAACCACCAAATGGCTGCGGGCAAAGAAAATTCGGGCACACTTGACTGACCGAAGTTTCTGCTTATTCTTGAACTATGAGTTCCAAAGCCGACCAGGCATCAATCTATGCCACCATCTCCGGCCGGGTCCAGGGCGTCTTCTTCCGGATGTTTGTCTTTAAAGAAGCCCGGGCGCTCGGGCTTTGCGGCCGGGTCCGCAACCTGCCGGACGGCCGGGTTGAAGTTCAGGCTGAAGGCGACCGCACCCGGCTTGAGCGGTTGATTGAAAAACTGCATCAGGGTCCGCCCGGGGCGGCGGTGGAAAATGTGAATGTCCAGTGGGACGAATACCGGCACGAATACGACGACTTCCAGATTGACTACCGTTAAACTTTCCTATGCCTAAATGGAACACCGCGGACCGCCAGTTCATGCTTGAGGCGCTGGAACTGGCTTTCCGCGGCTGTGGACTGGTCTCACCCAACCCGATGGTTGGCGCGGTCCTGGTAAAAAACGGCAAAATTGTTGGCCGGGGTTATCACCGCCGGTTCGGTGCCGCTCACGCTGAAGTTGAAGCAATCCGGGATGCGGGCAAAAACGCCCGGGGCGCAACCCTCTATGTGACGATGGAACCCTGCTGCTTTGAAGGCAAAACCCCGGCCTGCACCGCCGCCATCATCAATGCCGGCATCAGCCGGGTCATTACCGCCATGCTTGACCCGAACCCCCGCGTCAACGGCAACGGCGTCAAATGCCTCCGGCGCCAGGGCATCCAGGTGGAGGTCGGCCTGCTTGAAGACCAGGCACGGCGCCTAAACGAAGCCTATATCACCTTTATGAGCGAACACCGCCCATTCGTCATCCTCAAAGTCGCCGCCACCATTGACGGCATGATGGCAACCGGTGAAGGTGAATCCCGGTGGATTACCGGTGAACGGGCACGGGCTGCGGGTCAACTCCTGCGCCTGATGAGCGATGCCGTGCTCGTCGGTGTCAACACCGTGCTCAATGACAACCCCCTCCTCACCTGCCGGCTCACCCCCGAAAAGAAACTGCTCCGGGTCATCCTTGACTCCAGCCTCCGTCTGCCGGACGACAGCCGTCTGCTTGATGAACCCGGACCGGTGCTCGTCTTCACCGCCTCACGCCAGACCGACAAAATCCGGCGGATTGAAAAAGCGGGCGCCCAGGTCATCCGGGTCCGCCAGGAACGCAAAGGCCGACTCAACTGGCAGGACATCATGAACGAACTCTACCACCGCCAGGTCACCAGCGTCCTGATTGAAGGCGGTGCGACCGTAGTTGCCAGCGCGCTTGAAGCCGGAGTGGTGGACAAGGCATACTTCTTCCAGGCGCCCAAGGTCCTCGGACCGGGCAAACTGTTCAGCGCCGGCATCAAACCCCGCACCCCGGAAACCGCCCTCACCCTCCGGGATGTCCGCCACATTGAACTGGGCGACGACCTCCTCACCGAAGGTTATGTTTACCGGTTTGGTTGAAACGGTCGGCACCCTCGACCGCATCATCACCCGCGGCGCCAACCGCCTCCTCATCATTCAAGCCGGCTTTGCCCCGGAACTCAAACCCGGTGACAGCCTTGCGGTCAACGGCTGCTGCCTCACGGTCATCGCCACGGCAAAAGACCGGTTTGAAGTTGAAGCCACCGCCACCACCCTCAAACAGACCACCCTGGGCACACTCAAACCCGGAACCCGGCTCAACCTGGAACGCGCCCTGCGCGTTGGTGACCGGCTCGGTGGCCACATAATTACCGGCCATATTGACGAAATCGGCAGAGTCCGGCGCCGGCTTTGCACCGCGGGCGAAACCCGACTGGTCATCACCATCCAGCCCGCAAACTCCTGCCTGATCGTGCCCAAAGGCTCGGTTGCCATTGACGGCGTCAGCCTCACAGTCCAGGAGGCCGGCAAAGACCATTTCACCGTCAACCTCATCCCTTACACCCTGGAAAAAACCACACTCAAAGAACTCCGTCCCGGGACGCAGGTCAACATTGAATACGACCTCATCGTCAAATCGGCACGCACCGGCATTAGAACGCCGGCACTGCCGGTCTAACCCGCAACCACCCCCGAAACCGTCCCGGAATCCGCACCCGCCCCAAACCCACCAGCCAGCACCCCGACCATCCTGCCCCGCGCTCCAACCGCCGGTTATCCACTCAACCCTGAACCAGACACCAGGGCAAACCAGACCACAGCTCGGGGGCTAGCCCCGGGCTTACCCCAAAAACCTGAACCCATATTGATAACTGCTTGATTTTCAAAATGATAATGGCAAAATCACCCGCCGGCAATCCGTGCACAATTGTGCAACAATGCACCAGTTCGGCTCAAATCTGCCCCCGGCAGTGAACCCCGGGGCACAGCTGTTGACATTGACCCCGATCAAAACTGAAATACAATTGAACTTATGGATTTGAAGTTTATCCGGGAAAATCCGGATGAGGTCCGCCGGGTGCTGGCACTGCGCCGCAGTCCGGTCTCGATTGATGAAATTCTCCATCTTGACCGCGAACGCCGGCGCCTGATAACCGAACGGGATGAACTGCGCCGGGAGCAGAAGGAACTTTCCGGTTTAATCGCCCGGCTGAAACAGAACCACCAGCACGACCCGGAACTGCTGAACCAGGCCCGAATGCTTTCCGAACGCATCAAAACTCTGGAAAACCGGGTGCAGGAGATTGAAAACCGGCAGGCAGAACTGGTCAACCTTTTGCCGAACCGGGTCCATCACTCAGTAACCGAAGAGGAGGAAATCGTCAGCACCTGGGGTGAGCCGCCGCAGTTTAATTTTCAGCCGCTTGCCCACTGGGACCTCGGACCTGCACTCCGGCTGATTGACTTTGAAGCCGCCGCCCGCCTTGCCGGCTCAAGGTTTGTGCTCTTCCGGGAACAGGGTGCGGCGCTGGAACGGGCGCTCATCAACTTCTTCCTTGATACCGCGGTCCAAAAATACGGTTACACCGAGATTGCGCCCCCGGTGCTTGCCAATGCCGAAACCCTGCACGCTGCCGGTCAACTGCCCAACCTGAAATCGGAAATGTATTTTCTTCCCGAGGACCAACTGTTTTTAATTCCAACCGCCGAACCGCAACTGGTGTCCTATTACCGGGAAAGCACCCTTGCCGAAACCGAACTGCCGGTGAAACTGGTTGCCTATACACCCTGTTTCCGCCGGGAAGCCGGCTCCTATGGCCGGGATGTGCGCGGGATGATCAGGATTCACCAGTTTGACAAAGTGGAACTGGTCCGGCTCACCTGGCCCGAGCGCTCCTATCAGGACCTGGAGGAGATGCGCGCTGAAGCCGAAAGCCTGCTCCAGTTGCTCTGCCTGCCCTACCGGGTGAAACGACTGGCAGCCTGGGATATTGCCTTTCAATCGGCAAAGACCTATGACCTTGAGGTCTGGGCTGCCGGTGTGGGCAGATGGCTGGAGGTGTCCTCAATCTCCAACTGCGAGGATTTTCAGACCCGGCGCGGCAAGATTCGGGTCCGGACCCAAAAAGGCGGCAGTTTCTACCCGCATGCGCTCAACGGCTCAGCCCTTGCCCTGCCCCGCACCTTTATCGCCCTGATTGAAAACTACCAGCAACCGGACGGTTCGGTAATTGTGCCCGAGGTCCTGCGTCCCTATCTGCACGGGCGGGAACGGATTGGCTGAACCGGCGCCAGCCGGAACCCGAACCGCAGCAGTTCCCGCAACCGGAACTCCCTGGTCCCATTTTGACCCGCAAGCACCACCACCGGATTTTTCCCAAACTCGCTGAGCACCTGCAGACAGGCACCGCAAGCCGGGGTGAACCCTTTGGTTTGGGTGTAAACGACCAGGGCAACGATTTGCCGCTCACCGGCATTGACCGCCTTAAAAATCGCCACCCGTTCGGCGCAGATGGTCAAACCGTAAGAACTGTTTTCCACATTGGCACCGGCATAAATTCTGCCCCTGGCGGTCAGGACCGCCGCTCCGACCTGGAAACCGGAATAAGGGGCATAAGCCCGGGCTTGCGCCCTTTTTGCCGCCTTGAGCAGCCGCATCCGCTCCTGACGGTTCATTTAATCACCCTCCTTCCGGATTAAGTTCAGAAAACTGCTGCCCGCCGGCGTCGGTCTGACCCCGAGGTATTCCGCCACGGTCTGACCGAGGTCAGCGAAACTGTCCCGGGTTCCTAAATTCACCCCGGGCTTGACAGTGGCACCGTAAACCAAAAGCGGCACATATTCGCGGGAATGGTCGGTTGACGGTGTGGTCGGGTCGCAACCGTGGTCCGCGGTGATGAACATTATGTCATCCGACTGCAGCGCCGGAATGATTTTGCTCAACCACCGGTCAAACTCCTCCAGGCCCCGGGCAAACCCCGATGGGTCGTTGCGATGACCCCAGTCCATATCAAACTGCACCAGATTGACAAAGAGCAGTCCCGGTTCCGGCTGGTTCAGTGCCTGAAGGGTAAACTCCAGACACTCTCCATTTTTCACCGAATGGAAACTGCGGGTAATCCCCTGCCCGGCAAAAAGTTCGTCAATCTTGCCAACCGCAATGACCGCCAGCTGCGCTGCCCGGACATTATCAAGCAGGGTCGGCTGCGGCGGGGGACAGGAAAAATCCCGGCGCTGGGCGGTCCGATAAAACGAACCGGGCACACCGGCAAACGGCCGGGCAATCACCCTTGCCACCCGGTGTGGTCCGGTCAACAACTGCCGGGCAATTTCACACCACCGGTAAAGTTCAGCCACCGGAATGACATCAATATGCGCCGCAATCTGAAATACGCTGTCCGCCGAGGTATATACGATTGGGAATCCAGTCTTTAAGTGCTCGGCACCGAGCCGGTTGATAATTTCGGTTCCGGAGGCGGCAACATTCCCCAGCACCTTCCTGCCAATCAGTTGCTCAAACCGGCTGATTATCTCGGGCGGAAATCCGTCCGGAAAAACCGGAAATGGCTCATCGGTGATGACACCAGCAATCTCCCAGTGACCGGTGGTGGAATCCTTGCCCGCCGACCTTTCTGCCATCCTGCCGAATGCGGCCCGGGGCTTTCCCTGTGCCCGCACACCCGAAATTTCAATGATGTTACCCAGCCCGAGCCGCTCCAGATTCGGCAGGTGCAACCCGCCAACCGCCTTTGCCAGATTGCCTAATGTATTGGAACCGTGGTCATTGAACCGGTCGGCATCGGGCAGTTCACCAGCGCCGACGCCGTCCAGCACCACAATTATTGCCCGCGGTTTTTGCATCGGCTTAGATGCCGGGGACAGGATTTGAACCTGCATGCCAAAAGGCACATGGCCCTCAACCATGCGTGTCTGCCAATTCCACCACCCCGGCGGAAAATCAATTTAATTGTAAAAACCGACAGCGCACTGTCAAATTAATCCGGTAACGCCAATTGACACTACCGAATTTGACCATTAAAATAATTTTTATGCCCCGCGGGCTGGTGATATTTACACTCGTAATTTCGGTCCTTTCCCCGGCATGCAGTTCCCGCTCCGCCCGAAAAGTCAAAGTCCGGTTCTGGCATGCAATGGGTGGCGAGGCGCAGAAGACACTTAAGGAAATGGTCGCCGATTTTGAACGGCAGCACCCGGACATCAGCATTGAACTGGTGGGGATGGGAAATTACGACGCACTGGCACAGAAACTTTTGGGTGCGGTTGCGGTCCAGCGTCCGCCGACTATCGCCCAGATGTATGAAAACTGGACCACTCAGTTATACACTGCGGGTCAACTGGAGTTCCTGGAAGATTATATCCGGGGACCCGACAGCATCCCTGGCGCCGAGCTTGCCGACATCTATCCAGCGCTACTGGAAAACAACCGCTGGGACGGAAAAATACTGACCCTGCCCTTTAACAAAAGTGTACCGGTTTACTATTACAATGTGGACCTGCTCCGGACTGCCGGCTATGACTCCTTTCCCCGGACCTGGTCCGAATTCCGGCAGATGTGCCGGAAACTGGTGCGCCGCAATCCGGACGGCACTGTCCACACCTGGGCAACCGCCAACGGCACCGACATCTGGATTTTTGGCTCAATGCTCTTTCAGCGCGGGGGCAGATTTCTCAGTCAGGAGGATGGTGAACCGGAGTTCAACAATCCGATCGGAGTTCAGGTACTCTCATTTCAGGTTGACCTGATTGTCAAAGACAGCGTCCAGACCACCGCCTCAGGCCGGAACCCGATGGAGGACTTTCTGACGGGCAGGATTGCCACCCTCACCGGCAGTTCCACCTGGCGCGCACCGGTGGTCGGTCAGGAAAAGTTTCCGGTCGGTATGGCGCCAATTCCGGTTGAAGGCAGACCAGCGGCAATTATCTACGGCACCAATATCGGGATGTTCAAAAAAGCCTCAAAGGCGGAAAAGGATGCGGCCTGGCGGTTTATCAAATGGTTCATCGCCCCTGAACAGCAGGTCCGCTGGTCACTCGGAACCTGGTATGTGCCTGTCCACCGCTCCTGTCTCAGCGACCCCAGGCTGAAGGAGCGGTTTGCCACCACCCCGGGTCTGCTTGCCGCCTACCGGCAGATGGAATACGGTGTGTTTGAACCCCGGGGCTTAAAATGGCTTGCTGGCAGAAAGGCGCTGGTCGAGGAACTGGAAGCGGCAACCCTCGGCGAAAAAAGCCCGGCCCAGGCATTGAACGACGCAGCCCGGCGCTACCGGCAGCAGTAAATTTTAATAGCCAACCCGTTCCAGAATCAGCCCGTGTGCCGGTGCGGTAATAAACGGCTTGTGTTTTCTGCCCGCAAGTGCTGCCCGGATGTCCCGGCTGGTGATGCGTCCCGCCGCATAGGCAACCAGCGCGCCGACCATCCGCCGGACCAGTTTGTAAAGAAACCGGTCTCCCCGGACCGTAATCAGCAGTTCATCCTGCCGCGACCGGACGGTGATTGATTTTACCGTGCAGACCCCGTTCCCCGACCGGACAAAACAGAAGCGGCTGAAATCCCTGGTCCCGACAAAAAGCCGCGCCCCCTTTTTCAGCCGGCTGAGGTCAAGCCTGCCCGGATACTCCCAGGCAAATCGCCGGCGCAGTGGTGACCGGCCGCAGATGAGGTGATAGACATAGGTTTTCACCCGGGCTGAATAGCGGGCATGAAAATCGTCCGGCACCACTTCTGCCTGATGGACATAAATCGCTGGGGGCAGATAGTGATTGAGGGCGGCTGGTATCCGGTCAACCGGCAGTTTTAGCGGCATGAAAAAATTGGCGGTGTAGTTGCGCGCCGAAACCCCGGCGTCAGTGCGACTGCAGCCATAAACGGTTATTGCCTGACCGAACACCCGTGCGACCGCATTTTCAATCAACCCCTGAACTGTCGGCTGCCCGGATTGAATCTGCCACCCGGCATAATCGGTGCCGTCAAACTCAATTGTCAATTTGATGTTTTTTATCAATTCCCCCTGACGATTTAACTCCCGCCCGCTACTGCTGATACCCCCCATTGCCGACTGCCGGTTTCAACCCTGCTGCCCGCGCGGTTAGCACCTGCTGGCTTTCAGACACTTCATGCACAACCGGGCATAGGGAACAACCTCCAGCCGTGCCCGCGGTATCGGCTCGCCGCACCGCTCGCACATGCCGTAAGTACCGCTGGCAATCCGGGCAAGCGCATCATCAATCTCACGCAGCGCCGATGATTCAATTGACTTGAGCTGGGAGGCAAACTCCCGCTGATAGTTTTCCGTCCCCTGGTCCGCCACATGGGTCCGATGACTGGACAGGTCACCGGCAGCCGCGGGTGAGTCCATTACCTTCTGGGTAAAACTGCTCTGCCTGAGGATGCGCTGCTTTTCTTCCAGGAGCGCCTTCTCCAGCCGCAGCAGGTCGTTTTTACTCAGCGGTGAAGTGCGGCAACTCTTTTTCGGCTTCATTAATCCCCTTCCTTATTTATCTCAACCCGCACCGGGTTGCCGTTGATGTCAAAATCACCCCGGGCTGCGCACTGCGCCAGCGGCGCAAAGCGGAGATCCTGCGCCAGGGTTTCCTGCCGGATGTAATCACCGAACATCTGGATTGCCTCAATCACTTTTGCCGGACACTGGATGCCAATCACAATCCGGTCAACCACCTGCAATCCGGCATTCTTACGCATACTCTGAATCTTGCGCACCAGTTCCCGGGCGACCCCCTCATATTCCAGTTCCGGAGTTAGCCGGGTGTCAATGCCAACCGTATAATCATCATCGGTCTGAATCACCAGCCCGGCCGGCATCGTCTCCCCGGTTTTCAAAAACAGCACCTCCCGGATATTCAGTTCATCCTTGATAATCTCCAGATAGGGCTGGAACCGCTCCGCCGGTTGCCCGTTCCTGATTACCACTGCCATCCGCGCCAGTGGCTGCCGAACCCGGACCTGTGCCTTCTCCCGGGCAGCATGGCCCAGGGATACAAGCGTGCGCACTGCCTTCATCTCTTTTTCCAGTTTTTGGTCAATCATTTCCACCGCCACTTCCGGATAATAACAGAGATGAACACTTTCCGGTGCCGCTGGGTCGCAGCGCCGGACCAGATTCTGATAGATGTCTTCGGTGATAAAGGGCATAATTGGCGCCAGCAGTTTCACCAGGCTGACAAGACAGTTATAAAGCGTATAATAAGCCGCGGCTTTGTCTTTATCCTCAGCCGACTTCCAGAACCGGCGCCGGTTGCGGCGCACATACCAGGTTGACAGGTCGTCAATAAACTCCTCCACCGCCAGCGCCACGCTCATACAGTCGTAATCGTCAAGCCGGTCCCGGGCGAGCGCCACCAGCGAATTGAGCCGGGACAGAATCCAGCGGTCCAAGAGCGTCAGGTCTTCTTGCTTCACCGACAGTTCCGCCGGGTTGATGCGATCAATATTCGCATAGGTCACAAAAAATCCGTAGACATTCCAGAAGGTCAACAACTTCCGCTTAACCTCCTGCCCGGCTTTGAAGCCGAACAGCAGATTCTGAACCGGGTTGTGCCGGGCAAAAACCCAGCGCATCACATCCGCGCCCATCTTCTCCACCGCCTCTTCCACCTCAATTGCATTACCCCAGGATTTATGCATCTCCCGACCGTCTTCCGCCTTCATTGTGGCGTAACCGAGCACCGTTTTAAAAGGCGCACACCTTTCCAGCACCGTGCTCATCGCCAGAATGGCATAGAACCAGTTACGGAACTGCCCGGGAAATGATTCGGTGATAAAGTCAAACGGAAACCACTCCTGCCAGTAACTGCGGTTGGTAAGGTAATGGGTGGTGGAAAAGGGAACAATTCCGGCATCCAGCCAGGGGTTACCAACATCCTTAATCCGGGCAACCGCTTGGCCACATTGAGCGCAGGCAATTTTCACCTCATCCACCCAGGGGCGGTGCGGTGTATGACCTTCAAACTTCTCCCAGCCGGCAACCGCCCGCGCGCGTAACTCCTCCCGGGAACCAATCACATCAAACCAGCCGCACTCACATTTGAAAATCGGCAACGCCAGCCCCCAGTACCGCTTCTTGGAAATACACCAGTCGCCCATATTGCGGAGCCAGTCCAGTTCCCGTTCCAGCCCGAACTCCGGAATCCACCGCACCTGCCGTGCCGAATCCATAATCTCAGCCCGGAGCGGATCCATCCTGATAAACCATTCATCCACCAGCCGGAAAACCAGTTCCTCCCCGCAGCGCCAGCACACCGGATAACGGTGGGTATAATCCTCAACCCGGAAAAGGACTCCCTTTGCCCGAAGGTTGGTAAAAATGTCTGCCGCCACCTCCCCCGCTGGTCGACCGCTCAACCAGTCAAACCCATCCCGAAAGGTCCCGTCCTCCAGTAACGGCGCGATCACCGCCAGCCCCTGTTCCTTACCCAGCCGAAAATCCTCCTTACCGCACCCCGGCGCGATGTGGACAATACCGGTCCCTTCACTGGCGCTCACCTCATCCCAGACCACCACCCGATGCTCTACCCCCTGCTGTGCCGGCAGTTCATCAAACGGTCCACGATACCTGAGACCAGCAAGCTCCGAACCTGAAAACTCCTCAACAACTTTTGCCTCCGGACCGAGCACACCCAGCCGCTCCTTTGCCAGGATAAAAACCTCATCCCCCAGTTTTGCCCGGACATAGCTCAGCTCCGGATGCACCGCTGCACCGGTATTGGAACTTAAAGTCCAGGGCGTGGTCGTCCAGACGAGCAGACTTTCCTTCTCCTTCCCCTGAACCGGAAACTTAACGAAAACCGCCGGATGGGTCAGCTGCCGATACCCCTCAGTCGCAATCTCCATATCCGAAATCGCGGTTCCGCACCGGGCACACCAGGGCATCACATCGGTTCCCTCGTAAATCAGTCCCCGGCGATGACATTCCCGGAGAAAATACCAGATGGAATAGTTGTTTTCCTCCGACATCGTGTAATAGGAGTTGTCCCAGTCCATCCACTGTCCAATCAATATTGACTGCTGGGTCTGAATCCGGGAAAACCTGAGCACCCGTTCCTTGCATTTCTCAACAAACCGGTCAATGCCGAACTTTTCAATGTCGCGCTTGGATTTAAAGCCGAGCTCCTTTTCAACTTCAACCTCCACCCAGAGCCCCTGACAGTCAAACCCGTTCTGAAACCGCTGGTCAAATCCGATCATCGCCTTATAGCGCTGGAACACATCCTTGTAAGTCCGGCCCCAGGCATGATGAACTCCCATCGGACCGTTGGCAGTAATCGGACCGTCAAGAAACCTGAACTTCGGTCCACCCCGGTTCCGCGCCATCAACCGGTAAAAATAACGCCCTTCTTCCCAGAATTTCAGTATCCGGCGCTGTATTTCCTGATAATCAGGCTGGGTCGCAACCGGCTGAAAAATCATCGGTTGCGGTGCTGACGGAGTGCTGTCCATCCGGATGCCACCTCCGGTTATCTTGCCCTTCCGGAATTCCTGATATCGGCCTGAAACATCGGCCAGGATGATGCCGCCGGGCCACCCTTACCGACAACACACCAGCCCCGGGTGCCATCACCGATATAGACAAATCCCCGGTCGTCAATCTTCGGTGCCGAGACAAAATCCAGCGGGGTTCCGACCCCGAGCCCGACCGCCCAGCGCCGGCTGCCGTCGTGGTTGACTGCATACAAAGTATCAACCGCACCCGCCACCGTTGACGAGAAAACCAGCAGGTAAACAATCCCCTCACTGGAAACCGCCGGCATCGTCATCTCCTCCGGAACCGGTGACACCCATTCCCATTCAACACCGCCATTCACCGGATTCAATGCCAGCAGCCGTCCACCACCGGTGATGTAAATTCTGCCGTTCTCATCAATGACCGGGGACGAGGCATCACCAGCAACCCAGACCTGCCAGTTCTCACTGCCATCGGCAAGATTGACTGAAGCCAGCCAGCCATCATCATCCACCGTGTAGACCACATTCCGGCTGACATCAACTGCCGGCGCCGTGGCAATTGCCTGCCTCATTCCATAACGCCATTTGATACCGCCATTTGTCGGGTCAAGTGCAAATAGCGTGTCATCATGGGAAACATAGACTGTTCCGTCCGCCCCGACTACTGGCGGCTGAACCCCACCCCCGGCGTAAAAGCCCCATTTGCGGGCACCATTGTTCGGGTCAAGGGCAAAAACGGTGTCATCTTCGGGCTGGACAAAAATGGTGCCATCGGCGCCAAGCGCGGGCGGAACGATAATCCCGGACCGGAATGTAACCTCCCATTTCCTGGTCCCGGAAGCGGTCAGGGCATAAAACTTTCCACCTTCGGTCCCGACATAAACCGTTCCGTCCTCACCAACAACCGGTGCCACCGAAAACTCCTCTTCATCCGGGTCGATAAACTCCCAGCGTCTACTCCCATTGCTCTTACGGCAGAGTAAGGCACAGATGTCTCCCGAACCGATGTAAATCTGCCCCTCCGGACCGATGGCAAAGGTGTGACCGGTAAAATCGGCCGAATCCTCAGGCGATTCCGGGTCATAATAACCGAACCTCCAAAGCACATTACCCTCACCCGGGCTGACATTGACAATCAGCGGTTCAGACCAGCCTGAAACCTTTCCCCGGCTGTTTTTTGCCCGAACGGTAATCTTCACCTCGCCACTCTGGACATAGGTATGAGTATCGGCAAACGGTGTGCCGCCCGCCAGCCAGCCCGACCATTCCGACCTCACGCCATCCCCCCAGTCAAACTGGAACGCCACCTGCTGACCCTGCGGGTCGGTGGTGCTGGTGGTGCAGGAGTAAACAGTATTGGCAAAAGTTATTTCCGCACCACGAGGCTTATCAGGAGTAAGCGGCGGCTTCGGACAACCGGCAAATATCACTAAACCTGCCAATCCGGAAAGCGTCAGGCTCCCGGCAAATCTAAAACTACGGCGCATAATTCCTCCTTTTTAATCGCCAGCACTCCATTTATATACATTACCAAAGTAATAATAATTGTCAATGGTGGAATGCCGGTTCGTCATGAACCAGCCAGTGGTTGATAAAATTAACCACCGCCGGCCTCATTTCTTCCCAGCGGTAAAAATGGTCCGGTATCTGCCAGACATCTTCAAACCTTGTCTTTCGGCCGCTAATCAGATCGGTAAACTGCAGAAATAGACCGGCTACGGTTGCTCCCACCAACTCCTCCACCTGCCCCTGCGTTAAAGGGTCGCCACCACCATTATCCAGGTGTATTATATTATCACTCATACAGATACTGCTCCAGAACGGAATTCCGATTGCTACCGCCGCCACCTGACGGTCAAACCGGGAAGACATCAGCTCCACGGTCTTATCAACAAAAGTGGCGCCGTTTGAAAGCCCGATGAGTAGAAATTTCACTTTTGGATTTTGCCGGGCAACTGCCTCAAGTACATTGACAAAGCGCCGTGCCCGGGTGTGATGCAACCCCAGCATCTCGGTAATTACCCCCAACTGAACCCGGCATTCCGGCACCTGCGGAAAAACCGCCGGCGCCCGGCGATAGGGAGCAACTATTGTCCGCCATCCGCAACTGTCAAGGTACTGTTGAACCCCGGTAATTATCGGTTCCAAATCCCGGGCCTGACTTAAAGGAACATTGCCCCAGCCGCCGAAATTGGGCACAATCACAATATCAGCATCAATCGGGCTGCACCCTAAAGTGGTAAAATCAACCTCACTGTGAACCAATGGTAAAATGATGAGTAAGAGCCGCGTAACTTACTTATTTTCTGGTTGGGACTTGTTCGGTTCAGCAGCTGGATTGGGTGCGAGAGCGAAAACCCGGTGTGACTTCTGGGCATGTTTTGCCGCCAGTGAAATTGTTCTCGGATTGCGTGCCAGTATCAGGTCATAAAGGTGCTCCGGCAATAAACCGGACACTGCTGTTCCCGTTAATCCCTGCCATTGGAGCGGGTACACGAACTCCATTACCACGGTATTGCTCTCATCATCATAATCAATCTCCCAATCCTCAATCAGATTCTCGTTACCCTTCGGCGGACGATGCAGCCTGCCGGCACCCACATGGTTGACCACCCCAGCCGAATCGTCAGCATAGAAGCCAATAATCATATTTGAACCGCTCATCACTGGCGAACCAAACCCGATTGCCAGCCATCCCTTGCCCCTTGCTTCCATCCCAATATAAATCAGACTGTCATCATGTCCCCAGTGCACAGTAATGCCGGTCGCCGGATCCCGGAAAGCTGCCGGATACTCATTATCCTCAACATCAATATAACCATCCACACTAACCCGGTAATCCATCAGCGAGTCATAAGGAACCATTAGGGTATCTATTTTCTGTTGAGCATAAATCTGAACTCCCAGTGCCAGTGCAAACAGAACTGCTATCCCTTTTTTCATCTTTTACTCCTTTCATTTTGGTAAATAATTATACCCGCCCAGCTCTCAAGTCAAGCATTTGACCCTCGACATGATTAAATAAAATAAAAAGTCGCAACCACAAACCTGCCATCACCACCCCGAAACCATAAACGATAGCAGAAAACTACGACATCACCGCTGATAATTTAGGCAATAATTATTCTTCTTTTCTTTGTGGTTTTCCGGTAAATTCTATAACTTACTTATTTTAAGTGACTTAAATATAAAGGCAAGTGTGACATAGATTGGCATAGATATTGCTCGGGTTAATATGGGTTATTCCAGTAAATGGGGCTGGATGAGGTTGGGGCTAATGTGAGGCGAGGGCGCGGAGTGTAATTATGACAAAAGCAACTTGCGTAGAATTGAGGGAGCGGCTATAAAGGGGTGAGATGCGTCGCAGCTCTGCACTTGAGCCCGGGTTTTCCGGGCTCTTTTTATTTTCAGGTTCTTATTCCGATGATTGCTACACCGATTTGCGAGCAGTGAAAATTTATCCTTTCCAGGTCCGAGATTAAATCAAGGTGAATTGTTGAAGTATCAATTGTTTCCTTCAAGCCCTGGTTTAACCTCTCCAGGTGGCGATTGTGTAATTCCCGCTTCTTCTCCACTCCCCACTCCCTTTTATCAGCCAGTTGTTTTGCCATATCGGTGTCCCAGGTTGCCAGACAGTTTAACGCCAGGGACAGATTTCTAACCACCTCCTGATGAAAATCCTTTATTTCTTTTAGTCCGGCAGCGGAAAATGCCAGATTGTTATTAATTTTCTTTCTGGTATATACTACGATGTTCTTTGATACAATATCGGCAATATGCTCCAGTTCATCGGTTATATAAAACAGCGCCCGGATGCGACGGAAACTTTCCGCACTTAATGATTCCGTGGAAATTTTGGATAAAAAGCCGGTAATTTCCACTTCCAGATTGTCCACCCGGTCATCTTCATTCGCCAGTCGCCGGCATCCATCCTTATCATTTTCCAAGAAAACGGTCAGGGCGGTGTCGAGCATTTGCTGGACAATTTCCCCCATTCTTAAAATTTCCCGGGTTGCCTGCGCCAGCGCCAGTTCCGGAGTGGTTAATGCTGCCGGATTAAGATAGCGTGGCGCCATCCTTTCTTGGGTCCGGTCCGGTATCAGCCGTTCCAGCAAACGGGTGAATAGACCCAGAAAAGGCAGCACCAACAACGCCACGAAAATGTTAATAAATGTATGAGCGTTCGCAATCTGTCGGGCAACCAAAGACGAAGTTCGGGCAAACACATTTACTATTAATGGCACAAATGGCAGCACCAGCAGCACGGTAAGCACCTTAAAAATAACCTGAGCAGCAGCCACCCTTTTACCTTCAACCGTGCCCTGCCAGGACACCAAGAGCGCACTTAATCCGCTGCCAACATTAGCACCAAGCAGAAATGGAATCGCATTTCTTAACTCTACCAGTCCGGAATATGAAAGCCCAACCATGATGCCAATCGTTGCCGCCGAGGACCTTAACAGGGCGGTAAAAACAAGTGCAATTATGAATGAGTAAAGCGGATGCAGACTGCCAGCCCGGAGGAGCTCCTGGACCTGCGGAACCGACTTTACCGGCTCAACCGCGGTCAAAACCACCTTCAGCGAGAAGAAAACCAAACCGAATCCAAACACCGCCTGACCAATATCACGCAACCGCCAACTGATATTCATCAGCACTAAACCAATCGCAATTGCCAGCAGTGCGTAATCATATATCCGGAAGGATAATAACTGAACCGTAAGGGTAGTTCCGATATCAGCGCCAAGAATCACCCCCAGCGACTGTCCCAGCGTCAGCAGTCCGGTTGATGCCAGCGATATCAGCAGGCTGACCGTGGCATTTGAAGATTGGAATATCGCCGTAATCATAACCCCGACGACCAGTCCCAGCAGTCGATTCCGGGTGAGCGAAAACAGCACCTGCCTTAACCGGTCGCCGGCAAGCCGGCGTAATCCCTTTGAACCGTAATATAGACCGAACAGAAATATCGCCATGCCGCCAATCACTTCCAGTATTGTTAAAAAATACCAACCCCTTCTTAGCCCCTTAATGGTGAAAATCAGCCCCAGTTCGCCCGTTTCTGCCCGGATCAGATAATCGCCCGGATAACTGCCCAGCACCAGTTTGGTCCTGGCAAATCCGAGTCGGTCGGTTAGAACCAGCGTATCCGATAACCGGCAGGGAGTGCCGGCGTAGCTGTTTTCTTGCGGTTGGTGGAGAATTGAGAACCGAACCGGCACATCAGCCGCAGGCTGGCCCTGGTGAAGAACCTGAACGGTCAGCGGCCGTGCCAGCTCGGCACCCGTTTCTCCCACCTGTTTATTGCCCGAAATATTCACATCGCCAACGACCGCAAACCTCAATTCCAGCGGCTTCGCCACCAGCACCACCGCTGTGAACAGCACCGTCATCACCATCGGTCGCATTACTAAATAATTAGAAACTATCTTTCAAATGTCAATCTTAATGCCATTTTCCCCGGAATTTTGGTTAACAAATTTTGATTGACTCCGCTCTGATTTGCATTATAATGAATCCGCTGCTGGAGGAAGCTATGTTGAATGACGCAAAGTTGCTGAAACTATTTGAACTGCTGGTTGACCAGGAACTCAATTGTCTTGAACCGGTATTCGCACCACATACGGTGAAGGGTGTAAGTTACCAGGCGGTTGAATCACAACTTGGTGTTGACGCTGAATATGCGGTTCAGTTACTTGAAGACCTGTACCATCTTGGATATTTGAACCGTCAGTTTGCTGAGCGAGTATTTTTCTGTCCCGCCTGCAATTCCACTGACCTGGGTCTTACTCTTTACTGCCCGAAATGTAATTCCCTGGAAATTGGGCGCACCCGTCTGTTCCGGCATCGCACCTGTAACTATACGGCACCGGTGGAAAATTTTATCCAGAATGACCGGCGTGTTTGCCCGAAGTGCCGGAATGAACTGCTGTTACTGGGAAGCGACTATGACGACCTCGGGAACCGCTATCGCTGCCCGGACTGTAAGGAAATTACCCGCACCCCGATTGAACGCTGGCACTGCCGTTCCTGTGACCGCACTTACGAAAAGGATGAAATCCGGGAGCTGATACTCTATAAATACTCCCTGAATCCCGACCAGGTCACCCGTCTGCGGCAGGAGCGGATACCGCGCGCCCGGATTCGGGAACTGCTGACCCGTGAAGGTTATGAAGTTCAGGAATCGGTTAATGTCAAGGGACGCTCCGGCGCCGTCCATCTGATTGACATCCTGGCAATCAAAAATACCGGACCGCTCGAACATCGGGTCATTGTCGGGTTTGCCACCGGTGCCCAGCATGTTGATTCGGAAGCGGTGATAAAACTTTATGCCAAGGCATACGATGTCGGTGCTCAGGACATAATTCTTGTCGTCTCCCCCAGATTAACTGAAGAAGCCAGCCAATTTGCCCAGCACTACCATATTAGAGTCTACACCCCGGACCGGATTGACCAAATGGCAGCGGCGACTGAAAAACAAACCTGATGACCGCTGCACTGCGCCGTTCTTTTGTCTGGACTGCTATCCTGGCGCTATTTTTTGACCAGTTGACCAAAACCATTGTTTACGGCCTCTTCAACCAGCCGGGCGCTCCACTTTCCATTCGCCTGATTGGCGACTTTCTGAAAATTTCATACACTACTAACCCTTATGGTGTCTTCGGAATATCATTCGGCGCCGGCTGGCTTCATTTCGCCCTCCAGTTGATGGGCATTCTCCTTGTGCTGGCACTGGGATTTAAAACCCTGAACACCTATCTCGGGTGTGCTTATGGAATAATCCTCGGTGGTGCGCTCGGCAATCTGATTGACCGCCTCCGACTTGGTTATGTTATTGATTTTATAGATGTTGGAATCAAAAGACTAAATTTCCGGTGGTTTACCTTCAATCTTGCCGATGCCTTCGTTGTTATCGGAGTAATTTTAATTATAATCTATGAATTGATAACCGGGATTAAACAAAAAACTAAAAAGGAGACCGGCAATGAAAATGCGTGTATATCTGGACAACAACTCCACAACCCCGATTGACCCCCGGGTAAAAGAGGCAATTGAACCCTATCTGACCACGGTATTCGGCAATCCTTCCAATCTCCACTACTTCGGGCGGGAGTGTGCTGAAGGCATTGCCCGCGCCCGGGAACAGGTTGCCGCCTTTTTAAACGCCAAACCGGAGGAAATATTCTTTACCAGTGGTGGCACCGAAGCAAACAACTGGGCGATCAAAGGCGTGGCGGTGGCATTAATGATGAGCCGCGGCCGGCAGCTGATAACCACCCCGATTGAGCATGCTTCGGTCCTGGGCAGTACCCAGTATCTTCAGGAAATGGGATGGCAGATTACCTACCTCCCGGTCGATGGTTATGGTCTTGTGGACCCCGATGATGTGCGCAAAGCCATCACCAGTTCAACCGCCCTGGTGAGTGTGATGCTTGCCAATAACGAAATCGGCACCATTGAACCGGTTCAAGAAATTGCTGCCATCTGCCACGAGCAGGGTGTGCTCTTTCATACCGATGCCGTCTCGGCTGCCGGCAAGGTCAAGCTGGATGTTGATGAACTGGGGGTTGACCTGTTAACCATCTCCGGCCATAAAATCCGCGCTCCCAAAGGTATCGGTGTGCTTTATATCAGAAGCGGGACGCCAATTCAGCCCCTTATCCACGGCGGACATCACCAGCGCGGACTCCGCGCCGGCACCGAAAATGTTATCGGCATCATCGGTATCGGCAAGGCGTGTGAGCTGCTCAAAAATGAATGGCCCCAGCAGGCCGAAAAAGTTCGCCGACTCCGGGACCGGCTGGAAAATGGCATTCTCAATCGGATTGCCGATGTCCGCCTGAATGGTCATCCGGAAAAAAGACTCCCCAACACCAGCCATTTCAGTGTTGCCTATGTGGAAGGCGAGGCGCTGCTAATGAACCTTGACCTCGAAGGCATTGCCGTTGCTTCCGGCTCCGCCTGCGCTTCCGGTGAACCGGAACCATCCCCCACCGTCAAAGCAATCGGTGTTCCCGAAATCTATCGCAACTCGGTGATGCGCTTCTCGCTGGGAGAAGAAAACACCGAGGCGGAAATTGATTACACCATTGAGGTTATGGAACAGGTGGTAAAGCGACTGCGGGAAATTTCACCGCTGTCCCGGAACCGAAAATAATTATACATCAAATACTACCGTCGCCCGGTAGCCCTCGGGCAATCTTTCAACCGCATACTGATGATAGGTCGGTGTCTTGATTTCAATTTTCAACCCGTGGCGTTTGGGGTCGTAAGTTTCGCCGGCAAGCAGCGCCTCCAGCTCTGCCGGTTTGGAACTCAGCCTCGAAATCCGCACCTGCCGGCAGACAAAACCGCGCACCGAAAAAAGAAACAGCAGTTCCCGGAGCCAGTCCAATAACAATTCCGGCAAATCGGCCGATTTAATTTCCACCGTCTCCACCTGTTGTTCAACAACTTGATCCAGCTCCAGCATCACATCAAAAATCATGAAGGCGGCATTGACAAAAAGCTCTGGTAAATCCCGCCCATAAATTTCTACCTTCAGGTCGGCGGTGTGTTCCCGCAGCCGGTAACGGTGATTCCGGGTACTATCCGCCATTTCCGGATAAATCCGGCGGTAGTTTAAGATTCACTGAACAGCGTGGCAATTTCCCGACAGATATTTTCGGCGGCAAACCCGCGGATGTCAATGGCTTCGGACCGGCAGTTTGCCGCACAGGCGCCGCACCCTTTACACATCGCCTGATTAACCACCGCTGCCCGTTTCCCGGTCCGCTCTTCAACAACCCGGACTTCAATTGCCCGATAGGCACATAATCCAGCACACATTCCGCAGGCGGAACAGCGCTCAGGCGAAACCACCGCCTGATAGGGCTCGGCTTCAATAAAATCCCGTGCCAGCACCGTGGCAGCCCGACCGGCCGCGGCTTGAGCCGAGGCGATGGTCTCGTCAATAAATTCAGGATAGTGACACAGCCCGGCAAGAAAAACACCTTCGGTGGCAAAATCAACCGGCCGCAGCTTGGCGTGCGCCTCAAGGAAGAACCCATCCTGCTGCCGTGGCACCTTCAGCATTTGTGCCAGCCGCTCGGCATCCGGCTGCGGCTCAACGCCGGTGGAAAGCACCAGCAGGTCCGGCTTGAGTGTCAGGGGAAGTCCGAGCACCGGTTCGTGAACCTGCACAGTTAAACCGTTGTCAGCCACCTGCACCTGCGGTTTGCGCTCCACTTCATAACGGATAAATATCACCCCCAGTTCTCTTGCCTGACGGTAATACTCCTCCCGGAAACCATAGGTCCGGATATCCCGATACAGAATGAATACCTCACAGTCCGGGTTCAGATTTTTAATGGCGAGGGCGTTTTTAATCGCCTCGGCACAACAGATTCGCGAACAGTAGTTCCGCTCCCCTTCACGCGAGCCGACACATTGAATCATAACCACCGAGTGGAGATTGTGCAGCTCATCCGGCCGCCGGGCAATTATCTCTTCCAGTTCCTGCTGGGTCCGCACCCGCGGGTCACTGCCAAACTGATATTCTGTTGGCTGGCGATACTGTGCTCCGACCGCCACAATCACCACCCCGTGACGAAATCGCTCTTCGCGGCCGGCGACCGCAATCGTGGTCTCAAACGAGCCGACAAATCCGTCAACCCTTCTGATTTCGGCACCGGTATAAACTCTGATTCGGGGATGATTGGTAACCTGTTCAATCAACGAGTTCAGCCGTTGCTGGACATCTTCGCCTTCAATTGTCCGGTAAATCTGGCGTGCCACACCACCCAGCACCGCTTCCCGTTCGATCAGCAAAACATCCACCCCGGAATCTGCCAGCGCCCGCGCCGCTGCCAATCCGGCAATCCCGCCGCCCACGACCAGCCCGGCTTTGGTTACCGGCAGTCGGACCGGTGCCAGCGGCTGCTGACGCCGAACCCGTGCCACTGCCATTTTCACCAGGTCCTTTGCCTTGACGGTTGCCTGGTCCCGGTCCGGATGAACCCAGGAACACTGGTCCCGGATGTTTGCCATCGCCAACAGATGGGGATTCAAGCCCGCCTCGCTCAGGGTTGCCTGAAACAGCGGCTCATGGGTCCGCGGCGAACAGGAAGCCACCACCACCCGGTTGAGGTTTTGTTCCTTTATCCGGGACTTGATTTTCTCAAGAGTATCAGCTGAACAGGAATAAAGGTTTTCCTCAACAAAGACCACCCCGGGCAGGGTCCGGGCATACTCCACCACCTCGGGCACACGCACCACCCCGCCGATATTGATGCCGCAGTTACAGACAAAAACTCCGATTCGCGGGGCAATGCCGGCGACATTGATTTCCTTTTGGCTTGCTTCTGGCTGGAACCGCCGGGACGCGGGAACGGTAAGTGGCAGCGCCTTGACCGCAGCTGCTGATGCCGCGGTCACGGTTTCCGGAATGGCAACCGGTTGGGCACAACTGCCGGCGATAAATATCCCGCGCCGGGAAGCGTTCACCGGTTCAATCAGGTCGGTCAGTGGAAAACCAAACCGGTTGTGTTCAACGGTCAAACCGGTCGCCGGTTCTGGCACCAGACCACAGGAAAGCACCACCAGGTCAAACCCTTCTGCCTGTTGACCATTATCACCGGCATAACGGACAATCAGCCTGCCGGTCAACCGGTCTTCCAGAATTTCAGCAACCCGTGCCCGCACAAACCGGACCCCATATTGCCTTTCTGCCCTTTCAATATAACGGTCAAACTCCTTGCCATAGGCACGCATATCCATATAAAAAACGGTCGGCTCAATATCGGGATTGTGCTCCCGGGCGATAACCGCCTCCTTGGCGGCATACATACAGCAAACCGAAGAGCAGTAACTGCTTCCAATTGTCTCGTCACGGGAACCGAAGCACTGAACCCAGGCGATCTTCTTCGGCTCCGCACCGTCTCCTGGCCGCTTGACCCTGCCCCCGTATGGTCCGGATGCCGAGAGGATGCGTTCAAACTCCAGCGCGGTCACCACATTGGCGAGCCTTTTATAGCCAAACTCCGGCCGCACCGCCGGGTTAAAAATCTTGCTCCCGGCGGCAATAATGATTGCTCCGACCCGGATTTCAATCTCCTCATCATCCTGCCGGTAATCAATCGCCCCGGCTTTGCACACCCGGGCACAGTTGCCACAACGGTCCTTGGTAAATTTAAGGCAGTGCTGACGGTCAATTACGGGGGCATTGGGCACAGCCTGGGCATACAGACGATAGATTGCCCGGCGCTGCGCCAGTCCACCCTCAAACTCGCTGGGCACTTTCACCGGACACTTTTCCAGGCAGTCACCACAGCCGGTGCACCGGGAAAGGTCAACCGAACGGGCATAGCGCCGGACTTTCACCAAAAAGTTGCCCGGTTCGCCGGCGGTGGCAACCACTTCGCTGAGCGTCAGCAGTTCAATGTTCGGATGACGGGCACAGCTGACCAGTTTCGGACTGAGGATACACATTGAGCAGTCATTGGTAGGAAAGGTTTTGTCCAGCATCGCCATATAGCCGCCAATCGCGGGTGCCCGTTCTACCAGATAAACCTTCCTGCCCGCCTCAGCCAGATCCAGTGCTGCCTGCACCCCGCCGATTCCGCCCCCGATAACGAGGACACCGTTTAACTGCGGTTCATTCACCATAACTATTCCCGGAGAAACCGGATTGATTCCGGCAATGAATAACCATCTTCCAGTGCCAGCTCGCGCAGGACCTGCATCACCCGGCTGATTTTAACCCCCTGGGGGCACCGGCTTTCACACCGGAAATGAGTGGCACAGATATCCTTGAACTCATCGCTGAGCGCCGCCCTTGCCAGCCCGAGATTGACCTTACGGATAAATTTCCGCGGGTCATTTGCCGGGTCAAGAAAACTTTCCGGACAAACCGCGGTGCAGGAACCACAGACAAAACAGGCGCTTACTCCGGGAACCTCACGCACCACCGCCCGGCGGAACTCGGTGCTGATACCATCGGGCCAGCCACTTTTGCCCGCCTGCTGCTTGAGCCGGCTCACCGCATCGCTGACCGCGCCGATGTTCACCTTCTGCGGACAGCGGTAAAGACAGGTAGAATGGTAGGAACAGAGCCAGAGAAATTCCGATTTATACACCTCATCCTTCATCCCCAAGATTGCCATCCGGATCAGCCGGCGCGGATTATATTTTCCCTCCAGCCGGCGCACCGGACAGGAGGCGGTGCAGGAACCGCAGGCAAAGCAGTTGAGAAAACTGTCATCGCCCATCCGTTCCGCAATCCGGTACTTAAAACTCGTGTCCAGTTCATTTAACAGCAGTTCTGCCATTGGGCGCTACTCCTCGCCAATTTCCCGGAACTCATCCTCCCGGAAGGTAGTGAGTGGCAACGGCTCATCAAGCGACCGACCGGAAAGATAATCAAATGCCGCCTGGGCATTGCGGGCAACCTTCTTGAACAGCACACTCAAACCGATTCCTGCTGGACAGGAATCCTCACAAATCCCGCACTGGACGCAGGAGGTCATCATATGATTCATTCGCGTCAGATGAAACAAAAGCGTTCCGGCCGGCATCCGGTTAAGCCCTTTCCTTTTTGACCGCCGGACATATTCATCCTGCTCTCGCTGGAACACATCCGATTCAAAGAAACACTCCCGGCAATAACAGACCGGACAAACCTTCATACAGTTATGACAGTTAAGACAGCGGGCAAAATAACGGACCAGATTCTCCGGTCCCAGACCGACCCGGTCAAAATCGGCAATCCGCTGTTCCGCCCGGCTTTTCCGGGACTGCACAAACCGGTCCAGATAGCCACTCCGCTCCGGAATATTCTCCGCTGCCGGTTCAGTTTCCAGTCCCGCAACCAGCCGGCTCCCGGCTTCAGAAACCGGACTCAAAAGCAGCCTTTCCCTTACATTCAACCCTAAAAACCCGATTTTCAGGTCGGCAACCAGCGATGTTGGAAATTCACACATCTGGCAGGCACTGCGCAACCGTTCATCCTCAAAATAGCGGTCCTGACCGCTAACGAACTCAATCACCCATTCATCCAGTTTACCACGGTCCTCAACCAGCTCCGGACCGAGCACCGCCGGCAGGTATGTCCCCGGACAGTCAATCCCGATCAGCACCAGATTTTCCCGGACGATCTGCTGCAGTTTAATCAACTCCACCACCGCCCGCATTTCACAGGGACGCAACACCACCCCCACCCGGGTTTCGGTTGCCCGCTCGGCCGCAATCTCCGCAACAATTGATGCACTGTTGACCGCCATTACCGGCAGCAGTGGACTGACCATTGCCACCTTTTCCGGGTCGGAAAAAAGCACCGGTGCCGCAACCCCGGTCGCCGAAACTGCCGGCACCAGCAGTGCCGATAGTTCGCCGGTTTTCAGCCACCGGGCATAAATCCCGCGCAATGTCTGCTGCGGATTATCTGTTAGAACTTTAATGAATACGCTCGCTGCCAAATCACACCTCCCAGAGATGGCGGAATGGACTCGGTCCCAGCTGTCTGAGCCGCTCGGTCAGCTCGGTTACCGTATCGGCAAACTTCTTGCCTTCAGCCGCTGAAATCCAGCGCACTAGCACCCGGCCTTCATCCAGGCCCAGCGACCGCATAATGGAGTTGAACAGCACCATCCGGCGCCGGGTTTTGTAATTGCCGGATACATAATGGCAGTCACCGGGATGACAGCCACCGATGAACACTCCATCCGCGCCCTCAAGCAGTGCCCGCAGGATATAAACCGAATCGACCGCTCCAGAGCACATCACCCGGATGGGCCTCATATTTGGTGGATATTGAATTCTTGATGTCCCTGCCAGGTCTGCACCCGCATAGGTACACCAGTTGCAGAGAAATCCGACTATTTTCGGTTCAAAACTCATTACAACGCCTCCTCCACGATTGAAAGCAGTTGCCGGGATTCAAACCCCGCCAGCTCAATTGCACCGGCGGGACAGGCGGCAGCACAGGCACCGCACCCCTGGCACAAAACCGCGGTAACTTCTGATTTACCGGTTTCCGGGTTGAGCCGAACCGCCTCATACTGACACACCCGCTCACACACACCGCAACCTGCACACCAGCGGGTATTCACCCGTGCCACCACCGCGGAAGTCATAATCCGGGTTGAACTGATAAGTGAACCCGCGCGTGCCGCGGCTGCCAGTGCCTGCGCAATGGTCTCGGAAATAAAACGGGGGCTGTGAGCGGTGCCAGCCATAAAAATCCCGGCGGTGTTAAAATCCACCGGCCTCAATTTCATATGTGCTTCCAGAAAGAAACCGTCCTCATTCAACGGCACCTTGAGCAGTTTCGCCAGTTGCGGATTGGACTCCGCGGGCACGATGCCGGTTGAAAGCACCAGATAATCGGCTACCACCCCCACCCGGCCTGCCAGCACCGGGTCATAACCGGAAACCAAAATTTTCCCGTCCCGGCGTTCAACCTTCAATTCCCCGGGCTCATAATGAATAAATAGCACCCCGGCACGCCGGGCTTCGCGATAAAGTCCTTCCCGGAACCCGTAGGTGCGCATATCCCGGTAAAAAATATACACCTGAACATTCGGATACTCCTTCTTCAGCCGGAGTGCATTCTTAACCGCCTCAGTGCAACAAACCCGGGAGCACCAGGGATGCTCCTCATTCCTTGACCCGACGCACTGAATCATCACCACTGTCGGGCTGGACGGTTTATTTGCACCCGCGGTCCCGGCAGTCCGGGCAAGAAAATCGGGCTGGGTTTCAATCAGATTTTCCAGCTCCAGCTGGGTCAAAACCCGGCTGTCTTCACCATAGAAATATTCTTTAGGCACATACTCCCTTGCCCCAACCGCCACCACAAAAACACCGTGCTCTAAAGTCTCTTCCGGTGACCGCTCAGCGCCTGTAAACCGGACCGTGGTCCGATAATTGCCCACATAACCGCTGACCGCACTGATTTCCGCACCGGTCAGAATCCTGACTTTCGGATGGGAACGCAGCCGGTTTTCCAGCCGCGCAACAATATCCGCGGTCCGATTTCCCGCCTCATCATATCGCACCCGGCGCAGATTACCACCCAGTTCCTTTTCCCTTTCCACCAAAAACACCTCAAACCCCTGCTCCGCAATTGCCAGTGCGGCGGTCATTCCGGCAATGCCACCCCCGACCACCAGCGCCTTCTGCACCACCGGCGATTGAGCAGCGGTAAGCGGTTTCAGGTGCCGGGCATTGGCAACCGCCATCCGCACCAGCTCCTTGGCTTTCGCGGTCGCCTCCTGGGGCAGATGCATATGAACCCAGGAACACTGGTCCCGGATATTTGCCATCGTAAACAGGTGCCGGTTCAAACCCGCTTCCGCCAGCGTCTCCTGAAATAGCGGCTCATGGGTCCGCGGAGTGCAGGAGGCAACCACCACCCGGTTCAACCGCTGCTCCTGAATAATCCGCTTGATTTTCTCCTGGGTATCCTGCGAGCAGGTGAACAGATTTTCTTCGGCATAAACCACCCCGGGCAGGGTTCGGGCATACTCCACCACTTCGGGCACGCGCACCACCCCGCCGATGTTGATACCGCAGTTGCACACAAAAACTCCGACCCGCGGCTCTTCTTCCGTAACATCCCGCTCCCGCGGATAACTCTTCCTGCTCACCAGCGTATTTCGGACGGTGCTCAAAAGTCCGGCAACCGCACCGGCGCAGCCGGTTGCTTCGGTGACCGTTTCCGGAATATCCTTGGGCTCGGTCAGCACACCACAGGCAAAAACTCCAGCCCGGGAGGTCGCCACCGGATAAAGAGCTGAGGTCTGGACAAACCCCTGAGGGTCAACTTTGACTCCCAGCCGCTCACACAGCGCCACCATCTCCGGATTTGCCACCAGGGCACTGGACAGCACCACCAGATTGTAAACCTCATCATGTAGCACGCCCTGCTCATCCTCATACGCAATCAAGAGGTCGCCGGTTTCCGGCACTGCCCGGATTGCACTCACCCGCGAACGCCGGAACACCACCCCATACTCATTTTTTGCCCGTTCATAATACCGTTCAAAACCCTTGCCAAAACAGCGCATATCCAGATAGTAGATGTGACAATCCAGCTCCCCACCGCAGTGCTCCTTGGCGATGACCGCCTCCTTGACCGCAAACATACAGCAGACCGATGAGCAGTAATAATGCTCCTGATTCCGGGAACCGACACACTGCACCCAGGCGACCTTCTTCGGCGGAGTTAAATCTGACGGCCGGCGCACCTGGCCTTCATAAGGACCGGTTGCCGAAAGAATCCGCTCAAACTCCAGACTGGTAACGATGTTCGGGTGTTGAGCATAACCGAGACTGACATCGGCAACCGGCTTGTGCTCGCTAAACCCGCCAGCAAGAATAACCGCCCCCACCTTCAGTTCCAGCTGCCTTTCCTGCTGCTGGTGGTCAATTGCCCGGGCTTCACACGCACTCACACACTGAAAACATTCCGAGCAGATACCGCAATCCAGACACCGCTGGGCTTCAGCCTGTGCCTGCTCTTCATCAAAACCTAAATTCAGCTCATCCCAGTTCTGCCGTTGCTCCGGGTTCAGCACCGGCTCCTTTGTCCGCGCCTGGGGTTTGATACCGATGCGATAACCAGCAGAATCCTCAAGCCGTGCCGGTTCCGGTTTTGGCTTTTGCCTGCCGGCGCTCAAATCCTCTTTCCGGATGAACCGGTCAATGGAAATTGCCGCTTCATGGCCAGCCTGAACCGCCTCAATCACCGAAGCGGGACCGGACACCATATCACCGCCGGCAAACACCCCGGGCATTCCCTTTACCTCCAGGGTCACCGGGTCAACCTGGAACGAAGCAAAGGGTAAAGCCACCTGCTGACCGATTGCCAGAATTACCGTCTCTGCCGGGACAAAGCCCCGGTTATCCGGATTGAATTGGGGATTGAACCGGTGCTGCTCATCAAAAACGCTCGTGCACTCTATGGTCTCAAGTCCGGCAACCGCACCATCCTCACCCCGGATTGCGGCCGGACCCCAGCCGGGCATTATTTTTATTCCCTCGGCGAGCGCCTCCTCAATCTCCCACGGATGGGCAGGCATCTCATCCCGTTTTTCCAGACAGACCATCGTCACCGCTTCGGCACCGCACCGCCGCGCACACATCGCTACATCCACCGCCACATTACCACCGCCAATAACCACCACCCGCCTGCCGATTGCCGGCACTGCCCCGCGATTTACCTCCCGGAGAAACTCAATGCCGTGCAGCACCCCCTTCAACTCCATCCCCGGAATGTTCAAGGTCCGGCTCCGGCTGGCACCGATGGCAATAAAAACTGCCCGATACCCCTGCGCCAGCAGACGCTTGAGTTCGGCCGGGTCATTAATGGGCGAGTTCAACTTCAGTTCAATACCGGTATCAAGAATATCCTTAATCTCCTGGTCCAGCACCGCCCGGGGCAGCCGGTAAGCTGGGATACCCCAGCGCATCATTCCGCCCGGCTGCTCTGCCGCCTCAAAAACCGTCACCTCATAACCCTTCAGCCGCAAATCCAGCGCACAGGTCAAGCCTGCTGGTCCGGCACCGATAACTGCCACCCGCGCCGCACTCTCCCCCTGCCTTTCCGGCACCGAATACGGCAGTCCGCCCTGTTTTGCCACATAATCGGCAAGAAACCGCTTGATTGTCCTGATGGCAACCGGACTCTCGGCATCAAACTTCCGGCGGTTGCAATTCTCCTCGCAGGGATGATGGCACACCCGGCCGCACACACCCACAAACGGCAGGCGCTCGCGCACCAGTTGATAAGCCTCCTTGAACTTACCGGCGCGGGTCAGGGCAATATAACCCTGGGCATTCACCTCTGCCGGACAGGCAAGCCGGCACGGTGCCCGGCGTTCATTCTTGTCAATTGCCACTGCATTCGGAATTGCCTGGGCAAAAAGCTTGTAAACCGCACCCCGCATAGCAAGCCCCTGATTGTAACTATCCGGCACCCGGACCGGACACACCTTGGTGCAGTCCATACAACCGGTGCACTTCTCCAGCAACACATACCTGGGCCGCTGCCGGACCCGGGCGGTGAAGTTGCCCGGCTCCCCTTCCAGACCGAGCAGCTCCGCGCCGTTGAGCAGTTCAATATTCGGATGCCGGCCCGTGCCGACCAGTTTCGGGCTCAAAATACACATTGAGCAGTCATTCGTCGGAAAGGTCTTGTCCAGCATCGCCATCACCCCGCCAATCGCGGGTGCCGAATCCATAAGATAAACCTTGAACCCGGACTCTGCCAGTTCCAGTGCCGACTGTATCCCGGCAATGCCGGCACCGACCACCAGCACCGCCCCGACCCTGGCTTCCGTCACCGGAACCGCCGAATTCAGATTGCCATTATCGCCCATCTCCCGCTTCCCCTCACACATCCACCATCTCAATCAGCGCCCGCTTGGTAAAATTCTTGAGGTTAATTGCCCCGGCCGGACAGGCAACCGAACATGCACCACACCCTTCACACATCACCGCCTGCACCACCGCCTTACCGCGCCGGACATCAACCTTCACCGCCTCATAGGCGCAGCTCCGCTCGCAATTACCACAGCCAACGCAAACCTCCTCATCCACCTCGGCAATCACCGGTTCATGATACAGCTCACTCGTACCGAACATCGCCAGCACCTTTGCCGCCGCACCTGAAGCCTGTGCCACCGTCTCCGGAATGTCCTTCGGTCCCTGACCACAGCCGGCAAGAAAGAAGCCCGCGGTCAAAGTCTCAACCGGCCGCAGCTTCGGATGTGCCTCCGACTGAAAGCCATGGGCATCAAGAGCAATCTTCAACCGCCGTGCCAGCTCCACCCCCTTCGGATTGGGAATTACCGCACTTGCCAGGACCACCATATCAGCCTCAATCTCAATCTTTTTACCCGCCAGCGTATCCGCTGCCCAGACCACCACCCGGTCGGCGCGCCGGAAAATCTTGGCAACCTTACCCCGCAGGTATTTAACCCCTTCATCGGTTGCCCGGCGATAGAACTCCTCAAAACCCTTGCCCGGAGTCCGGACATCAATATAACAGACAATTGCCTCACCATCATGCACCCGGTGCTTGTAAAGCAGGGCATGCTTCGCGGTATACATACAGCAGATTTTTGAGCAGTAGGGCACCCCCTGATTTGCGTCCCGGGAGCCGGCGCACTGCACAAAAACCACCCGCTTCGGAACTCTGCCGTCCGAAGGCCGGCGCACCTCACCCGCAAACGGACCCGATGCCGAAAGAATCCTTTCAAACGCCAGACTGTCAATCACATCCGGCACCACCCCTGCCCCATAGGAACCAACCCGGGAAATGTCAAACAGCTCATAGCCGGTCGCCAGCACAATCGCCCCCACCTCCTCCTCAATAATCCGCCCGGTATCTTCATACCGAATCGCCTGCGCCGGACAAACCCGCTCACAAACCCCGCACCTCTTGCCCTGCAACTGCCGGCAGTGCTCGGCATCAATCACCACCTTATTCGGTACCGCCTGGGGAAACAGCCGGTAGATTGCCCGGCGCCGGGTCAGATTGCGGTCAAACCCGGACTCCACCCTGACCGGACACTTTTCCAGACAGATACCGCAGCCGGTGCAGGCATCAAGATCAACATAACGTGGCTTCTGCCGGATTTTCACCCGGAAATTGCCGATGAACCCCGAAACCTCCAGCACCTCGGAATAGGTCAGGAGTTTAATCCGCGGGTGATTGCCCGCTTCAACCGTCTTTGGAGTCAGAATGCACTGGGAACAGTCAAGCGTCGGAAAGGTCTCGGAAAGCTGCGCCATATGCCCACCGATTGACGGCTCCTTCTCCACCAAAACCACCTCATAACCCGCATTGGCAATGTCCAGTGCCGCCTGAATCCCGGCAATACCCGCACCCACCACCAGCGCCCGCTTGACCAGCGGCACTTGCAACCGGAAAAGCGGTACATCCTCCCGCACCTTTGCCACCATCGTCCGGACAATCCCTTCCGCCTTCTCGGTTGCCGCATCCCGGTCCGCAGTTACCCAGGAACACTGCTCCCGGATGTTGGCAATCTCACACCGATACGGATTCAACCCCGCTTCAGCCGCTGCCTTCCGGAAGGTCGCCTCGTGCAGATTCGGCGAACAGCACGCCACCACCACTCCGTCCAGCCCCTTGTCCTTAATCGTCTGCTTAATCAGTTGCTGCCCCGGGTCGGAACAGCAGTAAACATAATCCAGCGCACTCACCACCCCGGGAATTGTCTTTACCCGCTCCACCAGCTCCGGCACCCGGACCACACCCGCAATGTTAATCCCGCAGTGACAGACAAAAACCCCGACCCGCGACCGTGCCATCTTTACAGCAACCCCCTGGTCAAAAGAAACGGGCGCGGGTCCAGCCGGTTATCATCAAACCCCAACTCCGCTTCTGCCAGACCCAGTGCCAGTCCCAGCACCTGAGTAAAATAAAGCACCGGCACTAACTGATTCCCGGAAGACCGGCGCCGCTGAGCCATCTCCAGATTATACTGACACAGTGGACAGGTGGTCACCACCAGTTCTGCGCCCCAGGTCCGGGCATTCTCCACCACCCGCAGCGAACAGGCATCAGCCACCGCCTGATGATTGACCACGAGATAGCCGCCGCAGCACTCGCTCTTGAAATCAAACCGCACCGGTGTTCCGCCCAGCGCCGCCACCAGCTCATCCATCACCATTGGATTTTCCGGGTCATCAAACTTCAACACCTCCTTTGGCCGCACCATCAGACAGCCGTAATAGGAGGCAATCTTCAACCCGTTCAGCGGCTTGGCCACCTTTGCCCGCAGCCCTTCCCAGCCCAGCTCCTTCAACACCTGTAGATAATGCACCACCTCCACATCCCGGATCAACGGCTCATCAACAAAATCCAAAAGTCGCTGCCGGTCCGCTTCAAAACCGGTTGCCTGCAGGTGCTCACTTGCCCGCTTCAGCACATTATAACAGGCGGCACACAGCGTCACCAGCCGCTCGCCCAGTTGACTTGCCTTTGCCAGATTGCGCACCGGTCCAACCTGCGCCGCCAGGTCATCGGTATTGGTATTGTAAATGGCACCGCAACAGTTCCAGGATGGCATCTCCTCCAGTTCAAAACCGGCACGGAGCGCGGCTTTCCGGGCACACTGGTCAAGATTTCTCGCCTTGGAATAGAGCGTACAGCCAGGATAATAAGGATACTTCATACCGAAAACTTCCGGAAACTGGCAATGAATGCCTGCTGGGGTATATCCTGCAACTGCTCAGGGCTGACCCGGTCCGGGTCAACCACACTCCGCTTTGCCCGCAGGACAATTGCCCGGCATGCCTCGGCAATCTTTGCATAATCAACATTCCGCGGACACCTCGTCCCGCACACCAGACAACTGGCACACAACCAGATACCTTCACTTGCCAGCAACTCTTCTGCCCGTCCCAGCTGCAACAGCCGGATTGCCTTACTCGGCGCGGGGTCCATCAACTCGCCAATCGGACAGCCAGCAGTACAGCACCCGCACTGATAACAGTCCAGCACCCGCTGCCCGCTCAATTCCTCAATTCGGGAAACCAGGGAGGAGTTCGCCGCTGAATTCATCGCAAGAAAAAATGATAACTCAGATAAATTCAAAGTCAAGAAAATTTGCCAAGAAGCGCGTCTCGCAATCCACAAGCGGCGGTCGCCAGTGGCAAACGCATAATTACAATTTGTGCATTGTTGCACAACTGTGCACGGATTGTTCCTTGGTGGTCCGGTGGTTATCATTCTGAAAATCAAGTGGTTATCAATATGGACGCCAAATCAGGGGGCAAGCCCGGGGCTAGCCCCCGTACTGTTGTCGGTCCTGTCCCGGAACCGGGATTTGTGCCGGTGGTAACGGTGAGGGTAAAGTTAGTTCCGGAACTCTACCGGTGTTTTATCACCGGACTGAGCCAGCCGATTAACCCAGCTCTCAGCCAGTAGTTAAAATCCCCCTTGCTCGTGCTAACCGGTGTCCGCTCCGCGGTCCGGGTCAAACCCGGGACCAACGGGCAAATCTTCCCCCGGGTTAAAATACCTGGACAATCAGGGCGCGCAGGTATTCGGACTCGGGCATCTGGGGCAGAACCGGATGGTCTGGCCCCTGAGTTGAGCGGTCAAGAATCACAAACTGCCGGTTGAGTTCCTGGGCAGCGGTGCTGACCACATCCAGCAGGTCCTGCCAGAATAGATAATGGGAGCAGGAGGAGGAGACCAGAATTCCGCCGCGAACAACGAGTTGCATCGCCAGACGGTTGATTTTGAGATAGCCCTTGAGCCCGGCCGCCTTCTGTTTTGCCGCCTTGATGAATGCGGGTGGGTCAAGGTTCACCAGTTCAAACTGCTCCCCCTTTTTTATTAGCTCCCGGAGGTGGTCAAAGGCATCGGCAACAACAAACCGGCAGACCGTCTCCACCCGATTGAGCATCGCATTGCGCACCGCCAGGTGGCAGGCTTCCTCGGATATGTCCACCCCGATCACCTCCCGGGCACCACCCAGCGCCGCATTGATGGCAAATGAGCCGGTGTAGCAGAAAAGGTCCAGCACCCGGCGGTTTTTGGCTAACTGCCGCACCTTTTTCCGGGTGAGACGGTGGTCAAAGAAGTAGCCGGTCTTCTGACCCCGGGCAATGTCCACATAGAACTGCACCCCGTTTTCCGAAATGACCAGGTCGGGCTCGGGCGTGCCGTAAAGCAGCCGTTCCCGTCGCGTTAGCCCTTCCGGTTCCCGGAGTTTGATGTCATCCTTTTCATAGATTGATTTCACCGGTAACAGCCGGCAGAGCGCATTGACCACCATTTCCAGCCGGCAGTCAAAACCGGCAGCGTAAACCTGAACCGCAAAATGGTCGCCGTATTTGTCAATCACCAGTCCGGGCAGGTAATCACTCTCCCCGAAGACCAGCCGGAAGTCCTTTTCTCCGGGCAGCAACCGCTCCCGTAGACGCAGCGCCCTTTCCAGTCGCCGGAGGATGAGCTCTTCGTTTAACTCCTCATCTTTTCTGGAGTAGAGCCGGACCGCAATCAGGGACTCGGAATTGAACATCCCCGAGCCAATCAGCCTGCCCTGCTCATAAACCCGCACCAGGTCACCGGTCCGGGGTGCACCTTCAACCCGTTTGATTTCACGGTTGTAAATCCAGAGGCGGTCGGCCCGGTTTTTCTGCCGGGCGATGTGGACCGATTTATCAGGCACCGGGTTCAGCAGGTTTCAGTTCCAGAATGGAGAGCCGGCACAAATCATCCACCGCATAAAGCACATAATAGGGCACATCCAGCTCGATCTCCAGACCACTGCGCCGCGGCACCAGCACCAGCTCCTGCCGGCTTTCCGGAATAATGCCCTGTTCGCCAATCAGCAGCCGGACTGGCTCGGAGATGAAGACCGGCTCGGGATTGCCTTCGCCAAATGGCGCCAGCCGGCAGATCTGGTGGGTAAATTCGGTAAACGGCAGAACACTGTCTGCCCGGAGCACATTTTCGGGGATGATTCTCGGGGCAAAGTTTTCATGGGCATAGCGCTCGGCTGCCCGGATGAACTCCGGCACGCGCTCGGCCTGGATGGTAAATCCTGCCGCCTTTTTGTGGCCACCGAAGTCAATGAAGAAGTTGCGCAGTGCCTGAAGCAATTCCATCAGGTCCACCCCATCAATACCCCGGCATTCACCGACCCAGACATCGCCCCGTTTGCCGAGCACAATCGCCGGCACCTGATACCGGTCCTTGAGCCGGGCTGCACTGTAGCCCAGGGCGCGCAGGGACAGCGCCGGGTGCTGGACAAAAAGAATCCCGTCTCCGAGTTGAACATTTTCCTGTGCCAGAGTGAGTGTCCGTTCAGCCTCCTGGCGCCACTCCTGGCTTCGCACCGCCAATTGCCGGACCCATTCCTGAACCTCAGCCGCATCATTGCTCAGGAATTTGCTTACCCCTTCCCGGCCGTTTGCCGAGGCAAAGAGGGGTAGAAGTTCGGTGAGGAAACTGCTGACCGTGAGCGGTCCGTTGTCCGTTTTCAGGGTCTCAAGCACCGCCCGCACCGCGGGCAGACGGGTGTTCAGCAACTGCTCAAAGCCAAATTTCACCAGAATGCGGTTTTCACCGGTGAGTGGCGCCCGGTCAGCAATTGTGCCCAGCGCCACCAGTCCGAGCAGGTCGGGCTGGGCAGAAAAAAACTGCGCCGGTACGAGCCCGAGCCGCTGGTTTGCCAGCCCCATCACCAGTTTTAGCGCCACACCCGCACCGGTGAGCATCGGCTCGGGATACTGACTATCCTGCCGTTTCGGATTCACAACCGCGACCGCTGGCGGCAGTGGTAGAACCACTTCGTGATGGTCGGTAACTATTACCTCAATTCCCAGCGCCTGCAGTTGCTCTATGTCCCCGTGATTGGAAATACCGCAGTCCACCGTAATGACCAGTCCTGGCCGTTCGGTCGCCGGGAGTGCGGAAATAAATCGGGCATCCAGGCCGTGCTTGTCTTTGCCCTTGGTCGGAATGTGATAATTGACCTGCGCCTGCATCCCGGAAAGCACCCTGAGCATAATCAGCACAGCGGTGATGCCGTCAAGGTCGTCGTGCCCCCAGATTAAAACCCGCTCCCGGCGCTCAATCGCCTGAAATATCCTCCGGGCAGCTGTTTCAAAGTCGGGCAGCAGTTCGGGCGGATGCAGGTGCCTGATGTTCGGATTCAGCCAGACCCCGGCGCCGGCTGGCTCCTTTACCCCACGCAGCACCAGCAGTCGGGCAATCACCGCTGGAATCCCGGCGGCAGCGAGCCTTTCCACCAGTTTTTCATCCACCGGTTTACAGGGCCAGGGCAGTGCACTCATTGGTCAACCAGCACAATTCTACCTTCAATCCGGGCATCCACCGGCGAATGCTTCCGGATGTAATCGGCGAGTACATCCCGGAGCGGCAGATAACTGTCCTCAATATTCTCACCCCGGGTAAAAACCTGATAATCACCGCTGCCGGCTGCGAGATAGGAGTTGGTCGCCAGTGTGTAAACCCGGTTTGAGTCCAGCGGCTGACCGTTAATCTCCACCGCCAGCACCCGCTGACCGATCGGCCGCTTTAGAGTGTAACGCATCTTTAGCCCCGACACCTGAAAGAGCGCATGGCGCCCGTTAACCGACACCTCCAGTATCTCCTTGACCTGTTTCCCGGTGTAACTGCCGGTGACCACCGTATTGCCAAAAACATCAACCTGATACACATCCCGGTAGGTAACCGGTCCAGCGGGAATGTTTGCCCGGATTCCTGCCGAGTTGTGGACCGCTATGTCGGTGCCGAACCGCTCGCGCAGCGCATCGGTAATCAGATTGCCAAGCGGCGTTTCGGTAAAGCCGCCCCGGGTAAGCTCCCGCCGCGAATAGCCCAGCACCTCATCAAACCCCTTTTCCGCAATCTCCCGGATTGAATCCAGCTGCCGCTGGTAAAGCCGGTCTTTCGGCACCTCATCCGCCAGGAGGTCAATCAGCCGGCCCGAATAGCCGACAATACTGCGGCTCTCGGTATCAAATTTAATATCCAGCACGCCAACCGAACTCAGTTTGGAATAAGCCTGCTGAATTATCGTGTGATTCATCGGGCTTTCAAACGGCGGCTCAACCCCGGTATGGCTGTGCGCACCGATGATGATGTCCACTCCGGGAACCGAATCGGCAAACCGCTGGTCATGGGTATAGCCGATATGATTGAGTGCAATTACAATCTCTGCCCCCTGGTCCCGCAACCGCTTGACCATCTGCCGGCCGATTTCGTAATAGGGCAGGATTTCAAGATTGCCGACCAGCGACTCATTCACCATTCCGTAAAGATATCTGGTAAGCATTCCGAACACCCCGATTTTGATTCCGCCCCGCTCAAAGATGTAACTCTCGCTCAGAAACCCGGGCGGTGTGTCACTCCCCCGGACCCGAACATTGCTCGCAATCCAGGGAATTCGGGAGGAGTCCACCAGCTCCTTGAGCACCTGCCAGCCCAGGTCAAAGTCATGATTTCCCGGTGCCACCGCATCATAGTTGGCAGTGCGGAAAAAATCCACCACCGCCTGACCCCGGGTAAAATCACCAATCGGCGTGCCCTTGAAGATATCGCCGCCATCCAGCAGCAGAAACCCGTAACCGTGCCGTTCTGCCGAATCCCGCAACTCCCGAATTATGAACAGGGCACCGGCAGCATTGGCGAGCGGCGGCGGAAAGTTGTTGTCCAGCCAGTAAGCCTCTCCCGGCAGCAGGGCACCGTGAATGTCATTCGTGTGAACTAAAAACAGATGCTGAATTCCTGCCATTGCCGGACCGCAGAACAGCCCCCACAGCAAAATCCATGTTGCAAACGGTGCGAAGCCATGTTGCAAACGGTGCGAAGCCATGTTGCAAACGGTGCGAAGCAAACCCGAAGCGGCAAAGGTTGCCACGCTCCTTTCAGTCGCTCGCAAGGGGCGATTGCTTCGTCGCTTCGCTCCTCGCAATGACCTTTTCCTTTCAGTCATTCCGAGCCCGCAGGGCGAAGGAATCTCTTTGCGGGCAGGGATTGCTTCGTCGCTTCGCTCCTCGCAATCACGAGATGAAAATGGAGCCTCGCAATGCACCTTTCTCCGCCCGGACCCGGGTACCGGCTCGCAACTAAAACTCATATTCCATACTCAAATTCATTTCCAGCCCCGACTGATAAATCCGGCTGTCTTCAGGTTCAACCGGCAGGATAAAATGGCGGGCAACAAGCTCCTCGCGGCTTACACTCAGCCCCAGGTTCAGGCGCAGGTGATTAACATTGAAACCCAGACCGAAATCGGCAATCGGCATCTGCACCCCGGGGTCGGAAAACAACGGCTCCAGCCCGAAACCGTAGCGCAAACGCACCGAATTCAGCAGCAGATGTTCAACCCCGAGCCGGACCGAAAGCACATTGTGGTAAGCGGAATCAGTAACTGACCAACCGTTCAGGCAGACGCGAGCCCGGAACTTTGAAGGCAACACACCAGTTGCCCGGAACTCGGCGCCGGCAAGCAGTCGCCAGGGCTCAATCCGGACACCGGCTGAATCCCAGTTTTTCAGCTGAACTGCAGACTGATACCCAAAATCCAATTTTAGTTCCGGCATTAGCGCCGCCCCGATTCCCGCAAACCAGCCCGCACCGCTCGGGCTGCCACTGCTACTCAACCGCGTCGTATCCGGCAGCTGGATTATCAGTTGCGTAAGTTGTCTGGAGCCGAAAAGATACCTGCCACCGATACCAAGGCAGAGCTGGTTAAAGGGGTTGAAACTGATACCCGCACTGGCGTTATTCAACTGTCCGGACTGTTCAACCCGGTGCTCACCGATTTTCACATAGTAATCGTCCAGTTGCTCCTTCAGATACCGGTAATTGAAGTCCCGCACCGGTGCCACCCCGGCACCAAATCCGAAATTCCGGAATCGGTAAATCCCCGCCGCGGTGCCGAACCGCCAGCAAAGGCTGGTGTTGTCCGCATAAACCGCCTCACCAATGGTATTTTCAAACCGGTCGTAAACCAGTCGGGTCCGCTCCTCATTCAAAATCAGACCGCCCATACCGAGCGTTAACATCGGCCGGTTATAAAATCCCAGGCATGCGGGATTAAAGAAAACCGCTGCCGGTTCCGGGTAAATCTCAATACCCCACCAGTTACGGACCGGCACATTTGCCACCAGAAAACTTGCGCTCAACAGCGCCACCCAAACCGCAGTCAGTTTTGACTTTGTTTTCATCTCGCCTCCTTGCTACCACAGGAAATCAATCTGCAGGCTGATGTCAAACCGGTTACTCACGCTGACAAAATCCCGTGCCGGAGTTCCGTCCTGGTAATGCACACCATCAGCGCCGCCCAGTCCGGTATGGGGAAACTGGCTCAATTTCTGCCGGAATTTCAGGTAGACCAGGAGATTGTCACCCAGCCGGTCACTGAGCGCCAGATACCACTTGAATCCGTCCCCGTCAACAAAGTCAATGCCATTATCCTCAAACATCCAGCTGGACATACCCTGACTGCGCCAGTTGGCAATCCCGATTTCCCCCTGGAAATCATCAGAAAAGTTATGCTCCCACTGCACCAGTAAAAAATCACCATTGATGCTTGCCTCATCGTTGTATTCCATCATCGGGGTCAAAATTGTCTTACCATAACGCACCTCAGCGGTCAAATAGTCCCGGTTGGACAGCGAAACGAGCGCCCGGACCGCCGACTCGAGCGAAACCGAGTTTGTACCCAGCGCCAGTTTCGGTTTTTCCTTCATCTGAACCTTCTGCCGGAATCTCAGCCTTAAGGGATATACCGGCCGGTATTCTAACTCGCCCTGAAACCGGTAGTTGTCAGCCGCGTGTGCCAGATTCCGCCAGACATCAACATACACCCGGGTAAAGGTAATCTGCCGGGAAATCTGGTATCTGAACTCAGCAAAAAACCCCTGCTCTGCCTTCGGCATCGGAAAATCCTGCAGGGCAGCAAAGCACGGGTCAACCAGACGATAGGGCTTTTCCAGCGGTGTATCCTCAAACCGCAGTTCCTCACAGAAGCCCCGATTATAAGGATTATTATAATTTATATCGAAATGTCGATATAGCGCGGTAAAATTAAGATAATCATACTGGGTATATGCTTTTAAAAGATATGCCCTCCCGCCCCGATACTGTTGAGCAACTTCACCTTCCAGCGCCAGATTATTGAGCACCGTCCGAAAATCTGCTGAATAAACCTGCCGGGTTTTCCCACTGTCCAGCCTAGTCCAGTTCGGGTCATCCAGCACTTCGGCATCACCGGGCAAATCAAGCCAGCGGGCATCAGGTCGCAGACGCCGGTCGGTCCAGCTTAACAGACCATTGAAACCGAGCCTGCTTCCTATCGGTATAAACCCCAACTGCGAAAGGTCATAGGACAGCCTGGCACCGCCGTCGGTCTGATTAAAGACATTTTTCAGTCCGGGATAGCGGGGCGTGGAAATAATGTACCAGTTGACCGAACTATCTGGATTAACAATTCCATCGCGGGCTGCGCGGGAAAAAAAAACCAGCAATCCCATCCGCCCCAGTTTCAGTTCCCCTGCGCCACCCCGCAACCCGAATCCGGGATTTTCACTCAGGCCACCAAACAGCCCTTCGGTCCGTTTGTGAACCCGGGGTAAGAGTTGAAAGTTATTATCCAGCAAAAGCCCCTGAGCCACCGTCAACCGGTAATCACCTAAGATTATCCTCCGCACCGGCCCCATATTATCAACCATTACATAACCCTTAATGTCTCCTCCTGTCACTGCGCGGAGCAATGGCGACGAAGCAAATGCATCCAGATTTTGCTGGAGATAGAGCCCGGCACGGAACCGCTCGCCCAACTTAAACCTCAACCGCTGCCGGACCACGGCATTACTACCCATATTCTGCCGGAACCGCTCCTCCGCCATCAACCGGTTCCGGAAAAACTCAATCTCCTCATCAGACCAGCCCGCAGCGCGAAAACCGGCACTGTCCTCAACTAACTGACGAAGTGCCGCCGCAAACTCACTAGCGTCAGTCCAGACCTGCCAGTCCTCAGCGGACACAAACTTCAACCGGTAATTACCACTCCAGTTCCGCTTTTGCGCCCCGCCCGCCATCCCCTCCTCAAACCGGACATAATTCCTCATTCCCCGGTAACCGTATCCGGATAACCCATCCACCTTGCTTGCCAGGTCCCGACGACTGGTGAGCCTGCCACCACCACTTATAAACTTCACCACCGCCACCGCATCCACCAGCGAAACATCCTCCAGCCCTAGCAGGTCATCAACGGTTGCTCGGTTAATATTTATCGGGTCCAGAAGCAAATCCTGCCACTCCTCCACCACCGCCCTGCCCGGTCCATCCTCAACCGCCAGCCGGCGCTGAAGACGCTGAATATTGTCAGTCAGCCGTTCTTCCCAGGGACGGGGGCTGATGTAAATAAGCGGCTTGAGCGCATTCATCTTTCCTGGTGTTATCCCGGGAACTTTCAGAAACTCATAAATACTATTAAACCGCCCGTAGAGCTGGAGATATTCAAAGACCCTTTCCGCGGTTATTGAATCCAGCGGCAATTGCATAATTTCCTCGCGGGTTGCCTGATTGATATCCAATTGACGCTGCGGGGTCCAGATGCTCAAAAACAGAATAAGCGACCGCAGCATCAGATCAAAACCTGACCCGCACCCCGAAATTGTGGCTGAAGGGCAGAACCGGATGGGTGATCAGCGCATAGTCAACCCCGACCTTCCGGAAACCGGTTCCCACACCGAAAGAAAACCGCACTGGCTCAGTCTCAACGCCGGCACGCAGGGACAGATAATCCGCCACCACCTCAAACTCCTGACCAAACGCAAACTGCGTCCGGATTCCCGGCTCCTTTGCCACCTGCACCGCCGACTGAATCCCGGGCCGGGGTGAAAATCCTATCCCAAAAACCAACCGTTGCGGCAACTCCGAACTGCCAATTCTCGGCATATTAACATTACGGGCATAAAAACCCGCGCTCCAGAAACGGGCAAACCGGGCAAGCAGGCTCAAATCCACACCCAGTGCAAACCCGGCTCCGAAATTCTGCTGATAAAGACTATAACCGTTAATACCATAACCGAACATCAGCCCTTCTGCTATCTGGAACCCGTGTGCCAGTTTGAGCGAACGCTGGGACTGAAGTTTAAAACCGGTCTCCTGAAACCGGAGCGCAATCGCGCCCAGATTTCTGACCGGCACACCAGCACCGGCCTGGATGGTGTGGAGATTAACGCCGACACCACCATAAAGCAGTTTATAAAAGCCCAGAAACTGCTTCTCACTTATCAGCGCCAGACCCGCCGGATTAAAGTCCACGGCGCCAATATCGTCTGCCACCGCCGTGAAACTGCCTCCCATCCCTTCTGCCCGTGGCCCGGACTCGCTGTCTTCAAAAATGGCATAACCGGGGATAATCAGCAGGAGCAGGAGTAGCAACCCGCGACCCGATGTCTGCATAACAAAACAAGTTTACCGCCACCGATTTTATTGTCAAATATATATAAGCGCCGGGGCGTGCCGTTTTGACATTTATAACCCGGCTGAATAAAATTCTGCTGATGAACCGCGAACGGTTTGATGTCCTGGTGGTCGGTGCGGGCCATGCCGGTTGTGAAGCCGCACTGGCAAGCGCCCGGCTCGGACAGAAAACCCTGCTTTTAACCCAGAATCTGGACACCATTGCCCTGATGTCCTGTAATCCCGCGGTTGGGGGCATCGGTAAAGGTCAACTGGTCAAAGAGATTGATGCCCTTGGGGGTCAGATGGCGCTCATAACTGATAAAGCCGGCATTCACTTCCGTCTACTGAATACCAGCGCCGGCAGAGCGGTCCGCTCCTCCCGGGTCCAGGTTGACCGGCAACTTTACCGGCAGATTATGCGTTCAACCTTGGAGCAAACCTCAAACCTGGTCCTGCGCCAGGGAACCTGCGCCCGCATTCTAACCCGGGGCAGAACTGCGATCGGGGTGGAGACCGAAACCGGCGAACGGTTTTACAGCAAAACGGTGATTATTGCTCCAGGCACATTCCTGTCCGGTCTGGTTCACATCGGCCTGGTCCACTTTCCTGCCGGCAGATTGGGTGAGGCACCGGCAAACCTGCTGAGCCGGAATCTAACAGAACTGGGATTCCGACTCGGACGATTCAAGACCGGTACGCCACCGCGGATTGACATCCGCACGGTTGAACTCAAGCGGCTCCAGCGCCAGGAGGGTGATGAACCGCCCCGGCCCTTTTCCTTCTGGACTGAATGGCAACCGGTAAACCGGGCAGTCTGCTATCTCACCTGGACCACCGCAAAAACCCACGCGCTCGTCCGGAAGGGATTAAAGCAATCCCCGCTTTACACCGGTATCATCAAAGGACGCGGGGTGCGCTACTGCCCTTCAATTGAAGACAAGGTGGTTAAATTTGCCGACCGGGAGCGACATCACATCTTCATTGAACCGGAAGGCACGGACACGATTGAATGCTATCCGAATGGAATATCCACCTCACTGCCGGTGGCGATTCAGGAAAAAATGCTCCACTCCATTCCCGGTCTGGAAAATTGCCGGATGCTCAGGCCGGGTTATGCGATTGAACACGACTACGCAGACCCGACCCAGTTGTTTCCGACCCTCGAAACAAGGCTGATAAAAAATCTTTACTTCGCGGGCCAGATCAACGGCACAACCGGCTATGAAGAAGCCGCCGCCCAGGGCTTGATTGCCGGAATTAATGCCGCACTGCGGGCACAGGAAAAACCGCCCTTTATCCTTTCCCGTTCCGAATCGTATATTGGCGTGCTCATTGACGACCTGGTAACTAAAGGAACCGACGAACCTTACCGGATGTTTACCGCCCGGGTTGAGTTCCGACTCCTGCTGCGCGAAGACAATGCCGACCTGCGCCTGAGCCCCAAGGGTTATGAACTCGGTCTTCTGGACCAGACGCGCTATCAGCAGATTGTGAAAAAACAGCTGCAGTTTCAAAACACGCTCAACTGGCTCAAATCCCGCCGAATCTACCCCTCAGAGCGGTTAAACCGGCTGCTACGCACCCTGGGAACCGCCCCATTGAAAGAACCAGTAACAGCGCTGGAACTACTGCGCCGTCCGGAAGTTGACTGGCAGTCGCTTATCCGGCTGACCGAATCTGCACCTGATATCCCGCTGACGGTCCAGGAACTGGTGGAGGTGGAGGTGAAATATGAAGGTTACATTGAAAGGACGAAGCGCCAGCAACTCCGTTTCAACGAACTGGAGGAACTGCGCATTCCGGAAGATATTGACTACTATCGGATTCCCGGGCTGTCCACAGAAATCCGGGAGAAACTCACCCGGCTCCGGCCGTCATCAATCGGTCAGGCACACCGGATTCCCGGCGTAACGCCGGCCGCCATCTTTGCCCTGAGCGTTTATCTTGATAAAAAAAGCCGGCCGGTTAAAATAAGGGAAAGCAGAAAATGAGCCTGCTCAGGTTGCGGACCGAACTGGAATCACTCTGCCGGACCCGGGGCGTTGCCTTGTTCGGCATTGCTGACATGAGAAAAATTAAAACCGACGACTTTCTCCTGCCCGAAGATACCTTTCGCCGCCTGCCCTGCGCCCTATCGCTCGCCATCCCGCTCTCCCGACCGGTGCTTGACCTTCTGCCCGGCCATCCGGACCTGCTTTACGAACACCACTACCGCCAGGTTAACTTTGCCCTGGACCGGATTGCCCTTGACCTCACGCTCTATTTACAGCACAACGACTACCACGCCCTGCCCATCCCCGCATCTCAGGTTATTGACTGGCAGAACCAGCGTGCCCACCTTTCCCACAAACGGGTCGCCATTGCTGCCGGACTGGGCTGGCTCGGCAGAAATAACCTCCTGGTAACCCCGGAATATGGGGCACAGGTCCGCCTGGTAACCATCCTGACCGACTTGGAACTTGAACCCGGAATTCCGCTCAATCAGGACTGTGACGAGTGTCGGCGCTGCATCACCGCCTGCCCGGCAAATGCCATCCGGGAAAAGCCCGAGCAGTTTGACCATTATGCCTGTTTTGAAAAACTGAAGGAGTTTCAGCGCCAGCACTATGTCCACCAGTTCATCTGCGGACTGTGCGTCCGTGCCTGTCCCGGCACCAGACCATGATTTATCGCCGGTAACGAAACTCTTTTCCGACTGCAAGATAAAACCGGACCCCGCCCGGATGCGGCGTCCGCTTAAGAAAATCCCCGAGTGACACCATCATCCGCAGCGGGCCAATCGGTGAGCCGGTCAAAAGCCCGGCACCGATGCCCCAGTGCAGACGGTCCCCAACCCCATTACTGCCGAAAATTAAATCTGGCCGGTTAAAGGCACCGAGATTGCTCAGCGCCTCAAGGAACAACGGATAATCAGGACGATTCAGGAGATTGAACACTCGAAGACGCACGCCCGCCCCGACGAGGAACCGCTGTTCACTGGTAAACTCCTGTTCCGCAAAACCGACAAACTGCTCGCCACCGGAAAGAAACCGCTCTGACAGGGGCAAACTGCCAGCTGAAAAACCGAGCATCGACCAGAACCGCAGTGTCAGCCGGGCACTGAGCGGTACCAACTGCTCGCCATTGAACTCCAGTTTAAGAAACTCCTGTTGACTCATCATCTTCGGACTGGAATAAAAACCGCTCAACCGGTAGGCAGCCCCCCTTACCGGCAAATCAAGCCGGTCCTGACTGTTGAACTCCAGATTAAACAGCGCCCCGGCAAGCCACTGCGTGTCAAGCGTATCCACCGCCGCCCCTTCATAATCGACCCGCTCAGCCCGAACCCCGAAATTGAAGAACCCGTTCCGGCCCGTAATGTAGCCCGCTTCCGCAACCCCGCCTGAAAACCGCACAAAATAACTGGAGCTGAACTGCCCCTGCTCATAGAAACTGCGGACGAGCGAACTCACATAACCGTCCAGCCGGTAACCAAACAGCAGATTAAAAATCCTTGTGCCGGTAATTCCCAGCCGGAACTCATTCGGATTACCGACCACTGCCGCCGCCCGCACCGCTGCTCCCGAACCGAGAATATTCTCCTCACCCGCTTCAGCCCCGAGCACAACATTATCATAAGAGTCATACCTGATCCCGAGCGAATAAAATCCGAACGGGCGCTCGGTCAGCTCATAAATTACATTCACGCTCTCCACACTGGCAGATTCCACCCGGAAATTGACCTCCTCAAACAGACCGGTGTTAAACAGCCTTTCCAGATCAGAAAACACCAGTTCAAAATTCAACCTTGCCCCGGTCCGGGTCCGGACATAAGGCAGAATCAGCGAACGCCGGGTCTGTTTCAAGCCTTCAAATCTTATCTCCTGCACCACCGGCAGCGGCCTGGTCGGGTACCGGTTCCGGACCCGAACCGGCACCCGACCCTTTAGTTTCCCCCGAATTAACGGCAGTGCCTGCATTGCCGCTGACTCACCGACCGCAATCAGCTCCTTTACCCGGACAAAATCCGAATGCAGAAACCGGGAAACATCCGGCTCAATCACCACATCTGCCTCCCGCCTTGCCCTCTCCAGGTTGCCAATGCTCATCAGGTCAATACTCCGGGATACGATATCCACCAGATTCTGCCCGGCTGATTCTGCCCGGCGCATGGTCAGAACCGCGATTATAAAATCGGGCTGAAAATCCTGCAGCGCATCCACCGGCAGATAATCAAGCACCCCACCATCTACCAGCTCCCGACCATCAATAACCTCGGGCGAAAACACCCCTGGAATGGCAATACTTGCCCGGATTGCCTGCTCCAGCCTTCCAGCTTTCAACACTATCTTCTCCCCGGCATTAATATCAACCGCCACTGCCCGATAGGGAATTGCCAGCCGGTCAAAACTGTAACCGGAATTGAATTCGGCCTCAGCAAGCAGCCGGTTCAGCAGCAGCTCCACATTCTGCAGTGGAACCAAGCCGCTTGGCAGATAGGGAACAAACCGTTTGTGCCGCAGCTGCAGCACATAACGCTGAGCCTGACGCTTCTCCGGCAGATACTGGGCACCATAGCCGGGCCGGGAAGAGAAAAGCCGGTTCCAGTCCACGCTCAGGGCGATACTCTCAATCTGCGCCGCACTGTAACCGGCTGCATAGACTCCGCCAATCAGTGCACCCATACTGTTCCCGGAAATCCCGACAAAATCCAGCCCTTCCCTTTCCAAAACCTTGAGCACCCCGATATGCGCAAGCCCCAGTGCTGCACCACCGGAAAGACACAGACCGATACGCAACGGCTCTGCCAGCACCAGACCGGCAAAAAAAAGCAAGGATAAAACCCGGCGCATATCCAATTGTACCCTACAACTCTGATAAATCCACTCAGACGCACTCCGCCACCAGCGCCAATATCGCCCCTGATTTACGACCAAACCTCCTGCATCACCCCGGGGATTGCCCGGTGGGCAGGGCACTAAAGATGACATCTGTCTGCCGATAATTTATAATTAAATGAACTATGCGCTGCACCGCCTGTCCGTTTGAATGTAACATTGACCGTGCGGTCAAGCCGGGCCGCTGCCGGTCAACCGATGAGATTGAAATCGCTCAAGCGCAGCTCCACTTCTGGGAAGAGCCACCGGTATCTGGCACCCGTGGCTCCGGCACCATCTTCTTCTCCCATTGCAACCTACGCTGCCGCTTCTGCCAGAACTACCGTATCTCCCAGCTGGGATTCGGGAGTAAGGTCAGCCCGGACCAGCTCCTGCAGATTATGCTCAATCTTGAAAAACAGGGTGCGCACAATATCAATCTGGTAACCCCGACCCATTATACGCTCCAGTTACTGCCGGTGCTGAAGGTGGCCAAGGAAAGATTGAAAATTCCCATCCTCTGGAACTCCAACGCCTATGAGAAGGTGGAAACGCTACGCCGGCTGGAAGGTCTGGTCGCAATCTATCTACCCGATTTAAAATACCATTCAGACGAACTGGCACGCCGCTACTCCTCAGCCCCGGATTATTTCAAATACGCCTCGGCTGCAATTTTGGAGATGCAGCGGCAGGTAGGTGAAAACATCTACGATGAGGCAGGCATCATCCAGCGCGGGCTCATCATCCGGCACCTGGTCCTCCCGGGCCAGATTGAGGACTCCAAAAAAATCCTCGCCTGGCTGAGCGACAATCTCGGACCCCGGACCCACATCAGTCTGATGGCACAGTATTATCCTGCCTATCAGGCAGACCGGCTGCCGGGAATGAACCGGCGCCTGAGCGCTGCCGAATACCAGGAAATAAAAGAATACTTTCTTTCCCTCGGCTTTGAGCAGGGGTTTTTCCAGGAACTCTCCTCAGCCACGCCGGATTACACCCCGGATTTTAATGGCCGGGGAATTGAAAATTAGCCATAAATTTTTCTTGACAGGTGAACAATCGTTCACTATAATTATTCTGTGCGCAAGACACCGGACCTGAAGGAAAAAGTTGAACGCCTGAGGCGGTTTTACCTTGAGCACCGCCGGATGCCCTCCTATTCCGAAATCGCTCGACTCTTTGGCTGGCGTTCCAAGAATGCGGTCTTTCGGCTGGTTGCCCGGCTGAAGGAGTTGCAGATTGTAGACCAGGATGTCACGGGCCGACTCATCCCCGGAACGCTTATTACACCGCTGAAACTGCTGGGTACGGTTGAAGCCGGTTTTCCTTCTCCGGCGGAAGAAGAACTGCTGGACAAAATCTCGCTTGACCAATGGCTGGTGAAAAACTCCAGCTCCACATTTCTGCTGAAGGTAACCGGGGACTCAATGCTGGATGCCGGGATTCTGCCCGGTGACCTGGTGCTGATCGATCGGTCGCTGTCGCCCAAAAACGGCGATATTGTAATTGCCGAGGTGGACGGCGAATGGACCATAAAATACTTCCACCGTCAGGGAACCGAAATATCCCTGATTCCCGCCAATAACCGCTACCAACCGGTCAAACCGAAACAGGAGTTGAAAATCGGCGGGGTGGTCATTGCGGTTATCCGGAAATACCGATGAATAATCAGCCGCTGACCGTATTTGACTGGCATAATGCGATTCTCCACCTTGATGCTGATGCCTTCTTTGTTGCCTGTGAGCAGGCAACTAACCCTGCCCTCGCGGGCAAACCGGTGGTGGTCGGCCGGGAAAGAGGAATTGTGACCGCGGCAAGTTATGAGGCAAAGCGGCTGGGCATAAAACGAGGAATGCGCATTCGGGAAGTGGTGAAACTTTACCCGCAGGTAATTATTATCAACTCCGATTATGAAAAATACAGCCTGTTCTCGGTCCGGATGATGGAAGTTCTCAAAAGGTTCTCGCCGGTGGTGGAACAGTATTCAATTGATGAAGCCTTTGTTGACATCACCGGTCTGCGCCGGGTTTACCACTGCTCCTATCCCGAGCTGGGCTTCCGGATTCAGCAAACCATCAGTACCGAACTTGGTATCTCGGTCTCAATCGGTATCAGCCTGACCAAGGTGCTGGCCAAAATCGCCTCCCGTTATCAAAAACCCGGAGGCTTGACCGTAATCCCGGGCCGACAGATTCACTATTTCCTTCAGAAATTGCCGGTTGATGAGGTCTGGGGCATTGGCCACAACACCGCTTCTTGGTGCCGGAAACTGGGCATCAACACCGCCCTGGACTTTGCCCGTCGGTCTGAAGAGTTCATCCGCAGGCATTTTACCAAACCTTACTTTGAAATCTGGCAGGAACTAAACGGCCGACTGGTTTATCCGGTGATTCCGGAGCCGAAAACCGACTACCAGTCAATCAGCAAGACGCAGACCTTTACTCCGACCGCGGACCGGCTGACAATCTATGCCCATCTGAGCTCCAATCTCGAAGCTGCCTGTTTCAAAGCCCGCCGCTATAAACTGGCACCCCGGCGCCTGATTGTTTTTCTGCGCAGCAGGGATTTTCAGGAACGGGCGGTGGCGCTACGACTGTCAGCGCCCTCGGCATATCCGCTTTTACTCAGCCCGCTGGTGCAGCAGGGGTTTGAAGCAATTTATCAACCCGGGGTGGTCTACCGTCAGACCGGCATCATCCTCACGCACCTGACTTCAGCCCAAAACATTCAGCTCACCATTTTTGATGACCCTCTCCGGCTGGAGAAAATGGAACGACTGTATCAGGCGATTGACCTCCTGAAGGGGAAAATGGGTAATGAGGTCATCGGCTCTGGTCTGGCAATCTCTCCACCGCCCCGGAACCGCCTGAAAATCCCTCTGCTCAACATCCGGCTTTCGTGATCCTAAACAAACACCCCAAGGGCTGGTTGCAGTTTATAGATACCCACTGCTTCTGTGGCGCCACGCCAAGAAATATTCAATTTGCATTTTCGGTGCAGTTTTATTAAAATAAGCGGGTGTGTGGTGTTCTGGGGCTTTTCTATTTTAATCAGCCGGTAGCACCTGACCTGGTAACCGGCCTGCTGGCACTACAGCACCGGGGTCAGGATTCAGCCGGAATCCTTACCTCTGATGTCACCTTACATCTGAAAAAGGGGAACGGATTGGTCAACCGGGTATTTAACGAAAAAAACCTTGCCCGGCTAACCGGCTCACTCGGCATTGGCCATACCCGTTATCCGACAATTGGACCGGGCACAAGCGAGGATGCCCAGCCATTTTTTGTCAATCATCCCTATGGTATCGGTATGGTGCATAACGGCAATCTGACAAACTACTTTACCCTGCGCCACGAATTGGAAACCCGAGACCTGCGTCAGCTAACCAGTTTCTGCGATGTGGAGCCGATTCTGAATGTTTTTGCGTACGAACTGGAAAAGTGCCGTTCCGGACAGCTGAAACCAGAACACATTTATCAGGCGGTCCGGGGGGTGTTCAACCGGGCAAAGGGTGCCTATTCGGTAGTTGCGCTCATTCATCAACAGGGACTGGTTGCCTTTCGCGACCCCAGTGGCATCCGGCCGCTGGTAATCGGCAGCAGACCGGTTACTGCTGAAACCGGCACAAAAAGCCTGCGCCAGAGCGTGCTTAAAAAAAGACCGGTACATGAATACGCCCTTGCCTCGGAAAGTGTTGCCCTCGATCTGATTGGTTTCCAGGAGTTCCGGGATGTGAAACCCGGCGAGGCGGTCTTTATCGACCGCCATCACCGGCTGCATTACCACCAGATTGAACCCGGCAACCTCCACACCTGTATCTTTGAGTATGTGTACTTTGCCCGGCCAGACTCGGTGATTGACGGTATTGAAGTTTATGAAGCCCGGCTCCGGCTCGGTGAAACCCTTGCCCGCGAGGTCCTCAGACGCAATATCAGACCCGACATTGTCATTCCGGTGCCGGACACCGCCCGACCGGCTGGTAGCGCCCTCGCCCGGGTAATGAACCTCGAAATGCGCGAAGGCCTGATTAAAAACCGCTACATCGCCCGGACCTTTATCACGCCGGCAACAATCAACCGGGCATTTTCGGTGCGCCAGAAACTCAACCCGGTCCGTTCCCAGATTCAGGGCAAAAACATCCTCCTGGTTGACGACTCAATTGTCCGCGGCACCACATCCAAGGAACTGGTGCAGATGGTCCGGGATGCGGGTGCCCGGCGGGTGTATCTGGCGGTAACCGCACCGCCGCTCCGACACCCCTGCGTATATGGGATTGATATGATGACCCGGGGCGAGTTTATTGCCAAGGGCAAAACTGAGAAGCAAATTGCCCGGCTCATCGGTGCGGATGAACTGATTTATCAGACCTACGACGGGCTGATTGAGGCGGTTCGGGGAAACCACCCAGACCGTCAATTCTGCACCGCCTGTTTCAACGGCGTTTATCCCACCGGCATTACCGAACGGGACCTGCGGGCACTGGAAGCCGAACGGCGACGCTGGATTGAGCAGGCGGCAAGAAAAAACGGCTGAAGATTAAGGCCGTTCATTAATCAAGCTGGCGTCGGATAAAAGTAGGCACCTCCAGATCCGATTTGTCAACCGGTAGTTCACCCCGACCGGTAACCCGGCGCTTCAGCGGGACCATTTCTGAACTGCTAATGAAATCGGTCACATCCTCCAGCCGCGGCAACGGTTCATTCAGCCCGGTGGCAATCAGTGTCACCTTCATTGCTGACTTCAGATCGGTCAGCCGTGCCGCTCCCATTCTGATGTCCGCCTGGCCATTGGTCGCATGGTAGATAATCTGCACTGCCTCCTCCACCTCCTTCAGGGTCATTGACTCATCACCCGAGATGTTCAACAGCACTCGCCTGGCGCTTTCAATTGAAATATCCTCAATCAGCGGTGAACGTAAAGCCCGGTGCGCCGCCTCGCTTGCCCGGCCTTCGCCTTCAGCAATGCCGACCGACATCACCGCTCCACCCCGTTCGCTCATCACCGTCCGGACATCGGCAAAATCAATGTTAATCAACTGCCTGGTGGTAACGATTTCCGATATTCCCCGGACCGCATTAAGTAGCACCTCATCTGCCAGCCGGAAGGCTTCAAAACAGGGCTGCGCGCCGTAAACCTCCAGAATCCGCTGATTGGGAATGACAATCAGGGTATCAACATGCGGCTTCAGGGCTTCAATTCCCGCCTGCGCCTTCTCCCGGCGCTGTCGGCCTTCAAAATCAAACGGCCGGGTGACCACCGCCACTACCAGTGCACCCTGCTGCTTTGCCTCCTGAGCAATCACCGGCGCGGCACCGGTTCCGGTTCCACCTCCCTCGCCGGCGGCGATAAACACCATATCAAAACCAGCAAGATTTTCTCGCAGGATTTCAATTGATTCCTCTGCCGCCTGCCGGCCAATTTTCGGATCTCCGCCAGAACCGAGCCCGCCGGTCAGCTGGGCACCGATCTGAATTTTGTTCGGTGCCAGCGACATTGATAACGCCTGCAGGTCGGTATTCACGGCAAACAACTCCACTCCGCTCAGCCGGGCATCTACCATATGATTGACCGCATTACCGCCGGCACCACCGACCCCAAAAACTCCGATGCGCGTCAGACTTCTTTCCTCTACCGGTTCAATCACTCCTACCTCCTTTCATTGTTGTTTTAAGTAAACCAGGCTTTTAAATCCTCCCAGAGCCTCCGTCCCAGACTGGGCGCAGGCAACCGGTGCAACTGACTGCTCTTACCTTCAACAGCACAGCGAATCAAACCGACCGCGGTAGCAAATGCGGGATTGCTAACCACCTCCCGCGGTCCGTTTATCCGCTCCGGTCGGCCAATCTTAACCGGCATACCGCAGATCTGCTCTGCCAGAATATCAATCCCGGGCAATTGCGCACCGCCGCCGGTCAGGATAACGCCGCCGGACAGTCCGTCGGCAAGCTGCGACTTCCTGATTTCGGCGTCGGCAAGATTCAGCAACTCCTCAACCCGGAGTTCAATAATTGATGCCAGTAGCCGCCGGGAAACCTGTTTCGGTCCCCGTCCCGAAGCATCCTCAATCGTCAGCGCCTCATCCCGCTCAATCATTCCTGCCATTGCCACTCCGAACTCGCGCTTAACTATCTCCGCCTGCTGATAGGAGGTGCGCAGACCGATTGCCACATCCTTGGTAATATTCGCCGCCCCCGCCGGCAACATCTTGGTCCAGCGTATTTCTCCCTCCCGGTAAATGGACACATCAATCACGCCGCCGATGTCAATTATCACCACCCCCAGTTCCTTATCCTGCTCATCGCACACCCCGTAAGAGGTTGCCAGCGACTGCAGCACCAGCGCCCGATTCTTTATCTCCAGCCGCTCCAACACCCGATAGATATTTGCAATCGCGGTCACCGCACCGATGATCAGCAGCGCTTCCACCTCCAGCCGGACTCCGAATAGCCCCAGTGGGTTACGCACCCCCTTCTGGCCGTCAACAATAAACTGAGTTGGTATCACATGCAGTATCTGCTCATCATTCGGGAGCCGAATCGTCTGTGCCTGCCGGATTACATCCTCAATATCCCGGAGCTGAATCCCCCGCGTGGGCCGACTAACCGGTACCGCTCCCAAACCGGGCAGATGCTTGATGTGATCGCCAGTAATACTGGTAAATACTGGACCGGTGCCAATCCGGCACTGTGCCATTTTTTCCGCCTGCTCAATTGCCCCGGTAAAAGACTCAGTTGCCTTGTCCAGACTGACGACCACGCCCAGCCGGAATCCGTCCGGTGGCGACACACCATAACCCTTGATTTCGGTCTTGCCGGTACTGTCCACCTCGGCAATCATACAGACAATCTTGGTCGTCCCAATGTCAATCGCAGTAATCCTTCTAACCTTTGCCATTTTTTCACCTCCTGACCCCGGCTGAGCCCGACAGCGGAAGCACCTGGACCTCCTCCTCAAGCTCAACGCCGGTCTTTTCTTCAACCGTTGCCTTGATAATCTGAATCAGTTCATAAACTTCAACAAATCTGGCACTACCTAAATTGACAATAAAATTGGCATGCCGCTCCGAAACCGCTGCCTGCCCCACCCTCATCCCCTTGAGCCCGCATTGTTCTATCAGTTTCCCGGCGGGCATCGTTTCTGGATTTTTGAAAAAGGAACCGGCCGAAGGCTCAGTCGGATGTTTTGCCCGACGTTCGGCACGGATCGCCTTACCGTTGCGTCCGCTCCCCTCTTTTAACTCAAGCACCACTGATAACGCCCAGGTGCCCGGCGGCAGCAGCGACTGGCGATAACCGGCGCGCACCTCGGTTCGTTTCAACACCCGCACCCTGTCATCCGGCTCCAGCAGTTCAATCTCCTGCACGATATCGGCAATGCTCTGACCGAACGCACCGGCATTGCTCATCAGACCACCCCCCACAGTTCCGGGTATTCCAGCAAGAAACTCCGCGCCGGTCAGTCCATTCGCCGCCCCAGCTTCGGCTATCCGGTCCAGCAGTGCGCCGGCACCAGCCCTAATCCGGTTTCCGCTGACCTCAATCCGGCTGAACTCACCCTCCAGCTTTACCACCACCCCCCGCAGCCCCTGATCCGAAATCAGCACATTGGTACCCCGGCCGAGCACCACCAACCCCAATCCCAGTTCCCGGCAGCCTGCCCGTAGCCGGATAAGCCCGTTTAAGTCCTGAATAATCACGACGGCATCGGCCGGACCACCGATGCGAAAACTGGTGTGCCGCGCAAGTGGCTCGTTGAACATCACCACACCACCCGTCTCAGTAATTATCCGTTTCAGCCTCTCCTGCCACTCCCCTGCCATTACAGCTGCTCCCGGATAAGTTTCAATAACTCATCAGCCAGCCTGGTGATACTGCCTGCGCCCAGCGTCAGAACTACATCACCCCTTTTCAGTCGGGGCACAACAAATTCTGCCGCTGCGCTCAGCTCCGGCTGGTGATGCACGGTCAATCCCGGCCGCCCCCGGCTCCTGACCGCCGCCACAATCATTTGCTCATCAACTCCGGGAATCGGCGGCTCCGCTGCAGCATAAATTCCGGTAATCACCACCTCATCCGCCCGGTCAAATGCACTGCCGAACTCTTCGGCGAGCAACATCGTCCGGGTATAGCGATGGGGCTGAAATATCACAAAAATCCGATTGTCAGGATAGGCGTGCCGCAATGCCTCAATCGTCACCCGGATTTCGGTCGGATGATGACCGTAATCGTCAAAAACAACAATCCCTTTTTCTTCCCCTTTTCGCTCCAGACGCCGGTGCACGCCGGTAAATGTTGCCAGTGCCTGTTCAATGGTCGCAAAATCTATTCCCAGTTCGGTCCCGACCGCAATCCCGGCAAGCGCATTCTGAACATTATGTCTGCCCGCCATCGCGAGACTGAACCGGCCCACCGGCTTTCCCTGGTAAACTACGGTGAATGCCGAACTGAAACGGTAAAGCTGAACCTCCTCCACCTTAAAGTCGGCCTCGCTGTCTACGCCGTAGGTAACAACCCGTCGGTCAATCCGGTTCCGGATCGACCGCACCGCCGGTGAATCAAGACACAGAATCACACTCCCGTAAAAAGGCACTCGGTTGACAAACCGGATAAACTCCTTCTTTAGGTCCTGAAGGTTTTTATAGTAATCAAGATGCTCGGGTTCAATATTGGTTACCACCGCAATCGCGGGATAAAGCAGCACAAACGATCGGTCGCTTTCGTCCGCCTCGACAACTAAATACTCCGACCGTCCAAGTCGGGCACCGGTTTCCGCTCCTACAATTCGACCGCCAATTACCGCAGTTGGGTCAAGCCCGGCCCGGGTTAGAATATGTGTAACCAGCGAGGTAGTAGTTGTTTTGCCGTGACTGCCGGAGATTGCGATACTGAATTTCAACCGCATCAACTCAGCGAGCATCTCCGCCCGTCTGATTACCGGGACCCCCCGGCTTCGGGCACACACCAGTTCCGGATTATCCTCGGTAACCGCGGTAGAAAAAACCACCACCTCGGCATCGGCACAGTTCTCAGTCCGGTGTCCGATATATACCTTAATCCCTTCCCGGTGCAAACGCTCGGTCACATCACTTGCCTGAATGTCAGAACCGGTTACTTCAAAACCCAAATTCTTCAGCACCAGCGCGATGCCGGACATTCCCGCACCGCCAATCCCAACAAAGTGCACCCGCTTCAATCTGCCAAACATCTTGCCCCTTCCTTTTCCCCGCTGACTGCCGCCATAATTCTCCCGGCAATTAACATCCCGGCGTCAACCCGTGCTGCCGTTTTTGCCCGCTGCCTCATCAGTTCAAGCTTTTCGGGCTCAGCCATCAACCTCTGAACCAGACTGGGCAGACCGGAGAGCTGAGGTTGCTCAAGCACAACTGCGGCACCGGCCTTGGCAACATACCGGGCATTGGCATCCTGATGCCGGTCAGCGGCATAGGGGAAGGGCACGACAATCATCGGCACACCGAATGCCAGCAACTCCGAAAGGACCAGCGCCCCCGCCCGGGTAACTGCCAGTGTTGCCTGTGCATACAGCTCCTCCGGATGGTCGGTCCAGTCCACAATTTCACAATTTTTGGACCGCAAAAGTGACCTCACTAACTGGTAATCCCGCCGGCCGGTAACGATAATCACCCGGAGATTGGGCAATGTCGCCGCCAAATCCAGCGCCGCCATATTCAACACCCGAGCACCCTGACTCCCACCCAGCACCAGCAAAGTCCGTCCCCCTGCTGGCGGTTGAGTAAAATCAATCCGGGCACACCGTTCAATAATACCCCGGCGCAGCGGCGTGCCGGTCACCGTCCACCTACCCCTCAAAATCCCTTCAATCGGAAAGGTCAAAAAAATCTCTGCTGCCCAGCGGGCAAAAAACCTGGTTACTCGACCGGGAACACAGTTCTGCTCTAACATAAAAAACTTGAGCCCCTTCATCAGACTGGCGGTCAGCACCGGTACGCTGACAAATCCACCTGCTCCAATCACCGCATCCGGAGCCGTGCTTTCAATCACCCGCAAGGCCTGAAATACCCCGGCCGTAATCATTGCCATCCCCTGCAATCGGGCAAACCCACTCTTACCTGTAATCTGCCCCGCGCTTATCCTTTCAAACTCGAAACCTGCACTCTTGGCAATCGTCTCCTCCGGACTGTTGCCTCTACCGACCCAGACCACCTCCACCCCGCGGTCTTTCAGCTCCTCAGCCAATGCCAGACCGGGGAAAATGTGACCACCGGTTCCACCCGCGACCATTAATATCCTCTTCATCAAGACCGCTCCTCCTATGTCTGGACACATTCAATACCAGTCCAATCGCAAACATATTGGCTGTCAGCGCCGAACCACCGTAGGAAATAAACGGCAGTGGCTGACCGGTGCAGGGCACTATGTCCAACGACACTGCAATGTGCACCAATGCATAAACCGTTATTAGTACCCCAACCCCGCCGCTCAACAGCCGGCCAAACTCGCTTGCCGACCGCTCACCGATTCTGAACATCCTCAACGCCAGGAGGAAGTAGAACAGCATAATCAGCCCGCATCCTAAAAACCCGGACTCCTCACCGATTGCACAGAAGATAAAATCCTTGTGCAGTTTCGGTAAAAAATAATACTTCTGCCTGCCTTCCCCCAGCCCTTTACCCACCGGACCGCCCGAACCTAAGGCAATCAGCGCCTGATGCTGGTGGTACCGGTCGCCACTGATAAACCTTTCCCACCGCTCCGGAATATACCGGAACTTCGTATTTTTCAATACCGGCATTATTCCGAATCCAGTCCCAACCAAAACCCCTGCCAATGCCAGCACAGTTAAAAGATACCGCCACCGTACACCAGCGAGCACAAAAACCATAAAACTTGCCGTCCCGAGAATCACACTCGTACCCACCGCCGGCTGTGCCAGCACCGTCCCGACGATAATTGCCACCACCAGTCCTGGTTTCACTATCGTATTTAAAAAAGTCTGTCTTGCGCCGGTCTCATGCAGCTGCTCAAAATAACCGGCGAGCCAGATAACGAGTGCATACTTCACAAACTCCTGTGGCTGGAATACGCCCAGCCGACGCCGGGCAACTTCGCCACCGATATTTCCGTAAATAATTGCCCCGACCATCAACCCAATACTCAGTATCAGCAACAGCCACTGAATTTTCCGGGTCCCCAGTCGTTGCAGATTTAGTTTCATTCCCAACCACAGTAATAGCGCTCCGATACCCAGCCGAATGATATGCCTTCGCAGATACTCAAGTCCCAGATGATAGGTTGAGGTGTAAACTGCGATCAAACCGATAGAACTCAGTATCACTACCAGCAGAAACAGCTGATAATCCAGTGGTGAATTGGGCACATTTCGCAGAACCGCGCTCGGCTTGTAACTCAAACCATAAAGGCCAAGACCACCACCCGGCACCGTCCAGCTCCCGTTCCGGTTATAAACTCCAGACCGCATTCTTAAATGCCCTCCCGCGTGCCTGAAAGTTACGAAAAAGATCAAATGAAGCAAAACCGGGTGAGAGCAGCACTACATCACCGGGTGTTGCCTGTCGGAATGCCTTGAACACCGCGTCCTTCATTGTGTAGGCAATCTCATACTGATGGAAGCTTAGCCGGCTCAATCCGGCAGCAAGCCGCTCACTGTTTTCCCCTAAAAGCACCACCCATTTTGCCCTTTCACTCATCGCCTTGACGAATTCCGCCGGATCGGCATCCTTCTCCTTTCCCCCGGCAATCAGCACCACCTTGTTCCGCCACGCCCGCAATGACCTGATCCCCGCCTGGGGATTTGTGCACATTGAGTTATTAAAAAAGTAAATACCGTTTATGGCCCGGACAAACTCCAGCCGGTGTTTCAGTGGCTGCCAGCATCTTAACCCTGCGTGCACGGCTTGAGATTCCACACCCAGCGCCCCGGCTACGCTCACAGCTGCAACCGCATTCTCCACCACCGGCAGATGCTCAAGTCTAAAAAGTCTGGCTGCCGGAAGGCCCCTGCCGGTCATCCGCTCGATTATCATGTCCACCGGTACCATCCGTTTACCCTGAAAATAAACCCATTTACGAAAAAGATAACTGTCTGCCCGCCGCTGCAGCGAAAAGAACAGCCTTCTTGCTCGCACCGCTCCTGCCAACTCCCTGACCACCGGATCGTCATAATTCAACACCGCCCAGTCATCTGGTTTTTGACGCTCAAAAATCCTCGCCTTACACCGCGCATAATCGGCAAAAGACCGGTGGCGGTCCAGATGATCTGCAGTGACATTCAGAAGCACCGCCACCTTGGGTGCCAGCCAATCCGAACGGCTCAGCTGAAAACTGGAAACCTCAACCACATAAAAATCTTTTCCCCCGGCATTAAGAGCACTTGAAAGCGGTTTCCCTGGAGCCAGATTCCCTCCCACGAAGACCTTCTTACCCGCCTGCCGCAGAATCTCGCCAATCATTGTTACCGTTGTTGACTTTCCATTTGTTCCGGTAACTGCAATCACTTCTCCTTTTAGAAACTGAGTGGCAAAATCAAGTTCATCCTGGACCGAAATGCCTTTTCCCATAAAAAAACGCACCGCCGGATGCTCAGCACTGAACCCGGGACTGGCAATTACCGCCGGCTTCACACTCACCACCCGACTGCCCAATTTTCGCAGCCGTATCAAACCGCTTTTAACCAGCATCCGGACCGCCAGCAAATTCCACACCCGCTCATCCTCTTCGTATGCCGCCACCTTTGCCCCCGCTTTCAAAAGTGCCCGGCTGAGTGTCTGGCCAGCACGCCCAAGACCTAAAATCACAAACCATCGGCTCTGAACCTGCTCCTTGAATGAAGTTAGCATTTATCGCACCTTAAGCGTTGCCAAAGCCACCATCCCACACAGCACCGCAATAATCATAAACCGAGTAACAATCTTCGGTTCGGCCCACCCTTTCAGTTCGTAATGATGGTGTAATGGAGCCATCCTGAAGATTCGCCTGCCACCAGTCGAATGAAAATATAAGACCTGCAACAGCACTGAGCCCGCCTCAAGGATAAAAACGCCGCCGATGATGGGCAGGAGCAGCTCATGCTTGGAAACAATTGCTGCCAGCCCCAGCGCTCCTCCCAGCGGCAGCGAACCGGTATCGCCCATAAAAATTTCTGCTGGGTAGGAGTTAAACCACAAAAAACCGAGACAGGCACCAGTCAACGCTAAACATAAAACTGCCATTTCCCCGGCTACTGGAACATACTGAATATTAAGATAACGGGCAATTTTGAAATTGCCAGCCACATAACAAAGTGCGGTGTAACTTGCCAACGCCACTGCCAGCAGTCCAGGTGCCAGACCGTCAAGACCGTCGCTTAGGTTCACCGCATTGGACGAACCGACCAGCACAAACATCACCATTGGAATATAAAGAACACCAAAGTCGACAATAATATTTTTAAAAAGCAGAAAATTGGTTTTGCTCTTAAGAGCGGGGTCCGTCGGCAGAAAGTATAGTACCGCCCCCACCCCACCGGCAACCAACAACTGAAAAGCCAGTTTCGTCCGCTTATTAATCCCCCGGGGCCTGCCGCCGCGTACCTTTACATAATCGTCCCAGAATCCCAATATTCCCAGCAGCACCAGCACCGCCAGTCCTAAAAGCACCGCCTGATTCGTTAAGTCACCAAAAAGCACTATCCCGATTATCGCCGAAATCAAAATTAACGCCCCACCCATAGTCGGTGTCCCTGCTTTCTGACGGTGTCTTTCTGGAACCTCATCCCGGATGTGCTGACCAATTTGCAGTCTTTTCAACAGCCGGATCAGCGGCCCACCCACCAAAAGCGTGAGCACAATTGCCACTACGCCAGCCATCGCCGCACGGAAGGTGATGTACCGGAAAAGGTTAAACGGCCAGAAATACCGGGCAAGTGGAGTTAAAAAATAGTTCAGCATCACAACTCCTGAGTAGCACGCAGTAACTCCCACGCCACTTCCCGGTCGTCAAAATGATACCGTTCGCTGCCAACAATCTGGTAGTCCTCATGGCCCTTACCCGCAATTACAACCGTATCCCCGGGTCGGGCTTGAATCAGCGCTTGCCTGATTGCCTCCCTCCGATCAATCTCCACCATACAGCGATTCTTATTCTGCCGCACCGCCGGTTCGATCCCCGAAAGAATTTCCTCTATAATTTTCACCGGCTCCTCACTTCTCGGATTATCAGAGGTAACGATAACAACATCGGCCAGTTGTGCCGCTACACTCCCCATCAGCGGCCGTTTCCCACGATCCCGATCCCCGCCGCATCCAAACACAACCAGCACCCTTCCTTTCGTCCACTCGCGCACCGTTACCAGCACCCGCTTCAGCGCATCCGGCGTATGAGCGTAATCAATATAAACCCCCAGCCCTTTATCATTCCAAATCCGCTCCATCCGTCCTGGAACCGAATCCAGCCTTTCCACCCCCCGGCGTATTAATTCCTCATCCCACCCCAATGCTCTGCCAATACCGAACACCGCAAGCAGATTAAACAGATTATGCCTGCCCGCCAGTTTCAGCCGCACCGGCAACGGCTTAACCCCGGCACTTTTAATGTAAACATTACATTCAAGCCCATCCTCGCTCACCCGCTTTACTTCGCCCCAGATGTAGTCAATCACATTGTGCTCCCGTTCTAAAATTAGCTCCGGTTCTGGCTTCGTACCAAAACCGATAACCTTCGCCTTGGTCAACGCCGGTATCCCCGCACCGGCCGCGTCGTCAAAATTTGCTACCGCGAAAGCACCCGGCGTCAGTGACTGAAACAGTTTCATCTTTGCCCGACGGTAGTTTTCCATCGTCCGGTGAAAATCAAGATGGTCCTGAGTAAGATTGGTAAATACTCCCACCCGGAAATCAAGGTCAAAAACCCGGTCCAGTTCCAGCGCATGCGAAGAAACTTCACTCACACACACACGGACGCCGTTATTCACCATTCGGAAAAGCATCTGAACCATATCCAGACTTTCGGGCGTGGTATTACCGGCAACCCTTCGCTCCACCCCATCCCAGTACTCAATTGTGCCAATAAAACCCGGTTCCTGCCCCAGCTCCTGGAGAACGGCGCGAGTAAGATAACAGGTAGTCGTCTTCCCGTTCGTCCCGGTTACACCGATTAACTGCAATTTCCTCGCCGGAAAATCGTAAAACCTGTTGGCAACCTGAGCAAGAAACCGGCGGGGAAACCGGGTCTGAACCACCGTTACCCAGCTCTTGGTCACTCGCCGCGGGTCGCTCGTGGCAACCACCACTGCTCCCCGATTTATTGCCTCATCTATAAAGTCGTTACCAGAAAATTTTGTTCCTTCAATTGCCACAAAAAGAAAACCGGGATTCACCTTTGCTGAATGGTAGGCAAGCCCTTTGATTTTAATATCGCCTGGGCCCGCTCTCCGGCCACCAATCCCGGCAGCCATAACTTCACAGGGAATGCCAGTAATCAGTTCGGCCAGCGACTTTACCCGTTCACCTTCAAACATAACATAATTACTTCCCCATCACCCGGCACTTAACTGTGGCTAACTCCTGCTCCTGTGCTCTCACCTCATCCAGGCTTAGCAACCGTTCTCCAATCTCGCGAAAAACCGGACACGCTGTGCTGCCTGCAAACCGGTACCGCGTAGGCTCATCCAGCATAACGGCAATAAGATAACGAGGTCGTTCCTTCGGGAAAAATCCGACAAAACTCATCAGCGAACGCGTGCTTGAATATCCGCCGTCCGGGTCCACCTTCTGTGCAGTTCCCGTCTTACCACATACGCTCACCCCATCAATCGCTGCCAGCTTACCGGTTCCGTTACACACCACCCGCTCCAGGATATCCCTCATCCTTGCCGCGGTCTTGGCGCTCAATGCCTGCCGAACCTCAGTTCTCCGGTTCAAACTCACCTCATTAATCATCCCACTCTGACCCCGCTCCACGATTCCTGCCAGCAGATAAGGCTTGAGATACTTACCGCCATTCGCCACACACAGATAAGCCGCCGCCATTTGCAGCAATGTTACCATCACCCCTTGACCGAACGAAATGGTGGCAAACCGTAGTCTGTTTCTCAACTGTGGCGGGCGGTCCAGCCGACCGCTACCCTCATTAGGAAAATCAATACCCACCTTCTCAGCAAATCCTAACTTTCGGGCAACCGCATAATAAACCTCGGGATTAACCTCAAACGACATCAACGCACAGGCCGGGTTGGAAGACTGAATAAACACACTATCAAAGGAAAGCACACCATTCGGGTGCACATCCTTTATCTTCTTGCTCCCGATCTGGATAAACCCGGCGGAAACATCGTAAACCCGTTCAGTAAACCGCGCCGGTGCTGAATCTTCCAGTGCTGCCGCACAGATAACAATCTTAAAACTTGACCCGGGCTCAAACTGATCCGCCACGGCATCCCACTTATAGCGCTCCGGTGGAAAATTGGCGAACCGCGCCGGCTCATACCCCGGAAAATCCACGCCCGCAAGAATTGCCCCGCTCTGAGCATCCAGCACAATAACCGAGCCCCGCTTCGCACCCGATTCCTCTACCCCCCGTCTCAAAGCCTCGAAACATATCTGTTGCACCTCGGCATCAATCGTCAGATAGATATCGGCACCGGGGACTGGTTTCTTCATTGGCAAATTAGGGGATGGATGGGTCCAGCCCAGCGCATCTTTCTGCAACATAATCCAGCCCGGCGCACCACGCAGCACCGAATCAAACTCCCACTCAATTCCGGCCAGCCCTCGCTCGGTGCCAACAAATCCGACCACATCGGCACACACCTCCCCGAAAGGATAAATCCGCTGGTATGCATCTTGAACGAGCACAGCATTGATAAACCGACGCCGGGTCAACACCTTTCGCAGGGAATCGCCAACTTCAAAATCAACAAACCGCCGAAACCAGAAGAATCGCTTTTCCTGGCTTAGCAGTGCCCGGTTTTCTGCCACCGAACCGAGTCCAAAACCTGCCAGAATCTCAGCCAGTGTATCCTTATCCCGCACATAATTCGGCAGAATCTGAATTGAACAGCACAGCCGATTCAGCGCCAGTGCCCGTCCCTTCCGGTCATAAATCCGGCCCCGTTCGCCCAGCAGTTCCACCCGTTTAAAATGCAGCCGCTTCGCCTCATTTTGATAATACCGCCACTTGACAATCTGCACCGCGGTGAGTTTACCAAACAAAACCGTCCAGACCAAAAATATTCCGGCGAGTAGCCCTCGTTCTCTTTTCCCCCGGTATCTCATCTTCCGGACCGGCAATTAATTGCGACCGCCTCCTGGGTCGGTTTACCTAAAACCACCGCCTGAGTTCTAACCGTCTCCGCCGGCGGTTCCCCGCGTCGGTCTGCAACGAACCTTTCCTGGCTCGCCACCCACAGCGACTCCAGCCGGCAGAACCCCTTCATCCTCTCCAACTCCACCCCCAGCACATCTACCCGTTCCGCAGCCAGCTTCCGTTCCGTATCAACTTTTGCCAGTTCCCTGGTTACCCGAATACTAACAGCGTGCAGATAAAGATACCCCAGCGCCCCACCGGAAAAAATAACGAGCAGCAGTGCCGCCTTCAAAGTACCATTTGGCTTCATCCGACCTCCTCTCTACAGAACTTTCTCCACTGCCCTCAGCCGGGCACTCCTTGCCCGGGGATTTCTTCTGACCTCCTCAACTTCTGGAAAGACCGGCTTTTTGGTCAATGTCCGTAAACAATCCCGATGCTCCCGCACCACCGCCTTAAAACACCGGTCCTCACCCGACTGATAACAGATAACTACCAGTCGCCCCTTTGGTCTTAAAAGTTCAATTGCCGCCTTCAGCCCCACTTTAAGACTTGTCAGTTCGTCATTAACCACAATCCGCAGCGCCTGAAACACCCGTGCCAGCGTCTTCTTTAAACGCCGTTTTGGTACCACCTGCGCAATCGCCTGAACCAGCTCCCTTGTGCTCTCAATCTTACCTCTCAACTTATAAATCTGCCGGCTTATTCTTTTTGCCAACGGTTCCTCACCGTAAGTCCTTAACCAGGTATAAATTTCCCCCTCTTTTGCCCGGTGCAACAACTCCCGGGCGGTTAGCCGGGAACTCTGCCGGTCAAAGCGCATATCTAATGGTCCTTCCTGTTCAAACGAAAATCCCCGTTCCGGTTGCAACTGAAATGATGACAACCCGAGGTCCATCAGCACTCCGCTCACCTGACTGATTCTCAGTTTTTCTACAACTTCATTTATATTCACATAACTCGCTTTCATCAACACAATCATCGGTAACTCAGAACCGCTGCCCGGGTAACTCCCGGCACCTGTTGCCGGTAGCACCTGGCATCCGAATTTGCTTAATCTTGATCCCGCGGCCGCGATGGCTTCGGCGTCAACATCAATTCCAAGCAGTCGGCAACACCGCTTTCCTTCAGGAACAAACTTTATCAGCTCCTGCGCCAGTGCTGCCAGATGACCACCGCCGCCAACCGTCGCATCTATAATTGTCCCGACACTCAGGCATGGCTTTAAAACCTCTACCACCTCATTAACGAGTACCGGCACATGTTCAAACTTCCCGGCCATTACCCCGAAACCGCAGCATCATTTCCCATGCCTGCCGTCCGGCTTCGTTCCGGTCACGCTGATAGTTCAGCATTGACTCGGCAACAAATTTCCGGTAGCGCTCAGGCTCCCAGATCAGAAAAAATTTCCCGGCCCCGCTAATCACCACATTATTTTTTATTCCTGCCCATTCTCGCAGATGTTTAGGCAGCAGCACCCGGCCCTGAACATCAAGGCTTGCTTCGCCTGCCTGAGAATAAAGCAGAATAAAAAAACGCTGCGCCTCTTCAGTATGCTCGGGCAGATGGCGCAGGACGCGGTCCTCGTAGTCATTCCATTCTGTGTAGGGGTGGACTTCTATTGTTTGAAACCGTCCGGGTAGAAATATAAAACGATTCTCATCCGGACCGAGCTTCTTTCGGAACTCCACGGGGACCGCGAGCCTGCCCTTTCCGTCAATAGTGTACTCAAACTCACCTATAAATCTCCCCAACCCAGCCATTTACCACCATCCCAATTTTTCCACACATTTCCACATAATTATACACAATATCATTCTATGAATTACTATATCCCCACTTTTATTGTTGTCAAGGAAAAAATAATAAAATAAAAAAATAATAACTTATTAAGCAACCTATTAATAAATAATAACTTAACTATTCAGTTTATATTTTATAAATGATTACCTGCTGATTTGTTGGCTCATGTTGCTGGCAGGGTGTGTTTTCCCACTGTTTCTCGGCTATGGTTTTGGAAACATAAAATTGCAGGGCTTGCGAAAAAAAGTTAATCAGCCGGAAGCGGTTAAAGCCTCTTTTCCAACTTTATACCCCAGCTCAACACACTTCAAATTGACCGGAATCAGCTTTGCCTTGGCGGCAAACTCTTCCTTCAGCTGTTCAAACACCGCCTCCACCGGAACAATAGCAGTGGCTCCCACATAGGCGCCAAGCATTACCATATTTGCTGCCCGGGCGCCACCCGCTTCAATGGCAATTTCGTTCGCCGGAACCTCAACAATCCGGATATCATTCCGTTCCGGCCGAATCTTGATCAGCGAACTGTTGACAATAGCAAATCCACCCGGTTTCAGTGCCGGACAGAATTTTTCCAGCGAAGGGCGGTTCATTACGACCGCATCCCGGGGATGAGCGACAATTGGCGAGGCAATCGGCTCGTCGGCGATAATAACCACGCAGTTAGCAGTCCCACCCCGCATCTCTGGACCGTAGGAAGGGAGCCACACCACCTCTTTCCCCAGCTTCATTCCCACTTCAGCAAGCAATCTGCCCGCAAGCATCACCCCCTGACCGCCAAAACCAGCAAATACCGTCTCAACCTGCATTCGACGCCTCCCCGATTTCCGGTAATTTGAAATTCTTTACTGGATAATAGGGCAGCATATTCTCTTCCAGCCACTTCGTCGCCTGAATCGGCGACATTCCCCAGTTCGTCGGACAGGTTGATAGAAACTCCACAAAGGTAAAGCAGATATTATCCCGCTGATAGCTGAACGCCTGCTTCAGCACCCGATGGGCATTTATCACCTGTTTCGGGTTGTGCACCGCCACCCGCTCGATAAAAGCCGGGGTGCGCAGGCTGCTCAGCAGTTCGCACATTCGGATTGGATACCCGACATCTTTAACATCCCGACCCCGGGGTGAAGTGGTTGTAACCTGACCAGGCATCGTGGTTGGTGCCATCTGCCCGCCGGTCATTCCGTAAATCGCATTGTTAATGAATACCACCGTAAATTTCTCACCCCGGTTTGCTGCATGAACAATCTCACTCATCCCGATTGATGCCAGGTCCCCATCGCCCTGATAGGTAAAAACAATCAGGTCCGGACGGGCACGCTTGATACCGGTGGCAACTGCCGGTGCCCGGCCGTGTGCCGCCTGTTGAAAATCAAAGTTAAAGTAATTAAACGCCAGCACTGAACAACCAACCGGTGCAATTCCTACTGTCCGCTCCCGCAGCCCCAGTTCATCAATCACCTCGGCAATCAGCCGGTGAATAATTCCATGCGTGCACCCCGGACAGTAATGGGTCGGTGTTGAACTCAATGACTCCGGCCGTTTGAATATCACCTTCATTTCTCACCTCCGCTCCGATATTTCTTCACCGCGGCTGCAACCTCCTCCGGACTCGGCACCATACCGCCGGCACGCCCGTAGAAATAAACCGGCCTGGTCCTGCCGACAGCCAGCCGCACATCCTCCACCATCTGACCGGTAGACATCTCCACACTCAGCACAAACTGTGCCCGCTGTGCCAGTTCGTAAATCTGTTGTTCCGGAAAAGGAAACAGCGTAATCGGCCGCAGCAGCCCGACCCGAATCTGCTCCTCATCTAAGCGCTGAATCGCCGTTTTGCAGACCCGGGCGGTCGTGCCGTAAGCAACCAGCAGACAATCAAGGTCCCGGTCGGTCCGGTACTCCTCAAACCGAACCTCGTTCCTTTTCATCTGCTCATACTTTGCCGCCAGTTTAAAATTAAGTTTCTCCTCCTCAACCGGGTCGAGATAGAGCGAGTTAATCACATTGGGCTTTCTTCCCTGGCAACCGGTTGTTGCCCAGTCTTTAGGTGGCAGCGGCGGAAAACTGTGCTCCCGGAACTCCACCGGCTCCATCATCTGACCAATCATCCCGTCACCAATCACAATGACTGGATTGCGATACCTGTCCGCCCGGTCAAACGCCAGCGGCATCAAATCCACCGCCTCCTGCACCGAACAGGGTGCCAGCACCAAACACCGGTAATCACCGTGTCCACCCCCCTTAACCGCCTGAAAATAGTCACCCTGGGAAGGCAAAATCCCCCCCAGTCCCGGACCACAGCGCACGATATTAACAATCACACAGGGAAGTTCTGAAGCGGCGATATAGGAAACGCCCTCCATCATCAGGCTGATTCCCGGACTGGAAGAAGATGTCCACACCCGGGCACCGGCGCCGGCGGCGCCGTAAAGCACATTTGCCACCGCGACCTCACTCTCAATCTGCAGAAAAACTCCGCCTACCTCCGGCATCCGATGGGCAAGATATTCAGCAATCTCCGACTGCGGTGTTATCGGATAACCGAAATACAGCAACCCACCGGCACGGACCGCCGATTCGGCAATCGCCTCATTCCCCTTCATTAATATTTTAGCCATTTGTCTTCACCTCCCCTCGCGCCGGCTCCTCAACCGCAATCTCAATTGCCGTATCTGGACACATCATCCCGCAGAACCGGCATGCAATACACGCCTCCTGATTAACCACCTGAGCATAGAAATACCCCTTGTCATTTATATCCTTGGACATTGCCAGCACCTGCTTCGGACAGTAATTGACGCACAACTCACAGCCCTTGCAGCGGTTTTTATCAATTGTTACTTTTGTTTTTCTTGCCACATGCACTCCTTAAATTTTGAAACGCTGCGGTCCCATCAGCTCAGCCTGTTCCCACGGTTTCAAAAGCAGCCGGTCCAAAAGCAGCACTGGATAATTTATGCTCGCCAGATTCAGTTCCCCGATCAGCCGGCGTTCAACCGCCACAAAACCTATCGGCTTACTAATCGCCCGGCTGACCTCCTCCGCCAGTTCAATCCCTTCCTTTATCACCGCGGCAGTAGTTTCTTCAATTAGATGGGAGTTCACTACCAACTGCGTAATTGGCAGCCCGGCCGCAGCTTCAATTCCACTAATCATCCCCTGGACCTCTTTCGCCGTGCCGGCAAATGGCCGTCGCGAGTTCAGCACGAAGAACGCTGAATAATCGCCCGGATTCAGTCCGTTACCAAAACTTGCCATCACTCTCGCTCCGACCGAGTCGCCCCCCAGGTCCAGCACCAAATAGTCATTTCCATTCACTAACTCCCCTCTTATTCCCGGACCGAGCATCGGCAAGTCCGTCTCCATCATCTCCACTGGCGGCATAAGCACCCTGACCCCCCGACTTGCAAGCACCTGTCTTGTTTCCCGGCTCCGAAAATAGGGATTGACAATATCAAGGTCGGCGATTGTCACCTGCCTGCCCTGTTCCACCAGACTCAGCGCAAAATTGACCGAAACCTCGCTCTTGCCCGAACCGTAACCACCGGCAAACAGATTAATCCGGCGCAGTCCGGAAAGAAAATGGTCAGCATTAACCCACCGGTCGCGCTCCGTCTTATCGGTATAATCGTAAAACATTAAGACTATAATTTACCACGAAAAATTCCTGATGTCAAATTTACGCTCAGCAATGGATAGTTATTACTGAACCGAGTAAAGCACCATTCTTTTATCATTGCGGGTCATCATTATTTTCGCTTCTTGCGAGCGAGCCCGAGCGAATGCAGGGGGGCGTGGCGATCTGACACTACCGGTCATTGCGAGCGGAGCGAAGCAAACCCGATGCGGCAGGGGTTGCCACGCTCCTTTCAGTCGCTCGCGAGGAGCGACTGCTTCGTCGCTATCACTCCCTCGCAATGACAAAATGGCGACCCAGAATGACACCGGGGCATTAAAAAATCGGGGGCAGATGTCTGCC
>JBAMLV010000021.1:0-18539 GCA_039793395.1 bacterium | reverse complement strand
GTGCATAGTTGTGCAATTGTGCACATATTTGGCGCAAGGGCGTGCTTATTTATCCTCCTGAATTTGCGTTAGTTACGGCTGTAATCCGGTAATGGAGGGGTATGCCCGGGGCTAGCCCCGGGACAGTCCCCGGGGTTAGCCTGAGCCGGTTAGAAGTGGTCAGGCACAGGCAGGTTCGGGGTTTAGGTGCGGTTGCTGATTTCGGTTTGGTTCTGGCGCCTGTTTTTGGGCTGCCCAGGCAGGGGGTGGTGCGGGTGCGGCCGGTGTTTGCCGGAGTGGTGATTGTGCCGGGTGTTATCCAGTGGGTTTACCGGGCAGATGACATAGCGGTGCCGGGTAGCAGGTGGTAATTTTTGCTTGACATCGGTGGCGTTCGGGTTAGCATAACCTGCTGGTTATGTCAGGCGAAAGCCATCCCGGCCAGCCCGGGATGGCTTGTTGTTTTAACAGGAGGAATGGTTATGAGGGTTGTAATTTTTGCCGGTTATCTGGCGGTGCTTCTGGTGCTGGCGCTGGTTGCCCGGCGCCGGGCAAAGTCCGGTCATGAGGATTTTTTTCTGGCGTCAAGGAAGCTTGGTCCGGTTTTGCTGCTGGTAACGCTGGCAGCCACGAACTTCTCTGCGTTTACCATCTTCGGTTTTGCAGGCGCAGGATACCGGTTAGGTTATGCGTATTATCCGATTATGGCATTCGGAACCGGTTTTATGGCGATTACCTTTTTGCTGATTGGGGTTCCGGCGCACCGCGCCGCGGTGGCAACGGGCGCAATTACCCCCACCGGAGCTTATTTACCACCGGTTCAAGAGTCGCATTCTTCAGACCGCATATCTGGTGGTGATGGTGGTTTTTACCCTGCCGTATCTGGCACTCCAGCCGCTGGGAGCGGGCTATATGCTTTCCGCTCTGTTCGGAATTCCCTATCAGCTCGGGGCAGGGTTGATTGTGCTGGTCGGTGTCGGTTATGTTCTGCTCGGGGGTTTGCGCGGCGATGCCTGGACCGATCTGTTTCAGGGGGTGCTGATGCTCGGGGGGATGATGGTGATTTTTTTTGCCCTGGTTGCGGCGCTGGGTGGGTTCAGCCCGGTCAGTGCTGAGGTGGCGCAAAGGTTGCCCGAGCTTTTTTCCCGGCCCGGGGGTGGCGGTTTTTTCACGCCCGGAATCTGGTTTTCCTATCTGGTGCTCTGGTTTTTGTGTGACCCGATGTTTCCCCAGTTGTTTCAGCGGTTTCTGGCGGCAAAGGGTGAGCAGGCGCTGCGCAAATCAGCCAGTTTTTATCCGGCAATCACCGGAGTGCTGTTTTTCTTTCCAGTTGCCATTGGTGTGCTGGCACATTCGGTTCTGCCGGATATGGCCGGAAAGCAGACCGACCAGATTCTGCCGCTGGTGGTTAATAAAACCCTGAGCCCGTTTTTTGCCGGGGTACTCACGGTGGTGGGGCTGTCAGCACTGATGTCAACGATGGATTCGCAACTGCTGACGCTGTCCTCAATGGTGATTCGGGATACCAGGCTGCTGCTGGGCAAGCCGCCGGAGCCAAGACCGCGGCTCCAGACGCTGGTGATTGCGGTGCTGGCGCTGGTTGGTTTCCTGCTGGCACTCAAACCGCCCGGAACCATCCTTGATATTGCCACCGAGACCTTTACCGGGCTGGCGGTGCTTTTTCCGGTAACCATGGCAGGAGCCTACTGGAACCGGGCAAACCCCTATGCGGGCGTGGCTTCAATTGTTGTTGGTGAGACTATGGTGGTGCTTTACCATCTGAAACTGATTCCGGATTTTGGTTTTCTGCCGGTGATACCAGTCATCGGGGTCACGACCGTGGTGCTGCTGCTCGGTTCGCTTTTTTTCCCGGCACGCGGGCTTGCCGCCTGGTCCAGATTCAGCGGGTTCAATCGCCGCTGGGTGCTAATGATGGTATTGATTTTTGTGCTCGCCAATGACTTCTGGAACTGGCAGCGGACAACACCGCTGATACTGGGGCTACCGGGCTGGCTCTGGTATCATATCCTGCTGACATTCGGGCTGGCGGTAGTTCTTAATCGCTGCCGGTTTCAGATTAGTGAACAATCAGCAGTTTGCGCCTGAAGGTGGTGGTGCCGGTGCCAATGAAGTAGATGCCAGAGGTGAGCTGGCGGCAGTCAAGGCGGAAGGTGCTGGTGCCGGTCCGGGGTTTCAGGGTTTTGACGATTCTGCCGGTGCGGTCGTAGATGGTGATTGCGCGTGGTGCCGAGCCAGGGTGAAAACTGATTTCGGCAAAGGTGCGCGCCGGGTTCGGGCGGATGGTAATCGGAGTCAGGCGGTAGCCGGTTAACTCCCGGGTGATGGCGGTGCCGGGTCCGGTAGTGGTGAATTTGATTGCCCGGTGCAGGGCAAGCGGTGCCGCACCATGAGCATAGTTGCCGTTGTAAAGGCATTGAATTCCGATTTGCCGGCCCGGGTCCTGGATGCCGATGGTGGAGCTGGTGTAGCCGTTGGCGGTAAGATACTGGAAGACAATCACATTGTCGCGGGTGGGGGTGGTGACCGTGGTGTCGTAAATAATAACCTGAAACTTGTCCCGCCAGGTGCGGGGGTTGTAGTAGCAGACGCTGTCGTATTCAATTATCAGGCGGTGGTTCGGCTGGTCATAATACCAGTAGACAAAGCCGGTGTTGTTGTAGTCCGGATAAAGGTCGTCCCAGTTGACGCAGATGGCACCGGGTGGTGCCTGCGGGCTCGGCAGGGGCTGGTTGGAGTAAGCCGGGGTGCGGTAATAGCCGGGCACAAGCCAGCCATCCGCCGAGATGGAAATGGAGTCGTACTCCTGGCCGTAGAACCGGAGCGGTCCGAACTCGGCAGGCAGGGGAATTACCCGGACGCTGTCGTTGTTGGCAAATGGGATTCGGGTGCCGATGGTGTTGATTTCAATCCACTGGAAGACGGGATGTTCGGCATAGCCGGTGTCAATGTCGTCATAAGCCCAGTAGCGCGGGGGCAGGCGGGGCCCGTCCGGAATCGGGTCGGTCACCAGATACTGGCCAATCTGGAGGGTGAAACCCGCCTGATAGGTGCTTTCGTCGGCAACGATGTTCAGGTGGAATTGGGCTTGATGCTCGCGCGGGGTCAGGGCAGAGATTCTTAACCCGAATGGCGGACTGCTGACCGCGGTGTCGGAGCCGGCAATGGTGCCAAAGAATGAGGAGTCCCGGGTGATGGTAATGAAGGAGTCGGCGGTGCCCAGCCGGGCGTGGACATTGTGGGCGGTGACAGTGCCGAAGTTTTTGAGGGTGATAAAAACCGCCACACTTTCTCCCGGGTCCGGGAAGTTGTTGCCACCGAAGTCGTCAACCCGGGTGCGGAGGATGCCCAGAAGGGGGAAATTTGCGGGCACCGGATTGCCCAGAGTTGCCAGGGCGGCAACCCCGGTCCGGGTCACCTGAGTGCAGAAGTCGTTGTTGTTGTAGCCGGCACCGATGGAGTCGCCCGGGGTGTGATACCAGGGGTTGACCGGCCAGAAGTCCTCAATGCCGCAGAAGGCAAGGTAGCCGTTGTTCCAGAACGGGCCGTGGTCCGAGTTCTGGTTGTCGTTGACCATCCGTTTGTAAACCGGCAGCAGGGTATAGGTGTCGGCGATGGCGGTAAACCAGTCAACAAACGGTTCGCAGGGCGGGTTGTTGATTTTGCCCAGGACATCCAGATTTTCCGGAGCAGCGTCAACATAGCCAATCATATCAAAGTTCAGGACTCCGAGGATGGAGTCGTTATCCGCCCGCGCCTGAGCCGCATAATACTGGCTGCCGTAAAGCCCGAACTCTTCACCGGAAAAGGCAATAAAGCGCAGGTCGTGGGTGAATAGATAGCCCCGGGTGACGCGCGCAGCTTCAAGCACCGCGGCGGTGCCGGAGGCGTTGTCGTCAGCACCGGGCGCGTTGCTCTGGGCATAGGAGTCAAAATGGCCACAGATGACCGCATAAGGGTTGCGCATGCCGGCAGTGCCGTAGCGGATGGCGATGACATTGGGGGCATGGCCTGAGGTGTGATACTGGAAGTAAACCGAGTCGCAGCCATAGGAGAGGAATTTCTGACGAATCCATTCCGCTGCTGCCCGGCAGGAGTCGGAGGTGGAGTAGCGGGTGCGATAGCGTTGCAGGCGCCGGACATAAGAGAGAACTGATTCGGGCGCTACGGCGGCAACCATCTGCTGAATCAACGGATTGGGGCTGACCGGTGGCGGGTCAAACCGGACCGGCTTGAAGACCCAGGGCTGAAGACTGACCCGGGCAAGCATTGCCCGGAGGTTCAGCAGTTCATTCAGGCGGTCGGGCTCAACCGCCACCAGGTAATTTTCACCATCAAAATCAAGAACCCGGGCAACCGCCGTCAACTGTTCCGGCGCGGTCCAGTTGAAAAGATGGACCTGATAATAAATTTTTTCCCGCGGGTGGTAGTCAAGAATCCTGCCTTTCAAGCTGGTGAGGGCGGAAAGGTTTTCATCGGTGCTGATGACCAGCACACCGTTGCCGGTGATACCGATTACCGGGAAGTTGTCCTTTAACTGTTCAGGCTGAAGAGCAGGCACGAGCGCCAGGAACTCGGTTGCCAGACCAAAACCGACCACAATTAAGACCGCGATTATTGACCGAGCCATTTGAACTCCTTTTTGTTATGATTTAATTTTACTCGTTAGTCAGGCAAAGGCAAGAAATAACGCGCGGAAACAGGGGCAGTTCCCTGATAATCACCAGTCTGGCGGAAATGGTTGGTTTTTCGGTCCTGAAACCGGATTGAATCCGCGGTTGTCAATTTTAACCGGAGACCAGAATATTGTTTACAACTCTATGAAAATAAGCCAGTTAAATGGAAAACACCTTAAATAACAGGTTTTTAAGCTGGTTGAAGTTTATTCTGAGGGAATTGAGGGGGTGTAATTGCTAACCCTTAGGAAATCAACAACCTGAAAAACCGGTTTTTTTACCCGGTTGAGACCGTGGCGGGCTTTGAACTGTAAGTTATTAATTTTCAATAAATAACAATTTTATTTTTTTCGCTTGACAGGATGGATTTCCGGGATACCATTTTAAGCCTGTTGCTTTATAACAATAACGCGGCGTGTTGTGTGGTGAACCGGGCACAATGTAATGGCGCTGGTTTCTGCACCGGCGCAGAGCATCAGGAAACCATCGTACCTCCTGACGGCGTCCGGAATTAAACCGGGCGCCGTTGTTTTTTAATACTCATAAATCGGTGTGGTGGTGTCTTCCTCTTCTCCGTTATTGGTCGGGCGCCGGCGTTCCTGGCGGTAATTATTGAAGTTCCAGGTCAGTCCGAGGCTGAAATTAGGTCCTTGGCGGCGGACACGGGACCAGGTGTAGAAGTCCGGGGTGCTGGTTTTGTTTTCAAATGCGGTGGTTGCCAGAAGGTCGCGGGCCGCAAGGTTGACAATCAACTGCCGTTTGAACAGCGCCTGACGGAGGGAGATTCCGGTCCAGAGTCTACCGCCTTCGGTTCCTTGGACAGTGGCGGTCGGGCTTTCATATCTCGCCTGCAACTGGAGCCGGGTCATGGTCGGCAGGGTGAGGTCGGTGGTCAAGCCGGCTTCCCAGTTGAAACTGGATCTTGAAGTGCCCTGAGTTTGGAGCTGATAGTGGTAGATGTCGGCGCTGAGGCTAAAGTTCCACCAGCGGAACGGAGTCAGGTCAAGGTTTGTTTCCAGTCCCAGGGCGCGGTCGGTGCCGGCATTGGTAACGGTGTGGAGGATAATGTCCTCCTGATAGATGCGCTGGAGCCGCTGAATTACATTGTGGGTAATCCGGGTGTAGCCGTCCAGGGCGAGCCGGTTGCTGCCAAAGGGCAAAACAAACCCGGCTTCATAGGAGTCAATGTATTCGGGCTTGAGTGCGGGATTACCCTGACGGACATTTTTGGCATCCATCCAGGTAATAAATGGAGCGAGGTCCCAGCCGCGGGGACGTTCAATCCGCCGGGAGTAGCTTGCCATCAGCTGCTGTTCGGCCGGAAAACTGTAGGACAGATGGAGGCTGGGAAACAGGTCCCAGCTGTTGACCGGGGTTGAGCGCTGATTGTCAATCTCAACCATTCGGTTGCTGTATTCGGTGCGCAGGCCAGCCATTACTCCGAACCGCTGGTAGTTGAAGGAGTAACTTGAGTATAGGGCATGGACCTGTTCCTGCTGATTTGCCCGGTGGTCGTAGGTGGAGTCGGGAACATACTGTCCAAGTGCGGTGTCGTAGCGGGCATAACCGGTTTGCTGTCCGGGACCAAAGCGGTATCTGGTCTGATAACCGGCTTCAAATTTGTCCTTTTCCCTAAATGGCTGGGAGTAGTCCAGTTTCAAATCCAGCGGGCTGCCCCGACGACAATCGATTGTCCGGGTGCCGGAGTGTATTCTGCCGGCAGTGGTGTCGGCGGTGAAAGTTGATTCCTGGCGCGTTCTGCCGCCAAAACTAACCCGGAGCGTCAGGTCATTACCCTGTTTGCCGAAGTTGTGGCCAGCATCAAGGCTGGCAGTGTAGTTGATACCGTTGTCCTGAGAAACGGTGCCGCCCCGGTATTTTATGGTTTCCACCGGTGTCGCCGGGATGAGCCATTCCGAATAGTCGGCGGTCTGGCTACGGCTGCCATCACCGCCACCGAACTGGGTGTTGAGGCTCAGCCAGTCGTGCGGGCTGAACTGAAAGTCAGCGCCGGCACGGATGCCATAAAACCGCTGGATAAAGCGCATTGAGCCGGTTGAGGTGCGGTAGGCGGTATCACCGGTCTGGGTCAGAGTCCAGTTTTTCATCTCCCTGGTGCCGGGAAAACCGCCCTGGAAAATGTTGGGGCTGATGAACAGGGTGGTGATGCCGGTCTTCAGACTGAGGAGCAGGTTGCCGTTATACTGGCTGCTGGTGCCGGCATTTAAATTCAGGATGCCGGAGATGCCGGACGGCCGCTGTTTCTTCAGGATGACATTGATGATGCCTGCCTTGCCTTCCGGGTCATACTTTACCGATGGGTTGGTGACAATTTCAATTCGGTCAATAGTGCTGGCTGGAATCTGCTTCAGCGCCTCACTGCCTTCAAGTGGTGATGGTCGGCCATCAATCAGGACGGTGAAACTGGAAAGGCCGCGCAGGGTGACATTGCCTTCCAGGTCAACCTTGACCGCGGGCGCATTTTCCAGCGCATCCGCCGCGGTGCCGGTCTGCAGTGCTGGATTCTGGGCAACATTGATTACCTTGCGGTCAATCCGGAACTCCAGTTTCGGCTTTTCAGCCGTGGCTTCAACCCCGGGCATGCTGATCACCGCGGGCTCAAGCGGAATTTTACCAAGGTCAATCCGGGCAGCGGGTCCAAGCTGGAGGTTGCGGACCCGATTGGTGCGGAAACCGATAAATGAAACTTCAAGGTAATATCTGCCGGGTGGTAGTTCGGCAAGGGTAAATCGGCCCTGGGCATCGGTCACCGTGCCGTTGACAACGGTAGAGTCACGCTGCCGGTAAAGGACAACATTGGCATATTCAACTGGCTGGTTGTCGGCCTGATTCCAGACCTGACCAGTAATGACTGAGTTTCCCCGGACCACCGGGCCTGCACCAGGCTGGGCAATAAGCGGTCCGCGAAACAGTGCGGTAAGAACAATCAGGGTAAAACATAAGGGCAACCCCGGGGTTGAGATTGCTTTGTCGCTATACCCCGCGCAATGACGGAGAGGGTTAAAAAATTGTGCTCTAATCCTCATCAGCGTAACTCCTTTGGTTATATATTCATATAATTAGACTCGATACCGGCTAAAATCCTGCTTGACAAGAAATTTACGCCTGCCTATCATTCTACCGATGAAGCTGCCAGCTCCCGAATCGGATGAGGAAAGGGCACAGCAAATCCTGGCGGCGTTTCGGCGGCTGGAGCGACAGGAGCGGCTGCGGAGCAGGATTAATATGCTCGTCTGGTTGGTGACGCTGGTGCTGATTGTGGCGGTGGTATTGGTCCTGATCGTGAATCTTCATCGGTTCCGGCTGTTCTACCAGCTGCTCAATCAGCCGGATTCGCTGTTGATTGAGTAACGGAAGCGCCGGCAGTATTCCATTGACAAAAGGGTCAAATTGTATTATGATACAGTTATTAAAGTCAATTGCGGGTTACATCCGGAGCCCGGTTCAAGTATAATAATAAAGGAGGCGGTATGGCTCGGGAAAGGCATTCAGACAGTATCAGGGCAAAAACAGTTAATAGCCGAGGGGGTAAATCGGCCCAGTTGAATTTTCCCCGGCTGTTGATTTTCGGGCTGGTGGTGATTTCAGCCACCGCATGGGCTCAGGTTGATACCGCCTGGGTCCGGCGCTGGACTGGGCCCGGAAGTGGGACTGACCTGGTGGCCGCGCTGGCGGTTGACCGCGGGGGTAATGTTTATGCGGTCGGTTATTCAACCGGCGAGATGACCAATCAGGATATTCTAATCCTGAAATATTCGCCGACCGGTAACCTGAGCTGGGTTCAGCGCTATGACTGGCGCGGCCAGACTGATGCGGCGAGCGGCGTGGTGGTTGACGCCAATGGCAATGTTTATGTGGGTGGTTATGTTACTGACAGCCTGACCGGTGCGGATTACATTACTATCAAGTGTGACAGCGCCGGCAATCTGCAATGGGTAAACCGGTATAACGGGCCTGGGAATTCAAGCGACATTGTCACCGGTATCGCCATGGATTCCGCGGGTAATGTTTATGTAACCGGCTACAGTTACAGCTCCCGCACCTATGATGACTTCTGCACGATAAAATATACTTCTGCCGGTGTCCAGCAATGGGTTGCCCGTTATGCTGGAGCGGGTTTTGACCGGGCACAGGCAATTACCACCGATGGCAGCGGTAATGTTTATGTTACCGGCTATATTCAACCGGGGAATGACTATCTGACGGTTAAATACAATACCAACGGATTACAGCAGTGGGTTGACCGGTATAATGGCGACGGCAATGGCGGAGATTTCCCCACGGCAATTTGTTTAGACCGTAACAGTAACTGTTATGTTACCGGCTACAGTGTGGGCGCCGGCACCGCGGATTACGACTATCTTACCATTAAGTATACTTCTTCTGGAACCAGAGAGTGGGTTGCCCGTTATAATGGTGATGGGAATGATAATGATTATGCCTACAGTATGATTCCGGACCAGAATGGCGATGTATATGTAACCGGTTACAGTGCCGGTTGGGCTAATAATGATATTGCGGTCGTGAAGTACAATTCGCTGGGGCAGGTGTTGTGGGTTCGGCGCTACGACACCGGGGTCAACGAGTATGCTCGGACGATTACCCTGGACCGGAATGGCATGGTGTATGTGGGCGGATTTAGCGCCCAGGGTTCAAATTATAATTTACTTACCCTTTCCTATAGCCCGGATGGGAATCTGCGCTGGCAGGCAGGTTATACAGGTCCGGCCAGTGGGATTAATCTGTGCAATTCGGTAAAGACCGACCGCTGGGGCAATGTTTTTGCGGGCGGGATAAGTTATGGTGGTGAGCTTACTGGTAGTGATGGGGTGGTGATAAAGTATATCCAGCCGGATGTTGCTGCCCTGCGGGTGCTTTTTCCAGTCGGGACGATTGATACCGGGCAGGTGGTGATACCGCAGGCGCGGGTGGCAAATCAGGGGACCGCACCGGCAGATGTTAAAGCCTGGTTTGGGATTTACCGGCCTGGTGGTTCAAGACTCTATCTGGACAGTCTGGTGGTCAGCGGCCTTGGACCGGGTGATTCGGTTGAGGTGGTTTTTCAAGAGTGGATGAAGCCACATCCATTAGGGGCTTATGTTGCCGTCTGCTCCACCTACCGGCAGTTTGACCAGAACCTTAATAATAATGTTGCCCGGGCGGAATTCCAGGTGAGTGCCGGTCCCTATGGCTGGCAGGAGATGGTGCCGATGCCCTCAGGGCCCTCGGGCCGGCAGGTCAAGGATGGTGGGGCGCTTACCTTCTGCGAGGCGGATAACCGGATTTATGCGATTAAGGGCAACCGCAGCAGTGATTTTTACTTTTATCAGCCGAACCTGCGCAACTGGGTTATTCTGCCGTTGATTCCCAGCGGACCCAGCGGTAAACAGCCGGGCAAGGGGGCGCGGCTGGCGGCCGATTACCAGGGGAATGTCTATCTGGTCCGGGGTAACAATACCCGGGAGTTCTGGCGGTATAATCAGGACAGCGGCTGGGTCCAGCTTGAGGACATTCCTGCCGGGACCAGTGGCAAGGCGGTAAAAGGCGGTTCGGATATCCTGTTTGTGGAAGCGGACAACTGCCTGTATCTCCTCAAGGGATATAAAAATGAGTTCTACCGGTACCGAATAGATACTCAGACCTGGGAGCAGCTGGCACCGGCACCACCAGCCGGAGAATCAAAATGGGACCGGGGTTCATTTATCGTTTATGACCATTCTGGCAGTATCTATGCTTGCCGGGCAAAGTATAATCAGTTGTGGCGGTATGATATCGGTGCCGGTGAATGGGATACGCTGCGTCCATTAATGGGGATGCCGCTGGTGAGCAAAAGCGGGAAGAGCTCCAAGCTAAAGGATGGCGGCTGCGGGGACTATTTCAACGGCAGTATCTATGCGCTGAAAGGGGCAAATACCTGTGAATTCTGGCGCTATGATATCAGCGGTGATTCCTGGGTGGAGATTGATACGATGCCCTCGGTTGGCTCAACTCTGAAAAAGAAGCGGGTGAAAGCCGGGGCGGATTTGATTTATGGTGGTGATGCCTTTTACGCACTCAAGGGTAATAAGACGCTGGAGTTCTGGCGCTATTCCATTCCGCCCGGTGCCGATGATGGCGGTTATGGAGTTCAGTCGGCACCGGCTGGTTTTATCAGCAGCGACCCTGCCCGAGTTCACATTTCTCTGCCCGGTTCGGTAACGGTCAAAGCACCGGGTTTCAGGAACGGTCCGGCAGCGGTGTTTTTCTATGATGCTGCCGGCAGATTGACCTGGAAGGGAGGCTGTTTATTCCATTCAGGGCAGGCCGAGGTCGGTCTCGGCGGTATGAAGCCCGGGGTGTATTTTATCCGGATTCAGCAGGGTAAGGCGGTTGCAACCGGAAAGCTGATTATCTTCAGTTAAGAGAGCGGGTATATTGCTTGTCCGGTAGCAGGGTGAATTTGACTTTCAGGGATAAAAAGGGTATCTTATTTAACTGAAAAATAACTTTTTTGCGCGAAGAGCTTAAACCTGTCAGGAGGAATTATGTTACCAAGGTTTGCCAATGAACCGTATCTGGATTTTTCCAAGCCGGAAAACAGTGAACGGATGAAGGAAGCGATTACCCGGCTCAAAGCAAAAAAGAACGAGGAGTACGAACTGATTATTGGCGGCAGACGGCTAAAGACCAAAGAGAAATTCCAGTCTTTTAACCCATCAGACAAAACCCCGGTCGGCACATTTCAGCAGGCATCAGTAAAAGAGGCAGAGGCGGCGCTCAAAGCCGCCTGGCAGGCGTTTGAGAGCTGGCGCTTTATACCGGCAATTGAGCGGGCATCAATATTTCTGCGCGCGGCGCGGATTATGCGCCAGCGCCGGTTTGAGTTTGATGCCGCGATGGTGCTGGAGGTGGGCAAAAACTGGCTGGAGGCGGATGCCGACTTTGCCGAAGCGGTTGATTTCCTGGAGTTCTACAGCCGGGAGGCAATCCGGTATGAGCAGCCGTGCGGGGTAACGCCTTATCCCGGTGAAATTCAGGAGGTCCGCTACATTCCGCTGGGTGCCGGGGTGGTAATTCCACCCTGGAACTTCCCGTGCGCAATTATGGCCGGAATGACCACCGCGGCAGCGGTGAGCGGCAATACGGTGGTGCTCAAACCGGCATCAGACTCACCGCTGATTGCGGCGCTGTTTATGGAGTGTCTGGAAGAGGCAGGCTTACCAGCCGGGGTGGTGAACTTCGTCACCGGTCCCGGGGGAACGGTTGGTAACTATCTGGTTGAACATCCACAGACGCGCTTCATCTCCTTTACCGGTTCAAAGGATGTCGGTCTGGGAATAATTGAGCGGGCAGGGAAAATTGTCCCGGGCCAGATCTGGATTAAGCGGGTGGTGGCAGAGATGGGGGGCAAGGACTGCATCATTGTTGATTCTGAGGCAGACCTGGCGAGTGCGGTTGAAGGGGTGACGGTATCGGCTTACGGATTTCAGGGGCAGAAGTGTTCTGCCTGCTCCCGGCTGGTGCTGGATGCAAAAGTGTATGATGAGTTTCTGGAGATGCTGGTCTCCCGGGTAAAGAAAATCAGGGTCGGACCGGTTGAAGAATCGGAAAACTGGATGGGTCCGGTGATCAATGAGCGGGCGTTCAAGAATATAATGGGTTATATTGAGACCGGCAGGAAAGAGGGCAGGCTGGTCTGTGGTGGCAAAGGTGATGCCCGGGAGGGTTATTTCATCCAGCCGACCATTTTTGCCGATGTCAAGCGTAACGCCCGGATTGCCCAGGAGGAGATTTTCGGCCCGGTGCTGGCGGTCATCAAAGCACGGAACTTTACCGATGCCCTGGACATTGCCAACAGCACCGAATACGGTCTGACCGGTGCGCTTTATACCCGGAACCGGGAAAAGATTATGCGGGCAAAGCGGGAGTTCCATGTGGGGAATCTGTATTTCAACCGCAAGTGCACCGGTGCGCTGGTGGATGTTCAGCCATTCGGTGGCTTCAATATGTCCGGTACCGACTCCAAAGCCGGGGGCCGGGACTATCTCCTGCTGTTTCTGCAGGCAAAGTCAATGACCGAGCGGTTCTGATGCAAGGCAGGTCAGCAGATTTTCAGGAGGAGCAATGCGTAAACGGGTAATTATCATGGGTGCGGCGGGAATGGATTACCACGCATTCAATATGTTCTTTAAGGACAATGAGGAGTACGAGGTGGTTGGGTTCACCATGGCAGCTGAACAGAATCTCGGGACGGTTGGTAAGCTGCGCACCTATCCACCCCGGCTTGCCGGCAGACTTTATCCAGACGGGATTCCAACCTATTATGAAAAGGAGCTGCCAGAACTGATTCGCCGGTTGCGGGTGGATGAGGTTTATTTTGCCTACTCGGATGTGAAGCACGAGTTGGTGATGCACCGGGCATCCGAGGTGCTGGTTGCGGGTGCCCGGTTTGGTCTGCTGCCACCCCGGGTGCTACAGCTCAAGGCGGAAAAGCCGGTGGTGGCGGTGTGTGCGGTCAGAACCGGCTGTGGCAAATCCCAGACCTCAAGAAGGGTTTATGAGATTCTTCAGAAGTATGGCAGGCGGGTGGTGGCAATTCGGGAGCCGATGCCTTATGGCGACCTGGAAAAACAGGTCTGGCAGCGGTTTGCCAGTTATGAGGACCTTGACCGTGCGGGGGCAACGATTGAGGAGCGGGAGGAGTATGAGCCATATATTGAGCAGGGGATGGTCATTTATGCCGGTTGTGATTATCACGAGATTCTCAGACGGGCGCAGGCTGAAGCCGATGTGCTGGTCTGGGACGGCGGCAACAACGAAATTTCCTTCTATGTTCCGGATTTACTGATTGTGCTGACCGACCCGCTCCGGGCAGAGCACACCGCCAGCTACCATCCGGGTGAGGTGAACCTGAGGATGGCGGATGTGGTGGTAATTAACAAAGAGGATTCGGCAGCGCCCGGTGCGATTACAAAGTTGAAGGCGCTGGTTCAGGAGATTAACCCCCAGGCGGTAATTATTGATGCCGATTCACCACTGAGTGTTGACCAGCCGGAGCGCATCCGGGGTAGCAGGGTGCTGGTGGTTGAGGATGGTCCGACCGTTACCCACGGAGAAATGCCCTATGGTGCGGGCAGAATTGCTGCTGAACGGCTGGGCGCCCGGGAGATTATTGACCCCAGACCCTATGCCCGGGGCACCCTTGCCCAGGAACTGGAACGGAGCAAACATCTGGACCGGGTGCTGCCGGCAATGGGCTATTCACCAGAGCAGTTACGCGAACTGGAGGAGGCGATTAACCGGGCAGAGTGTGACCTGGTGGTCAGCGGCACACCGATTGATTTGAGCCGACTGCTCAAAACCAACAAACCGGTGGTGCGGGTGCGGTATCGCCTGCAGGAAAAGTCAAAGCCGGACCTGGAGGAGATTCTAATCCGCCGGCTGAAACTGCAATAATAACAGACCGCAAAAATGAATATTGAGGAATCGGTCCTGCGTGCCTTGAGTTCAGCACCGGACAACCGTGCCAGCGTGAACGAACTGGTGGCGCAGCTCGGGCTTAATCAGTCGCTCATCATGGCGGCAGCGGTAAAACTGAAAGAAGCCGGTCTGGCTGAAATTCTGGAGCGGGAGTATGAGGAACTGAGCCCGGGCCGGGACTGGAGCGAAAAACTGCCCGAAAGAGTGGCACTTGAAAAACTGGGTGCGGTTTTGGGACTGACAGCGGAGATTGAGATTGCCCGGCTACCCGAACTGCTTGCCCGACCGGATGTCCGGGCTGAGGTCAAGTGGCTCACCAGAAAGGGCTGGTTCACCCGGGAGCGGGACCGGCTGGTGCTGACCGAAAAGGGCAGACAGGCGCTTGCCGGCACCCTGGAGCCGGATGAACTGGTAAACCGGGAACTGAAAGGCAGGGACGGGGTGATGGTGCCGGAGTTGCAACAGCACCTGGCAGGGGTTGATGTGGCAGCCGCGGTCGGACTTTTACGGGGCAGGGATGAACTGGTGCGGGTCCGGCGCCGGGTGGTGCGCAGCCTGAAACTGACCGCTGCCGGCAGAGCAGCGGCGGCGCAGCTGGAAAGGAGCGGTGCCCGCACTGAAGATGAAATCACTCAACTGACTCCGGAACTGCTTGCCAGTGGCAGATGGCGGATGGTGACTTTCCGCCGTTATGATGTTACCCTGCCGGCACGGGTGATTTATCCGGGCAAGGAACATCCGCTCCAGCGGATAATTGACGAGGTGCGCCGGGCATTCCTGGAAATGGGCTTTGAGGAAACCACCTCCCCGGTGGTGGAGAGCGCATTCTGGGATTTTGACGCCCTGTTTCAGCCCCAGGACCATCCGGCACGGGAGATGCAGGACACATTTTATTTGCGCCTGCCGGCAAGAGCCAGACTGCCGGATAAGGAACTGATAAAGCGGGTCAAGGCAACCCATGAAAACGGTGGTGCGACCGGCTCGCACGGCTGGCGGTATCACTGGCACCCGGAAACGGCAGAAAGGCTACTGTTGCGCACCCATACGACCGCTGCCACCATCCGGGCGCTGGCACAGAACCCCAATCCCCCGCGCCGGGTATTCTGTATCGGTAAGGTTTTCCGCCGGGAAAATATGGATGCCACCCATCTACCCGAGTTCATTCAGATTGACGGTATCATCATTGATGAGTCCGCAAATTTGAGAACCCTGTTCGGCACGCTCACCGAATTTTACCGCAAGATGGGTGCCCGGGAGGTCCGGTTCCGGCCTTCATATTTCCCCTATACTGAGCCAAGCGTTGAGGTGTTTGCCAATCTTGGCCGGCTCGGCTGGGTGGAGATGGGCGGTGCCGGTGTTTTCCGGCCCGAGGTGACCATTCCGATGGGCTGCCCATCCCGGGTGCTTGCCTGGGGTCTGGGACTGGAAAGGCTGGCGATGCTCCGCTTCGGTGTCAATGACATCAGGAAACTTTACTGGGCAGATATCAACTGGCTCCGGGAGGCAAAACTGTGCCGGTAGTTTCAATCGCCACCGACCTGCTGTGCCAATTGATGGGCAGAAGGCTGGAGGCTGAGGAGCTTGGCCGGATACTAACCGAACTGGGCTGCGATGTTGAGGGGATTGATGCCCAGACCGGGGCGCTAAAAATCAACCTCCTGCCCGTCCGGCCTGATATGTTTGATGTCTGTGGCCTGGCACGCTGCCTCAAAGGCTATCTTGGGATTGAAACCGGACTGCCGGAGTACAGATTTCCGGATTCGGGTATCAGGGTTGAGGTCAAACCCGGGCTGGAAAAGGTCCGGCAGTTCATTGCCGCGGCGGTAGCGCGCGGGCTCAGGCTTGATGACCAACTGGTCGGGGTGATAATGGACCTGCAGGAAAACCTTCACTGGGGTCTGGGACGGGACCGGCGCCGGGCATCAATTGGCATTTACGACCTGAACACGGTTGAACCGGACTTCACTTACGGTCCGGTTCTGCCCGACGGGGTCCGGTTTGTGCCCCTCGGTGGTGTTGAACCGCAAACCCCGGCTGAAATTCTCCAGACCCATCCCAAAGGTCAGGCATATCGCCACCTACTGCAAAACTGTTCGGTTTATCCCCTGCTCGCTGACCGCCGGGGTGAGGTGCTGTCAATGCCCCCGATTATCAACAGCGAACCCACCCGGGTCAGCGAAAAAACCACCGACCTCTTCATTGATGTCACCGGACCGGAGCCAGCTGCAGTGGCAAAGACCCTGGCGGTGATTGCCGCGGTATTTGCCGACCTCGGCGCCCGGGTTGAGCGGGTGACGGTGATATATCCTGATAACCGGCGCGAGCACACCCCGGATATGACACCGGCGATGATGGTGCTAACCGGTGAAGAGACCTGCCAGGTCATCGGCATCTCCCTGACACCGGAACAGATTGCCGGGTTTCTCCAGCGGATGCGCTACGGTGCCCGGGTCCTGCCCGAGGGCAAAATACAGGTGCTGGTGCCGGCATATCGCAGCGATGTGATGCACACCCGGGACCTGATTGAGGATGTGGCAATTGGCTATGGCTATCACAACCTGACACCGGCACTCATCCCCACGCTGACGCCAAGCAGACCACTGCCACTGGAAGAGCGGTGCACACTTCTGCGCCGGGCAATGACCGGACTGGGCTTTATTGAGATTATGAGCCTGGTGCTCTCCAGCCCCGAGGCGCAGTTTGAACGGCTTAACCTGAAGGACGATGGGCAGACCGTGGTACTGGAAAACCCAATCAGCATTGAACAGCGAATACTGCGCCGTCACCTCTTGACCGGAATTATGGACACCTTCCGCCTCAACTCAACCCAGCCCCTGCCCCAGAAACTGTTTGAGATTGGTGATGTTTTCCGCCTGAACCCGGCTGCCGAGACCGGGGCACAGACCCAGCGCCGGCTTGGCTTCGGCATTGCCGATGCTCAAGCGGGATTTGCCGATGTTCGCTCGGTAATTGAGGCGCTGGCGCGGGAAATGGACTGGCCACTGAAACTGACGGCAGATGACCGGATGCCATTCATCACCGGCAGGTCAGCGGCAATAATTGATGAACAGGGGGCAACCGCGGGCTGGTGTGGTGAGGTCCATCCCGAGGTGCTGGAGCGGTTCGGCTTGACCGTGCCGGTGGTGCTGGCAGAAATTGAAATCGGCAGACTGCTTGGAGACCAGGATGCGCTGCCCCCACTGCGGTGAGCCAGTTGCCCCGGGTCAGGAACGCTGCTTTGCCTGCGGCGAGAAAATCCGGGCAGGCGGATTCCGGCGCAAAACCACACCCTTTGACAGCCGGATTATCATCATCAGTGCGGTGCTGTTGGTCATTGCCCTGACCGGAGTGCTGGGTGTGGTGTTGAGCAGCCGAAAAAAATCCCCGGGCACCGGTAAACCGGTGCGCAGCACCCGCCAGCTTACGGACTCGCTCCGGCGCCGCCCGGTCCCGGACACCACCCGACTGCCGATTGCGGACGACGACATCAGCCGGCTCCGCGAACGGCTGGCAAAGGTGCAAATCAGATACGACAAGGTCAAATCCCAGGTGCTTGGGGAAACCCCGACCCCGGAACAGCGCAACCTGATGTCCCAGATTCAGCGCGAACTCGGAGTGCTGAACTCAAAACTGAGTGAACTTGGCTCCGGAGTCAGTGTTAGCAGAAAGGGCCAACTGCTTACCGAATTTACTGATGCCGAACGCCGGCTCAACAACCTGATTTCCCGGTTCTCCCGGGCGCCCAAAAACCGCTAAAACGGGGCAAACCCGGCCTGGTGCCAGTAATCCTCACGCAGATAATTAAACTGCTTCTGCAGGGCGACGGCGTGGGTCTCCTCCCACTGCACCAGCGCATTAAAAAACTGACGCAGCGGTTCGCTTCCGGCCCTGACCGCCAGCTGGCGATAGCGCTCAATTGATGCCTGCTCCAGTGCCAGACCGACCGCAAGTGCGGTCATCTCCCAGTGGGCGGCATTGATACGGCTTTTCAGTTCGGGTGAAAAAATCGGGCTTGGACCGGAAAGGTCAATTTCCGAATGGTCAATAGTCAGCGGTCGGACAGCATTACTCGCCAACTGCTGATACCAGTTCCGCAGATACTCCAGATGCTTTTGCTCCTCCGCTGCCAGTTGCCGAAAAACCTGCTTCCCCTGCGGGTCGCTGGTCCGTTCGGCAGCGGTGGTATAGAACTCAATACCGGTGCGTTCGGCAACCATCGCTTCCTTCAAACCGTTGATAATTTCATTCTCACTCATACAAAGATCATACCAGAACCCGGCAAGAAGGCAAATACTGGCAGCAAAATTTACTTGACAGAACGCCAGCAATCGGCTATAAATTAACAAGTGGACCGGGCAACTGCAGTCTCAACATCCCGGAGGTATA
>JBAMLV010000020.1:0-82929 GCA_039793395.1 bacterium | reverse complement strand
GCCGCTGATTAACCGACCACCGAAATAATTTTCCGCCGCCAATTAGCCTGGTGGTGCGATTGGGCTGGGCATTTCAGCCCTGTTCGGCTTCGTTGGCTCAGCCCTGATCAACTTCGGCAGGAACTTGATTGGCATACTCCGCCGGATAAATCAGAGATAGTCCGATTTATATTTTGCATTTCTTTAAACATATTAAGAAACCCTTTTCTTTTGATTTCTTCCCTGCTTTCCTCGTTATATTTTAATTTCTCAAGGTCATTTATATATTTTTTTAAATTCTCTTCAGAGAACACTTCGGGAAATAATAAATAAGCCAACTCAAAAGCCTCCCTTTTTGCTTCCTGCTCTCTCTGCTTGATTCTTTCAAGTTCCTTTTCGGTAAATTCTGGGCGGACTGTTCCTACTCCTCCCGGTGATGCCCACACACCAAAACTAACCGTTGGTGTTTCAATAACTGATTTAACTCTGCTTTCACCATACGGTAACATAGTGAAAGTTAAAATCATTGCCCAGTAATCGTGGTATATCCCCGGGAAAAGATGGCGCACTACATCGTCTAAATAACTGTCAAACTCTTCTCTTGGTTTTTCCACAATTCTTTGCTGTGCCCAGTTGCAAAAATAGTCGAAAGTGAGCTGAGTTATAATATTCGCCTTATAATTGTGTTTGGTAATCATCCATTCTTGTGGAAAATCAAACCACCAGATGTTATACCTATTAGGGCAGTGTTCCATAACTTTGAAAAATACTTCATAAAATGCAGGCATCAAGGAGTCAATATAATACTCTATTCTGTTATCATCGCGCTTAAACGACTCTGTTTTATTTTCTTCAGCGTGTTGTTTAAACTCCTTAAAAAACATATAAGAAAGGACCGTGTCACCGCTCTGCAAGACTTTCTCTTCTATTCTTCTAAAAATACCGCAGACAGAGTTTTCACTATTAATTAAGTTCTCAGTCTCGCGATAATTACCTTCTCTTTTAATTGAATCTTCCTGCTTTTTCCCCCATATTATTAAATGCCACTGAAGAATTTTCGGTAAGGTTTGTCGAACAAGCAAAAAAATTGAACGGTTATCAATATAGGATGAATAATTTTCAAGATAATTTCTAATAATATCCCACCCAGGGGCTTCAATAATATCATCAATCTTTTGTTCATAAAATTTCCAGACCTCCTGTGGTTCTATGGAAAATTCTTTTACAATTGATTGGTCATCTCTTTGCCACAATTCTAAAAATGCCTTTTGAAGGTCCTGTGAGCTGGCTCTTTCAGACCATAGAAAATTTTTTAAATCGGTTGAACTTTTTTCCTCAATCCTCTTGTGAAATATCTTAGGTAAAAAGGAAAAGTAAATAAACATCAGCATTAAAAATATAAAACCAACCCATCCCAATCCTAATGACGGTAATAAAGGAATAATAAACAACCCTAAAAATATAAAAAACCCAACCGGAACCTGCAGACACCGGGTAAAATCCTTTAAGGCCTTTGAGTAATACTTTTTTGCCAGAATATTTCTAATTTTATCGCCGATAGTGTGCTTCTTTTTCTCTAAAATAATTTGATATGCATTCCATAAAAAGGGAATTGAATAAGTTATTATGCCAAGAGTGATAGTTAGCAAAACCGTATTGGACAGATTATTTAAACAGTTTTTTAACCAGTTCAACCTGTCGGCTAACCTGGTCAGGGTATCTTCCATTGCTCTTAAATTTTACAACATTATTCTGGAAATGTAAAGAATGTAAAAAAGACAAAGCCCGCTCCGCCGTCTATAAGTTTTTTATTGACAAGCCTGCTTACATTTGTATTATTGTGCAAATATGCAAATAAATAATTCACTGGCAAAACTGCTTGAGGCTTTAGCCCATCCGGTCAGGCTGGAGATTGTCCGGCTTTTATCACGGAAGGCACTTCAGGTAAATGAAATCGCTCGCCATTTTCCCATCGACCTTTCGGTAGTTTCACGCCATCTCAGAATATTAGAGACAATCGGGGTATTACGCTTTTACCGACAGGGACGAAACATCTTTTACCAGCTGACAGACCGAAAAGTGCTGGAAATTTTAAAAGTGGCAGAGCGAATTGTTGGGGGAAAAATCATCCAGCGGAGTAGTAGCTAGCGATTATCTGAACTGAAGGAGGCTATATGGCAGTGAGCAAAATCTTAAGCACCGCACTCACCAATCCGGTTCTGCGTCAGGCTATCCTGAGCTCAGCCCAGAAATATATCCGCTACAACTTCAGCCGTTCCCGCCTTCATACCCGGCAAATACGAATGGCACAGTATCAGGCAATTTTTAACCTCCTCTTGGCAATTGACCGGGGCTTCCGGGAAAGGCTGATTTCGCCGCCGGTGCGCGACCGCCTGCTGAAAAACCTGGTTGGCCGGGTTATCTACCGGAATCGGAATGTCTTAAAAGCGTTTGAAAATGAGTTTCACACCGGTCCGCCTGGATTTATGGTCATCAGCCCTGAAGGCCGCTGCAACCTCCACTGCGCCGGCTGTTATGCAGCAAGCAGTGCTGATATCTCAGCGCACCTGAGTTTTGCGGTAGTTGACCGGGTGCTGTCCGAAAAGGAAAAACTCTGGGACTCCTATTTCACGGTCATCTCCGGTGGAGAACCACTCCTTTGGCAGGATGGTGGCAAAACGGTGCTTGACCTTTTTGAACGGCATATTGATAACTACTTTCTGATGTTTACCAATGGAACGCTCATCAACCGGACGGTCGCAGAAAAACTGAGCCGACTGGGTAATGTAACGCCGGCAATCTCAGTTGAAGGGTTTGAACCGGAAACCGACCGCCGCCGGGGCAAAGGGATATTCGCAAAAGTTCTGCTGGCAATGGCATATTTAAGGGATGCGGGCGTGCCCTTTGGTATCTCGGTCACGGCAACCCGGGAAAACGCCGAGCTGGTGGTGAGTGAGGAGTTTGTTGACTTCTTCTTTAATCAGGAAAAGGCGCTTTACGGCTGGTTGTTCCAGTATATGCCGATTGGACGGGCACCGACTCTGAAGTTGATGGTAACACCCGAACAGCGGAAGATGCTATTGGAACGGGAACTGGAATTGGTATTTCAGCACAAACTCTTTTTTATGGACTTCTGGAACGGCGGTATCTTTTCCTCCGGCTGTATCGCCGGCGGTCGCTCGGGCGGCTATCTCTATCTTGACTGGAACGGTAATATCACCCCCTGTGTCTTTATTCCCTATGCGGTTGCCAACATCAATGAAATCTACCGGCGTGGTGGCAGTATTAATGAAGTGCTGAACTCAAAACTCTTTAAGAAAATCCGGGCGTTTCAGTATGATTATGGTTACACCCGCACCGGCAAGGTGGGCAACTGGTTTGCCCCCTGCTTCATCCGCGACCATCACCAGCTCGCCCATCAGACGCTCAAGGAGACGGACGCCCTGCCGATTGATAATGGAGCAAAAGCGGCACTAACAGACTTAAACTACTATCAGGGGCTCTGTGAATACAATGTTAGATTCCGGGAATTGACTGATAAGTTCTGGCAGCAGGAGTTCCTTCGTGATTAACCCGGACCGAAAAATCTCGTTTTCAGCAATCCCTCAATCAGGTTCAAGGCGATAAACGGCAATTTGCCGGTTGACATCCATCAAAAGCAGGGTGAACCGGTAACCACCGGCAATGTAGCTTTCGCCGTCCGCCATATAAGACATAAAATCCGGATGCCACTCGTAAGCATTAAACAGCCAGCAGAGTAGCGCCGGCAATTGCGCGTCAAACCACTGTTTATTCTGCCGGGTATGCTGGTAAAGTTCCTGATAGGTAAGCGGCCGGACACCAAGTCCGGCAATCACTGTCCTGACCTTTGCCGAAGCAAAACGGCTGGGCAGTACCACCATCCGTGCCCGCAACAGGTTTAACTCCTGCAGCCGGGCGATTGCACCCAGCAGCAGACTTTCGGCAACTGCCGAAGTGATGAACATCCCCGGGGTGACCGCAAATACCGACAGATTTCTGCCAAACTCCTCCTGCCGCACCACCAGCGGCCTGCCCCAGCCACCGTCAAACACCCAGATTACCCGTTCCGGTCCCCAGTGGTAATGCTGGCTCAGCCGGTCAATCAGCGCGGGAAAACGCAGCCGCTGGTGGTTGAAATCCCACTCCTGAGTGCTGACCACCAGATAACCGCCGTAATCAAACTCCTGAAAGCCATCACCGGTCCTGCCAAAAAACTGCACCGGCCGGTCCGACCGGGCAAGATAATAACTGAGCAGTGTGCTCCCCTGATAATCGGTGAATATCGTATCGCCCGCCGGCGCGCTGGACCGGAGAAAAGCAATCGCCTTTTGCATCTGGTACCGGCTGCTGTCAGGCCGGGGAATGTGCTGTCCCGGCGTGCTGAGTAGTAGATTGGTCAAAAGCGCAATCAAACCGGCAACACCGGCGCCGGCGAACTGATACTTCGGTTTGATGGCGAGGGTCAGTCCGGCAATACCCGAACCGGCAAACAGTCCGAGCAGAATATTGTGCCGGGTGCCACCATAGGGCATTAACCTGAGGAGCGCACCCGCGATGCTGAAGACAAACGGCGCAAGTATCAACAGGACCAGCCACACCTGGCGCCGGAGGGTCAGCACCACCATCCCGGCAGTGAATAACCCGAGCAGCATATAGCCAAACAACTTTGAACCCGCAAGATAGGAGAATAGCCCAACGGTGTTACGCCCGATAAAGAAAAGCGGATTTTCACCCGGCTGGAGATAACTGTCCCTGAGCCAGCCAGTGATGGCAAAGACGGTCATCGGGCTGTGCCGGATATTCTTCAGGTGGGTTAAATACAGTAAAAGATAGACCAGCGCCACCATAGTCTGACCCGCAATTCCGGCAAGTAGCACCCGGAATGTCAATCGCCGGCTTAAACCAGAAACTAAAAAATAGATTCCCAGACTGACCGAAAACCACAGGGCAGAATAGTGAGCAGACCCGGCAAGGGCGGAAAAAATTCCGGCCGACACAATATTCCAGCTACTGTTTTCCCTTATCCCGGTCTCCATAAGATACAGGCTGACACTCACCAGCAGTAGCATCAAACTATAGGAACGGACCTCGGTCCCGTTGCCGACCAGCGCGGGCAAAAAGGTGAAAATGATTAGTCCGGCAAGACCGGCAGCCGGATTTACTGCCCGAACAAGCCAGCGATAGAAAAACCAGCCCGCCGCACTGCTGGCGACAATTGTCAGCAGCCGGAGCATTATTTCTGATGTACCCAGCAGCCGCCAGAGGAAAAGTAGCAAGAAATACAGCGGCGGATGGGGATTGGTCAGACTTGCCTGATAGACCGCGGTCAGGCTCGACTGATTCGCAATCAGATAGTTGAGCGCCTCATCCGGATTGAGCCAGGTGTTATTTGCGGTCAACAGCCGGAGAATGAAACCGGCGGCAATCACCGCCAGCACCAGCAAATTAATCCGCTTACCCTTTAGTTCCGGTTTCAATCTCTGATTATACTGCCAGTTGTCAGCCCGGTTGTCAAAAATACCGCCCGGGAAAAAAGTGGCGGGCAGAATTGAACTCTGCCCGCCACTGGTTTGCCTGCAGTTTTATTTCTTGCCGGTATTGAAGAGGTCCTTCTGCCACTTGGGCCAGGGTGCGCCCGTATGCAAGGTGCCATCAGTATAGCCAAGCACACAGTACATATAGTTCTCACCAACCACGATGATGTTGCCATTGGGTGCAATCGTGATGCTCGGATTCTCCGCCTCCGCCAGGCGTCGCGGACCAAAGCGTCTGACCCTGCCTCCAACCTGCAAGAAGCACTGGGCGGTCCAGATCCAGGCACCGTCAGTCTGGCTGATGCAGTAGAGGTTGTCATCATCGTCCATAAAGTAGAGATAGCCGTTGGCTGCCAGTGCCGGCGTGCCGACCACGCTGTTAGGACAGGTAGTATTGGTCCAGACAATCTGGCCATCCGAAAGATTCAGCGCCACCAGTTTGCCGTAACCGGTGCCAACATAAAGCCGAGTAACACCAACCGCCATTCCGGAAATACCTGCCGGGTCAACCAGCTGCGTCCACTTGATTGAGCCGTTCTCATTAACCGCGGTTACATAGCCCGAATCATCACCCACATAAATCACACCCGCTTCATCAATCACCGGTGAGGTCAGTGCCATATTCAGCCGGATGGTATCCACCCAGACCACGCTCTGGAGATTGGACTCAAGTTTGTAAAGCAGACCGTTCTCCAGCGCCACCAGCACATAACCCGAACGGTCAATCACCGGCGCACCACTCACCGGTGCCGGCAGGCAATAGGCACCCAGCCGGGCGCAGGAGCTCATCGCATCCTGCAGATAGTAGAGCGTATCCGCATCACTGGCGATATAAATCTTATCGCCATTGATTGCCGGTGTGCCCCAGCCCGGATTGAGCGTATCGGTCGGGCTCCAGGACCATGCCCGGTTCAGGTTGGTGGCATTGAGTGCATACAGGAAGGCGTCATCCGAACCGATGATAATGTGCCCGGTGCTCTGACAGTATGCCGGATGTCCCTGATACGTATAATCATCCGGTTCAGTACCGCGTGGTGAGTTTGCCGACGCCTCCTTTCTGCCCGAACCCATCCGCACCGAGTAGATATAGCCATCATCACAGTAGGAGTAAATCAGGGTGTCAACGATTACCGGCGAAGCCAGCGGGGGTGCGGAATCTTCGGTCGGACCAACAAACGCCCACAGCACCCTGCCCGCCAGGCCGATGACAATCTGTGCAGACTCCGGTGCACACTCGGAGCGCTTCCAGTCCCGTGCCTTCACTTTGACCCAGAAGGTATCGGTCTCGGTGTATTTGTGATACACCACCACCGTCTCACCGGAAGCTACCCGGTTCTCGGTAAACCACTCTTTCGTGCCGTCACCGAAATCAAAGTAGAACTCAATGGAGTCATTTTCCGGGTCAACCGCACTCGCCCGGAACTCGGTCTCCACATTCTTCGCGCTCATCGGCGGCACCCAGATTACCAGCCCCTGCGGTGGACTGTTAGGCAGCACCCGGATTGACTTCGCTGCCGAGAAGTCCGAGACCTTGGTCGGGTCCTCCTCAAGATAAGCCGCCACCTTGAACGAGAAGGTCCCGGTCTGGGTCCACTTCGGATAGATATAGGTGGTATCGCCGCTGACCGTCACATCCGAGGTGTCGATTTTATTGTCCGGCTGTCCGAGGTCGGTAATATACCGGACCTCCTTGTTATTGGGCGCGGTGCAGAAAACCCGGACCGGCGTTGACGCATTAATCCAGGTTGATTCCGGCGCCGAAGCGATTACCGGCGTTGACGGAGCGCTTGATTTCGGACAACCAAGTCCCAGGATGCCGGCAACCACCACCGCCGTTACGGTGAGTAACAGGCTCTTGTTTCTCATTACTCCTCCTTCTCCTATTATATTTATTTATAGTTCACAGCCGCTTTCATCAATTACGATCGGACCGTGGAAACAACCGACTTCTGGATGGCGGTAGAAACCGCCTTTCCCGTCTTCAAAATAAAAGTAGTAGGTATGAAAATTACCGGGGTACAACTTCGTCCGGAACCGATAACGACCGGTATATGTCTGCCCGCCAACCAGGGTCATCCGATGGGGATGCCCGTTGATATAAATCTCAGCCCGTGCCGGCGGGTCATTATCCGGGTCCCGGTATTCCACATAATAGGTAAATACACTTCCGCGATACCCAACCGGCGGTTCCAGTTTCGCACCAATCAGCCGCGGAGCGGAGTTGCTCTTTTCCCCCACCTTTGGCCCGTGAATCACACCGTAAGCCGGATGCAGCATACAGGCACCGCACTGGTCAATGCCGGCAAAGTAATAAAAGTGATTTCCCGGTGCCAGCTGAGTGGTATAATAGTAAATACCGTTCGCCGGCTCGCCCTGCAGCAGTTTCATATCGTGCCAGATGCCGTCAATATTCACCCGCACCGCCCGCGGCTTAACCCCGTCTTTGTCCTGATACCGGACCGTAAATGTATAAACATTATTGCCGGTAACAAAGTCCTCCTGATAACCACCACTGGTCAACGCTGGCAGATGGTTATACATCTCCTTACCCTTGCCCACATAAGGTCCGGGCTTTGCCCCGATGCGGGGATACCGCTCGGCTAAACCGCGAATGTCTTCAGCATAAAAATAGTAATTGTGTTCACCGGCAGACAGGGTCAGTCGTGCCTGATAAATACCGCTCGCCGCCTTTCCCTTGACAAGTCGCAATGGATAGGCAATACCGTCAATATAAACTTCAACTCTGGCTGGTGGGTCGTTGTCCGGGTCGGAATAACGCACCCGGGCGAGATAGACATTTCTGGCACTGCCCTGCAGCGGCACCAGCTGCGGTCCGCACAGACAGGGCCGGTGATTAACCTCAGCCGCGGAAACCGGCAGGACCGATGCCAGAATTGTCAACAGGATAACCCAAGCTGCCGCAAAAGCAATATGCTCTTTGCGCATTCTTCCTCCTTTTTTCTTAGGCAGCAAATTCACTCTAAAATTATAAAAAGTCAAACCTTCCTGTCAAGTAAAAGATATTGCGGCAACCGGTTCCGGAAACCGGTGCTGCCGGCAAAGCCAGTGGGATACCTGCCGCGCTGGTTGACCTCTCCGGTCAGGCAATTACAATTGTGCCGGAAATGGCAGCCCGACCGCTTATCCTCCTGACCAATGATGACGGCATTGCGGCACCGGGGCTTAAGGATTTGCACACCGCCACCAGGGGTCTGGGCAGAAGGTTCGTGGTTGCACCGGCAGTAAATCAGTCGGCTGCCAGCCACTCCTTCAGCCTGCGCCGGCCAATTCTGGTTGAGCGACACCGTCCCGGCTGGCTGGCGGTTCATGGCACTCCGACCGACTGTGTGCTGATCTCCCATCACGGAATCTTCCGGCAGAAGATTGACCTGGTGATTTCCGGTATCAATGACAGTCCGAATATGGGCGATGATGTCCTTTATTCCGGCACCGTGGCCGCGGCGATTGAAGCCGCACTGCTTGGCATCCCGGCAATTGCGGTCTCCTATCTGGTTGCGGGAATGAACAGGGATGCGGTCCAGCGCCTGCTGCACTCACTGGTGTCACTGCTCTTGGACGGCATTCTGCCGAAAAAGTGTCTGCTGAACATCAACATTCCTGCCGGCGAGGTAAAAGGGGTCAGGGTGACCCGGCTTGGCCGGCGGATTTACAAGGATATGGCAATCCGCACCCGACTGCCCGATGGCGGTGTGTGTTACACAATTGACGGTGAAATGGGGTTTACCCTGAGCCGGGGTTCGGATTTTGAAGCGGTCTATGCCGGTTATATCTCCGTAACCCCGCTCCATCTTGATATGACCCACCACTCGGAAGTCCGGCGCCTGGAGCGGGCATTCCGGAAACTGGGACTGATTTAGCGACTGACCGTTAACTGCCGGGTGCTGGTATTACCCTGCGCATCCGCGGCCCAGACCGCAATGGTGTTTATCCCGGGTTTCAGTTCCAGTTGAAAATCAAACCGCTCCTCATTTTCATCCAGCACCCCGTCCTCCGGCTCAACCGGCTCCCAGTTGCCGGCATTGAGCGCAATTCGGCAGGCTCCAACCGGTGAACTGCTGTCCACCACAATCCAGCGGACCCGATTGCCCGTCACCTTCAGCTCCCGGATTACCGGCGGGGTATTGTCCACCAGAAAGGGCGGGGTAATTTTTTCGGTGCGCAGGGCAGCCGGACCACGGTCCGGTTGATCGGTGGCAACCAGACGCAGCCGGTACCAGCCGTCCGGCAGGGTGCGGGTGTCAAGTTCATAACGGGTTTCGGTCAACGCCTCTTTCAGCACCAGCCAGTTAGTCCCCGGTTCGGGCAAAAGATAAAGTTGATAAATTAGCGAGTCGCTGTCCGGGTCCTGGACATCAAAACTGACCTGCCGTTTCGGCTGGGCGTTACCCCGGCGTGCCTCACTCTCAAGCGGAGTGCTCACCTCCAGCCGGTTGATTGCCGGTGCCCGGTTCACCGGCTGATAGTATAAATCCACCCGTTCCAGTTCCGGAGTCAAACTGGAAAAACGGGAATAAAGCCGCGCCCGCCACTGGACAAACCGCGCCGGCGCCGAAGCAATCTTGCCATGGACCGGCTGCCAGGAACTCCAGAGCGTATCCGGCTTCTCCGAATTACCGGACCGGGAATCAAAGCTTATTTCCGTGCCCTCCGGCACCCGTGCCCGGAAATCCAGCCTGCCAAACCGCGCCGGGACCTGGCAGTCAAATACCGGTCCGCTCACATAACCGGAATCGGCATAACCACCCGTGAACCGGTAAAGGCGCGCCGGATTGCCGGTACCGAAATACACCGTCCGGTTGTGAACTGCGGCGGCAATCACCTGCGGTTCATTCCGCCAAGAGAAGACCGCGGCATTGCCCAGACTGTCAAGGGAATAAATCAGCCCCCGGCTACCGGTGCCCACCAGTAACTGACCCCCGAACCGGACCGGACCGAAAACGGTTGATTCCGGACACTGCCACTGCCACTTGATAATTCCGTCCCGGTTAAGCGCATAGACCACCGGCTTGCTGCCCGAGTCATCAGATTCTGAATCCGGATTTACCGCCAAAAAGACCAGCCGGTCCGAACTGACAATCCCCCGGACCTCTCCCAGCGGCGTGTCGTAAAACACCGACACCCTGGGCAGTGCCGACGCCGGGCTGAACTCCAGGCGGTAAACCGTGCCCCCGGGTGCGGTGCCGGCAAGCAGTTCCCGGTCCGGACTCAACCAGTGAAGGGTGGTGATATGCGCCGCCGGTGCGGTAAACAGCAGTTCAACCCGGCGGTCCGGATAAATCCGGTAAAGCCTGCCATTTGGACCGGTGGCACAGATTAGTGTGTTTCCCGGTCCTGGCACCAGACTGTGAATATAACTTTCACCGGTATTCACCAGCGATTCGGTTTCGCCATTGGGTAAAACCCGGAAGATCGCTCCTGAAGGAGAGGTGCCGAAATAGACTGCATTATCCATTGCCAGCACCGCAAAAATCTCGCCTTCCCCCCGGGTAAAGACCGGCTGTAGTTTGCCGTTGCGGATGTTCAACCGGTAAAGGGTGCTCTGATTACCGGTACCCAGATACAGATTGCCCCGCCCATCCACCGCAATGCTCCAGATGACCGCATCCTCTAATGCCGCCAGGGAATCACTGCCCGGAGCGAGCCGGATGCTACCCGCAGCCGGCAGATAGATGTTTTTAATCTCAAATTTGTCAATGGTGGTAAAAACCGATTCATTCGGAACAAAACTCCAGACTGCTGCCCAGACCGGCAGCACCAGTGCCACTAATCCGATAAAAAGTCCGCCACCGGATAAAGAGATAATCCTTTTGCTGAACCCGGACTGATTCATTTGACCTCCACTTCCATTGTTGCCGAACCGATAATCAACCGTTCGGTCGGGTAAATAACCTTGAACAGCCGGCTGGTTTCAATCGGCTGGATTTCGCCGACTGACCGGACTGCACTCAAAACCATACGGATTGAGGGTGGGGGCTGGAAAAGTTCTGCCCGGTCCAGCTTTATCCCCGGTTTATTCACATAGCCGGCAATCACCAGTTCATCCTCCCGGCCTGACTCGGAGAGCAACTCCAGCAGCCGGTCAAGCGACTTCGGCTGAGCACCACCCTCGGCGCTTCCCAGTTCCGGTGCTAAAAACTCGTCCCGGCTGGTGATGTTAATCGTCAATGGACCAGCTGGCGTCGCTGCCGGTATCGCAATCGGAATCCGGTGCTCGGTTTCCTGCCCGCGGTAATCCCGCAGCCGGAGAAAGATATTCAGGGTCTCACCCGGCTTGACCCGCGTCAGCTCGGGCCGGGCAGAAATCAGCTGGGCAACCCTCCTGCCGGTCGTAAAACGCATTTCTACATTCACCTGCCGCAACTTCACCGCCTCAACCGGATTCTCAACAAGCGAATACAGTTCGGCGCTGATTTTACTCATCATCTCACTCAGCGGTTCCGCACCACTGAACAGATGCCGGATCTCCACCTGATTTCTCCCGGGCCGGTCAAAAAACAGCTGCACCCTGGTTGCCAGCGCACACTCCTCCATCGTGCCCTCGGTCTGCAGCACAGTGGTGAGCAATCCGATGCTCAAAAAATCGGGAATCAGTTGCTGGTGGTCCACCACCCGGAAATGATAGGTGTCGGCCGCAGTGGGCGAGTGCAGAAAAACCTTAACCGGTATCATCGGCGCCTCAACCCCAAGTACCCCGCTGATGCCGGTCAACCGGTCCTGGGTTATGGCACCAATTGGCCGGGACGGAGAAAACAACTTTGCCGACATCTCCAACGAAGGGAGTACGGTATGAATCTTGCCACCGGTCATCGGCAGTCGCACCGCACCCGCCAGAAACATCGGATGGCCAAAGCCGAGAATCCGATTACCTTCCCGACAGGTGATTGTGCCCACCGCTGCGGCCCGGACATCGCCATCAATCAGTGCCACCCCCACCGCACCACCGGGCACAAAATCGGCGGTATCAAATTCGCTCCTGCTCATCCCGCCGGCAACCGGAATAAACCCGTGCCGTTTCAGCACTGGCCCAATCATCTCTGCCAACCGGCTGGTCAGTCCGGAGATGGCAATCGGCACCGGCGCCGGATTCAATGCCAGCCGCTCATCCGTTTCAACTGGCCGGAGCGCACCGCGACTGCCCGAATCCGGCAGCTCCCAGATTTTCAGCATCTCGGCAGCCGGGGTGATGCCGGCAATCGGCTCCTTGGCAAATGGCCAGGCATAGGCGATTGCCCCCACCAGCCGGTTATCAATATAAACCGGACTGCCCGACATCCCGGCAATAACGCCGGTCTGCTCCAGTCCGGCACCGGATAGCCGGGCAACAATCAGGTCCCTGCGGGGAGAGGTTTTATGAATAACATCAATAATCTCAACCTGAAACGGGTCGGGCCTGGTTCCGGAAAAGACCGAATAACCAGTTCCCTTCATTCCCGGTTTAATTGAGTCCACCGGCAGCACCGGCACCACGGCAGCAGCACAGCTGAAGAGGAGGCTGAAAAAGAGAAAACGAAACAGTGTGCTCGGGCTCATTTTTTAACTGCCCGGGCGTATAACCGGGCAATTTCCATCACCCGTTCAACCAGCAGCACCGGGTCCGGACCAACCAGCAGAAATAGCGGTTCCTTACCCCAGCCCCTGGTTTCATAAAATACCTCCGGAACCACCCCACCGGTATTTGCCAGCAGTGACTGCACCTTCCAGGAAACGGACATTCCGTCCCTGCCAATCAACTCTTCCGGCTCCCTGGCCCGGTCAATCACCCCCAGGGTGATTCCCTTTCCCTCTGCCCAGGTGCTGACCGTCTGGTGAATCATTTCGTTCCAGCGGAAGTTCAGTGCTGAACGAATCCCGGGGTCAAACTTCTGGAGTTCAATCACCAGTCGGGCAAGATGGTCTGAAGCTCCGAACCGGACCGGACCGGCAGCCCGGGGCAGATTATTGACGACGGTAATTCTGCCATCAACACCGGCAACATCAGCCGGGCTCCGGGCAACAGGCAGGGCATAGACGATATTGGACCGCACCTCCGGCACCAGCAGCACAAACTCCGGACACTGTTCAAGCCTGACTACCGCCGCCTCCAGCCGTTCTCTTATTGCCTGTGCTTCCGGTACCATTTTGTTTTACCTCCGAAATAACCGTCCCGGCAGGAAACTAATATCCACCATCTCTTTTAAAACCATCCCTACTGATGAATTTCGCCGTCAGTCCCGCCCTTAATTGCCTGAACCACCGTCGCCCGGATTTCCTTCAATTCCCTCATATTGAGAAAGCTCACCCCCAGGCTGAGGGTCGGCGCCCGCCAGCGAACTCCGGACAATAGACTCATCACCTCAATCCGCTCAATCGGGCCATAACTTTTGAAGAACTCATCGGTCAGCAGGTCGTGCAGATTCTGCCAGCCAACCGGCGTCAGCTTGGCGGTGGAGCCGAGTAGCAGGATACCGTCCGCCTTCAGTCCAAGTGCCACCGCATCCCGGAAATAATTAGCAAGCGCCATTTTGTTGTGCGGGTCGGAGACAAACCAGGCGTGTTTGAGTCCGGGGTCATAGGCAAGATAAATTTCCTGGTTGCCGTAGACGGATCGGAAATTCTGCGCCAGCGGGGTCTTGTTAATAAAAGTATTATCATAGAAGTTTTTCAATAACCCGGAATTGGTCAGAATTGTCTGTGCCGGTTTATCGGCAAATAACCGCTCATAGCCATAACTGCCCATAATCGCATTCAGCGGGTCCGAACTGGAAAAACGGGGCAAGCCGGCAAGCATTAGACCACAGCCGATCCGCGGACTGATCCGCCGGAAATCGATTTCAATCGCCCGATTGGTATCAAGCCGCAGTCGTTCGGGCATAAAATCCTCCTCTCAGTTCATACCGGCCGGACCTTGCGCCGGAATTCACGCGCCTCCCATTCGTCGGTTGCCAGGTGATTGACAAACTGGTCAAGGCCATTGCGGCGCAGCCAGTAGTTGCCATTGCCGACGACAATCAGCCCCCGGCGCACCCAGTTGTAAATGGTTGATTCGTCCTTGGTCAGCTGGACATAGGTGCGGAAATCGTCCACCGGTTTCAGTGTATCCGTATCCAGCACAAAGGCAATCAGCACCAGCGGAAAGGTTTTGATGACAATCTTGAAACTGGGCGGAAATTCGCCCTTCGCCGGCAGCACCTCCAGGCTGACAATATTGTCCGGCCGGAGCAGCCGGTCCAGGTTGAATTCCGGGGTGAAGCCGAGCCGGTTGCCGATAACCCCGATGCCGACATTCTGCAGTTCAATATTTTTCTCCGCCGGCTTCATCAGCCGCATCATCCGGATTTTGAAAAAGGCGGTCTTCTGCATTGAAAGCAGTTCCCGGAAAATCACATAGGTCATGATGGAGGCGATGCCCTTCCGGCGGTATCCCTCTTTGACCGCGATGTCCCAGAGGATAACCCCGACCCCGGGCGGATCTCTTTCAATATAGGTCCGGCCAATCTTCTCCCCGTCCATAGAAACAAACACATTCGCCTTGGTCGGGAATATCTCGGTAACAATTTCCATCTCTTTGTTGGCAAGCGGCCCTTCGCGAATCAGAATATGGGTGTGGTCCAGCCAGTCAAACCTGGGCCCAATCCGCCCCGGCTGCCACACAAATGGTTTCTCCCGGATAAAGGTGGACCGGAAGAAATTACTGAGTGAGCGGATGAGCGGTAAATCAGTAAACCCCATCTTTAGTTACCTTAAGAGGTTGGGGTTCAGGGAAACCGCCCGCTCCAGCGCCGCCACCGCCTTGTCCTTCATCCCCTTGTCCCGATAGGCAATGCCCAGGTTGTGCCAGGCCCCGGCATGTTTGGGATTGAGTTTCACCGCCTTCTGATAGGCAGCAATCGCATTATCCAGGTCTTTCTTCTCATAAAAAGCCCGACCCAGATTGTAATAGGCGGCAACCAGATTCGGGTCGTGCTTCAGCGCCTCCCGGTACAGGCGAATCGCCTCATCCGGCTTCTGCTGTTCCAGATAAAGGTTGCCCAGTGCCAGCTGGGCATTCGTGTAATCCGGTTTCAGTTCAATCGCCATCTGAAAAGCCGCCTCCGCCTGTCCCGCTGCCCCCATCTTTTCATAGGCAAGCCCCATGTTATACCACACCTCCGGCTGTTTCGGCGCCAGCTGCACCGCCTTTTTGTAAGCAATAATCGCATTGCGCCACTGATTTGCCTGGGCATAGGCATGACCCAGAAGATGCTGTAATGCCGGTGAATTGGCTGAAATCTTCAAACCCTCTTCAATAATTTTAATTGCCCGTTCCGGCTGGTTTTTCCGCAGATAGCACAGTCCAAGGTCGGCATAGGTTTCCAGTGAATCGGGCATCAGCTCCAGGACCCGTTGAAAATTTTCAATCGCCCGGTCCCAGTAGGTCTGAATGAAGTGCTGATTGGCGATACTGGCATAGGTCAGACCGAGCAGGTCGGCATACCTCAGCCTCTTACCGCCAGTCAGCGGTTCAAATGAAAGCGGTGTTGCCCGAGTCGGGTCCCAGTAGACGCTACGGTTGCCAACCAGTATCTCCAGCGTAATCACCCCGGCATTGAAAATATAGTGCACTTCAAAACCGAACTTACCAACGATAATACCATCAAGCAATGCCAGCCCCAGAACATTACCGGCACCAGGACGATTTGACAGATAGGCATCAATCACCTTGGTCAGCAGAAATCCGGACGGTGCCAGCCGGGTAGGCTTCAGCTCCCAGAGCCGCTCTCTTATTGCCACCAGCAGCCGGAACTGGGGTTCAAATCCAGCACGGCGGCCATTCAGAACCACCATTTCCAGCATCTGACTCACACCGGAACCCTCGGTAATCTTATCAAACAACAGGTCCAGTTTCCGGCCGTAATTCTCAAACTCCGACCTTGCCCGCAGTCCAGCAACAATCAGCAGGATGTATGCCAGCGCCGAAGCCGCACCAAAATGCTGAGCAATCATCTCCAGTGCAGTGAGCAGTTTCTCAGTAGAATCGGCGATATTCCGCGGCATAACCGCCGGACAGGGGTGAATTTCAAGAAAGCGCCCCATCTCACTCGCCGGCAGAATACCGAGCGAACGCTGGATTAAACCCTCCCGGACCTCAATGTCAAAACTCACCTGATGCAGCTGTTCGTGAATCAGCAGCCCTTCGGCATACGCCCGGTGTAGTTCCAGTGTTTTTGCCAGTGGGTCATCTGCCGGTGATTGTTCCAGTTTTAAGAACGGGTTATCCTCCTGAAGCGTGGTTTGCCCCTGGCGCCAGGCGGTCAGTTTCGCCGGATGGAAGGGGGGCAGGCTTCCCGGATACCGGGAACGGCTCTGATTCAGCAGAAAGTCAACCGTATTGATTGCCTCCTGCACCAGCTTAAACCCGATCGCTGTGTCTTTTTCGTCCATCGGTCAATCCCTGCACAATAATATGCATTTTAACAGAAAAACATTTCCAGTTCAAGTTATAAAAACGATTTGCTGGCAATTGACTTTTAGCCGTTCGATCAGTAAATTAATACAAGATGTGCAGGCTAAATTTGAGAGGAGGACAAATGAACCGGCTTTGTCCGCTCGTTTTTCTCCTGCTGCTGCCGGCCATCGCCCGGGCGCAACTGGATACCAGCTGGCTCCGGACCATTGATGGTGGCACAGGCCAGGAGGATGTTTTTTCTGACATTTATGTCGATCACTCCGGCAATGTGTATATTACCGGAATGACCACCACCACTGCGCTCACCACTGACATTTTCGTGCGCAAATACCGCCCGGACGGTTCAGTTGTCTGGACCGCCACCTATAACGGCCGGGCGAATCAGGACGACTCGGCTTCGGCAATAGTGGTTGACAGTGCCGGTAATGTATTTATCTGCGGCTGGACGATTGATACCCTGCTCGATCAGGATATGGTCACCCTGAAGTATTCACCGACCGGTCAACTGCTCTGGGCGAAAACCTGGCGCCGGGCAATCAACCAGGATGATGTCGCCCACGCCCTGGTGCTGGACCGGCTTGGCCGGGTAATCGTCACCGGTTACTGTTCCGATGCTAACTATAACATTGACTACTGCACCATCTGTTATAACTCCCAGACCGGTGATACCATCTGGGTCCGTTATTACAATCGCACCCCGGAAAATGACGAAGACATCCCCTATGCCATCTGCGTGGATGACTCCAATAACATTTATGTTACCGGGACCAGTTATGATGACGGCACCGACTACGATATCGCCACCATCCGCTACCGTCCCAACGGCACCCAGCAATGGCTCCGGCGCAAAAACAACTGGCCCTGGGTGGGTGATGATTACGGAATGAAAGTGGTATTTGACCCGACCACCCGCTCGATCATCGTCGGCGGCATCGTCTGGGATGACAATCAGGATTACAACTACTTTACAATGAAATACCGCGCTGCTACCGGCGAATCACTCTGGGCCCGGGCTTACAACCGCTATCCGGCAAACAACGAAGACCTGCTGACCGCGGTTAACATTGACGCCACCGGCAATGTCTTTGTCACCGGCACCAGTTTTGACGATGTCACCGACTACGACATCACCACCGTTGCCTACACCCCTGCCGGTCTGCCCCGCTGGACCCAGCGTTATGATGCGGAGGGGTGGGAGGATGCCGGTGCCGATATCGCCGTGGACACGGCCGGCAGGATTTTCGTCATTGGCACCGGTGAATCCCGAACCAGCCGAATGAACCTGACCATCCTGAAATACGACAATGAAGGCAACCCGCTCTATTTCTGGCGCTGGGACAACCCGGCAAGCCATAACGAAGACTGGGGCTATCGGATTGCACTCCGTCCTGCCGGTCAACTGGTCGCAGCCGGCACTACCTTCTTTGATTCACTCAACATTGACCTCTTACTGCTCAAACTTTATGAAGTCCAGCACGACCTGGCGGTCACTGCCCTGCTCATTCCCGAGTCATTATATATTGCCGAAACCCTGTTCCCGCAGGTGGTTGTCCAGAACCTCGCCATCAACCCGGACAGCGGCTATGCCTACCTGAAAATTGAACCCGGTTCCTATCTTGACAGCACCTGGGTGGTGCTCACTCCCGGTGCCGTGGACACGATGAACTTTGCCGAATTCATCGCTGATACCGCGGAAACATATACCGTCACCGCCTGGGTTAATCTTGCCGGTGATGAACGGCGAACCAACGACACGCTCAGCCGCATGCTCATCGTCTGGCAGGAAACTACCGCCGTCGCCGAACCCCGGTCGGAACTGCAACCACCGGTACTGACGGTCACACCCAATCCGATCAGTGCTGACGGGCTCATAAACTTTAACCTCCCGCTGGCAAACAGCCTGACGCTAAAACTTTTTGACCGGACCGGTATGCTGGTCCGGGAATTTGGTATTGACCGCAGGAACGGCGAGACCCGGTTTCGGCTGCAACTGAAGGACCTTCCAACTGGCGTCTACTTTCTGCGCCTTGAACACCCGGCAGCGCGGCTGACAAGAAAAGTGGTAATTCAACACTGAAACAAGCGGAGGCGGATGGGTGCTGGTGTGCCTGGCGGACTTCAAATCCGTATGGTCGGCGTTAAGCTGACCGGTAGGTTCGATTCCTACCCGCCTCCGCCATTCTTCTAACCCGGAGGTCCAGTGGGGAAATCGCTGGTTCTGACACTGACGATCATCAGCACCCTGGGCGCCGAACAGACATTGATTCCTGAACGCCTGTCAATTGACGGTTTAATCTGGTGCACGGCCCTTTTTTCACGCGGTGGGGCAAAAGGCTGGTTCACCAACCAGTTTGAGTTCCAGCACCGGCAGGCAACAGTCGCCCTGACCGGTAAAATCACCCCCAATGCCTGCACCCGGCTGGAATTTGACTTCAGCCGGATGAACCTGCGTGACCTCACGGTTGAATTTACCTGGACGAACGGACTGGGATTAAAACTGGGACAGCTAAAACTGCCCCTGAGCTTCAACAGCGAAATTAACGAAAAACAGCTCGCCCTGGAAGAGTATCCAATTCTTTATTACACCGCCATTCTCAAGCCCTCGGACATCCGGGACATCGGCATTCTCGGCTGGTTCCGCGCCGGCACACCGACAGAACCCGATTTCTGGCTGGTCGGTGGTTTGGTCAACGGCACCGGGCCGAACCGCGGGGATGACAATTCGGCAAAGGACCTCTTTGCCCGGGTGGTAATTAAACCCTGGCCCGGTATCAGCCTCGGCGGCCGGCTCTATTACGGCTGGATGCAACCGGCAGCAGTCCCCTGGCTTGGCGCCGGTCTTGAAACCAAGTTGCAATTCGGACCGCTCATAATCGTCCCGGAATTTGCCCTCCGGCGTTATCAGAATGTCACTCTTCCGGCTGGTGACATCCGGATTGAAACCGCCCTGACCCCGCTTGCCCCGGCCGTCAGCCTGGAAGCCATCCGCTGGGAAGATGGTAAAATCCAGTGGCGGGTCCTGCCGGCACTCAACATCCCGGTGCACGAACGGCTGAAAATACTCATCGGCTATCAGTATCACAGCCGGGTAAAAGTCTGGGAATATCAATCGCTGGTCATCCGGCTGCTGGCAGACCTCTAACCGCCGCGCCGTTCCCGGTTAATTTCCGCATCGGTCCGGCGCAGATAAACCGGCTCCAGCTCGGCAAGCCCATCCGGCCCGTCCCGATTCAGCAGTTCCATCCCCAGTCTGGCGACCACCGCCGGTGATGCCTGCCGGACGCCGGTGTCTTCAAATTGAACCCCGGCTGCGGCCAGTGCCGGCTTAACCAGTTCACTGCCGTCGCCAGCCAGTGCCACACCAGCTCCTGGATTATATTCTGCCACCCGCGTTGCCAGCTGTGCCGGCTCAACCGCACACGGCGGAATCAGCACCGCCTCCTGCCGATACAGCGCCGCATAAACCTCACCCCGCCGGGCATCCAGCACCGCCAGTACCGGCAGTCTGGTTCGGGCTGCAGTGGCGCTGACTGCTGAGAGCGTATTTACCCCTTTTACCGGCAGTGACTGTGGCAATACCAGCCCCTTAACCACGCTTAAACCCACCCGCAGTGCCGTCCACATCCCGGGTCCAATCGTTAACCCGATACCGCTCAGTTCCGCAATACTTACCCGCGCCGCAGCAAAAGCCTGTTCCAGCAGCAAAAGCAAGGACTCGTTATGGCTTATGCCGGTGTCGGTGTTGATTTCATAAACCGTCCGTTCCCGGGTAACCAGTGCCAGACCGGTCCGGAGCCCGCTCGTATCCAGCCCGAGGAAAATCCCCTTCAGGCAATCGGTGGTGGCGCTTCCCATTCCCGGTTAATGCTCTGGGTCTTGACTGCCCCCTCAATCTCATCAAGGTTGATATATTCATCACAGGCACGGATCAGCTCCACCGAGGTGTAGCCCCGTCCCAGGCCAATGGTAATCACCCGCTTCCCCCGCTTGGACAACCAGTCAACCAGTGCCACAAAATCGCCGTCACCGGTCACCAGCACAATCTCATCCAGCCACTCACTCATTGACAGAATCTCCAGCGTAATCTCAATGTCCATATTCGCCTTAATTGTGCCGTCCGGCCGCTCGCGCACCGGTTTTGCCACCACCCGGTAGCCCTGAAATGAAAGCGCATCAATCAGCCGCTGCCGGCGCTCATCGTCGCGCCGGAAAGGGACAAAGGCAACAAACTTGCAGTTTTCCTGCTCCCGTCTGCCAGTGGTAATGATATGACGGATAATTGCATCGTAGCGCACCTCCTTGCCCTGGCGCTCAAAGGTCTCCTGAACATTCTGCACATCAACAAAGACACCGGTCTTATTCATCCTGCCTCCTGTTAAAATAATATATTTCGGCAAGCCCCCGGCTTGCCAGATTTTGATCCACCACCCGGATATCCAGATACCGGCGGAAGCGCCGGGCCGCACCGCCGGTGCCGACCACCAGTTGGGTATTACCCCCGGCTTCAGCAACAACCTTTTCTAAAATCCGGCTCAGTCCACCAATCAGCAGATTGAAAACCCCGGCCTGAATTGCCGGCTTGGTCCGGGTACAGATGGTCCGAGCCCGGGCTGACCAGTGAACCCGGGGTAGCCTACCAGTTCCCTGTGCCAGTGCATCCAGCATCAGGTCCGGTCCGGGCACAATTGGTCCGCCGGAGAAAAACCCGTAACGGTTCACCAGATTAAAGGTGATTGCGGTTCCAAAATCAATAATTACCAGCTCCCTCTGAAAACGGGCATAACCACCAGCCGCGACTGCCAGCCGGTCTGCCCCCAGTAGCTTGCGGTCATAATTGAACTTAAGCGGCACCGGCGTGCGCGAATTGACCAGCAGCGTCGGCACCTGCCGATTCAGAATTCTGAACAGCGGCAGTGTTTTCTTCGGCACCACCGAAGCCATAACCGCCCCCTCAATTCGCGGGCTGAGTTTGATTTTATTTAGGTAATCATCAATCCGTCCGCTCGGTATCACCCTGACGCGAACCAGCCGGCGGCGATCAAAAACCGCCAGCCGGGTATTGGTATTTCCCACAAGCAGCGTCAGAATCATCGCAACTGCCGCACCTGACCCGCACTCAGCACTACCAGCCGGCCCGAATCGGTGCGCAGCACAATCCTGCCGGCTTCATCAATATCAATCACCGTGCCGGTCTGCCGTCGCAGCAGCGTCCGCACCTCCACCCGGTGGTTTATCACCGCACTGCGCCGCTTAACATCCTCCCAGACCGGACCCGCATTTCCCTTTTCCATCATTTCCACCGCCTGAAAGAACTCAGGCAGAAACCGGTCCAGCAGACTTAACCGGTCAAACCTGCGACCATACAACATCAACAGCGACCCGGCTTCCGCAAGATTTTCCGGCAGGTGCGGCTGATTGACATTCACCCCGATACCAACAACCACCGCATCCCGGCGCTGCTCACACAGAATCCCTGCCACCTTTCTGCCGTTGATCACCACATCATTGGGCCAGCGGAGCAGGACCGGCGGCTCGGCAGTGCCAGCATCGGCTTCAATCGCCCGGCACAGTGCCAGACCCGCAACCAGCGTTATGCCTGCCCTGACGGTAAAATCCGGCTTGGGGAAAAAAAGCACGGAAAAAATCAGGCTCTCCTCATCGGCAAACCAGCGCCGCCGGAACCTGCCTCTGCCTCTGGTCTGATGCCGGGCAATCACCACCGCTGGCTCGTTTTGCCCGGCAAGGGTAAATGCGTAATCATTGGTCGAACTGACCGTATCCAGCAGATATACCCGGCCAAACCGGGCAAGCCGGTTCAGCAGTTCACCACTGACCGGTTCCTCGGTCGCCAAATTTCCCTGCCTTTCCTTATCTTCCCAGCCGGATTACCTTGACCGATTGAAAGCCCTCCGCACTGACGATATAAACTCCAGCCGGCACCGGCCGACCCGCAGCCGTTTTCCCGTCCCAGACCACACCCCCATTTTCCGGCTTGAGAATGCGCACCAGCCTGCCATCCTGGGCATAAATCCGGATTACCGGTTGCCTGCTGACCGCACCGGTAAACTCAACCCCCATCCTGCCGCTACCAATTACGGGTGTAACCCTGAAAACCCCCAATCCAGCAGCCAGGCGATTGTGCTCAACACCGGTGGCGGTGGTATTCATAAACAGATAATTGCCATTTGACCGGTCCCAGTTGGTTACCGCCAGATCCGGGAAGGCGGAATACCGGTAATAAAAAGCCACATTCCCATTTCCTGAATCCGGTGCAACCGCAAAGCTCACCCAGGCACCGGCTAAATCCGCACAGTAATTCCCGGGCAAAACCCGGACCCCGTTTACGATTACGCTGTCCAGAAACTGAACCGGTCGGTGCGAAAGATTGAAAAGTTTACGCCTGCCGTCTCCGCTCCAAACATCGGTTGCATTCACTAAATGCCGGTTACCGACATCGGTCCAGACCAGCGCCTCACACACCAGCCCGTTCGGATTTGACGGCTGCCACTGCCATTCAGGGAGCGTATCCAGCACCCCGTTACGATTGGCATAAACCCGGACCGGTTTCCACCAGCCACCAGCAGCCAGTTCTAAAAACCCGTCACCATTCACATCACCCCAGGCAACACAGGAAGAGTAATTATTTGTCCCCCGGCGTTGCATATTAAAACTGGCGATGGTATCCAGGCGGCCGTTATTATTGTGAAAAACCTTGATACTGTTCGGGTCACCCAGCTGGTCATTGGCGGCGACTGCCAGGTCCATAAATCCATCCCGGTCATAATCACCAAAATCCAGACGCAGCACCCAGCCGATATTCTGCCGGGCAACCCATGCCGGTCTGGTGTCCAGTACCCCCTGATGATTTTCATACATCACCACCTTGCGCCGGTGCCCGACAAACAGGTCCAGGTCACCGTCGTTATCAATATCACAGAACCGGACCGCATCGGAAGGCACACTGTCCTCGGCAGTCCAGCAGGCTAGAGAATCAAAAACCCCATTCTGGTTCCGATAAATCCGGGCTGAATCGCCATCAGGTCCATACGCATCACCGGCTGAAATCGCCAGGTCCAGGTCCCCGTCCAGGTCAAAATCACCCAGCGCACAGTCAAACGAAGCATGCCGGTCGGCAGAACGCCACCACGGCATCCAGTCCAGCCCCGAGCCATTATTCAGATAAATCCGCGCCTGAAAGTCGCCACTCGTGCCACTACCTAAATAGCCAACTGCCAGGTCCGGCAGCCCGTCATTGTTCACATCACCGGCATAACAGTGGCCAAAATAGCCGTTATCCAATGAACGCCAGGAGGCACTGGTTTCAAGGCTGCCGTTGAAATTATAGTAAACCGCATTGTAATCATAAGCCATATCATTCCCGTTACTGATACAGAAATCCAGAAACCCGTTGTTGTCAACATCGGCAAACGCACCACCGGTTGAATAATCATTATCCACTGAACTCCAGTCCGGAACCGCGGGCAGGGGAATTGAGGCAAACCCGACCCACACCCCCAGCAATGTCACCATTATTACCTTCACCCTATCACCGTTCCCTTTCCCCGGCAACATACTCCTGAAAAGCCTGCTGCAGTCGCCGGGTAACCGCTCCCGGCTTACCGGTGCCCACCGGCATATTATTAATCATCACCACCGGGACCACCTCCCAGGTGGTGCTGGTGACAAATACCTCATCCATCTGGTTCAGTTCATCTTCCCGCACCCCACGCTCCTCAACCTCCAGCCCGAGCCGGGTGCAAAGCTCCAGCACCACTGTCCGGGTAACACCGGGCAGGATAAACCGGTTAAGCGGATGGGTCAAGACCCTGCCCGCCCGGACCAGAAACAGATTGGTATGGGTCCCTTCGGTCAGCACCCCATCCCGGACAAAAAGCGCCTCATCTGCCCCGGCAGCCTGAGCCCGGTTCCTTGCCAGCACACTTGCCAAAAGCCCGATTGCCTTGATATCACACCGTCCCCACCGCACATCCTCAACCGTAATTGCCCGGATGCCATTCATCCGCTCACTTTCCGGCGGAACAATCTCGGTAACTGAGATATAAAGTGTTGGTATCACCCCCGCCGGTGGAAACAACAGATTACGCCCCCACACCCCGCGCGTCGCCTGAATATAAAAGAACACATCCCGGCCTGCCAACCCATTCCGCACCAAGAGCTCCTGACAGATATCGCCGATTGCCCCGACATCCGGCAGTTCAATCTTAATTGCGGCCAGGCTGTTCCGAAACCGGTTCAGATGCTCCTCCAGCCGGAAAAGCCGGCCCTGATAGGTTCGCAGCACTTCATACACACCGTCGGCAAAATAAAAACCCCGGTCATCAGGTGATATCCGCGCCTCACGCTTCGGCACAATCCTGCCCGCCGGCTCATCAGCCGAACGGAGATAACAGAAATCGGCATAATCAGCCATCAGCAATAAGATATGCCCTGACCGGCTGAAGTCAACGATTGAAACCGCCAAAATGTTAATTACCCTTATTCGGGCAGATGGAAATCACCATTTTAGGTGCCGAATCGCTCGGGGTCCGCAGCATGGCTTGCCTGGTGAAAACCAGTGACCGCCTGGTGCTCATTGACCCCGGAGTCGCACTTGCACCCCGGCGCTTCGGCTTCGCACCCCATCAACTGGAACTGAAACGGGCGGCTGAAGTCCGCAACCGGATTATCAACATCCTGCCCGGGGTTACCGACATCGTCATCAGCCATTTTCACGGTGACCACGCACCGCTGAAACAGCCCGACCCGGTCCAGCTTTCCCTGACCGCATTCACCACTGCGCTGCGCACCGCCCGCATCTATGTCAAGAGCCGGCAGGCAAATACCCGACTGATGAACACCCGGCATCTTGATTTTGCTGCCGAACTGGGCAGACACCTGATTATTGCCGATTGCCGGGTTGAACCCGGACTTGAATTCTCTTTCCCGGTCCTCCATGGCCAGACGGGCCGGGGCACGGTGCTGATGACCAAAATCACCGATTCGGAAACGGTATTTGTCCACGCCTCAGACATCCAGCTTTTGGATGAACAGGCGGTAAACATCATCATCAACTGGCAACCGGACATACTTTTTGCTGCTGGACCACCGATTTATTTGCCACAGCTCTCGCCGGCGGCATTAAATTGGGCGTTTACCAATGCACTCCGGCTGTGCCGGGTGGTCAAAACGCTCATCCTCGACCACCACCTGTTACGCTCTCTCAACGGCATTGACTGGCTCAACCGGCTCCGGGAAACCTGCCCGGGCCGGATTATCTCCGCAGCCGAATGGCAGGGTCAGCAACCAGACCTGCTTGAAGCCCGGCGCCGGCAAATCTACTCCCGGACCCTGGACTGAACCGGGCTGAAATCTGCACCCGAAGCCCCCTCCCGCACTCTCCCCGGTTCAACAATCAAAACCGATTATTCAGCCATCCTCCCTCCCCTCAACCAAACCCCAGACCGAACTCCGGCAATAACCAGACCGCGGGTCAGCTTCAGAACCATACCCTGAATCCAAACCGGAACCATTAGCGGTGCGGTCAGCACCACCATCCCCCCAACCGTAGGGGGGACTGCCCGGTGGGCTATGGCCAAAACTGGTGCTGAAACTCATAACCGACGGAAATACCAAACTTAATCATTGTTTACCGGCTCAATTTTGTCACCAGCAACCGGTAAGCCCGGCAATGAGCTGGCTGGAGATTCATTTGTAATTTGCTTGACACTAATAGCCCGCTAATTAAAATTTTACTTAAATTTATGATGCGATTTCGCGGTGGAGTTCATCCCCGGGACTGCAAAGCGGCAACTGAACACAAGCCGATTGAGGTTGCCCCTCTGCCCGCACGGGTTTATCTGCCCCTGTCCCAGCACCTCGGCACGCCCTCCAAACCGGTGGTCAAAAAAGGGGACCGGGTATTAACCGGCTCGGTGATTGGCGAACCGGGCGGGAAAATTTCGGTTCCGACCCATTCCCCAATCTCGGGCACGGTTGCCGAGATTGAGGAACTGCCCCATCCCCTTACCGGCCGGCTCACCACCACCGTGATCATTGACTCGGACGGCAACGATACACTCGCGGATTCAATTCAGGAACGAAACACCGCTAACCTGAGCCCGGAGCAGATTGTTCAGGCGGTGCACGCTGCCGGCATTGTCGGACTTGGTGGCGCCGCCTTTCCAACTTTTTTCAAACTCCTGCCGCCGCCGGACAAACCGGTTGACACCCTGCTCATCAACGGCTGCGAATGCGAGCCCTACCTGACCGCCGACCACCGGCTGATGCTGGAAAAACCGGTGGAAATTGTTGAAGGCACAACTTACCTTGCCCGGGCACTCCGGGTGAAAAATGTGCTCGTCGCCATTGAGGACAACAAACCGGATGCGATTGAGGCGCTGAGCGATGCCGCTGCCGGCACCGGGTTCCGGGTGGTGAAACTGAAGACCAGATATCCCCAGGGTGCGGAAAAGCAGTTAATAAAAGCCTGCCTGAACCGGGAGGTGCCCTCTGGCGGCCTGCCCGCGGATGTTGGCTGTATTGTCCAGAATGTCGGCACCGCCTTTGCGGTCCGCAATGCGGTCCGGTTCAACCGTCCGCTTTATGAACGGGTGGTAACGGTAACCGGTGCCGGTGTCCGGGAGCCGAAAAACCTCTGGGTGCGCATCGGCACCCCAATCAGCACCCTGATTGAATTCTGCGGCGGTTATAACGGTGAGCCCCAGAAAATCATTATCGGTGGCCCAATGATGGGCATTGCGGTCAGTTCGGACCAGGTGCCGGTACTCAAGGGCACATCTGGAGTCATCGTCTTTAACCGACTCCGCGAAGAACCGGAACAGGACTGTATCCGTTGTGCCCGCTGTATTCAGGCATGTCCGATGGGCCTTTCCCCAACCCGGCTCAACTACCACATCCGGGCAAAGCGCTTTGCCGCCGCCAAAAACGAGCATCTGCTTGACTGCATTGAGTGCGGGTGCTGTGCCTATGTCTGTCCGGCAAAAATCAGACTGGTGCACAACTTCAAGTTTGGCAAATCGGAAATTGCCCGGCTAAAACTGTAGATCATGAACGAAGCCCGACCGCATTTAACCGTCACCGCTGCCCCGCACATCACCGCACCGGTCACGGTGAGTAGACTGATGTGGGTGGTGGCTTTTGCCCTCCTGCCCGCATTTGCTGGCGCAATCTACTTCTATGGACTCCGGGCACTGCTCATCACCGGTCTCAGCACCGCCTCAGCCCTGCTGTTTGATGCCCTCGGCCAGCGCCTGTTCGGCAGAAAAGTCACCCTCCTTGACGGCAGTGCCGCACTGACCGGACTCCTGCTTGGATTTAACCTGCCACCTGCAGTCCCGTGGTGGATTCCGGTGGTCGGCAGCGCCTTTGCCACCTTGATCGCCAAACAGTTCTTCGGTGGCCTGGGTCATAACTTCATCAACCCGGCACTTGCCGGCCGGGCATTTCTGGTGGCGTCCTGGCCCACCCAGCTGACCACCACCTGGCTTGCCCCGCATGGTGGCACAATCTCCGCCCTGCCACCGGAAGCGCTCACCATCTGCACCGATGCGGTCACCACCGCCACCCCGCTCAATGTGCTCAAACAGGGCGCAAAACTGGTGCGACCCACCTGTGATCCGCAGCTGCTTTATCAGCACCTGCAATCCTGGTCAACATTAAAAAAACTGTTTTTGGGCACGAGCGGCGGTTGTATCGGTGAAACCTCGGCACTTTTGCTCCTCGTCGGCGGCATCTTCCTGATTGCGCTCCGGGTGATTGACTGGCGGATTCCGCTTTCCTATCTGCTGACCGTTGCCGCGCTGGTACTGGTCCTACCCGGTAACAAAGCCGGGCTCTTGAATTACACCCTTTTCCATCTGCTTTCCGGCGGTCTAATACTGGGCGCGTTTTATATGGCAACCGATTATGTAACCTCACCTTTGACCGCCCGGGGCAGAGTCATTTTTGGCATTGGCTGCGGAATTCTCACGGTGCTCATCCGGCTCTGGGGTGGATATCCGGAAGGGGTATGCTACTCAATTCTGTTAATGAATGTTGCCACGCCGCTGATTGACCGGCTGACCCCGCCCCGGGTGTTTGGCACCAGGAGGAAAAAGTGAAGGAGAGCAAAGTCTGGATGGTTCTTGCGCTCTTTATCACCTGCCTGCTCTCGGCATTTGCACTGGCTCAGGTTTACGCCATCACCCGAGCCCAGATTGAATACCAGCGCAATGTCGCCGGGCTCAAAGCCGCCTTCAATGCGGTCCTGCCTGAAGCCGACCGGTTTGAACCCGCCACCCCGGACTCCATGGTCTGGTTTGCCTATCAGGGTAAAACCCGGATTGGCTCAATTGTCAAGACCGCCCATCAGGGCTATGGTGGACCGGTGCCGGTTACCGCCGGTATTGACCCGCAGGGAAGGGTTATTGCCATCCGGATTGCCAGCGCGGCTGAAGGCTTAAAAGAAACCCCCGGACTCGGACTCAAGGCAACCGAACCCGCATTCCGGGAACAGTTTGTCGGCCGAACCGCCGCCGAACTGAAATTGAAAAAGGACGGCGGCGCGATTGAAGCCATTACCGGTGCCACCATCACCTCGCGCGCGGTCACCGATGGCCTGCGTGCGGCTCTGGAAAAATACCGCAACCTGCTGGTAATTGAATCCGGAGGGGAAAATGAACAGCAGTAAAAAAACATCCCGCCTCTCCTATCTGACTTCGGGCATTATCCGGGAAAACCCGACCTTGATTCTGATGATCGGTCTGTGTCCGACCCTGGCGACCACCGTCACTGCCCGCGACGGCCTCGGTATGGCGCTTGCCGCCTCCTTTGTGCTCATCGGCTCTAATATCGTCATCTCGGCAATCCGCAAACTGGTGCCCGATTCGGTCCGGATTCCGATTTTCATCGTCATCATCTCTACCCTGGTTACCATCATTGACTATCTGATGCAGGCATACCAGCCCGACCTCTACCGGGTTCTCGGCGTATTCGTACCCCTGATTGTTGTCAACTGCATCATCCTCGGCCGGGCTGAAGCCTTTGCCTCTCATCACGGTATCCTGGACTCCTTTCTTGACGGTCTGGGCAAGGCAATCGGCTTTACGCTGGTGCTCTTCGTTATGGGCACCCTGCGCGAACTTGTCGGTGCCGGCACCTTCTTCGGCAAACCGGTCCTGCCGCCGGCATACCGGGCCGCGCCGATGCTCTTTGCCATCTTCCCGCCGGGTGCCTTTTTCCTTATCGGTCTGCTCAAGGCACTGGTCAACAAACTCGGCTGGGGCAAAAGTTAAGTTATGTCCTCCAATCCGGCAAAAATTTTCCTCGCCGCCCTGCTGGTGAATAACATCATCCTGATGCGCTTCATCGGCCTGTGTCCCTTCTTTGGCGTCTCCACCTCGGTCGCCACCTCGGTCGGGATGAGCGCCGCGGTCCTGTTCGTAATGCTGCTCGCCTCCTGGGTCTCATGGATTTTATACCATACCATCCTCTTGCCGCTCGGTCTGGTCTTTCTCCGCACTGCGGTTTTCATTTTGGTCATTGCGGCACTGGTTCAGTTTGTGGAGATGTTCCTCAAGCGCTATGTCCGCAACCTCTACTCGGCGATGGGCATCTACCTACCACTCATCACCACCAACTGCGCCATCCTTGCGGTCACCTTCTTCAACATCAACTATCAGTTCAATATCCTGCAGGCAACCATCTTTACCCTCGGCACCGCACTCGGCTTTGCCCTGGCGATCATCCTTTTTGCCGCCATCCGGGAACGGCTTGATGACGCACCGGTCAGCCCGGCATTTCGGGGCTACCCGATTGCCTTCATCGGTGCCGCACTGGTTTCACTGGCATTTATGGGCTTTACCGCCCTGTTCGGCATCTCATAGCCATGGACTGGTCACTGGTCATTAAATCACTTCTCACCCTCGGCGGCCTGGGACTCATCCTCGGCATCATCCTGCTCATCGCCGCCATCAAGCTGGTGGTCAAAGTTGACGAACGGGAGGCAAGAATCCGCTCGGTCCTGCCCGGTGCCAACTGTGGTGCCTGTGGCTATCCCGGCTGTGACGGCTATGCAGCCGCGATTGTTGCCGGCAGGGCACCGCTCAATGCCTGTTCGGTTGGCGGACCCGCGGTTGCCCGTCAGATTGGCGAAATTATGGGTCAGCAGGTCACCGCGGCTGAACCGAAGGTGGCGGTCCTGATCTGCCGCGGCGGCAAAAAAGAGGCACCCAGCCGTTTCCAGTATCAAGGGGCACAGGACTGCCGTCAGGCTGCGCTGCTACTGGGCGGTCCGAAAGCCTGTATCTACGGCTGCGTTGGACTGGGCCACTGCGTTACCGTCTGTCCGGTTAATGCGATTAAAATGGGCGAAAACCGCCTGCCCGAAATTGACGAAAAGAAATGCATCGGCTGCGGCCGGTGTGTCGCCGAATGTCCAAAAGGCACCCTGGTCCTCATCCCCCGCTCAAAACTGGTCTATCTCGCCTGTGTCTCCCATGACCGGGGCAGGGCAGTCAAGGAGGTATGTTCAGTCGGCTGCATCGCCTGCGGTTTATGCGTCAGGGTCTGTCCGGTCGGCGCCCTGACAATGGAGCGCAACCTGCCGGTAATGGACTTTGAAAAATGCATTGACTGCGGCATCTGCGTGCACAAATGCCCTACCAAATCATTCATTGACCGGGCACCCGGCCGGCCCAAGGCATCCATCAACCCCCGCTGCACCGGCTGCGGTGAATGCGTCAAGGTCTGCCAGTTCAAGGCGATTGTCGGTGAACCGGACAAACAGCACCGGGTGCTGCCGGAAAAGTGTATCGGCTGTGGCCAGTGTGTCCAGGTGTGTCCGGTCAAGGCGATTGACCTGGTTGGCGCCCTGGGCCACGCCCTCAAAACTGACTGAAATTTCACCCCGCCTAATGGTTATGCCCCGCTCGCTCACACAGGCACACCGGATTGTCAAACTGGGGAGGAATGAGGAAATTGCCCATCCGGTCAATACATCCCCACTTGCCATCAATCTGCACCGCAGCCCGGCCGGCGCAGAACTGACCGGCATCATCAAACTGCGGGTAAATGACGACCTTACCGCTTTTGTCAATATACCCCAGCTTTTCGCCTGACCGCACCCGTGCCATTCCCTCCCAGAAAGACCACACCCAGTCAAACTGGGGCTTAATCACCAGCGCACCGGTCGGGTCAATATAGCCCCATTTTCCGCCAACCTTCACCCGGGCGAGCCCTTCCGAAAAGTCATCCGCATAATCAAACTGCGGGCTAATGACTAACCGGCCAGAGCGGTCAATAAACCCCCACTTAAAACCCTGCTGCACCCTTCCCATCCCTTCGCAAAAATCACCCGCCCAGTCAAACTGCGGTTCACAGATAAAACTACCGCTTGGGTCAAGATAGCCATACCGGCCGGCAATACCCACCACCGCCCGCTCTTCGTGGAATACTCCGGCATAATCAAACCGGGGAGGGACCACCACCCGGCCGGTTTTATCAAGAAAGCCATACCTGCCGTTCATCTCAATTAATATCATCCCATTGGATAAGGGGAAGACAAAGTCAAACTGCGGTTCAATAACCACTCTGCCGGCAGTGTCGCTGAAGCCAAATTTCCCCGCAACCTTGACCGGAATCAGACCGGACGCTGCCGTTGCTTCTGCCCTGCCATCCATAACATTATCCCTCCTTTCTGCTCCGACTGATTATATTATAATAAATAAATACCGGTTTTCAAGATTTGCCAGTTTTTAAAAATGGAACTGCTATTGGCTCAATAGCCCCACTGTTCGGTCATATAGACCTTGCGCCGGCAGTCCGGACAGAGGATGCGCATCGTGCCCGAACGGTAGGGCAGGACTGTTGCCGGTGCGGTTTCCGGGACCGCCACCCCCAGCTGCTGATAAAGGGTTAACAGCAGGGTCGGATTGGCATTCACTAAATCGCCCACTTTATGGGCAATATGCAGCAGCTGCGCCCTGGTGGCAAATGGCTCGCCACACATTTCACAGCAGACAAGCTCCTTTTCCACAAAGGTATCCCAGCCGCCGCGCTCGGTGCGGGAAAGGTCAAACTCCGGGGTGTGATAGATTGCCTGGGTGGGACAGGCTTTGACACACTGGGCGCAGTAGATGCAGCGGTCCGCATGATGGACAATCCGCATCACCCCTTTCTGCCGGTCAAGAATCAATTCCCGGGCATCGGTTGGACACACCTGAGAGCAGGCACCACAGCAGATACACAGCTCATCCCGAAATTTGAGGATACCCCGGAAGTTCGGATGGACTGAATCTACCTTTTTCGGAAATCTGGTGGTAAACGGCCCTTTGACCACCGCCCGCACCGCCTCCGCCAGTTCCCGGATTTTTGGTAATGGCAACCTCATCGCTCCTCCCCGCTGCCGGTATTGCTTTCAATGATTGATGCACCACCCCGGTCAGCCGTAAACTCGTCTTTGACCGTGCCCCGCCAGAGTTTAACCCCGGCGATCAGCGAACCCCGGACCAGGGCGTGGCTGGAAACGGGCACGGTGAAAAGGATGAAAAGGGCACAGATGAGCGCCTTGATACCAAGGGAATTGAAACCCGAGCGCAAAAAGATGCCAATCATAATTCCGCATACTCCAAGGGTAACACATTTGGTCGCGGCCTGCATCCGGTTGTAGAGGTCTGGGAATCTTGCCAGTCCCAGGGCCCCGAGCAGCACAAAGGCAACCCCCAGCCACAGAAAAATCAGCGCCAGCACGCTAATCATCAAGGCTCCTTTTCTCAAGAAACTTCGCCAGCGCCAGCGCACCGATAAAGGAAATTACCGCCAGCGCAATTGCAATGTCCAGCAGATAGCTGAGCCTGAATTTGAGTGCGACCAGCGCGGTGATTGCCGAAAAAACCACACCCATCATATCCACCGCAATCGCCCGGTCGGCAATTGAAGGTCCAACCAGCGCCCGATACAGGCAGAACAGCGCCGCCGGAACCAATACAATAATTGGCACCATTCCGCCTCCTTAATCAAAAATCCGCTTCAGAAAGAATTCAAACGGTCCTTTAATCATTTTTGCCATCTCCTCTGGGTCATCACTGCGGATTTCAATCCAGTGAATGTAAAGGGTGTCGTCCTTGATCTCCACGGTCAGGGTTCCCGGGGTCATCGTAATTGAGTTCGCAAGAAAAACCTTGGCAATGTCACTTTTCAGACCGGTTTTGATTTTGACAATTCCCGGCTTCAGGTTCAAACCCGGCGAGAGCACCCGCAGCGCAACATCAATATTTGCCTTGAGACACTGCCAGCCGAATACCGGAATGTAGACCAGCAGCCAGAACCAGCGGGCGGGATTGAGCAGTTTTTTCGGTTCCAGCGGTAAATAACCGCCAAACATCCCCGCGGCAATCAGCGCCACCGCCGCACCGACAATCACCTCCTGATAGTTCAGGGTCCAGCCTAAGAGCAACCAGACCAAAAGTCCGGCAAGAAAATAGGCAAATCGGCGTGCCACCTATCCTCCCAGAACCAGACGGGCATATTCCAGCCCGTTCAAAAGCACTTTTGCCGCCGGTCCGACCAGATGGTCAAGCACCCCCTTGAACCCCAGACCCGCTGCCAGCACCAGCACCACCAAAAGCAGGGTTGCCAGCACCATCAGTGCCGGTGCCTCCCGGGCAGTAGTTGGCGGCTCATCCTTGCGGGCAAAAAAAGACAGATTGACCACTTTGGTCAAATAACCGAGGGTCACCGCCGAGAACAGGGCCGCAAGAAAAGCCAGCCAGTACATCCGGGCTGTTAGGGCGCCGATGATGATGAACAACTTGGAGAAGAAGCCGGCAAACGGTGGTAACCCCGCCATTGAGAAGGAAGCGATGATGTGCGACCAGGTGGTGGCCGGCATCACCCGCTCCAGACCCCGGAGCTGCTCCAGGTTGCGGGTACCAGCCTGACGCTCAACCGAACCGGCTGCCAGAAACAGGGTGCCCTTAGCAAGCGCATGCGCAATAATGTGAAACAGTGCGCCCGCTATACCCCAGAAATTACCAATCCCCAGCGCCACCAGGAGATAGCCAATCTGACTGATACTGGAATAGGCGAGCAGCCGCTTGTAATCGCTCTGGGTGTAAGCCAGCAGTCCGCCCAGCACCATTGAGACCGCACCGAAGGCGATTAACAGGTTGAAGAATGCCGGTGTCTCCAGCCGGGAAACCCCGAATACATTGAACATCAACCGGCACATCCCATAAACACCGGTAATCTTGATGAAGACGCCGGAGAGCATTGCTGAAATCGGCGCCGGTGCTGAAAAATGGGCATCAGCCAGCCAGGCATGGAACGGCTCCATCCCCATCTTAATGGCAAAGCCGACCAGCAGGGTGGCAATCACAAACCAGTAGAATGGTGTCCTGCCCATACCCGCAAGCACCTGGGAAAGATGGGCGAGATTGAGCGTCGATGCCCGGGCATAAAGGAGCGCAATGCCAAACAAAAGAATTGCTCCCCCGACCTCACCCAGCACCATATACTTAAACGCCGCCTCCACCTCCTCCTCTTCGGTGCCAAATGCCACCAGCGCATAACTGGCAATCGCCGAAATCTCAATGAATACGAACATATTAAACAGGTCACCGGAAATTGCCAGTCCGTTCAGTCCGGCGATGAGCAAAAGCAGCAGGGTGAAAAACTTCCACCGGCCCGAGGTGTAGCGGTCAAGATATCGGATGGAATAAATGGTGGCACAGAAACCGACAATATTAATGATGAAGACCACGAGCGCGGTCAGGGCATCAAACCACATCGCAATGCCAATAAGACGCCAGCCACCGACCCAGTAATGCAGCGGCACACCGGCGGCACTGATTATCAACCAGCTGTAAATTGAAATCCCGAGCAGCAGTGCACTGGCGATGCTGGCAATCAGGTCGGAAAATCTGGACCACAGTTTGGACAAAAGCGGTACCAGAAATGCACCGGCAAGCGGAATGGCGACAAACAGCGGTAATATCCTGCCTTCCATCGCTATCCTTTCAGCCGTCTGATTTCTGAAATGTCAAAGGTTTTATACTTTTCATAAAGCCGCATTGCGAGGGAAAGCATCAGCGCGGTCGTGGACAGACCGATGACGATTGCGGTCAGCACCAGCGCCTGGGGCACCGGGTCAACAAAGTTGCGGTTCACACCCATCCGCACCTGCTCCAGGGTGGTGATGATTGGTGCCAGCGCCCCCTTTTTAAAACCGACCAGGGCAAAGAACAGGTTGACCGCATATTCAATCAGAGAAAATCCAATGACAATCTTAATCAGATTCCGCTTGGAAATAACCACATATAGACCGATAAGAAACAAAAGCACACAGGCAACATAGGGAATCATCGCTACTCCTTCATCACAAATCTTGAGGCACCGAGTGCCAGAAAGATGGCAAACAGCCCGGCACCGACTTTCAAGCCGATGGCGATGTTTGCCAGCGGAATCAGTCCACCGCTTACCAGTTGTAAGGGCTGACCGATGAAAAACAGTCCGGCATTCCGGAAGAAACAGTCCGCAGCAATGTAGCCGGCGAGCGCCAGACCGAGAAACAGCAACCCGCCTGAACTCTCAAAGACTGACGAGAGGATATACTCCCGGCGCTCCACCTGCTCCACCGACCCGTGTGCCAGCGAAACCAGAATCAGTGCCGCCGCCACCAGCACCCCGCCGGCAAAACCACCCCCGGGAGTCAGATGACCGTGGAGAATGATGTAACCGCCGTAGAGCATCAGTATCCCGGCAAGCAGACCGGTCATCACCCGGACAATCAGCGACATCCCGCGCATCTTAAAACTCCCCTGGCTTTTTCCGGCTGGCAAGGCGCACCACCGTCAGCACCCCGACCACGGCGGTAAAGAGCACCGTCGCCTCACCTAATGTATCATAGCCGCGGAAGTCAAGAATGATTGCGGAAACGATATTCGCCGCCCCGGTCCGCTCAAGTCCGAGTTGCACATACTGCTGGGCAATACGCATCACCGGTTCGCCAAAGCGCGGCAGTTCCTGAAGCACGCCGATAATCAACGCCAGAAACAGTCCGCCGAACGCCAGAAAAGCGGCAATGAACATCGCCGTTTCCATCTTCAACCCCTGAGTAACCGTGGTGTCAATGTCGGTCGTCCGGAGGATGACCGCGGTAAAGAAAACCACGGTCAGTGTCTCCACCACAATCTGCACTATTGCCAGGTCTGGCGCCTGAACCAGGATGAACATAATCGCCACACTGAAGCCGACCAGTCCCAGGGCAACCGCCGCCGCCAACAGGTTACTGGTCTCGCTGGCAACCAGCGCCGCCGCCAGCATCACCGCCAGCAGAAGATAAAGTTCAATCATAAACTACCTCAAAAACAGCAGCAGATAAAAAATCACCGCACCTAAGAATACCCACGAGAGATAAAGGGGCAAATTACCGGTATGAATCCGAGAGAGCCCGAGCCCGAAGTAATAAACCAGTTTGCCAATAAATTCGGTCAGCGCCTGCAACGCCCGGTCAACCCCTTCGCGGAAGACATAGCCAACCACCCGGAAAATCCCTATCAGCCAGTTATAGAGGTCAAATGCCCCGCGTTCACCAAAAACCAGCAGGTCACCGACAATCGGCATCTGCTTGACCGAGGAGTAGAATGCGGTTCCCGGCACCCGGCTCTCCTCATTATAACCAATCCGCTCGCCACCGACAAATGTCCTGCCGGTAACCGGCCGGACCGCCGTGCCCGCAAAATAAATTATCGCGCCCAGACCGAGCGCTGCCAGCAGCAAGAGCGTTGCCGGAATCGGGCTCCAGACCCCGGTGAGATTCAGGTCGTAAAACCTGAGCCCGGGGATGATGAGCCCGCGCAGCGGCAACTGATAAGCGAAAACACCAAATGCGACACAGGCAAGTGCAAGCAGAAACGGCGGCAGCCACATCGTCATGCTTACCTCCCGGACCCGCGCCAGTGTTTGGGGACGCTGCCCGAGAAACAGTCCGTGTATCAGCTTTAAAAACGACGCCAGAGTCAGCACACTACCAAACATCGCTGCCACCAGAAAAACTGGAAACAGCCGGTTCCCCTCAATGCCAACACCCAGCACTCCCTGATAAACCATCCACTTGGAGAAAAAGCCGTTCAAGGGCGGCACCCCGGCAATCGCCATTGCACAGATAAAGAAGGAGACAAATGTTAATGGCATCTGCCTGCCCACCCCACCCAGTTTCTCCAGTTCATCAGTCTTTGCCCAGTGCTCAACCGAACCACCGGCAAGGAACAGCCCGGTCTTGTAAATCGCATTGTTGAGCATATGGAACAGTCCACCCGCAATTCCGACCGGGATTCCGGTGCCAATTCCCAGGACCATATACCCCACCTGCGATACCGCATGGAAAGCCAGCAGTTTCATCATCCGCTTCTGAATTAGCGCCATCATCACCGCAAAGAGGATCGTCCCCGCACCGACTGCCATCAACACATTGCGCAGCACCATATTGCTGGCGATGTCAAACATATAAACCGTGAGCCGGATTAAAAGATAAATGCCTAACAGTTTGTCCAGTGAAGCCGGTATCAGTGCCATTACCGGCGCGGGGGCGGTTTCAGCCGCAGTTGGAATCCAGGTGTGCAGTGGCATCGCGCCCGCTTTGGCAAGCGCACCCGCGGTGATGAGGACAAAACCGGCAACCAGCGCCGGGTCATAGAGTGGAAGTGGTACCCGGGGTGCCAGTTCAATCCAGCCGCCCGGCACATAGGTCCGGACAATCAGCAGCACCAGCCCTAAAAGCATTGCAAAATCGGATAGCCCGACGATGACCAGCGCCTTGCGCGCAGTTCTGAAGGTTTCACCCCGACCGATTAGCAGAATGGCATAGAGCAACAGGAGCAAACCGCCCCAGAAGAAAAAGAGCGTAACCAGATTGGTAGCGAGCACCACACCGTTGGCAAAGGCAAGAATCAGAAGTGAATAAAGGTAATAACCCCGGGTTCCTTCCCGGCCACGCATATACCGGAATGAATAGAAAAGTATCAGCGTGGTAAAGATACTGACAAACAGAAGGATGAACCCGGAAAGTTGGTCCAGCCGGAAACCGAGCGGAATGCCCGCAATTTCCATCAGGGTCAGACTCAACGGTTCGCCGCCCCGGGACAAAAGAAACAGCCGGAGCGCATAATAGAGCGAAGCAACCGTGCCGATAAAACTGAACTCATTCCTTAACCTGCCAATCAGATAGCCCAATAGTCCGGTTACAGCCGGCAAGAGTATCATCAGCACAAACGAATTTGCCAGCATCACCAGCCTCCGCCAACAAACCCGACCGGCACAAACCACAAAAGACCGGCGCCGATGGAGACCACCGCCATAATTATCACCAGGGTAATGGCAATTTTTGAAACCCGGGCATTTTGGCTTCCATTTGCACCCAGAAAAACCCGGGTGTAAAAACGGCTCAGATAAAGCACCGTGAACAACGCCGCAACCAGCGCCCCAATACCGTACAGCAAGTTACTGCGCACCGCAGCCAGCACCACCCCCAGTTTGGCAAAAAATCCAAGGGTCGGCGGCAGCCCCATAATTGAAAGTGCCAGCACCCCGGTTGCACCGGCGAGTGCCGGAGATACCTTTGCCCAGCCGCCAAGCCGTTCCAGTTCACCGGTGCCGGCTCCATCCTCAACCGCCCCGGTTGCAAAGAACAACCCGGATTTGGCGACCGCATGTGCCAGAATGTAAAGCAGACCACTGGTGATGCCATAGTAACCGCGCACCGAGAATGCCAGCAGAATAAATCCCAGCTGGCTGACCGTGGAATAGGCAAGCGTCTCCCGGATGGTTCTGGAATTAATTGCCACCCCACCCGCCACCAGACTGGAACTGAGCGCAACAATCGCACTGATGAGATAAAATAAATCCGGAACCTGCACCGTCAGGACAAAAAGTTTCAGAAACAGCACCAGCCCCAGATTTTCCGCCACACCGGAAAGCAATGCACAAACCGCTGCCGGTGCCTGCCGATATGCCCGGGGGAGCCAGATATATAATGGTAGCGCTGCGGATTTGGCAACAATCCCTACCAGCACCAAGAGCGCCGGCAACAGCGGCAGGCTCCGGCCGGCAAGCCGGTCCAGATTCCAGGTGCCGAATTCCAGCCAGATCATTACCAGACCGACAAGCATAACCGCGGCCGCGGCGAAATTGATATAAAACGCCCACCGGCCGGCATCAACCGCCTCTTTATCCCGGAAGTAGGAGACCAGGCGCCAGAGGGCAATTGTTGCCAGTTCCCACATCACAAAAATCAAAAGTATTTCCCGGGCAAAGACCAGGGCAATGCCGGCACCGATGAGCACCAGCAGGAAAATATAGTATTCTGCCTTTTCCCGCGCCGTACCTTTCACCCGGGCAAGGGAGTAAACCAGCGCCATCAGACCGATAAAACCGAAAACCAGGGTCAGGAAAACCTCCAGTTTACCGCCGGCAAAAGTCAACCAGTTGCCGAAACTCATTTGAGCCGCTCCCGGAGCTTTTCGGTCTTTTCCCAGGAAAGCCGTAGCAGTTCCTGGCCCGAATACTTCAGCTTGCCGTCTTCAAATGCCGCCATCCGTTCGGTGCAGCAGTAGCAAGGGTCAACCGCAGCCAGGGTCAACGCCGCATCGGCAATTGACCCGCCCTTAACCGCCACCACATTGGAGGCGATATTCATATAACTGGGTGCCCGAATTTTGTGCCGGAGCGGCCGGTTCGTTCCGTCCGAACGGATGTAATGAAAGACCTCACCCCGCGGTGCTTCGGTTCTGCCAATCCCTTCGCCCGGCGGAATCTCATCTATCCGCAGTTCAATCGGGCCGTCCGGCAGCCGGTCCAGACAACCCCGGATGATTTTAATTGACTCAAAAATCTCCAGCAATCTTACCTTTGCCTTGGCAAGCACATCGCCTTCAGGTAGAACAATCACACTCCAGGGCACCTGGTCATAGGCGCAGTGCGGGTCATCCCGGCGGACATCAATATCCACCCCGGATGCCCGCGCGGTTGGACCAACCACCGACCAGGCGATTGCCTGCTCCCGGGTGAGAATCCCCACCCCTTCCAGCCGTGCCCTCGTCACCGGGTCGTCAAGAATCGCCTTGGTGAGCATCAGTGTCTTCTGCTCCACCAGGTCCAGAGCAGCACGAATTTCAGGCACCTGCTCCGGCTTGATATCCCAGCGCACCCCGCCCGGTTTGTTTGCACCATAATGGTTTCGGTTGCCGGTAATCATCTCAAAAACCTGCAGGATATGCTCCCGATACCGCCACGCCCACATCCAGACCGTATTGTAACCGATGAAGTGTCCGGCAAGCCCCAGCCACAAAAGGTGGGAGTGAATCCGCTCCAGTTCATGGATGATTGAACGGATGTAATTTGCCCGGGGTGGTGGCTTAATACCGGCACAGTCCTCAATCGCCAGCACCGCTGCCAGCGGATGGGAGTTAGAACAGATGCCACAGATCCGCTCCACCAGAAACGGCACCTGCTCATAGGTCAGTTCCGGAGAGATGAACTCATGACCCCGGTGGTTATAACCGATATTAATCTCTAAATCCACCACCTGCTCACCTTCAACAATCAGTTTAAAGAACTCCGGCTCTTCCTGAAGCGGGTGATACGGACCAATCGGCACAATCCGGCGGTTCTTTACCTCATCGCTCATGGGCTTCATTCCTTTTCTCATAGTCCCGGCGCAAAGGATGCCGGTCCGCTTCCCAGTCGCTGTCCGATGTCAATAAAGGAATCAGGTTCGGATGACCCACAAATTCTATTCCCAGCAGTTCGTGCATCTCCCGTTCAATCCATTGTGCCGCCGGAAACCACGACCCGAGCGAATCAACCTTCGGGTCATCCTTGGGCACCAGCACCTTGATTGTGTAAATCACACCGGTAGCATCTTCGGAAAAGTGATAAAGAACCTCAAAGCCGTCCCGGGTATCTATGCCGGTGCAGATGGAAAGCCGCATTCCCTGTTCGTTGTGCAGAAATTTTGCCACCGGGGTTATCTGCTCTTTCGGCACTTTTATATAAAGCCGCCGGGGGTTTTTCTCAAACACCTCTGCCTGAGGAAATCTTTCCTGTAACTTACTTAGCGAATCGCTCCTCATAGTTTGCTCAACGCCTTTACCACACCCATAATCATCGCCTCGGGTTTGGGTGGACAGCCCGGGATATAGGCATGAACCGGGATGTGCCGGTCATAAGGACCGACCGCATTGTAGGAGTTCCGGAAGATGTGACAGTTACAGGCACAGGTGCCGACCGCAATCACCAGACAGGGCTTCGGCGTCTGCTCATAAACCTCAAGCACCCGGGGCAGTGACTTCCGATTAATTACCCCGGTTACCAGCAGCGCATCGGCATGCCGGGGTGAGCCGACTAAAACAATTCCGAACCGCTCAACATCGTAGCGCGGGGTCAAGAGTTCCAGAATCTCAATGTCGCAGTTGTTACAGGATGCTGCCGCCACATGGTAAACCCAGGGCGATTTCTTCAGTCCCCAGAGCCTAATATCCTTCATAAGCCAATGAACGCCAGAATCAATCCCACGATTCCCAGCGGGGTCAGAATAAACCAGAAAAACTTCAACGCCTGATGAACGGTCAACCGCGGATTGGTATTCTTCATCAGGACGACGAGCACCACAATCAGCAGCAATTTCAGCACTGCCCACCAGTCCCGAATTCCACCCCAGAGAATGGTAATCAGGAACAGGGGCAGGAGCACAAACATCATCGCCCGGGTGAGACGAAATGCCGCCAGCGGTGCGCCAGAATATTCAACAATTACTCCGGACATTATCTCCTGCTCGGCTTCGGGAATGTCAAACGGCACATAGCCCAGTTTTGCCTGAATGACAAACAGGATGATAATCGCGGCAATCACGCCGGAAATGGAATAAAGCACCGGTCCGAACTGCTGCTGATAGGCAATGATGCCGCCGAGGCGCAACCCGCTGGCAACACCCCAGCGCTGTGCCACCTTGACAACCGGCACCAAAAGCGCCAGCACGAACGGCAGTTCGTAACCGAGATAAAGGGTCATCTCCCGGGACGCTCCCACCGCGGCAACCGGATTTCTTGATGCCGAGGCACCAACGATGAAGGCAAGCGGGACCAGGGCAAAGAGATAAAGCAGCACGATGATATCGCCGACAAATGAACTCTGCTGACTGACAATCACATTAAAATTGCTGTAAAAGAGCATCATTCCCACCAAAATCATTCCTGCCAGTCCAACCAGCGGGGCAAATAGAAACACCGACCGGACCGCACCCTCCGGCACCACCGTCTGCTTCAGAAGTAGTTTGAGCAGGTCGGCAAAGGGCTGATAGAATGGTGGACCCTTGCGCCACTGAACCCGGGCAGAAACGAACCGGTCCACCCAGGTAAGCACCAGCCCGGCAATCGGCACCGTCACCATCGTGAAAATAAAACCCAGCACCAGCCGCCAGCCCGTAAGCCAAGTGCTCATACCCGCCTCCAGAACGGCAGCCGGGCGGTTGTCCGCTTACCCACCTGCTGCTCCGCAATTTCACCCTCGTCAATGAAGCAAAGCGCCCCGGTCGGACAGCTGGCAGCACAGCGCGGGCCCTCAGGCCGGTCCTGACACAGATTGCACTTCTGTGCCATCCGGCGCAACAGCTCTTTGTCCAGCACCCCGAACGGACAGGCAAGGATACAGGAGCGACAGCCGACACAGTGAACACTGGACTGATAGACAATCCCCCCCTGCTCATCCTTTCTAATAACCTCAAACGGACAGGCAGCAGCACACAGCGGCTCCTCACAGTGCCGGCAGGGCAGGGGAATGAGTGTGGTTTCATTCACCTCGGCATAACGGACCCGGGCTTCACCCTTGAACCGGCTCCGGCATGCCGCCTCACACGACCGGCAGCCAATACAGTAATCCAGCCGAACAAAAAGCCGCTTCCGGCTCTGCACCTTTATCCCTGAGTCCGCCATACTTCAACCTTGGTCGGTGGAATTGTAGCAATGCCGCCCGGCTCGTCAAATTCTACTGAAAACAGCCGGCGGTTCCGGTGCGCGTCAACCCCGACCACCAGCACACCAGCCGGTACCGCACCCGAAACTTTCACCCGGAACTGCTCCTCGGCGGTTCGGCTCTTCACCGTTACCAGCTCCTCATCCTTCACCCCGAGCTGCCGGGCATCCGCTGGATTAACAGTGATCTCTTCTTCTGAATCGTAAAACTCACCGATGCCGATTGCCCGGCGTTCGCCAACCAATAGATAACCGGAAACCGGCTCCGGCTTGCGGGAACCTGCTAACCATTCCAGCAATTTATCAACCTGAACCGGCACCGGCACATTCAGGGACTCGGTAGCGGTGCTGCCGGTAATCCCTTGAATAATCTCACTGATCAGTCTTGAACCGCTCACCGGTCTGACAACCGGCTCCCGGCTCACCTGCCGCCACAGAGTTTCACCGCTGCCGGACTTCTCAAATTCACTTACCACTGGCAGCACCAGCCCGGGCAGGGGTGAACTCAACCGGAAAATGGTTGTTGCTACCCGAAACCGAACCTGACTCAGCGCTGGGAAAACTTCAGGATAGCTATACGGGAAAAGCCCGCCAAACCAGAAAATCATCTTAATCTGCCCCTGAACAACCTTTTCCTGAAACTGCTGGAAACTTAGCCTTCCATTTGGAATCAGCGCCTCGGCAAAACCGGCAAAGGGCTTGTCGGTCTTGAGTGCCACCAGCTGGGCACACAAACTGTGGAGCAGGGGATTGGCAACCCGGCCGAAACTGGCAGCCGCGCCCACCAGACCTGCGGGCGTGGATTTCAAAATCGCCGCCGCCTCTTCCAGCCGGCTTCGCTCCACCCCGCATTCAACGGCAAAACGGTCAACATCCAGATTCAGCTTCGGGTCCAGGATACCGGCAATTGCTGCCAGCGCCCGGTATTCGGTTCCGGGCTTCACCAGCAGAAACAGCTGGGCAAATCCAGACTGCCTGGTCCGGATGGAATCAATCACCACCAGCCGGCTATTTCTTTCTGCATACCGGGCGTCAAGGATGAATTTTGCTGCCACCGGTGAAGCGCTGAACACATCACCCACCAAAAGGATTGCCCGGGCGGACTGCACCTCTTCCAGTTTTGCCCTCCTCACCCCTGCCAGCTGAACACCTAAAAAGTTGTCCGGTTCCAGATAACCGCACACCAGATTTTCCGTTCCCAGCTGCCGGGCAAAACCGGCAACCGTTGCCGCTTCTGCTGGACTCAACCCCCGGCTATAAACAACTGCCCGTTCCCTGCCGGAACACTCATCCAGCCACTGCTGAATCGTATTCAGCGCCTGCTGCCAGGTTATCTCTTTGCCATCAAGGAGCGGATAGCAGAGCCTTTTCGGATGGTCAATGACGATACTGGCACTGTTTCCCCTGGGACACAGCCGGCCGTAATTGGGCGGTTCCTCGGTCAGATACTCAATCCGGTACTGATAACCGTCAAAAAGAATCCCGATGTTGCACCCGTTAAGACAGAAGTCGCACACAAATTTCCTGACGGTCTTCACAGGAACGGCTCCTCAATGTCCTTAATCTGCTCCCAGGTGAGAACCGGGCCATCCTTGCAGGTAAAATAGGGCCCGAGCCGGCAGTGTCCGCACTGACCAACCCCACAGGACATATTCATCTCCATTGACAGATAGATGTTCTTACCCGGAAACCCGGCTTCCAGCAGCCTTTTGGTGACAAACTTCATCATAATTGGTGGCCCGCACACCACCGCCACGCTCTTCTTTACATCGCAGGGAATTTCATCCATCAGACAGGTCACCACCCCCACCTTCCGCTCCCAGGGCTCAGTCGCACTGTCCACCGAAAGGTCAATGTCCACACCATTGATTTTCTCCCACTCCTTCAACTGCTGCTTGTAAACGATATCCCTGGGAGTCCGGGCACCGTAACGGAGATAAATCCGGCCATATTTCTTAATCTCGTGCACCAGCGCCAGAAACAGGGCACGCAGGGGTGCCAGTCCAACTCCGCCGCCAACAATGTATATATCCCGGCCCTCAAACTCCTTCAGCGGATAGGGCTTGCCATATGGACCACGGACGCCCAATAAATCACCGGGTTGCCGGGTGAAAAGCGCCGAGGTTGCCCTGCCCACCCTCATAATCGTCATCTCCAGGGTCTCCCGCTGAAACTGGGAAGATGAGGGGGTAAACGGTGCCTCACCAAATCCCGGAATGGTCAGTTCCACAAACTGTCCGGCAAGAAACGGAATCTCTTTTTCCGGCTTGAGAACAAAGGTCCGGATGTTGGGGGTTTCCTCAATGACATTAAGGATTCTGGTAACAACCGGCTGATAAGGATTGCTCATAACTGCCCCAGAATGTTGCGGATATCAATCTTACCCATACAGGTGGTGAAGCACCGGCCGCAGCCGGAACAGGCGTAAAAGCCGTTCTGGTTCTTGAAGTGCATAAACTTACAGTGAAACCGATTGATGAACCGCTGGATAAACCGCGGCCGCGGATTTGCACCGCCGCCAACCCGGGCATACATTGGCAGATAGCAGAAATCCCAGACCCTGCTGCGCTCAAACTGTTCGGCATTGCCCTGGTCGTAAAGCAGAAAGCAGAAGCAGGTCGGGCAGGTGGTGAGACAGCCAAAGCACTCCACACAACCTGCCGCGGCTTCGGCCCAGAATTTTGTATCCCCGGTCCGTTCGGCAATTGCCTGCGCCAGATTCGGATTCAAGGGCTTAGGATTCTGCTCCTTTAAAAACTGAACCGCCTGGTCCCGTTGTGCCTGGCGCCGGCGCAGTTGCTCCTCGGTCGCCGGCTTAAATTCACTGTCGACCAGCTCCCGGCCCCGCTCCGAAATTACCTCAACCAACCAGCCATCAGGCAATTCGGTCAGGCTCAAATCCACACCCTCAGTCACAAACGGATTCAGTCCCAGCAGATTGCAGAAGCAACTCTTCTCCGGTACCGGACAGTCGGCAGAGATAAAATAGGTGTTTTGCCGCCGCCGGGCATAAAACGGGTCGGCAAACTCACCTTCCAGAAACATCTTCTGATGAACTGCGAGGCCGCGCAAATCACAACCCTTGAGTCCAAAAAGAAGCACCCGGACCGGTTCCGGTTCGGGCGCCAGCGGTTCGGGGAATGATGCCACCCGTTCCCGTGGGGCAAAAAGAAAAGGCTTGATCGGCTCCGCCGCACGAATCTGCCTTAACGCCAGCTGCTCAATCTGAAAATCTGAGGGGTTGTATTTCTGCCAGTGTACCCGCTCCTCAACCACCCCCGGATAAAAAACATCAAATTTACCTGCCAGTCGGGCAAGCCAGGAACCGCGCTGCTCGTTTGGTAGGAAGTAAGTGTCCAAGAAATAAAAAATACAAATTCAACATCCGCTGTCAAGAAAAATCTTAAAAATGTTTGACCTGACAGTTTTGAGGCTCAAAATATTTCTATGTCCGCGGACAAACCCCGGGTCCGCCCGGTTCGGGCAAAAAGCCTGCTTCAACTGCTTGGCCGAAAAGGCGCCCGCCTGATTGTACTCAAATCCGGGAAGATTCTGTTTGTTTCCCGGGAACCGGGCGTTAAGCCGCTGCTGGAATTAACCGCTCTTTTCCCTTCCGGACTGAACGGCGCCACGGTTGTTGACCGGATTGTCGGTACCTGTGCCGGCTCCATTTTCATCCACCTGAGGGTAAAGGAGGTGATCGCCCGCACGATGTCGGCTCACGCTGCTCTCCGCCTCCGGGAAGCACAAATCCCGTTTTATTACGAAACGCTGGTTGCCGAAATCAGCAACCGGACCGGCACCGGCATCTGTCCGTTTGAACAACTCGCCCGCCAGTGCACGCAGCCGGAAATGCTAATCGCCCGGATGCGGGAAAAAATAAAAATGGGAGAGCAAAGCCCTCCCATTAAATCAAATAAACATCTTAGTCCGCAGTTCTAACCTGATAGGGGAAGAGCCAGCCGTTGAAGTCATAGGGTGCATCCGGCGTATAGAGAGTTGAGCGCGCCATCAGGTCAAAGATGGCAAACCGGAACGAAGGCACCACCTGAGCATGCCAGGTGCCCTGGAAAACCCCGTTGCCCTGATATGGAAACGGCACCCGGACATAAAAGGGCCAGATTAATATAAAGGTATGGAGAAAGGCAACACCTTCGGTCGCATTGGTCCAGAGGGTGACCGTCACCTCCTCACCCGGGGTGAACCAGAACAGGCTGTCCAGCGCAAAATAGGTTGCCAATGGCGCCCGGATGGTAATTCCCCGGAGTGAACTCTGAATCCGAACCGAATCAATCCGCACGGTGTTGACCGAATCGGACGCTGCGGTCGCCAGCGAAATCTTTTTCAGCCGCCAGCCCCGGTCAGTATCCGACTCCTTGCCCTCACGCCGGAAGATAGCACGCAACCGGGCTGTCTCCACCAGATTTTTGTTCCACAACTGGAGTGCGGTATCCGGCACCTGTGCCAGGATGTGCAGATAGCCGAAGTTGTGTCTGGACCAGGAGACCACTGCCGAGTCGCCCTGAATCTCCACATTAATCACGGCGGTATCATGAGTCTGCGGACCGCGCCACCAGAAAATCAGCGTTTCGCCGGCAGCAAAGTAACCACCACCAGTGGTTGAATCGTGGCTGGTGCTGGCAGAAAAGTGAACCGTATCCTTCTCCACCAGCGCTATAATCGCTGCCCGGTCAGCAGCAACATCCTGCTTATGGCAGCCGAACAGCGCTAAAATCAACACCGCTGCCAGCACCGCCACTTTTTTTTGTCCCATCGCTTCCTCCTTTTTATTTTATTACTGTCAGACGGGTCTGGAACCGGCTTAACCGGATGAAATAAACACCCGGATTAAGCGGGTGCAAATCAATCACCACCGGCCCGGCGCCCGCCCTTACCTGCGAGCGGAAAAACTCCCGGCCGGTAACATCACCGACCGTTACCAGCTCATCCCGGTTCAAAGGTGCGGACAGTAAAATTTTTGTCCGCCCTCGTGCTGGATTGGGCACAATCTGGATAAATCCTGGCTCGTAAAAAACCGGCTGCTCAGCCGCAACCCCGGCTGGATTGCCGATAAAGAATGGACCGGGTGTAACCGCACTGCTGAGCTGTGAGCCCTTGAAAACGGTATACCGGATATAACAGTTCCGGGAACTGAGCGTCTCCGGCACCAGCCATTGGAACCGGCCGCTGTTTTTCAAACTGTCGGCAATGAGCATCCATGGTCCTGCCGGACCGCTAACCGATAGTTCTAACCGCACCCGGCTTGACTCTGCCCCCGGTGCCTCACTCCACCAGTCAATAAACTGAACCGAACCGTTCCAGAATCGCTCGCCACCCCGGGGAAACACGGGAAAGATATTCAGACTCTCCCTCGGTGATGTCTCCCGGAACGCCCGGGCATAGTTGCGATAATTGGGCCAGGTCCCTTCTTCCACGATCAGGGCAAAATCCGGAAAGCCGTTATGGTCAAAATCGGCACCGGCACGGAATGTCCCATAATCGGTACTGCGATTTAGTGCCACCGTTGCCAATTCCTGCCAGTTGCCCTGACCATCACCGGCCCAGACCTTCACATACCGCCGATGTAAACCCAGAAGGTCAACATACCCGTCCCGATTCATATCAACCAGTTGCGTTGCCCAGAAACTGTCCACCGCCGGCAGAGTTCCGGAAAAATTTTCCCAGACGCGGGTTAGCTCGTTATACCGCCAGACCTCAATTCCCCGCGTGGCGTTAACCAGTGCAACATCAGCACCGCCGTCATTGTCCACATCACCAGCCGATATCCCCTCAAAGCCGTAACTGGACCTGGGCAGACCGGAATCACCAGGATAAAACTGCCCCGTACCGTCACCAAAATAGACCGCCGGACCAGCAGTAGCGGTGATAATGTCCGGATTGCCGTCCCGGTTCACATCCCGGAAATAGAACTCCATACTGCTGTTGATACTTTCCGGTGTGCCCCAGCACTGCTGCCAGGTGCCGTTCTCCTGATTTAGATACACCCTCAGTCCAACACCGTAGCCAAATGAGCAGGAGCCGACATCCAGGTCACCGTCATGGTCAATATCGGCAAAGTCGGTTGAAAACATTCCCCAGCACGCACCCCCGGGCATCAACCCGTCATCCCAGGCGGTCCACATCATTCCGGTACCGTCCCCCAGCGCCACCTCCAGCATATCATCGCCCAAATCCTCACCCGAATAGTTGTGATGCATTCCATAGCCGACATCCCATTTCCCATCCCGGTTGACATCACCGACCGCAATTCCGCCATAACCGAAGTTCCCATACTGATACACATTCCAGTTGCCATTGCCGTCACCAAACCAGACCATCACCCCGTGCTCCTGGGTATTGACATAGGGGCTGCCGTGGTCACCAATTGAGACGATATCCACATTACCATCACCGTTGATGTCCGCAAACTCAATCTCGGTCCTGCCTTCCTCCAATCCCGGACTGTTATAAAAACCGCTGGAGGACTCAATATAACTCAACTGGGCAAAGGAGAAACCGGTCAAAATAAGAATTAAAATTACCGACCGCATTCAACACCTCCTTTTATTTCTGCGGCCGCCTTAACACCAGTTTTAATTGCCCCTGGGTTTTGGCGCTGATTTTATAAAGCCTTGCCACCGGCATCAGATAATCGGCAAAGAGCAGACCAATGCCGACCAAAAGCATAATCTGCCGCACCAGCCGGCCCGAGCCGGATTCAAAGAAGGCAATCTTCAGCGGATTTGCCCACATCAGCACCGCCAGTCCGAGGATGGCAAAAAAGAGCACATTGACCGCCATCCGTAATGCCATCAGCCGGTTTACCTTTTTTATCAGCGCCGGCGCGGTAAACACCAGTTCCGGCTCTTTGTTCTTTACCGCCTGTTTCAGTTCCGCCTCACTATTGACAATCATCTCCTAATCCCTTTTGTTATTATTCCGCGGTTGACTGTTTGACACCCGGGGCCGGGGCGGAGGCAGTTCCAGCTTGACCACCCTCGGCTCCTGACCGAAAAGTTCCTGATAAACCCTCGGATAACTGTCCTTGCCCCCGGCAAGCAGCAAGGTCAGCGGCATCACATTCCGTGCCTGCTCCACCATCCGGCTGACAATGTCCCGGATGTCCCACTGCGCCGAAGTGTCCTGGCGCAGCCGGGAAAGGTGATAAAGTTCGCGCGCATTCAGGGTCAAAAGCACCCGGCGCTGATGGGAATTGGTCAGCACATACTGTGCCGCCGCCCGGTTAACACCCGCAATTTTGTCGTAAACCTCCTCGGTCAGACTCAGCACCTCTTTGAAACTTTTGTGCTCCTTCAGTTCGGCAATTGAAACCGGAATCGTCCAGCCCAAATCCGGGTCATAGGGCTGACAGGTAATGGTGGTCAAACGGTGCCGCTTCAACTGGGCAAAACATGCCGCCGAAATCACCAGTTCAAAGGTCACATACAGATGCTCAAACTCCCGCAAAACCGCATCATAAGCCTGCAGGTCCTGACAGGCAAGTTTGAAAATCTCCTTTTTCCGGGCAAGGGTCTGCTTCTCCGACCGGGAAAAGCACTCGGCATAGGTTGCCTGCGAGGTGGTGTGCAGCAGTGCCGCCAGCAGTTTATTATCCGCATTCTGGGTATAATCAACCAGCGTCACATCCGAAGCCGACATCGCAATCAGATTACGCGGCCGGCGCGGAAACGGCCGGGTCATAAAACTGCCGGCAAACTCTGCCAGCCGCTGATAGGTCTGCCGCTCATATTCGGTCGGTCCGGTGAAGATCAAAAGCGATGGTGCAACCACCTCTGCCTCCTGGAGCAATTCGGCGCTCAGGCTCCGCACCTCGGCAAGTTCACTTGCCGCCATCCTTCTGAGCATATACTCCAGGGTCCGGGCATTGATGGTCATTCCGAGCTGGGTCTGGGTTGCCAGCGGCGTGATATAACGGGCATCCTCCTTGGCGAGATTTTCGAGCCGTTCCGGGTGCTCCTTCAAGTCGGTCCGGGTCTGGGCAAAATGCTCCTTCAGCCGCTCCACCAGCCGGTTATAGGTCTCATACTGAATCCGCATCAGATTCAGATAGTCGCTCAAAAACTCCGAATCCTGAATCTCGGGGGGCACAACAAACCGCTCTTCCAGTTGCACATAACGCTGCGAACGCTCGGTAAACGATGCCAGCCGGTGATGCTCAATTGCCTCCACCGCCAGCCGGGAAACGCCCTCAATGTCAAAGTTAAATACCGCATGCTCGGCAATTGAGTGGTGGCCCATCTCAAAAACAATCGTCTGATTTGACTGCCGCGCCTTTTTCAGTTCCCGCCGCGCCTCGCTGCGCAGCGCCTCAACCGACTTTTTACTCCGGCTCACCCGGGCATAAGCGGCAGCAATTGTCTCTGGTGTTGGCACCACCCGGCGATTCTTCGTCAAATTCTCAATCAGCTCCTGCTCAATGTTGAAGCCCGCGAGTTTGACCTTCATACTTTCACAGCATATTCAACCCGACTCATTTGTCAACAATTTAACCATAAAATTATCAGGCGTCATCCCGGCTCTTTCCGGGAAACACGATTAACCGGTCTCTTCCGGCAACTCCTGATTTCTCAATGGGTTAATTCCGTAAAACTGTTCGTGCGCAAAATGGCAAACCTGCCGGGGGGCAACCCCGGGGGTCATCCCGAAGCCAGCCATCAACTGGAAGTTGCGCTTAAACCACCAGCCTTATTAAAAACTCTGCCTGCCAAAATTTTCACTTCTGACGCTGGCACTGAAAACATCGCCAATTAGACCCGGAAAAAGCAAACCTAACGGCGTAGCATCATCAAACCTAAAAACAAACCTTTACCGGTAAATTTTGCTCGCCATCGCGGTGCTTGATTTATCAGCACAAATGATTAAATTTTACCGTTAATGAATAAAACTGAGCCACCCCGGCTATTCTGTGATGTGATGCTTGGAACCCTTGCCCGGCGGCTTCGTCTTTTGGGTATTGATGTCCGTTATGAGCGCGGGCTCAAGAGCCTGGATGCCTATCGTCAGGCAAGAGCGGACCGCCGAATTTTCCTCACCCGGTATTACCGGATGAAGAACCTGCCCGATGTGCTCCTACTGGAAAGTGAAAATGTTGACCGGCAGGTTGAGCAGGTTTGCCAGGCATTGAATATCCAGACCGAAGAAAAGAAAGACGAAACCGGGGTATTGACCCGCTGCTCGGTCTGCAATGAGGTGCTAAAGAAAATCAGCCGGGAGCAGGCACGACCGGCGGTGCCGTTCTATATCTATCAGATTCATAATGAGTTTCGGCGCTGCCCCCGTTGCCAGCGGGTTTACTGGCCCGGCAGCCATATTCAGAAAATGCGACTGAAAGGAGGAAGGTAAATGGCAGTGGTGATTGATGGCAAGAGTTTAAAAATTGAGCAACTGGTGCAGGTGGCACGGGACCGGGAAAAGGTGGAACTTGCCCCCGCTGCCCGGGAACGGATAAACCGCTGCCGCCAGTTTGTTGAGGATAAAATCGCCGCCCGTGCCGTGATGTATGGCATCACCACCGGTATCGGCGAACTTTCCGAAGTAATTCTCACCCCGGAACAGACCCGCCAATTCCAGCGCTATCTGGTTTACTCCCATTCTGCCGGCTGTGGTGAGCCTCTGCCCGAACCGGTAGTCCGGGCTGCCATCTGCTCCCGGATTAATGTCCTGGCAAACGGCAACTCCGGAATCCGCCTTAAAGTGGTGGAGCTGCTGATTGAACTGCTGAACCGGGGTGTAACACCGGTAGTATTTGACCGGGGGTCGGTCGGTGCCTGCGGCGACCTTTCACCGATGAGCCAGATGGCACTGGTCCTGCTCGGTGAAGGGGAGGCATATTATCAGGGTAAACGGCTGAGCGGCGCTGAAGCGCTCAAAGCCGCGGGCATTCAGCCGATTGAGTTTGAAGCCCGGGACGGTCTGGCAACCATCAACGGCTCAAATATGACCGCCGGCTGGGGTGCGCTCCAGCTGTTTGACGCCGACCGGTATCTCAAAACCTCAGAGATTGCCGCGGCACTGACTCTGGAGGTGCTCAACGCCAATATGGCTGCCTATGATGAAAGGATTCACCGCGCACGGGGCTATCCCGGGGCAATCGCCTGTGCCGAGAACATCAGGCGCCTGACCGAAGACTCGGAAATGCTGAAACAGCCGGGCAAGAAGGTTCAGGACGCCTATTCCCTGCGTTCCACACCTCAGGTAGTTGGTGGAGCAAAAGATGCTCTGCACTGGGCAAGGCAGATGTTTGAGATTGAACTGAACGGTGTTGGTGACAATCCGCTCTTCTTCCCGGATGACCAGGCATATCTCACCGGTGCCAACTTCCAGGGCACACCGCTGGCACTGGCGCTGGACCTGGTCGGCGCCGGAATCACGATGATTGCGGTCCTTTCAGAACGGCGCACCAATCGGCTGTTAAACCGCAACCTCTCTGCTGGTCTGCCGGCATTCCTTACCCGCGGTGCCGGAATGTTCTCCGGACTGATGCTCACCCAGTACACCCAAGGAATGCTCATCTGTGAAAACCGCATTCTCGCCGCTCCCGCTGCCACCGGCTCAATCCCGGCTGCTGCCGACCAGGAGGACTTTGTCTCCATGTCTTTCACCTCGGCGCGCAAGACCCAGCAGATTCTGGATAACGCCTGGTTTGTTATTGCGATTGAACTGCTCAGCGGGGCTCAAGCGGTGGAGTTCCGAAAACCGCTAAAACTGGGCAAAGGTACCGCGGTCGCCTATGAACTCATCCGTCAGACTGTTCCGAAACTGGAAGCCGACCGGCCGCTTCAATACGACATCAACCGCCTGACTGAACTGGTCCGCTCCGGAAAACTGCTGCAGGCGGTGGAACAGACGGTCGGCACACTGAAATAACCGGCAGTAAAAAATCAGGGGGCACCCTGCGGTGCCCCCGTTCTGTTTTCGCTTCGGCTCGGCTGTCAGTGCTGGATAATCAGTTTGAAACTGCGATTCTGACCGGCGCCCTCAACCCGGACCAGATAGATACCTGTCGCCAGTCGGGAGCTGTCAAACCGGTAGTGCTGTTTCGGTCCCAGCGTGGTCCTGAACTGCAACTCCCCCGCGGCTGAGAACAGCGCTACCTCCACCGGCTTGCGAGTGGAATTGACCAGCCACAACTGGTGGTGCGCCGGATTGGGCAGCACCGACACACTGGCAAACCCGGACCAGACCGGCTCGGCACCGGCAACACCGGAACGCGGCGGCGGGGCACTGAACAGGCTCATCGTATCCGGCACATAGGCGTAGAACTCGTTTGTGCCATTGCCCCGCAGTGCCCACACCTGCTTCTGCAGGAAGGTCAACGCACCACCCGCCTTCACCCGCTTGCCTGCCGGACCCGTGGGCATCGGTGCCAGTTCAATCCAGCTGTTATTTTCAATGTTGTAACAGTAGAAGAAATCCCGGTTGCCACCGGTAAGCGCATAAAGCGTATTGTTGCCATCACTGGTCAAGCCGCAGCCATCCTTGCACCGCGACCGCTTACCCGATGAGGAGTAGTCCGGAACACTGGCTCTGGTTATCCAGCGGTCTTCAGCAATTGAATACTCGTAGAACTCATTAACACTGGATTTGATGGCAAACAACCGCTCATTCTGATGCGCACACAGTGCCGACCCGAATTTGAACTTCTTACCATACATCCCGATTGGCGCCTGCGCCCGGGGATACCAGGTATTGGCCGCGACTGAATAGACATAAAACTCCAGCGTGTTGGAACCCTTCAGGCAGTACACCTCAGCGGTATCCCCGCGCCGGACATAAGCCAGTCCGGTCCCACCCTTGAGCTCCTTGGCACCGGCTGGCACATCCGGCAGTCGTTCCCAGGTGTTGTTGATAATGTCATAGCGCCAGAACTCCAGGGTGCTGTTGCCCTTGGTGGCATAGATATAGCGCTCACCATCCGAGCACAGCGCACCGCCCTTACTTACCGGCTTGCCTGAAGGACCGGGTGGCAGCTGCGCCATTGTGCGCCACAGCCCGACCGCAACATCATACCGGTAGAACTCCAGGGTCTTGTTCCCCTTGAGCGCAAATATGAACAGGGAATCGGTTCCGATTGCTGCCAGCGCGCCACCTGCCTTGACCGGTTTACTGCCAGTCGGCACATCGGGCCGTCGCAGCCAGCCGATGGCACCGGGTGAAACCTTCAGTTTGACGGTTAAAGTATCATTCTGGGGATTGATATCACCGCGCAAACTCAGCAGTCCGGTCAGCCGGTAATAACCGATGGTTGCGGCCCAGGAACCAAGCCGCACCTCGCGCAACTCACCGGGTGCCAGTGCACTCACTTCATTTGAGTCCTCATAAACCACCAGACCGCTGACCGTATCCACAATTAAGAGCGCAACCTGAAAGTCTTCACTTGCATCCCCATAGTTGCGCACCCGGACAATCGGTGCCACCACCATCGGCCGCATCTCACCCTGCGGTATCAGCGCAACCACCCCGGCATCATGGGTCACCACCTGACAGGCCGCACTCAGCGTATCATTTGCCGGATTACGGTCCCCAATCCCGACCGAACACCGGACCACATATCTGCCCCCGGTCGCATTCCACTCGGTAAACGCCACCTCCCGGACCGAATCGCTCGGCAACCCGACCACAAGAACTGAGTCGGCAAATACCGGCGTGGTGTTACCCAGCGGTGTTATCCTGAGATAACTGACAAAGCTCCGGGGCGCAGGGGAAAAGTTGCCCAGCCGGACAACTGGTGTCACCGGACCCGGGTCAATCTGCCCAACCGGGGCAACAATCGCCACCACTCCAACATCAGTGCCAATCACCTGAACCGACCCAGTTACCCGGTCGTTTGCCGGATTCTGGTCTGAACTCAGCAGGGTTGAACAGCGGGTTGAGAAACTGCCCGGGGTATTGGCATTCCATACCGGGAAAGTAATTACCGAATCACTACCGGCTGGCAGGGTAACCGAAATCTGGGCAATATAACCGTCCGAAATGGTAAACCGGCAGCTGAAGTTTTCGGCAACCGAACTGTAATTTCTGATTCTTGCCCGCGGAGCAATTACCGCTCCGGAGTCAACTGCGCCGGTCGGTGCCACAATACTGACCGCACCAACATCATGAACCACCACCGTGGTCAGGGAACTCAGGGTGTCATTACTGCGGTTGATGTCGTTATAAACATAGGTGGAGCAGAAAACGGTAACATTACCCCGGGGGGCGCTAACCCGCCAGGCGGGCAAATCCACCGTCTCAACGCTGCCTGCCGGTATTGCGGTCAGTGCCGAATCCCGGTAATAACTGCCAATCCGGACATAAACCTTCGCATTCTCCTGAACCGTCCCCTGATTCGCTACCACCACCTGAACCCCCACCAGTGCACCGGAATCAACCTGCGCACCAGGACTGGTGATTCCCCGGACCGCCAGATCGTGAATATTGACATTAAAACTGCCGGTTGCGCGGTTATTTGCCGACCGCATATCCCCGCTGAGCTCGGTTGAGCAGGCGGTCGCATAACTGCCCCGCGGTCCGCAGGTCCAGTCATTGAAATTCACCACCACCGATTCACCCGGTGCCAGATTGCTGACACTGGCATTGTCGCTCCAGTTCACCGGTCCGGTAATCCGGAACTTGAGTGTGAAACTTTCCGTGGTATTACCATAGTTTCTGACCTTTGCCCGCACCGGCACCGTAGCGCTGGAATCAATATTGCCCGCCGGTGAAATAACCTGGACGCAGCCCACATCCCGGACCCGGACAAAGGTGGTTGCAGTTGCCCGGTCATTTCCCGGATTGTTATCCCCGTTCAATCGGGTTGAACAGCGGACCACATGAGTACCCCGCTCTAACGCGGTCCAGGTAGGAAAGTTCACCGTATCAATTGCCCCCGCGGCCAGGGTCTTCGACCGGGTCTGGTCATAAGCGGTGCCGGCAATCACCAGGCGGATGTTAAAGGTCTCGTTGGTGTTGCCGTAGTTGCGCACCGTCGCCTGCGGACTGACCACCGTTCCGGAATCAACCGTTGCCGGCACATTGACCGAAACCGCACCCACATCCCGGTACCGGACAAAAACGCTGCCGGTAACAGCGTCATTATTCGGGAAGGTATCACCGGCAAGCATCGTTGAGCACCTGACTCCGAGATTGCCAGCAGGTGATGCGGTCCAGGAGGTAAACTGGACAACTGCCGAATCATTGCCATTAATCTGGGAAATCACCTCGGTGCTGGTATAACCACCGGCAATTACCATCCGGACCGGCACATTGGCAACCGGCACCGGCAGGTAGTTTCTAATCACCGCGGTCGGATTAAGCACCGTGCCGTAATCCACTGTTCCCGAAGGGGTGATTATCCTGCTGACCCCGACATCCTGCCTGGTCGCCACCACCTGACAGGAGTCCAGGTCGGGCAGATAATTGGGCTTGGAGGCGGTGACATACATATAACCCGGGGTCGTGGGATTGATGGTAAATGTCACCTGGCCCGAGGCGTTGGTGTAGTTACGCTCATAAACCTCACTACCCTTCCACAGACACACCAGCGCCTGCGCCACCGGACTTGAACCCGAACTTACCGTGACGGTGAAGTTCTGAATCCCGATGTTAATCGGACTGCTGAAACTGGCGTTCAACTGCTGGGGCACATTTTCATACATCACAAGTAGCGGGTCTCCAAAGTAGTTGAGTTCAAAATAGCACCAGCGCCACGCACCATCACTATTATTGGCAAAATTGCGGTAAACCTCCTTGGACTCGGCATGGGTCAGGCCAATGGGCATCGTATCGTGATTGAAGAAGTAGTCATAAAAACGGATGTCCAGTTTTTCTGATGGACCGATCACCGGCGGCATGCCCCAGCCATAACGGGAGTTCATAATCACCGAAAGTGCCCCACCGGTCGCACAGTTGTGGCTGGCTTCAGCCAGACAGTCACTAACTTCAAAGTTTCCCGGATAGCAGGCGATCGAGTTGATTAACCCCACCCGGGAGCCATTGTTGTGCCCGGAGATGACCGAGGTGCTGTAATAGGCAGTAGAATTGTGGTAAATGCCGTAGTCATTCCCATGGCCCACCATATGACAGAACTGAAACCCGTGATTGAGCGAATCCCGGACCATCGTCGTATTGCCCGGGTTCTCAATGTAAACATCGGACCAGCCGGCCGGGGTGATGTTGGCGATTGAATCGTTGGACTGGGTCTCATCATAACCAGACCAGAGAAAGCCGCTGACCAGAAGTATCCGGCGCAGATAGTCGGTTGGCGGACCGGACTCGTGGGTAATCACCTTGTTGACAAAGGTCCTGACCTGAACGGTGTCATCCACACTTGCCCGGCCGATATAAAGGTCATAATACAAATCGGTGGTGTCAATCCCGTACTCGCCAAAGATGTTGTCATTATTGGCATCCCAGGAATATTGCAGGTCTGCATAATACAGGTCACAGGGGATGTTGCCGGTCTCACCTGCACAGTAGGCACGGGCACGCCGTGTCGGCACCACCGCGGTATCACCACCCAGAAGAACCCACATCGTGCCGTAATTGTTGAAGTAATCCCGGACAAAGTTGCGGATTTTTTCCTGCAGGTCCCGGCCCGAGTAATTGGAGTTAATCCAGCTGGTTGTCCTGATGATACCCGACCAGCCGAGCCGTTTGCGCCAGTTCAGCAACCGCTGAAAATGGGGTTCAAGCGTGGAGTTGGTGATAATCACATAATCATAAGTGCCGAAATCGGTCGACCTTACCCTCGGCGCAAACCGGGGAACATCTTCCGGATTGGCAACAATGCTCCTTACCCCGGCAGAGAACACCTGCAACTGTTTTGGCGTCAGGGTGTAAACTTCAGCCATCGGGTCCGGGATAAAATCAACCTCCACCCGCAACTGCTGGCTGACTAAATATGAACCGGACTGCGGGTCATACCGGACCGGATACAGCGTAATGTTTACCAGCCGGAACCCGGACTTGACACCAACCGGACCGAGCGCATAATGCGCTTCGGGCCAGAGTTCGGTGCCGGTATAGACCCGGGGGTCTGGTGGCACAAAATCCGGAAGTGTCTGTCGGGAAAATGGAACCGGTAGCTGCGCCGGATAAGGCGGAAAGTCGGCCCTGATGCCGGTTACCCCCTGCTCAGTTACCCGGATATTACCTACCTTCATTCCCTGGGGAATTACCAGCGTAAATGTCCAGCAGGGCAAAAGCGGTTTCCCGGGTTCATTCAGATAATCATTATACAAACCCGGGCGTCCAGCAACCGCATTTTCCCCCGGAGTCAGAATGGTGAAACTCCTGCCATCCCTGACGACTGACTGAACACCGAATGAGTTCGGACGGAATTGAAAACTGCCGGACCAGCCGGCGGCAAATAAATAACCGGCACTCAGTCCGATAATAACTGTAATCATAATGACCTTATTCCTCATTGCGCCTCCTTTCGGCGAGCTGGGTTTTTGAATATTTTGTCAACCGCAACCGCGGTTGATTTGAATGGCGATTGAAAAATTAAAACCGGAACTATCAGATAATTATCCACCAGTTGCTGGTGGCTGATGGGCAGCGTCGCATTGATGCCGAGCCTGCACATAAACTCGTGCCTCTATTACCTTGCCCTTGCGGGCAACAAATTATAGCATAAACCCCACCTGCTGTCAATCATTTCCGGTTAAATCCACCCCGCAGAAATTACCATTGATAATCCAGCAATTATCCGGCAGCATTCGCGCTCCTCAGCACCACCAACAAAACCCCTGCCCATCGTTGACTGAAACCTGATAATCGGTTATCATAAAGGACCCGAAATTTATCAAACCAAAGGAGTAAAAATGAAGATAATTATCACCGACCCGATTGACCCGGAAGGCGTTAAAATTCTCACCGACGCCGGTTTCACCGTTGATGAAAAACCCGGCATCAGCCCGGAAGAACTGCTCAAAATAATCCCGGAGTATAATGCGCTCATCGTCCGCAGCGCCACCAAGGTTACCGCCGAGGTCATCAATGCCGGCAAAAACCTCAAGGTCATCGGCCGGGCCGGAGTTGGCCTTGATAATGTTGACCACAAGGCGGCTGAAGCCCGCGGGATCAAAGTGGTCAACACCCCGGAAGCAACCTCGGTCTCGGTTGCCGAACTGGCACTGGGAATGATGTTCGCCTGTGCCCGGCAAATCCCGCAGGCAACCGCCTCGCTGCGCGCCGGCAAGTGGGAGAAAAAGGCGTTCAAGGGGATTGAACTTTACGGTAAAACCCTGGGTATCATCGGCTCCGGAAGAATCGGCACCGAACTGGCAAAACGGGCGCTCGCCCTGGGGATGAAGGTGCTGGTGAATAACCGCTCTGGACGCAAACCCCAGTATGGCGAACTCTGCTCGCGCGAGGAACTGCTTTCAAAATCGGACTTCATCTCCCTGCACATCCCGAAAACTCCGGAAACCTATCACCTGTTGAATAAAGAGGCATTCGCCCGAATGAAAAAGGGGGTAATCATCATCAACTGTGCGCGCGGGGGGGTGATTGACGAAACCGCCCTGTTTGAGGCAATCCAGAGCGGTCAGGTGGCTGCTGCCGCCCTTGATGTGTATGAGGAGGAACCAGTGAAGGACTTCCGGCTCTTTTCCCTGCCCCAGGTGATCGGCACCCCTCACATCGGTGCCCAGACCAAAGAAGGACAGCGCCGGGCCGGAGTCCAGATTGCCGAAAAGGTCCGGGATGCCCTGAAGGGAGGCGACTGATGGCTGATGTCCGACCATTTCCGGCAATCCGCTACAATCCGGAGAAAATCGCGGACCTGAGTGCGGTCATCACCCAGCCCTATGATAAAATCACCCCGCAGCTGCAGGCAACTTACCTTGCCCGGCATCGGTTCAACTTCGTCCGGCTGATCCTGCCCGGTGGCGACCGCCCCTATGAAAACTCAGCCCGGACCTGCACCGAATGGCTGAACCAGGGGGTTTTGATTGAAGACCCCACACCCGCATTCTATGTGCTGGAAGAGGAGTTCAGTCTTGACGGCAAAACCATCCGGCGCCGGGGCTTCATCGGTGCGGTCCGGGTGGAGGAGTTTGAAAAGGGCACAATTCTGCCCCACGAGTTCACCCATTCCGGACCAAAAGCCGACCGGCTGAACCTGCTCCGGGCAACCGAAAAGGATTACGAGCAGATATTCCTGCTTTACCCGGATGAGGCGGGCGAGATTGACCCGCTGCTTACCACCCGGAATGCCCCCCTGCTCCAGGTAACCGATGACTATGGTGTTATCCACCGGCTGTGGCGGATTGCTGAACCGGACCGGCTCCGGGCAATCAGTCAGGCACTACAAAACCGGGTGCTCCTGATTGCTGATGGCCATCACCGTTACGAAACCGCGCTCAACTACCTTCAGGAGATGGAGAAAAAAAAGGAGGTGCCCGAGAACGCCGCCCTGAGGTTCAAAACCGCCGCCTGCTTCAAAATCACCGACCCGGGTCTGGTCATCCTGCCGACTCATCGCCTGCTCAGGGGAACCAGCCTCAGCCCGGATGAAGCGCTGAACCGCCTGGCTGAATACTTTGTGGTCAAGCCGGTTGCCGACGCGCAGGCAAAGACGGAACTGGCAGCCCATCAAAAGCATGCCTATGTGCTCTATTACGGTCCGGGGAAAAGTTATCTCCTGCGGTTGAAATCACCGACGGTAATTGACATTCTCCAGGACCGCAGTCCCCGATACCGGGAACTGGATGTTGCCCTGCTCCACGCGCTGGTGATTGACCGGGTGTTCGGTATCAAACCGGACCAGGTTGAGGCCAAAATTGGCTATGAGCGCTACTGGGAGGACACCTTCGCCCGGGTCAATTCCGGTGAATATCAACTGGCACTGTTCCTCAACCCCACCCGACCCGAACAGGTTCAAGCACTGGCACAACAGCGGGAGCGTATGCCCCAGAAGTCAACCGACTTCTACCCGAAACTTGTTTCCGGTCTGGTGTTTATGGATGTCAGCGCCAGCCGAATGTTATCAGCGTAATGCAGCAGTCCGGATAGAACCGCGCCCAAACCGGCATTATGCCCGCAAACCTGACCCCGGAATACAAACAGGCAGAGGAGAGGTTCCGACAGGCAAAGACCCCGGAGGAAAAACTGCTCTGCCTGGAAGAAATGCTTGCCACCATTCCCAAGCACAAGGGCACGGAAAAAATGCAGGCGGACATCAAAAGCCGCATCGCCAGAATCCGCCGGGAACTATCCGCCGGCCGGGGTGGCGGCAGGCGCACCGACTGGTATTCGGTGGAAAAACAGGGGGCAGGTCAGGTTGCGCTCTTCGGCGCACCCAACTGCGGCAAGTCGGCGCTGGTCAAGACCCTGACCGGACTGAATACCGAAGTTGCACCCTATCCCTTCACCACCACCCGGCCGCTGGCGGGAATGATGCCATATGAGGACATTCAGATCCAACTGATTGACACCCCGCCCCTGGTTCCCGATTCCCCGGCATGGCTTTTTCACATCCTGCGCACCGCTGATGCCATCTGCTGGCTGCTGGACTTAAGCGATGACTCGGTTCTGGAAACTACCGGTCAAATTCAGGAACTGCTCCAGCAGAACCGCATCGGCACCGCTCCTGGTGAAGGAGTTACGGTTAAACCGCGGCTGCTCATCGGCACCAAAGCTGATGCCCCCGAAGTCCTGGACCGGCTTGCCATTCTCCGGGAACTGCTCGGTGAGATGGAGGTGCTTTTGGTTTCGGTAATCACCGGTCAGGGGCTGGAGGAGTTCCGGCGCCGGGTATTTACCACCCTGAACATCATCCGGGTTTATACCAAAAAGCCCGGGAAACCGCCCGATCTGCAGGAGCCGGTGATCTTGAAGCACGGGGCAACGGTACTTGATGCTGCCCTTCAACTGCACAAGGACTTTGCCCGCAAACTCGCCTATGCCCGGCTCTGGCGGACCGATGTATTTTCGGGCCAGCGGGTTGAAAGGACCCAGACCCTGCAGGATAAGGACATTATTGAATTTCATATTCAGGAATAACTGAAAGCGATTAACTATTGACAAACTGCGGAAAACAATGTAAAATCAGGTCAATGAAAAAGTCAGCATCAAGGGGGTTATTCCCCGGCCGAGCAAAGTCAGTATTAATCTAAATGGTGGAGGTACATAATGAAAAAGAGGGTTATCAGCTCCTTGACCCTGCTCTTCATCCTTACCGGACCGGGGTTCGCTGACCCGGCGCTGGGTGGAGGTCGGGGTCTGTTCCGGGTCCAGGATGCCCGGGTTGAAGAGGACGGTGCGCTGGTCTTTGCCAGTCGCTGGATGCTTAACCGCACCAATCTCGGTGACAATGTTACGATGTACCGGGGTCCGCTTTTCGGTATGGAGATGAACTATGCCCCATTCCCGTACTGTGAATTTTTCGGCTCAATGGTCGGGGTCATTGACTTCCGGACCAGCCCCTACGACCTGTTCTATGACTGGCAGGGGCAGATAGTTGGTGCCAAACTCTCGCTGCCGTTTTTACCGGTCGTTAAACTTGCCGGTGCCGGACAGTGGGTTATGCCTAAAAGCACCTACACCTATCAGCAGTCGGACGGATTTCTGGACCGGCTGTTTATGGACAAAAGCACCTGGCGCGCAATTGCCGCATTCCGTTTCTGGGAACTCTATAAAACCCTGCCCACCCTGATGCTCAATTACGGTCGGACCCTGACCGGAACGGCACAGCAGTTCGCCGGTGTCGGAATTGAGTTTGGCTCCAGTGCGGTTGACCTTTTCATTGAAGCCAGTTCCGAAGCCGATGCCGGTCCCGGTCTCACCTCCCTGTTTGGCAAAGATTATACACCCCGGGCAAGAATTACCCCGGGTGTCCGCATCAAGATGGGAACCGTCCATTTGAACGGCGGAGTTGAACTCGGCCTCACCGACTCTGTCCCGGAATACGAGGCGCTCATCGGGCTTACCTTTGTCTCACCCTTTCCGAAACCGCCCGAAAAGCCCTGGGGCAGACTGGTGGGTAAGGTTGAGGATGCCCGCACCGGCATACCGCTGGCGGCAAAAATCCGCTTCATCCACCGGCATCTGCCGGCACTGAAGACCGACCCGGAAAACGGCACCTTCTATCTGGAAAAACTACCTGCCGGTGTGGTGATTGTGGAGGCATCCCGGGAGGGTTATATTCCGGAAGCGGTACCGCTGGTCATTCCGGACCGGGGTTATGCCGCCTACACCTTTAAACTGAAACCGCTCGTCCCGTACGGCACGGTTACCGGCAGAATTTACGACACCTATAACGGCAAGCCGCTGGAAGCCCGAATCACGTTTATCGCCACCCAACTACCGCCGCTCAGTTCCAATCCACTGACCGGCTTTTTCCGGGTGGACAATGTTCCTGCTGGACTGGTTGCGGTCCGGATTGAAAAAGATGGCTACTTCCCGGAAGAAAGGGCAATTGAGGTTGAAGACGGCACCGTAACCAAACTCAACATTGGCCTCACCTCGCTGGAGATGAAGGGCACCTTCAGCGGCAAGGTGGTTGACAAACAGACCGGTAAACCGATTCGGGCAACCATCAGCTTCACCCAGGGCGAAAAGCCCTCCTTCACCACCGACAGCATCACCGGCGGCTTCAGCCTGGAACTGCCGGTCGGTACCTATGAGCTCAAGGTGGAGGCACCCGGTTATGTGGTCCAGACCACCAACTTTACCATCAACAAAGGGGAAACCACCCAACGCACCTTTGAACTGGTAGCCAAGGGAATGGTTCTGACCCTCAAGGGTGTCTACTTTGAACTGGGCAAGGCGACCCTGCGCACCGAATCATATCCGGCGCTGATGGAGGCGGCACAGATTATGAAAGAAAACCCGGACATCGTGGTTGAAATCCGCGGCCACACCTGCAACCTCGGCTCAGAAGATTACAACCGCATCCTCTCGGAAAAGCGCGCCTATGCGGTAATGAACTTCCTCGTCCAGTATGGCGGCATTGACCCGAAACGTCTGAGTGCCAAAGGGCTGGGTGAGTCGCAGCCCATCGCCTCCAACGACACCGAAGAAGGCCGCCAGCTCAACCGCCGGGTTGAATTCGTGATTGTCAAATAATAACCGTATTAAAACCAAAGGCGGGGGTCTTTCCCCCGCCTTTTAATTTTACCGCTTACTGCAACTCAGGGCAAAACCATTTTCAGATACCAGTTGAAAACCTGCTCCCCCCAGAAAAGCCCAACCAGTCCACCCAGCGCCAGAAACGGTCCAAAAGGCACCTCCTGACCCTTCCTGAGCCGGCCGGCAACTCTGCCCCCAAGCCCGAACAGCACGCCGGTGACCACCGCCACCCCCAGCGCCACCACCATCCCTTTTGGTCCGGTGTAAACTCCAACCATGGCTGCAAACGGTAAATCACCCCAGCCCATCGCCTCCTTTTGCCTTACACCCATCCGGGCAAAAGGCCGGGCAAGCACAAACCGCCACAACGCCCAGGCGAAAAAAACAAACCCCGCACCGATTAACGCTCCCAGGACCGCCGGCTTGATTCCGGTCCGGAAAACCGGCAACAGCGCGGTCAAAAGACCGATAATCAGTCCGGCAAATGAAAGTTGCACCGGTAGCAGTTGATGGCTAATGTCAATACCGGCAAGCACCATTAAGAAGCCGATGAAAATCAGTGCCCGCAGTACCGGCAGCTCAAATCCGAACCGGGCATAGGCAAGCACAAACAGCAGTGCCGTGCCCGCTTCAACCAGCGGATACTGGACTGAAATTGGCTGGTGACAGTCCCGGCACCGACCCCGTAAAAAGAGATAACTCACCACCGGAATATTGTCATAGGCGCGAATCCTTTTTTTACAGTGCGGACAGTGGGAAGGGGGATAACTGATGGACTCACCGCGGGGCAGCCGCCAGATACAGACATTAAAGAAACTGCCCAGCACCAGGCCCAGCAGGGCAAAGAGCAACCAGTTCACTGACCCTTTGGCCCCGGAGCAGAAACCGGCGTCTCGGGCGGCGCAAACATCCTCTTATCGTTTGCCACCGCATAAGCCACCTCGGCAGAAATCAACCCTTTTTTCAACAGCATCTCCAGACTCTGGTCCATCGTCTGCATTCCGTACTGGAAGCCGGTCTGCACCAGCGAGGGAATCTGGTGAATCTTTGCCTCCCGAATCAGATTCCGAACCGCCGGCGTGGCAATCAGCACCTCCATCGCCGCCACCCGGCCCCGGCCATCGCGGCGCGGCAGCAGCATCTGGGAAATGATACCCCGCACCACGCTCGCAAATATCTGCCGCACATACTCCTGCTGGTCTCCCGGAAAAACATCTATCACCCGGTCCACGGTTTCGGCAACGCTGTTCGTGTGCAGGGTGGAAAGCACCAAATGCCCGGTTTCAGCCGCGGTCAGCGCCAGGCTGATGGTCTCCAGGTCCCGCATCTCACCCACCAGAATCACATCCGGATCCTCACGCAGGCCGGCACGTAGCGCCGAAGCAAACGAGCGCGAATGGGTACCGATTTCCCGCTGACTGATTAAACAGTTCCGGGGATGAAAAATATACTCAATCGGGTCCTCAATGGTAATAATCCGCACCGCTCGCTCCTGGTCAATCAGGTCAATCATACTTGCCAGAGTGGTGGATTTGCCACAACCGGTCGGACCGGTAACCAGCACCAGTCCAGAATGGCAGCGGGTCAGTTCAGCAACTGACGGCGGTGCCGGCAGTTCCTCCAGGGTTCTGATTTTCGCCGGAATAATCCGGAAGGCGGCGCCGATACCGTTCAAATCCAGAAAAACATTCACCCGCGCCCGGACCCGCTCCGGAGTGATATATTCCAGGGTCAACGCATCCGGCACCAGCCGCTGCGTCGCCGCACCCCAGGTATATGACAGGTCAATCTCCCGTTTCCGCTCCACTGCCTGCCGCTGCTCATCACTGAGAATGGAAAAGACCAGCGCCTGGGCATCATCGGCCGTCAGCGCTGGTCCGGGGATTTTCTTCAGTCGGCCGTTAACCCGGATGATCGGCGGGTTACCGGCAGTGATGTGCAGGTCCGAAGCTCCATACTTGGCTGCATATCTCAGCAGTTCATCAATATTCATCTTACGGCGGTCGCCACTTCATCCTTCCACCCGCGGCTATCCCTCCGGATTAATGATGTGCGGAATAATAAATATCATCAGGTCGCTCTTAGTCCTTTCAATTGCGGTCTTCTTGAACAGATGTCCGAGAATCGGAATGTCCCCGAGCAGCGGAATCTTACCCACAGTCCGGGTTTCCTCGTCGCGCACCAGTCCGCCAATGACCACCACCTCATCCTCGCCAAGTTTGACCTGAGTTTCAGCCTCGCGCTTGGCAACAATCGGCTGCCGGTCATCAGCCGAACCCACCCAGCCGGTAATCGCCTGCACCGACGGTTTCACATGCATGGTAATCATTCCATCGGAGGTCACATGCGGCGTAACCTCCAGCTGGATGGGAACTGAGCGGGTTTTCCAGGTATAGGTAATTTCGCCGGTATTCGGGTCCTTGTGCACTTCTCTTATCGGTATATCCAGTCCCATACTTACCATTGCGGTCTGATTATCCGTTGTCACCGTTCTGGGATTTGCCAGCACCCGGGACCGCCCCCGCGAACTCAGTACCTCCAGCGCGGCGGTAAATTTAGCAAACGAAATTTTACCAAGCAGCATATCCTTGACAATTACCGGAAGCGCCACCTCTTCACCGATCTTCGGCAGTTCGGTTCCGAAGGATGCTACCGGCCTCCAGTCAATTCCCCAGCGGTCCTCATACGAATGGGTGGTCTCAATAAACTTCGCCTCAATCGCAATCTGGGGCATCGGTCGGTCAAGTTCGGCGATGATCTTCGCCACCTCATCCAGTGCCTCCGGAACATCGGAGACAATCAGTACCCCACTTCTGGTAAATCCGCCGCCCTGAGTTCCCACCCGGCGATAACCTTCAACCGCCTCACCAGCTGGCGACAGTGCCTTCTTGATCGCCTTGATGACATCACCCGCCTCCACATAATCCAGTTCAAAAACCCGGGTCTGCAACTCGCCATACATCTCCTTCTTCACCGGTTTGACGATCAGCACTCCGCTCCGGTCCTCGACAATATTACAGCCCGCCGCCTTCACCAGCGCCTCCAGGCCGGCACGCAACGGGACCTGATTCAGCCGGACACTGACAATTGACTTCACATCCTGAGTAATCATCAGGTTCAGGTCAAACTGTCGGGCGAGCATCCGGAGCACACTGGTCACCTCCGCATCCTGGACCAAGAGGGTCAACGGCGGTTTGCCACTGAACTGGTCTTCTGGCGCCGGCAGCGGAGGCGGAGGCAGCGGCTGGGTTCCCAGACTGATGGTAATCACCCCGTTTTCATTGGTAATCCGATGCCGGACTAAATGGTGCAGCAGCACTGTTACCCGGACACCGCTGGTCGCTTCGCTCGGTTTGACCGTCACTGCCGTTACCGGGTAATAGCTTGAGCTTATCCGCTCCTGTGCCACCTGCGAAACCGCATCCATAATATCCACCACCACCGCCGGCGGCTCCTGCGATACAAACGAACTGATGTTCGGCGTGCCGCCACAGGCAACTGTTACCCGCACCTCATCCAGCAGCTTGTCAATTGCCACATCCTTAACCGCAACCTGTGCCTGCGCTGTCCACAGGACACCCAGAAATAAAATTGCTGTCAAAAAGACGGTTATTTTGTTTTTCATAATTTACTCCCCCAGTGTCAAGGTAAATGTCCTGCCACCCTGTTCCAGCGTTACCTGATCCTGTTCAATCCTGACCACCCGTTTCCCGCTGATCAAGTCGCCAACCTGAACAATCTGGTCATTAATCAAAGCACTCGCACCGCCACTGGTTACGGTAATCGCCCGCAGATTCAGATTGGCAACCTCACTCATCAGCATCCAGTCCCGCACGAACGGGTCGCTTCCCCATACAACCGGCTCCGCAACTGCCGGCTGTCTTGCCGCCTGCTGAGTCAGCGGTGCCACCGCCTCCTGAACTGCGGTCCGCACTGCGGCTGCTTTACCCCGGACCTGCTGCGTTACCTCGGCTGCCGCCCCGGTAATCACCTGTGGAGCAACCGGCGGTCGGGAGCGCACCAGGGTAAATACCGCCAGCACCGCGACCCCCAAACCTAAAATTACCATAATTCTCGGTCTCAAGGTGCTCCTTTCTTTAAAAAATTACCATTCTATCTAACCTCTTTTTCGCTGCGTAAAATAGCTTGTCGGCACCAGACTTTCCCCTACCCGAACCGTGGTTCGGCGTCCAAACGCCTCGACCTCAATCCGGTCAGTTCCAATCGCCACAATCTTTCTTCCCATCACCACATCACCGACCCGCACCCGGCGGTTATCAATCAGCGCATAGCTGTCGTCCCCCAGCGAAACAATCGCCTTCACCACATAATAGGTGCCCTTCCGGCTTGCACTCTTCCGGGTGCCGCGACGACTCCGGGCATATTTGAGCATCCGGCGCCGCTCCCTTTCCTGGCGCTTGAGTTCCCGTTTCCGCTTTCGTTCCTCAGCCCGGAGCCTTTTCCGTTCCGCCGCCCGCTCCTCCTTGGTTTTCGCCTTTATCCGTCCGACAGTCTTACCCCGAGTTGTGGTTGCACTCTGCCCGGCTACCGAATCGGTCTGCTGCGTCCGGCGTGAACTGGCTGATGCCTTCGGCTTCCGGAACAGCATCACGCCGCCAATCACCACCACCGCCGCGACGATAACAATCAGAATTACCCTTCTCACAAATTACTCCTGCCCGCAAGACTTGAGGCATAGATATTCACCAGCAGTTTCGCCTCCACTTCCGGTCTGATATCCTCACGAGCGCTGAAATCAAAATCCGGGACCCGCACAAAATAGGGATAATCGGCAAGCCCTTCAACAAATCTTCCGATATCAAGATACCGGCCCTGGACTGTTACCATAAATGGCACCGGCCGCACCTGCGCACTCGGTCCCTCTTCCTGCAGCAGGGTATCCAGCCCCGGAGGAATAATCTCCAAAAAGTGCACCCGCTGCTGTTCCGCTTCCCGGGCAAGGTCCCGGAACAGACTCAGCATCTGAGAACGGGGAACAACCCTTGCCCAGATACCGCTGATTTCTGCTTCCAGCTGCTCCTTCCGCTGACGCAGGCGGGGCATCTGAGCAATGCGCGCCTTGGTCTCCTCCAGCTGCTTCTGCAGGTCCCTGATTTCCGCCATCGTCTTCTGTCTTGCTTTGATTCGGGGCTGATAGAGTAAAAACCAGGCTCCAATGCCGAGCACCACATATATCACAATACCAATGAGAACAACTCTTCTTTCAATTAGGCTCATAATCTACTCCGTCACACACTGAATTTCAAATTCCAGCACCGTCTCACCCTGAAGGCTGGTGCGGTTCTTGGAAACTAACTGCACCTGCTTAAAGGTCGGGCTCCGTTCCAGGTCAATCAGAAACTGCGCCAGGTCCACATCCAGCAGATGCGGTTCACCACTCACCACCCCGGTCAGTTTGACATTGGTGCGATTGGCCAGCGTAAATGTATTCAGCTGAATATTTGCCGGCACAATATTGGAGATTTTTGCCATCACCGGCACCGCCGGCATCACCTCACCGACAACACTGGTCAGCGCCTTCTGCCTTGCCTCCAGTTCGGATATCTCCTTTTCCAGTTCAAAATAGCTGCGATTCTGCTCCTCGGTCGCCTTGATTTCGTTCTTTAATCTGGAAACCTGCCCGGTGGAAATACCGGACCAGCCGGCAACAAAAATGTAGCCTAAAATCAGCAGTCCGACCCAGAGGATGCCGCCGATGGTCATCATCCGGACATCGCGGGCAATAAACTTACCCGCCTTCATCTCCACCGGTAATAGGTCAACTGCGGTATGGTCGTAATACAGCCCGAGGGCCGCCACCAGCCGGTAACCGATTTCCTCCTGCGGTGTTGTCCCGGGACGGTAAAGGCCGAAATCCTTGAACGGATCAAAAATTTCGGTTGGAATTCCCAGGCTGGTCTGCAGATACTCGCGCAGCCCTTTCAGCGCTGCCGTGCCGCCACAGATCAGCAACCGGTCAACCTTCTGCTCTCCGAACTCCCGGCGGTAGAAATCCAGCGAACGATTGATTTCGGCAACAAATCGTTCCAGCGCCGGTCGCTGCAGGGTTACCAGCCGCTTGACCATAATCCCCGATGGTAACCGCTCGGTGGAATCTTCGGGTGGTATTCCGTATTTACGTTTCAGCTCCTCGGCATCGTAGGCATCCAGCGCCAGCTGTCCCTCTTCGGTCGTAATGGCGACGGTCATCGCCTCGGTAATTGCATTCCCGGCGGTGGTCACGGTGCGCGCCAGATCCAGCCGTTCACCCTTCATAAAAATGATATCAGTAAACTCGGCACCGATGTCCAGCAGGCAGATGGTCTCATCCGGACGCACCCGGCCGAACTTCTTCACCGCCGCCTGCAGGGCAAACGGAATAACGCTGATTGCCGACGGTTCCAGACCGGCTTTGCGCAGGGTTGAGATGTGGTCGGAAATGATATCCTTCCGTGCTGCAATCACCATCACATTATCCTTGATCGCCCCGGCCTCACGCACCGGCCCCAGGGTCTTGAAGTCAAATATCGCCTCATCCAGCGTGAACGGCGAATATTTATCCAGCCGGAGGAGAATCGCATCCTTTAATTCCCGGCGGTTCATCTTCGGGAACGGCGCCTGGCGGACACTGACCGAAGGTCCGGATACGAAGGTATAAACCTCACGCGGCTTGTAATCCTTGATCAGCTCCCGCAAGATTGAGGGGACATCAAACGCCTCGCCAATCTCCTTCAATCCATAGTCCACAACCCTGCCCCCTTCAACCTTGACAAACTTAACTGAATTGGAGCCGATATCAATACAGAGGGTGCCCTTACCACCCCCGCCGAAGACTTTAGTTGCCAATTTGCCTCCTTATGTCAAAATTCACCTGGGTCGGACACTGAACTCCGAACCATCGTTAAACCTCAGCCGGAACAGTTGATTATAGATATTGCGCGTGTCCCCGCCGATCGGGGTTTTGTAAAAGTTGTAAAAACTAAACTCCACCACTTCCTCCCCGTTCGGGCCAATCACAAACGGGCTCGGCATTATGGCAAAGGAATCGCCCCTGCCCGGACGCGGGGAATACTCCCACTGGCGCTGTTCATGATTGCGGATGTAGAGCCAGCTCATATAGGCGCTGTCCGGCGCCTCAATAAACTGAATTGAGCTGATGGTGTCCGGATTACTGCCCGGATTAACCACCGCAATGGTAAACCCGGTACTGTCGCCCGAAAGTTTTGGTGTCCCGACCAGCTGCAGGTAATTCCGGAACAGCCGGCTGAAGCGAAAATCCACAATCGTCCGGCTCCGGGGCACCACGGTAACCCATTTCACGATTGAATCACCTCCGGGCCTTCTGGCGACAATCTTGTGATGGCCAATTGGAACACTGCCGTGGGTTAAAGGTGAAAATTCATAGTAACCACCGGCATCCGGACGGGTGAAATAACTGGTGCCATTCGGCAGATAAAGATAAACCCCGACGGTGGCAGCCTTATCACCGGGCGGATTGTTGTCCGCATCGGTGATATTGCCGAAGATGGTGTTATTGGTCAGATGGGCAACCGAATCCACCACCCGGATGGTCATCGGATACTTGCCATTGCCAATGGTGGCAATTGTGCCGGTCACCGGATTAAATGTATAGGGGTTGCCCCAGGCGTCATAACGATAGCCCACGCTGTCCTGCAAAAACTCCCGGCGCAGGTAGGGTCCGTGCCAGAACGGAGAATTGGTGGTGTTCTCCACCAGTTCCCGCAGATCATTGGGCAGCCGCATCATATCCCCGTAAAATCCGAAATCAACCCGCTGACCATTTGCCACCAGCTCCGGATTCCCGACCATCGCATAAGCCAGTTCCCGCATCTCCCTGGTCGTCTGGTCAAAAAGTGCTCGGTCCCGGGTGGCATCAATCGTGCGCAGTGCCACGGTACTGAGAATACCGATAATTAACAATACCACCAAAAGTTCCATCAGCGTAAATCCCGAAAATTTCCTCTTCATACTCCACCTCACATACTGTTCCAGTCCACATTCAACCGGACCTCAACACCACGCGCGCCCACGCGCGGAAATACCGTCACCGCCTTTACCAGCGTATCACACCGCGCTGGTGGCGGATAGTAAAACCATACCATCACCCGGAGTGTCTGAATCCCTTGCGGCACATCCCGGAACTCAAATTGGCCATTGGTTGCTGGTGTATAACTGTCGCGATATAAAACACCCTGTCTGGGATATTCAAGCTGGACCGTAATCCTGGGCAGCAATGAATCCGGGGGGGGCACTCCCCGCTGGTCAACAATTGAACCGTCCACCACATTATGCAGCAGGTCATTAAGTGTATAACCTAACCCCTTGGTAATCCATTTGGTCCGGTCAACCAGTCCACCGCCACCATAGCTCCGCAAAAACATACTGTCCCGTTCAAAGATAATCGTATCTCCCCAGCCGTCAATCCGGTAACCCTCTGGCGACTCAGCAAATGTTGACTTGATATAAGGACCGCGCCAGCGGCTGCTTTCCGGCGGCGATACCCAGGCAGGTGGACTGGCAAGGTCGCTTAAACTCCGGGGTAACGCCCCCATATCACCGACAAATCCGAAATCGGCACGCACTCCGCCAACCACATAATCGGGGTCACCGGTAATCACTTTGGCAAGCCGGTCCAGCTTCTGCCGGGTCTGTTCAAACCGCCCCCGCTCCAGCGTCACATCCCAGGTCTTGATTGCGGCTGTCAGAATCACGCTCAGAATCATAATCACCACCAGCAGTTCAATCAGGGTCACACCCCGCTCAAATCCTCTTTTCATCAGAACCTCACCCTGATATCATCATTCTTAACTGCACCGGGCTGGCCCCAGAACAACCCATCCGGACCCGCACTCACCAGACCAAGGGTCTCGTTATTCTCAATCCAGAACTTGTATTCGGTCCCCCAGGCGTCATACAGATAACCCATTTCCCCATCCTCACGAATGTATGGACCATTCCAGCCTTTCTGAATATACGGGTTCCAGGCTGGCAGCGTCTCCTTCCCCACATACATCCGCTGGGCATATATGCCTTCAAACGGATTCCTCGTTGCCAGCTCCACCAGGTCCCGGGGCAACCGGCCAACATCCTGCTTGAAGCCGTAACCGGCAACCTCACCCCCGATTCTTAAATCCGGATTACCCATTATCGCCTCGCGGAGCGTATTCATTTCCTGCAGGGTGGCGGTGCGGCGCGCATTGGTTGTCACCCGGGAAATCATCGTCGGCACAAAAAAGGCAAGCAGAATTCCCAGTACTGAAATCACTACCAGCAGTTCCACCAGCGTGAACCCGCGGCCTGAGTAGCTTCTGCTGGTCACTAATTGAATTATAGATTTTCGCTTCCCCAGTGTCAAGAATAACCTTTTAGCCATTGTGCCCCCTCAGTTGTGCAGGACAAATATCACCACATCGCCATCCGCATCAAAATCCCGGATTGAAGAACCGCTGTGGTCAATACCCAAAAGACCGTAATGAGTGGGATAGGCAGCACCGGGTGGGTCATACACCTTATAAACGATATTCCCGGGGTCATAACCATAAACATCATTTGGCCCATATTCATCGGTATTACTGATTTCGGTGATGTCATCATAATCCTCAGGATTGAACTCATCCGGGTCCATCTCCTTACCCGTCCACGGATTGGTGGGCAGCTTACCGATGCGGACATCATACTCACCACCCGGAAAGATACAGCCGTAACCATCCTCATAAAAATCCTCGGCATAGTAACCGAACTCCTGATGAAACAGCTCAATTGCGGTTTGCACATTGTGCAGGTTCATCTTCATCGCCGCAATCCGGGCCTGGGTGCGGATACCGGAAAATCGCGGGACCGCCATACCCATCAGCACCCCCAGAATGAGAATGACCACCAAAAGTTCCACCAGGGTAAAACCGCGGTTTTTACACACCATAAAATCTCCTTTACTGAAATACTATAGTATCCATCCTGCTCTTGTCAAGTTTTATCCCGAACCGCGGCGGCTTGCCGGGGTTGTGGTCCGGACCTGATTACCCTCAAGATAATACCTGCCGCCATAGGGTTCTTCCGGCAGTTCCTGCAGATACCCGCGCTCAAGCAGTTCCTGAATACCTGCCGGCACTCTTTTTTCCTTTTCAATAAACCGGTCCACCGCCTTTTGAATCTTTGCCCGCCCCTCTTCCAGTTTCAACCATTTCAACTGGCGGACAATCAGCTCCTTCAATTTCTTGTTATCGGTGCTGTAATAAAGGTCCTTCCACATCTCCCGGGCAGTTGCGAAATCGCCGCTGCGCGCGGTCGCATACGGCACCCACCGTTCAATAATCGGCCAGGCATCGGGCAGTTTTGATGCCACCTGAAACAACTTGGCAGCTGACTGATAGTCTCCAATCAGGATGTAATTGATAAACCCGGCGTCAAATGGCAACTGCCAGTTAAGCGGATTTGCCTTCATCCCGCTGAATAGAATCCGCAAAGCCTCAACCGGCTGATGCGCATCCCAGGCCAATGTAATCGCCCCGAAGTGATACGCACCGATAAAACGGGGGTCAAGGGTGGTCAGCACCTCAAAGATATGGCCCAGCCATTCATAGCGCCGGTCGGTCTGCTCATGCCGGCCATAATAGTCAATTGCCACCAGCCAGATAAAATCTGCCATTGCCTCCCGGTATTCAATTGCCATTTCCCGGAGCGCAACGCCGGAAGGAAAATAGGCGAGTTCCTGCACCAGCCTCTCCCCGGGCCGGGCGGTGGAATCAAATGCCAGTTGCAGCAGGTAAACCCCGACAAAACCCCAGACAACCAGCACCACCGGCAGCAGTGTCACCAGCCAGCCCGGGCCACGTGGAACCGGTCTCGTGATTTCGGTCAGATTCATCAGAAATCCCGGCGGTTGAAGATGACTACGGCAATAAAAAGCAGGGTAAAGGTGTAAACCAGCGCATAGGCAATGGAAATTACTATCGCCAGCGGATTCAGCGGTGCCCCGTGCACCACATCCCCACGGAGATTGAAATTGTTCAGATTGGGCAGCAGATAATACAGAAACAGCCCGATAAACTTCACCGCCACCACCGGACTCATTGCCGCCAGCTGTTTCAGCAGATGGGTGCTGTGCCCGATAAAATAAATCAGAAAGGTAAACACCGCACTGGCAATCGGGGTGACAAAGGTTGAAAAAAGAACGGCAACCGCGGTCAGGATTGCCAGTTCAAAACCGGTCATCACCACCGCCAGCAGTAACCGCGAGTCCGGCTTCACGCCGGTCAGCACCAAAACCAGATAAAACCCGGCGGTCAAGATCAGCAGGCTCACCCCCAGCACCAGCATCATTCCCAGATACTTGCCGATGATAAACTCGGTCCGGCGCACCGGTCGGGAAAGCAGTAGATAGATGGTCCTCTTTTCCACCTCCCGGTAAACGATTCTGCCGCCGACCAGGATGGCAATCAGCACACAGAACAGGGTGATGGCGGAAAGTCCGAGGTCTTTGACAATCTTTTCGGCTTCGCCGAGGGCAACCGGCTGTATCACCTTGGCACTTGCCATCACGACAATCGCAATGATAATCAGGGCTGCCAGCACCCGGTCCCGAACCGACTCCCGGAAGGTATTAACCGCAATGCCCGCAATCCGGTTAAACATCAGCGACCCTCCTCCTGCCGCGCCCGGTCCACCCGCGCCATAAAGAACTCCTCCAGCGTCCGCGTCCGCGGGACAATCGATTTCACCTTTGCCTGCGCTTCCCGGGCAAATGCCAGCACCCGCTCCACCTCCTCCTCATCCCTGACGCTCAAAAGCACTAACTCGCCGGCCTCAATACAGCGCCCGGCAATCCGCTCCAGCCCCTTACGGAACTTACCGCTTACCCCTTTCAGGGTAATCTCAATTGACTCCACCTCCCCAGTCAGAATTTCATTCAGCCGTCCTACCTCCACCATCCTGCCGCTGACGATTATTCCCACCCGGTCACAGATCATCTCCACATCGGCAAGGATGTGAGTGGAAAAAAATACCGTCTTACCCTGTTCCCGCAGCCCGACGATAATATCCCGGAACTCCTTTCTGCCAATCGGGTCCAGACCGCCCATCGGCTCATCAAGAATCACCACCTCCGGGTCGTGGATCAGCGCCTGGGCGATTCCCACGCGCTGGAGCATCCCCCGGGAAAAGCCCCGCATCTGCTGATTTGCCGCCTGCTCCAGCCGCACCATCTTCAACAACTGCCGCACCCGGGGTTTTATTTCATTACGGCTGACTCCGGAAAGCTGCGCCGCCAGCGTCAGAAATTCGGTTGCGGTCAGATATTCATAAAAATATGGTGACTCCGGCAGAAAACCGACCCGGTGCTTCACCCTGGTTTCCCGGGGCGGTTTACCCAGCACCAGCGCATAACCGCGGGTGGGCTTTGCCAGCCCGATAATAATCTTGATTGCCGTTGTTTTACCCGCACCATTCGGACCGAGAAACCCGAAAATCTCCCCCTTCTCCACCTGCAGATTCAGGTCCACCAGCGCCTGAACCCTTTTCATCCGGAACCCGGTCCGGTAGGTCTTGGTCAATCGGACCGTCTCAATAACCGGCTGATTTACCGCTGCCATAAGTTATTGAAGTATAAAACAGTATCCTCCCGAGGTCAAGAAAAAGAAAGCGGGGTGGCAATTACCACCCCGCGGACTGCTGTTGGAGGATTAGTTGTGGAGCACAAAGAAGATAAAGTACCCTTCGTCGGTCGGGTCATCGCACATCGGGTCAAGGTCATACATCGGATAGGTCACATCACGCCCGAATCCGTAGATGCCATACTCCTGCGGAGTCTCATTACCGATCCCCGGCACATAGGTTGCGATGCCGATACCGCCCGGATACTCGGGCGTGCCGCCGAAGTCAATATACGGACACTCCTCGTCGCTGCCCCGGATCTGGGCGTTCTGACCGGCTTCCAGTTCGCCGAACAGGTCCGCGTAAACTAGGTCCTCCTCATCTTTATCCTCGTCATTGTAGCGCTTTCCGTCATAGGGGTTGACCGGGAAGTTACCAGGCTTGGGCTCTCCCTCAATACCGACCGGGTCACCACCGGGGAACCACAAACAGATACCAGCCTCGTCCCCGGGCGTCCATTCCACATCCTCGCCCGGATAGTTGCCGTAGTGGTCAACTGCGTATGCCTCCAGCGCGGTCTGGATAACATGCATATTGTTCTTCACCGAAGCACGACGGGCGCGCTCCTGGAACAGCACGAAGTTCGGGATGATCAGTGCGAGCAGGATACCGATAATCAGGATGACGACCAGCAGCTCAATCAGTGTAAAGCCGCGGTTCTTCATGATTGTTTACACCTCCTTTCTTTTTAGGGATAAAAACAGCCGGGCAATACCACCGGTTCTGACTGATGATAAAAAATCGGTCTGCATTGCACCTCGCTGTTTCTAATTATATTATACAAATTTCCCGCCCGCTGTCAAGCAAAAAATTGGGCTGACGACTGCTCCGGACCTTTAACCCCGCCCGGCTTGCCCAACCCGGGATGCCGCAGTGCTGCCAGAACCAACTCCAGATTGGTCTTGACATTTCCGACCCGCAGTTCCGCCAGCGCCCGCAACAACCGGCGCCTGCCGGTCTCAAATCCATCCCCCCGGGAAAATACCGCCGCCACCTGCAGGTCATAATCTGCGGAAATAACCGCTCCGGGATAAAGATGGGACTCAACCCGGATATCCGGTCCGGCAGGAAGAATTAAATCGGTAACCACACCCGGACTGGGTTCAAAATCGGCATCCGGATCCTCGGCATAAATCACCGCCGCAAACGAACCGCCACCAAAAACCGGCACCCCTTGGGGTCCACCAGCACCAGCCGCAATCCGGAACTGCTCGGCAACGATATCAATCCCGGTGCCGATTTCTGCCAGCGGGTGAAGCGGGCTCAACTCGCAGTTCACCCCAAAAAGATACGGACTTTCATCCTCATCAATCAGAAACCTGACCGTGGCACTGCCATTGAAACCGAGTTCCGCCAGCACCCGCCTTGCCCAGCGGTAAATCCGTGCCCGCACCTTCGCACTGATATTTGCCGGTGAAAAGGCAATTATCTCCCGTTGCCGGTAATAAAATCCTGCCTCCCATTCACCAACCGGTTGCCCATCAATCATCAGCACATCAACCGGCCGTGCCGATGGCAGATGCCTCTCCAGATAAACCTGCTCACTGCCGGTTTGAGCGCGGGTTTCAGCCTGACACATCCGCACCTGATACTCAACATCCTTCTCCCTGGTAATCAGCCGGGCACACCGCAGACTGCCGGCAACCGGCTTGACCACTGCTGGCAGACCCAGTTTCTCAACCTCTGCCACCGCCTGCTGCGGACCGGTAATTGGACCATCAGAACCGGGCACCACCGCAATACCAGCCGATTTCAGCAGTTGTCGCACCGCCAGGCGGTCCTGCAAAAGCCGGAGCGTGTCCGGTGCCGGACCGACAAAAACAATTCCGGAATTGATGGTTGCATCGCAAAACTCCGGGTCCGAAGCCAGAAAACCCCAGCCCGGATGCAGGGCATCACAACCGGTAACCTCGGCAGCTGCCAGTAGCCGGGACACATTGGCATACGAGTCCGCCGCTGGTGCCGGACCGATACAAACCGCCTCATCTGCCAAAAGCACCGGCAGTCCATACCGGTCAACCTCCGAATACGGAACCACGCTCTTTATCCCCAACTCCCGGCAGGTCCGGACAATTCGCAGCGCTGCCGTCCCCCTGGTGGCAACCAGAACCTTCTTGAACACTATTTATTATGCCCGCTCAACATAGGTGTTGGTCCGGGTATCAATCCGCACCCGGTCCCCCACCTTGATGAAAAACGGCACATCCACCACCAGACCGGTGCTCAACCGCGCCGGCTTACCACCACCGGTTGCGGTGTCTCCCCGATAATTCGGTTCGGTCTCCACCACCTCCAGCACAATAAACATCGGCGGCTCAATCATCATCGGCACACCCTCAATATAGCCAACTTCAACCTCCACCCCCTCGGTCAGATAAAGCACCTTCTCACCCAGCACCTCCTTCTTCAGTGCGAACTGGTCATAGGTTTCCAGGTCCATAAAGTGATAACCGCTGTCATCCGCATAAAGATACTGCCCCTTCCGCCTTTCCATCTCCACCGTTTCCAGCTTAATTTCCGACTCAAAACTCTCCTCAATCAGCGCCCCGGTCCGGATATTCCGCATTCTGGTCAGCACCCGTGCCCGGCGCTGTGCGGTCCGGGTCCGGGAATAGGAAAGGACCTCATAAATCTCATTATTGTATTTAATCAAAAGTCCGGTTCGAAAATCGTTTGGTGTTACCATAAAACCGCTCCTTAAATGATGATTAACTCCTTACTTGCCCGGGTCAAATTGCAACTGCCATTCCGGGTGACCAGCACCATATCCTCAATCCGCACCCCGCCCTTACCGGGCAGATAAACCCCGGGCTCAACCGTCACCACATCACCCGGCTCCAGCATCTGCCGGCTCATCCGGCTCAAACTCGGCTGCTCATGCACCTCCAGCCCGACCCCATGCCCCACACTATGGCCAAAATACCTGCCCAGACCCTGCCGGTCAAGATGCTCCCGGGCAACCAGATCCACCAGTTTACACGGCACCCCGGGACTGACAACCTCCAGCGCCTCCTCCTGTGCCTGGAGCACCGCCTGATAAACCCGAACCAGCTCCGCATCCGGCTTACCCAGAAAAACCGTCCGGGTCATATCGGCACAATAACCCTGATAACGACACCCGATATCAAAAGTAATACCATCCCCCCGCCTCAACCGGCGCTCACCAGCCCGGGCATGTGGCTTGGCACCATTTTCACCCGAAGCAACAATTACCGGAAACGCCACCTCACCGAACTGCCGGAAAAAAAACTCAACCTCCAGTGCCAGCTCCCGCTCACTCACCCCGGGCTTCACCAGCTTCAACACCCGCTGAAACCCCTCTTCCGTAATCTCCTGCGCCCGGCGCATCAACCCGAGTTCCCCCTTATCCTTCCTCCGCCTCAACTCCAGCACCAGGTCCCGGACCGGCACCAGTTTAAACCCGGACAACTGCCGGCGCAACACCCGCAACCGTGCCACGGTCAGATTACTTTCTTCAATACCAATCCGCGCGCCCCTCCTGCCCCTGGTCATCCGCTTGAGTTCCTCAACCGGAAACGAGGCATAAAGGTCGCGCTCCAGCACCCGCTTTTTACAACCCCGCACCTCATCCTTCACCTGCTCCTGATACCGGAAATCGGTATAAAAAACCGCCTCCCGCCTGGTCACAATCATCATCCCATTACTACCCGTATAACCACACAGATACCGGATATTATTCAACCCGGACACAACCAAACCGTCCAGTTTTTCCTTAAGTAGCAATTTCTGAAGCAAACTTATCCGTCGCCGCATGCCGCTTATTCTATCTATTCAACCGCAAAAAGTCAAATCACCTCGCCGGAGCTGCCAGACCCAACCCGGGCATAACCCTGAAAACCCCGGCATGCTCTATTACCCGGGCGCTCCTCCTCACCCATCCCCGCACCCTCAACCGAACCCTGCCCCCAACCCTTGCCCAAACCCTGGTGATAACCAGCCACCAGCCCGCTCCCAAAACCCCTTACCCTTCCCTCAACCCGGCTCCTGACCCCACCATCCCCCATACCGTCCCCCCCACCGTCCCCGGAACCGCCCACCCCCTGCCCCTCAAAACGGCTACCAATTAGATAACCAATTAAAATTCAGAAACTTATCAACCAAAAACCAAAAATCTGCCTTTAGCCCCGGTCAACAAAAACTTGACACCGGCAAACGCCTGGAT
>JBAMLV010000019.1:0-22155 GCA_039793395.1 bacterium | reverse complement strand
CACGATGGTATTTTCCAGTTTGAATCCAACCCTCTTCGCATCGGCAAAGACTGAAACCCGCTCCTCCCCGCGCGGCATAATACTCAGTGCCTTCGGTAACAGCAGCAATTTGGCTTTGACCGGTGACTTAACCTTGCGGGTCACCAATGCCAGCCGGTGTCCATCACTTGCCACCATCCGGCTTTCGCCCTCGCCAATCTCCCAGTTGATTGCGGTGAGGACAGGACGGGATTCATCCTTTGAAGCCGCAAAACTGCAGAGCTCAAACATCCCGAGCAGCGTTGCCAGGGGAAATTCAAACTGGATATCGGACGGCAGTTGTGGCAGTACTGGAAACTCTTCTGGTGCCAGCAGGGTAAAATCGGCTTTCATCCGGTCGGCTTCCATTGCCATCATCTTTTCGGTTGTCTTCAGGCTCACCTGCTCTGCCAAACTTGCCCGGACCAGTTCGTTCAGCCGCTGGCCATTAACCAGCACACGCCCATCTTCACTCTTGCCTTCCAGTTTAATTTCCCGGCGCACCACCGTGTCCCCATCAGCACCGGTAATTGCCAGCCGGCCCTGCTCAACCTCCAGCAGGATATTCTGATACACCGGAAAGGTGGCTTTGCTGGGCAGAACACTGACAACCGTTCCCAGTGCCTCGGCAAAAATCTCCCGGTTTAAAGCACAGCGCATGCCGCCTCCTTTTCAGTTTCGGTCATTTATTAAGTTTTACCCAATTACGATTGGCAGTCAAGTTTACCCGTCATTCCCGGAATTGACTTTTGCCTGCCGGTAAATAAATTCATCCGGTATGAAAATTCACGAATATCAGGCAAAGGAAATCTTTTCTGCGGCTGGAATTCCGGTTCCCCGGGAAAGGGTTGCCACCACGCCCGCCGAAGCCCGGCTCATTGCCGAACAGCTCGGTCTGCCGGTGGTGATCAAGGCGCAGGTGCTGGTCGGTGGCCGGGGCAAAGCCGGTGGCGTCAAAATTGCCCGAACCGGGACCGAAGTTGAGCCCATTGCCGATGCCATCCTGAAAATGAAAATCAAAGGACTGCCGGTGCAGAAATTGCTGGTCTCAGAATTGGTGGATATCAAAGCCGAATACTACCTCGGCATAACAATTGACCGGACGGCGCGCCGGCCGGTGCTCCTGGCATCAGCCGCTGGCGGAATTGAGATTGAGGAGGTGGCAAAAAACACCCCGGAAAAGATAATCCGAACCGAAATTGACCCGCTGCTTGGCCTGCTGCCATTTCAGACCCGTAACGTCGGATTGACGCTGTTCAACGACCTGAAAATAGCCCAGCAGTTCAGCACCATCGCCTGGAAACTTTACCGCCTGTTTACCGACCGGGACATCTCACTGATTGAAATCAACCCCCTGGTTTACACCGGCACCGGCACACTCCTTGCCCTTGATGCCAAAATCAACTTTGACGACAACGCCCTTTTCCGGCACCCGGAAAACGAAGCGCTACGCGACCTCAGCAGTGAAGACCCGCTGGAAATTGAAGCCAAAAAGGCCGGCCTGTCCTATATCCGACTTTCCGGCAATGTCGGCTGTGTGGTCAACGGTGCCGGTCTGGCAATGGCAACAATGGATTTAATCAAACGCTTCGGCGGTGAACCGGCAAACTTCCTTGATGTCGGTGGCTCCTCCTCACCGGACAAGATGGCACTGGCAATGCGCATCATCCTCTCCGACCCCAATGTCAAAGCGATTTTGGTCAACATCTTCGGTGGCATTACCCGCTGCGATGACATCGCTCAGGGATTGCTGATTGCCCAGGAGCAGGCAGATATCAGGGTTCCGGTTATTACCCGGCTCGCCGGCACTAACGCTGACCAGGCATGTGCAATTCTTGAGCACAGTTCAATACTCTGGGCAAAGACGATGTCGGAGGCGGTCAGACTGGCAGTGGCGAAAGCAAAGGAGGCGGCACAATGAGCATCCTGATTGACAAAAATACCCGCCTGATTGTTCAGGGAATTACCGGCCGGGACGGTGCCTTTCATAGCCGGATGATGAGGGAATACGGAACTCAAATTGTTGGTGGCGTCACCCCGGGCAAAGCAGGGCAGGAGGTCGCCGGTGTCCCGGTATTCAATTCTGTTGAAGCCGCAGTTCAAAAAACCGATGCCAACACCTCAATCATCTTTGTGCCCGCCGGATTTGCCTATGATGCGCTCCTGGAAGCGGTCACCGCCGGCATTCAGCTGATAGTCTGTGTAACCGAAGGTGTCCCAACCCTGGATGCGGTCCGGGCAATTGCTGCTGCTCAATCACGGGGGGTCCGGATTGTTGGCCCGAACTGTCCCGGTATCATTTCACCTGGCAAGGCAAAGGTCGGCATAATGCCCGCTGCCGCCTTCCGACCCGGCTGTGTTGGTGTGGTCTCCCGCTCCGGCACCCTGACCTATGAAATTGCTGCCAATACCGGCAGTTTCGGCCAGTCCACGGTTATCGGCATCGGTGGCGACCCGGTTATCGGCACCGGTTTCATTGACTGCCTGAAACTGTTTCAGGACGACCCGGAAACAAAAGCAATCGTCATCGTCGGTGAAATCGGTGGCAATGACGAAGAACGGGCAGCCGCCTTTGTCCGGGAGTATGTCACCAAACCGGTATTTGGCTTCATCGCCGGCCAGACCGCACCGCCAGACAAACGGATGGGACACGCCGGTGCAATCATCGCTGGGGGTTCCGGCACCGCGGCAGAAAAAATCCTTGCCTTTCAGGCGGCGGGCATTGAGGTCATTTACGAACCCGAACAATTGCAAGATAGGTTAGAAAAGCGGCTCTGACCGGCTCTGCCCGAACTAAAAGAATTAGCGGATTTTAATAACTTACCGTGCCCTGACCAGCCGGTGCTGGTAAATAGCAAAATCGGTTCTGAGCAGCAGGAAATAAACCTTGGCCCGATTCTGATCAGGCATAAAATCCACCTCATAACTGCCCGGCTCCTGTGCCGAATTTGCAGAACTCAAAACCACCCTGCCACTCAAATCGTAAACTTTAAGTTCTACCCTGCTTCTTGCTGGCAACTGGTATTTAATTATCACCTGGTCTGAAAACGGATTTGGTAATGAACTCACCACCACCTGAACCGAACGATTCCCATCCTCAACCCCAATTGGTCCGGTGTCCAGCAGATAAGCCTCATCCCTGCCCGTGGCACCATTATAGCCCCGGCCAACAATATACCTGCCATCCGGCGAAATCGCCATAGCATCTCTCAAAACCGAACCCGGAGAAAGTAACTGGGCATAGGTGACATTTAAATCCTCCATCCCCCCTTGAACCGTCCAGCGAAATGCGCCCCAGTTACCCTGAGAACGCTCTGACCAGCCAACCACCACGGTCCCGTCATAATTGGCAGCCCAGGCTTCTCCCCATTCACCACCCAAAGTTCCCAGGTCATACATTCCGGTTGCTTCCGTCCAGCGGAACGGACGCGTCGGCGTCATTGAAGGCGGACCCCAGGCACCAACCGCAGTGCTGCCATCTCCGGAAACACCCAACCCTTCACTCTGGCCAAAACTGGGATTGTGAATGCTCACCATCTCTCCGTTTTCCCAGCGAAAGGCATGATGAATACTGTTCCCATAACCTGACCATCCGACCACCACCCCACCATCAAGCGAAATCGCCCGTGCTACGCTGCGCACCGCTCCTGGTAACACCCCCAAATCCTGCATGCCGGAATCCGCGGTCCAGCGAAAGGCATGATTGAAACCCGATGAATGCTCCGCACTGCCCGCAACCTTTGAACCGTCATAAGAAGCGGCATAAGCCCAGCTGATACTGCCGCCCAGCGTGCCGAAAACCAGCATTGAATCACCGTCATAACGAAAACCGCGATAATTACTGCCAGTGGTCATTCCATAACCAACTACCACCCTGCCATCAGCTGAAAGCCCCCAGGCTTCAATGCTTCTGCCGGCAATCAGGGCTGGAATGGTCTCCATTCCGCCGGTATTGGTCCAGCGCCAGGCATAATGGGGCTCATAAACTCCTGCCCAGCCGCAAACTGTATTACCATCAGCCGAAACTCCGTGGCACTCAGCATACGGTGTTCCCAGCGAACCAAGCCAGGTAAGAGTTGCGCCCCAGCTAATGCTGGCAAACAAAATCACTACCCAGAACATCCTTTTCATTATATATCCTCCTTTCTTTTTATTATTATAACCAGGTTTCCCCGGGTCAAAAAAAATTATCTCGAGTCCCGCTGGCTTAACTCCCGACGGTTAATTAAAAGCATTAGGGTTCCGTCTGACTCCCGGACAATAATACACTTCCAGCAATCAAGCTCCTGCTCATCCTTGGCGGTTAAAGTGACCACCTCATCCGAAATGCTACGCCCACCTTCCCAGCAAAATTCATCCGAAGCGGTATCCCCAAATATGGTCTCCGGGTTATCATAAGCTTGCTCGTAAAATCGGACGACCTCGGGAAAATGGTCACTGGTTCTCAGAATATACTGACATTCCACATACCGCTCGGAGCTTTCACCGCTCATATCAATTTCCTCCGCATTGGGATAACGGAACACCGCCGGCAGTGTCAGAAGAAAATCATGGCTCATTTCCACCCTAACATCAGTACTATCCTCCAGATTGAACTGCGTTTTTCTGTTATCATCCTTGCTGCCGTACCCGGCAATTATCAGCAGGGGAAATATCAGCATTGCTGATAAAAGCTTCATAACTAACCTCCTTTTATAATAATAAACTCAAAAAGTTAAACTGTCAAAATTACCCTCCAATAATTAGACCCCGAAAAGCGTAATTTTTAAACACTGAATTTATGAACTGAACCATTAACCTGCTATTTTACAATAAGTTATAGAGTTTTAACCATCATTCACTCCGCCCGGGGAGAGCACCCCGGGGGTCATCCCCGGGCTAAACATTCAGTCCATCAAACCGGCAAAATCTGGTGTCATTCCAAATCCGCTTTCAACTCTCATCTTCGGGTAAACCGACCACCTCGCCATTACCCTTTTATCCCTTCAAATACCGCTACCAATTACTATTCTGACCTTAACATTTTCACTCGCAGTTCAATCTAATAGCAGTTACCGGTTATTAACCTGTTTGAGTTAAAAGAATGTGGCGGCAACTGGTCTATAATCTGAATTCAGCTGGTGACCTCAACCGGCTTTCTGAGCATCAGTCGGACACTGTTGCTCTCACAGTTCGGACAGGCACGTTCCTGAGGCTGATCCGGGTGGTAAAACAGCGTGAACTCCCGGCCACAGCGCAAACACCGGAACGGATATTCACCTGGCTCCCGGGGCAGAGTCCGGGTGCTAACCCGGGGCGGATTTTTGAGGATGGCAATCGTCCTATCAATCTCCTCCGGCGAAACCGTCTGGCGCAGTTTTTCCAGCTCCTGCATCGTATTGACAAAGCGCGCACCCTGAGCAGCAGAAATCCATTCCAGCTGGAGCCGTTCCGGTCTGATACCCAATGCTTCCAGTTTTTCCCAGAGGCGTTCCACCCGGCGCTGGGTATGCCGGTTGGCATTCAGATAATGGCAGTCGGCAAAATGGCAACCCGACACCAGAACCACCGGCGCACCCAGTTCAAATGCCTTCAAAACAAACTCCTCGGCAACTCTCCCCGAACACATCGTCCGGATTAAAACCTGGCGTGCTGGATACTGGCTGCGAGCCACCCCGGCTGTGTCGGCGGCAGCAAACGAGCACCAGTGGCAGGCAAAAACCAGCGCCTTGGACTGCGGTTCCCGGGCAAGTGCGGCTTCAATCTGGGCAAAAATCTGCGCATCCGAAAATTGATGCGCCTCAATCGCATCAAACCGGCATTCCGCAGCACAGGTGCCACAACCGGCACAGACCGCAGCAATCGGCTTTGCCGGCTTGCCCTTTTCCCATTCAAACGCCTGATAAGGACAGACCTTGAGACAGGCACCACAGGCACGGCACTTTTCGGTCTGCACCTCAACGGTGTAGGGTTCAGCCGGGATCATACCCTGTGCCAGCAGTCTTGCCGCTCTGCCTGCCGCCGCACTTGCCTGAGTCACCGAATCCTTGATGTCCTTTGGCCCTTCGGCACCACCGGCATAGAACACCCCGCGAATGGGCGCATCCACCGGCAGCAGTTTCGGGTGTGCCTCAAGCAGAAAACCTTCGGGGTGGAGCTGAAGCGAAAGCAAATGCTGAACTGCGGCGGTGTCTGGACGCGGTTTGACCCCGGTTGCCAGCACCACCAGCTCGGCTTCATGGGTTTCAATCTCACCGGTCTCGGTGTTTTCCAGATGAAGGATTAGATTGCCGGTTGTGCCCTCCTCCTCCACCTCACCCGGAATTCCCCGGATGTAGCTGACGCCGAGCCGTTTTGACCGCCAGAGCATCTCCTCAAATCCCTTGGCAAATGCCCGCAGGTCAATGTAGAAAACCTTGACCTCAACTTCGGGGTGATGCTCTTTGATTACCAGCGCATCCTTGATGGTATTCATACAGCAGATATTGGAGCAGTAGGGACTGCCCTGGTCCGCACATCGGGAACCGACGCACTGAATAAAGGCGATGCGCCGGGGCTGACGCCGGTCACTTAACCGGATGAGTTCGCCACCGGTCGGACCGCCGGATGAAACCAACCGTTCAAACTCCATTGCCGTGATTACATTAACAAACCGGCCATAACCGAAATCACCCCTGTCAAACGGGTTAAACGGCTCCATTCCGGTGGCAACGATTATCGCCCCGACCTCAAAGGTAAACTCCCGGTCCTGGTCATTCAGGTTGATACACCGCTTCTCACATGCCTGAGCACACCGACCGCAGGCAATCGGGTTCAAGCCCAGGCAGTCAGCCGGATTGAGCACATAGGCGGCAGGAATTGCCTGTGGAAACGGCTGATAGATGGCGTGCCGGAGCGAAAGCCCTAAATTGAACTCGTCCGGCACCAGCTGCGGGCAGACCTGCGCACAGTCACCGCAGGCGGTGCATTCCTGTTCGTTTACGAACCGTGCCTTCTGCCGGACCGTTACCCGGAAATCACCAACATGGCCGGCGACCGCCGTGACTTCGGCGAGGGTCAGGAGTTTGATTTTCGGATGCCGACCGACATCCGCCATCTTTGGCGCCAGTATTCATATCGCACAGTCCATCGTCGGATAGGTCTTGTGCAACTGTGCCATCAGACCGCCGAGCGCTGGCGACTTTTCCACCAGATAAACCTGATGACCAGCATCAGCCAGGTCAAGGCTCGCCTGAATTCCGGCTACTCCACCGCCAATCACCAGCACCGCATCCTTAATCGCGAAGCGGTGTTCAGCCAGCGGCTTGAGAAATCCGGCTTTCGCCACCGCCATCCGCACGAGGTCACACGCCTTTTGCGTTGCCCGTTCCGGCTCTGCGGTATGAACCCAGGAGCATCCTTCCCGGATGTTGGCAATCTCCAGCAGAAACGGGTTCAGTCCGGCCTGGACCAGGCAGGCGCGAAAGGTCGGTTCATGCATCCGCGGTGAACAGGCAGCAACCACCACCCGGTTGAGCCGCTGTTCGGCAACCGCCCGCTGAATCTCCTTCTGCCCCGGTTCCGAACAGACATAAAGCCCGGTCTGACTGTAGACTACACCCGGCAGTGTCCGGGCAAAGGCTGCCACCTGCTCAACATCAACCGTTGCCGCAATGTTGGTCCCGCACCGGCAGACAAAGACACCGATTCTGGGCGCTAAATTACCGTTGTTCAACGCTTCCAATTTTATCTCCCCCGGCAATCAGGTCAATCAAATTAATAATCGGCACCGGACGCAGAGCAGTTCTGGTCAGGGCGCAGCGCAGATGAATTTCACATTTGGTGCAGGCAGTCACCAGCAGTTCTGCGTCGACCGCCCGTGCCTCTGCCAGCCGGCGCTCCTGGAGCAGTTTTACCGCCGCACCGCATTCCAGCCAGGAAGTTCCACCACAGCATAATGCCTGCTGACGATTGTGTCCCATCTCCCGTAATTCAACATCCGGGATAGCGGTAATCAGCCGGCGCGGCGGTTCGTATATTCCGAGTTGCCTTCCCAGCCGGCAGGGGTCATGATAGGTAACCCGTCGTTTGGCAGCCCCGCTGGCGCCGGGCTGAAAACCACCTGCCTCCAGGACCTGCGAAATATGCATCAACTCCAGTCCGGTTTTACCGGCAAGCTGTGGATAATCATACTGAAAGGTATACTGACATTCCGGACACAGGAAAATCACCCGCCTCACCCCGGCATTATGCAGCTGCACCAGATTGTGTTCGGCAAGCCGGCGCGCACTGCTGACATCACCCAGCCAGAGCAAATCATGACCGCAGCACCGTTCATCGTCCAGCACCACCGGCACAATCCCCACCTGGTTCAGACAGCGAACCGCATTACGCACCGTCGGCACGGAATTAATCCCCAGTTCACCAAACAGGACATCAAAATAAGGCAGACAGCCGGTAAACAGCGCGGTATCCCCCTGGTCAGTAACCTTCAATTCCGGACTAATCCAGCCGGACCGGCGCTGCTTCCGTGTGCCCCGAGCCATAATTCTTCCGACCATCTGCATCACCCCGCTGTGAGCAAGCGCCGGCTGAACCCGGTTATTGAAAGCAATTACTCGCAGCCGCTGCACCGTCCGGCTGATGCTTTTACCTGAAGGGCAAACGGTGGTGCACAGGTCACAGCCAAGACAGGAATAGACCGCCCGGCTTGAAAGCTCCTTTCCGGCGGTCAACGCCTGCTTGATCAGTCGCCGCGGAGAAAAACCAAGTCCGGTCCTTGCAACCGGACAGATACCACTGCATCGGCCGCAATCCAGACAGACAAACTCAGCCGCAGTGAAATCTGCCGGCACAGCAAAACTGGCAGGCTGCGCAGCCTCCTCCTGCTCCATTTCTTCCTTCTTAACGGGAGAAAAAAATTCCAGTGCCACGCTGTTTTTTAGTTCATCATCACCATTGAAATAGCCGACTGCGGTGCGGTCAAAACCAAGCAGTTCCAAAAGACCCCGAGCAATCGCTACCTGACTCCGGGCAATTTCCGGACCCCGCTCGTGCCGGCAGTTTTCAGCCGGACAGCCAATCACCAACACCTGTTCCGCACCCTGCGCTATCAACTGTAAAATCTGACCCGCACTAACCTGACCGATACAGAAAACCGGTTTCAACCACAACCGATCAGCCGCCGGAATGTTACCGGCACAGCGTGAACACACATAAGCAACCCGGTTACCGGTCTGCTCTTGCGTCTCAGCCATTAACTTCGCCTGGTGAATCAACCCCACCCTGTAATGCACCACTGGGACAGACCGGCAAACAGGCACCGCAACCCCGGCACCGCTGAAGGTCAACCTGTACCACCTCAATTCCCGGACGCAACTGTCTGAGACTCAGCGCCTGATGCGGACAAACCTCAACACACCGGCCACAGCCCCGGCACAATAGCTGGTTAACCCGAACCACCAGCGAGCGGAGAACCCCGGCTATCTCTTCGGCACGCTCCGGTATCTGGATATTGACCTTTCTTTCGTTTTCAGGTAGGCACTCACCAAGCCCGTGCACCCGCAGATAAACCGGCTCATCAATGCCGGAAATTTTCAATACCAGCGGATGTTTGGGGCAGGTGTAACTGCAGAGCACACATTCACTACACGGCCCGCACCTTAAACATCGGTTTGCCTCCTGTATTGCTTCAGCCGGTGTTAATGCCGCTTCAATCTCCTCAAATCCCCGACGGGCATAAACCGGTAGCACCCGCGCCCTGGTTCGGCGCAGCCGAACCGCGCTCAAAACCATCGGCGCCACCTCCATTTCTTGGGCACTGGACGCCTCAAAAAGTATCTCACCGGTAATGAATTGATGAATTAAAGCCGCTCCCTGATGTCCGCTGGCAATCGCATTAATCACCGTTGCCGGACCACCGGCTGCATCACCACCGACAAAGACCCCGGCAGGAAATCCATTGACTTGCTGCGCCGGCTTCTGCCCCAGCGCCGTTATTACCCAGTCTGCATCCAGTATCAAATCTGACCCGGGAATCGGCACCGAATTGAGCCGTCCCGATGCATCCGGCTCCCCCAGATGGCAGCGCACAACCCGCAAACCGGTCAGTCTGCGCTCCCGATGCAGAAAACCGGTTGGTTGAAGAAGAAACTCAAACCTGACCCCTTCAATTTCGGCTTCTCTGACCTCCTCATCGGCGGCCGGCATCTCCGCCCGGCTTCGCCGGTAGACAACAACCACCTCGTCTGCTCCGAGCCGCTTTGCCACCCGTGCCGAATCAATCGCGGAATCACCACCACCGATTACCAGCACCCGCCCCTTGAGCGTTTTGACCTTGCCGTCATACGCCATTTTCAGAAAGGCGAGACCGTCAATGACACCTTCAAGTTCATCTTCAAACGGCAGACCGAGTTTGACACTCTGCTGCCGCCCCGGTGCCAGGAAAACCGCAGCATAACCATCCTGCCGGAGTTGCAGCGGGTCGTCAATTCTGGTATTAAGCACCAGTTCAACCCCGAGGTTCAAAATTGAATTTATCTCTTCCTCAATTATATTCCGGGGCAGACGGAACGGTGGAATTCCCCAGACCAGCATTCCCCCGGGTCGGCTCTGGGCTTCAAAAATGGTAACCGCATACCCCAGACGCCGAAGGTCACTGGCGGCGGTAAGTCCGGCAGGACCGGAACCGATGATCGCAACCCTTTCCGGACGAAGCGGACTATCCGGTGGCAGTGCTGCCGGTGCGGCACTGAGCGCATAGTCGGCGATAAATCGCTTCAACTGCCGGATTGCCACCGGCTCATCAACCTCGGCCCGCCGGCATTCCGCTTCGCAGGGATGGGTGCAGACCCGACCACAGATACCCGGCAGAGGATTCTTTTCCCGGACCACCGCCAGCGCCCGTTCAAAATTACCCCGGCCAATCAGCCCCACATACGCCTTGACATTAACCCCGGCCGGACACCCGACCCGACAGGGTGAATCCGGAACCAGATTCAATCTGAACTCTTCGGAAAAACCTTCAATATGCAACTGCGCACCGGTAGATGGCAATGGCAGGACCAGCCGTGCCGGCATTTTTTCACCGCGACGGACCAATCTGTTCCACCCCCTGCTGGTATCCCTGTTCCAGTGCCAGCAAATTCTTCTCCAGAATCCTTGACGGCAGGGTGTCCTTGACCGCCTTGACCAGCGCCTCTTTGGGAACCACACTGGTAATCGCAACCACAAACCCCAGCATCACCATATTGGCAAACATCCGGTTACCCAGGCCCTCCGCAATTCTGGTTGCCGGGACTGCGAACTGACGGATTCGCCCTTCGTGGTCATGGGGGCGGACCAGATTTTGTTCAATAATCAGCGTGCCATTTTCTTTAAGTGTCGGCTCGAACTTTTCGTATGCCTCCTGCGACATTGCCACCAGAATGTCCGGTCTCATCAAATAGGGATATAGTATTTTCTGCTCGGAGATAATCAACTGGGCAGAACAGGCACCGCCGCGGGCTTCTGGCCCGAAACTCTGGGTCAAGGTTGCAAATTTGTTGTCGTATAGTGTAGCCGCTTTCCCTAAGATCATTCCCATCATAATGATACCCTGGCCGCCAAAACCGGAAAGTTTAATCTCCACCATCGCTTCCCCTCACCACCTGGCAGTCCCATTCATTCCTCATCCTCCATCGGTCCGGAATAGGGCACGAACTCATCACCAACCCACCTGGAAAGGTATTCGTTCATGGTTTCCAGATAGGTGGGCTTGCGCCGCTGGACAAACCTGCCGACAATAATTGTGCCGCCAAGTTCAATCCCGCATTCCCGGGTATCAATATTATTCTTCACCACCGATTTTTCCCGGTAATACTTTAATATATCCAGACCGGAACCGAGCTGATTCCGCCGCCCGTAAACCGTCGGGCAGGGCGAAATTACCTCAACGAAACTGAATCCGCGATGCTCAAGCGCCTCGCGGATTGAATCGGTCAGCTGCCGGACATGGAGTACCGTCCAGCGGGCAACATAGGTGGCACCGCAGGAATCAACCAGAAATGGCAGATTAAAAGGATATTCATAACTGCCAAATGGTGCGGTCGTCAGTTTTGCCCCCGGTGGGGTGGTCGGCCCGAACTGACCACCGGTCATTGCGTAATTGAAGTTGTTCACACAGATTACGGTCATATCCATGTTGCGCCGGGCAGAATGAATCAGATGATTGCCCCCGATTGCTACAAGATCCCCGTCACCGGAAATGACCACTACCTTCAATTTCGGATTACCCAGCTTTAAGCCGGTAGCAAACGGCAACGCCCGGCCGTGCGTTGTATGAAAAGAATCCAAGTTTACATAGCCCGCTGCCCGACCGGTGCAGCCGATTCCGGATACTACCACAATCTCAGAACGCGGAATCCCGCTCTCCCGGACCGCATTCAGGAACGAGTTCAGCACAATCCCCAGTCCGCAGGTGGAACACCAGATGTGCGGAATGCGGTCAACCCTTAACAGTTCATCCAGCGGATGGGTCTGCTGTTCAATCATCTCCCACTCTCCATTATTGCCTCTAAGATGTGCTGCGGGTCATGAACCCAGCCACCACAGTGGGGCACAAGGGTGGTTTTACATCTGCCCGCCACCACCCGTTCCAGTTCAAGATAAACCTGCCCCAGATTTATCTCCGGCATTACCATTGCCTTCACCCGTTGTGCCAGCTCTCGCACCCGCCGCTCTGGAAAGGGCCAGACGGTTATCAGCCGGAGCATCCCCGCCTTCAAACCTTTTGCCCGGGCATCCTCAATTGCCTTGAAGGCAACCCGGGCACTTATACCATAAGCCACAACCACCACCTCGGCATCCTCAAGCCGATATTCATCAACCATGATTATCTTTTCAGCGTTATCCCGGATTTTCCTTACCAGCCGAGTTACACACCAGTTCTGACACTCGGCATTAATTACCGGATAACCACGCTCGTCATGAGTTAGACCGGTAATATGAATCCGGAAATCCTGGCCTGCCCGTACCATCGCCGGCACGCCATCCTCTTCAGGTTTGAACGGACGGTATTGCTCCTTTGGCCCACGATACCAGCGGCGCTTGAACGGTTGGATCCGGTCCGGTTCGGGCACCACCACCTTTTCGGTCATATGCCCGACACACTCATCCATCATAAAGAGCACCGGCACCCGGTACCGTTCCGAAAGGTCAAAACAGGTTATCGTCAGGTCAAAACATTCCTGGGGCGATGCGGGTGAAAGCGCAATTATTTCGTAATCACCATGAGAACCCCAGCGTGCCTGCATCATATCCTGCTGGCCGGTCAGCGTCGGCAAGCCGGTTGACGGCCCGCCCCGCTGGACATCGACAACCACACAGGGGGTCTCGGTCATCGCCCCCAAACCGATATTCTCCTGCATTAAAGAAAAACCCGGACCGGAAGTAACCGTCATCGCCTTCGTTCCGGCCCAGGCAGCCCCGAGAATTGCAGCCATTGAAGCCAACTCATCCTCCATCTGAATAAAAGTTCCCCCGATCAGCGGAAATCGCTGGGCAATCCGTTCGGCAATTTCGGTTGAGGGCGTTATTGGATAACCAGCAAAAAAACGGCAGCCGGCAGCAATTGCGCCTTCAGCACAGGCATAATCACCATCCCAGAAATGGACACCAGTCAGAACCGTCTTATCGCTGCTCATCACAATTTACTCTGGCCGGTGTCGTCCAGATCGCAAACTCGGCACAGATAATCGTGCACAATCCGCAGTTCACACATCTTTCCGGATACTTGACGATCGGCGGGTGATAGCCACGCCGGTTGAAGTCGGCTGATACTTCCAGAACCTGTTTGGGACAGAAGGTTATGCAGAAACCGCATCCCTTACAACGTTCAATCAATATGTGAACCTCGCCCCGGGGCGGTCTTTTTTCATCTGCATCCAATGGCTTACGCCACAACTTCATTGATGGAATAAGGTTTAATTATAAACCGGCTTAGCCACCGGCCAAGAAAATCGGAAAAATGTGTAGATTTGCCGATGCCGCTATTGTTGACTGTATTCAAATTATCAGGAAATTAAACTGGTGCCCGTTTCCAAAATCCGCATCTTCACTGTTCTTTTTATCGGCATCGCTACCGCCTCCTTCGCCTCAATCATCATCCGCTTAACCACTGCTCCGTCCTTGGTCATTGCTGCCGGCAGAATGCTCTTTGCCACTCTGCTGCTTACCCCGTTCTACCTTGCCCGGCCTGCGCTGCGGAAAAGGGAGCTTAACCGTAAAAAAATTGGAATGAGTCTGCTCGGTGGAATTTTCCTCGCCGCCCATTTTGGATTCTGGATTGAATCCCTGCGCCATACCACCGTCACCAGTTCCGTGGTACTGGTGGCAATGAATCCAATTTTTGTTGCCCTGCTTTCACCGTTTTTAATCCGTGAACGGCTCTCTGTCCGGCTCTGGCTGGCAGTTATCATCGGAATTGTCGGAGCGGTAATCATCAATCGTCCGGCAATCTCAACTACCGGCAATCTCATCGGTAACCTGCTCGCCCTGACCGGTGCGCTTTTTGCCGCCCTGTATGTCATCATCGGCCGAAAACTCCGGCCCGGCATTTCCCTGCTCGGTTATGTCTATCCCGTATACTTTGCGGCGGCGCTGATGCTGATACTGCTGGCACTGATTACTGGCAATCCGCTTACCGCCTGTTCATTAAAAACCTGCCTCTTCATTCTGCTTTTGGCAATCGGTCCCCAGCTTATTGGCCATACAAGTTTCAACTGGGCGCTTGCCTATCTCCCGGCACCGGTTGTGGCACTAACAATACTCGGAGAGCCGGTCGGAACCACATTGCTGGCGGTCACTCTGCTCCGCCAGCCGCCAACCGGCTATGAAATTCTGGGTGGGCTGATAATCCTGAGCGCAATCTATCTCGCAAGCACCAGTTTCAGCCTGAAAAAAAACGGGGCGCCGGTATAAGCGCCCCGTGGTGATTGCAATTCGCTAATCCAGAATCAGGAACTTGCTGTTAGCCGTATTACCCGCGCCCCGGACTCGGAGGAAGTAAATTCCGGCAGCCAGTCCTTTCGGACGCCACTGCAGCGTGCCGGTTCCGGTCCTCACCGCAAACCGCTGTTCGCTGATCACCCTGCCGGTGGCATCAAGCACTGTCAGCTCCAGATTGCCCGGTTGAGCGGCAAAGTAATGAATCGCCGCACTATTACGGAAGGGATTGGGAGTGATAATCAGCGGTCGTTCCGGTGTTGCGGCAATATTTACCGGTTTCTCGGTAACTCCAAGCAGATTGGCTTCATACCAGTGCTGGCAGCTGTCGCTGGCACTCCAGAAACCGCTCACGCTGGTTGCGCCAATCACACCGATTGCCATCCGCCACACACCTCCTACCGGTAAATCGAACGGACCGGCCGACACAAACACCGACCAGTCATAAGCTCGATTTGAGTTCCGCTGAACAATCGTGCCGTTGAGCATTCTGAATTTTTGTCCGTCAGTGACACACGAATCCGGATAAACATAGACCGCATGGTCCAGGGCACCGATATTGGCATAACGCTCGGGCTCCAGCAGCACAAAACCAGCACTCGGGTTTTCACTTGTGGACTGACGCATCAGCACCGCCCGGCGCACAGTATCAGAAACCGCAATATTCGCGGTGGACGATGAGCCGATATCAAAGTCGCCAACAATTCCCGCATACAGTCCGTTAATCGGCTGACTGCCATTATTGGTAAACTCCAGCGTAAGCACTGCCCAGTTGTCATAACCAGCATCGGCATTCATATACCACTGTTGACGCACCTGCAAGCCCTTCGGGGTTGAATGACCCGCATCGGTCATCGTATTCATCCAGTGCTCATCCGCCGGTGCGGGCGGGGTAACCATCCGGAAACTGTCTGGCGTCTGCCAGTCGTGGTTTGTGCCCGAATTAGCCGGCTGGGAATAAAAGTGGTCAACAAGATAGGTTGGCGAACTGCCAGCCATAATTGAGCCGTAGAACAGACATGAGGCTGCGGTCTTCGGAACCCGGAACCCCTGGCCCAGATCAAGCGCCGGTGGCTCGTCATAACCGATTGAACCGATTGCGCACACTGAAAGCAGCACCGAACCGGTGTCAAGGTCAATGACAAACTGTCCGGGAAGTGGTGGCTGACCAACCTGAAGACTGAAGGTATAGGTCCACTCATGCTGATAATTGTCCGAGCGGACCCTGAGTGTGCACCTGACTACAGTTCCGGGTGTAATACCGGCATCGGCTTCAGCCAGAAACGGGTCGCTCCGGTTTGTGCGCGCCGAATCCTGCGGAATGTTACCATAACTGGCAGCCGAATCGGTGATACGGAACAGCGGATTTGCCGATTTTAGAATCGCAGTAACATTTTGAGCCTGAGCATTGCCGTTATTGCGCAGAGTAACAATGATCTTTCCGCTCTCACCCGGGTCAAACCGGCCGTTGTTATTACCGCCCGGTGGTGAATCAATCACCTGATTGGAACCATAAACTACATTCGGTTGCGGAACACCACCACCTCCGACCGGTCTGGTAGTAGAAAACGGCAGTATCGGTGTATGCTGAACCTCGGGAGTTGAATGCTCACAATGCCCCTCGGAAACGGTAATCCGCATATATCCCGGTGTTCCGGCATTAACCGCCAGAGTTGCGTTACCGGTCGCATCGGTCCGCTCGGCGATATACACATCCGGGTCCTTCCAGGCACAAACCAGCGCGCCTTCCACTGGCCGGGAACCGACGCGCACCGTCACATTGAGGTTATAAGGTCCAAGCGGGATTGAGTCCGGAAGCGTCACGGTCGGCGTCTGGGGCATTCCCCCGGTCCAGACCGGCATTGATGGATCCCCGAGCACCACATACATATAGATATTATCGGGATACGGACTTCCGGGCCAGTATTTTGCCACATAGGCATCAACACCGTAACACTTGATATCTGCCAGATTGTAAGGTGTCGGTCCGTAATTGCGCACTCCGGGGACCGTGATTGTCCAGGTATCGCAGGTGGCGCGGACCAGGGTGGAACAGATTCCGTGATTGGGATAGGTATAAGATGGCTGGGTTGCGCCCAGAGTTCCAGCCGCACCACCAGGATATTTTCTCATCCAGGCTTCAGCCAGACACTCGGCCTGATAGATATCACCGTTGTTACAGGCGACATTATAAACCACCGGAGTCATATCCCCGTTATTCAGCGCATAGATATGGGAATTATACCACGAGCCTTCCGTTCCCCACTGCCACCACTCAGTATAATCACCGTGTCCACGATAGGCGACTATCCCCCGTCCTTGATTCAACGCATTGGTAACCGTGGTGTTGCCGGTGTAATAACCCATTATCGTCTCAACCACCGCGGGATTCCAGTAAGGCTTGGGCATAAAGTAAATTCCGCGCACACAGCCCGAATACTTACCCGGATAATTTTCGGAATGGGCGGGCATACATAACTTGTTAAGCCAGTTGTTAGTTGAAGGCGGGGCCTGTTGATACTTCAAAATCTTGGCAATTTGATTGTTCAGGTCTGAAACTGAACTCGGGGAAAGTCTGCCCAGTCCGATTTCTGGATAGTTATCGCCACCGGGCCAGGGCTCAAGGTCGGTATACCAGAAATCGCTACGGCTGACGCTGGGATAGGAACCCATCGGTATCTCTGCATATTCACCCACCAGCAGTACCCAGCGCAGGGTTTTGGGATTATTTCGGTTATACTCTGCCCGGATTGAGTCTTTTATCTCCTGAGCGGTAAAACTGGCTTTGGTGATTTTCCGCACCTCGTAACCCCTTTGTTTGACCCAGCCCAAAAGCGAGTCATTAAGATAGGTACAGGTATCGTAACGCTGATGGCAGAAAACAAGATAACGGACCCCGGGGTTGTAATCAGTCAGCGGCTGAACCGGCAGATAAGCGAAGTTATCAACATAACTGGCATATAACGGCGTCATCCAGTCGGCAACAAATTTTGGATATGCACCGCCTGAATAATCAACCCGCACCCGGATTCGGCTGGTAATTTCAATCTCACCCTTTGCTGGATTCACCTTTACCGGATAAACCTGGAGGTTCGCCACCGCCAGGTCCCGCCACACCCCCTGGTCAACCATCGCCAGATCGCTTTCGGGATATAACCGGCTCTGGCTGTAAAACGACCGGTCAATGACCATTGCTCCGGGCTCCTGACCGTCAATTAAAGGCGGCTGAAGCGGATATACCCTGCCGACGGTAAAGGTTCGGGTCTCCTTGTTCAAAACCCGGTAACTGACCTTTGCCTGAGTGGGAATTCCCAAAAGCACCGAGACCTTTGGCACCTGCGGCTTTCCCTCTTCCAGCACCGCCATCACCTCATTCGGCAAATTGATAACCGCAAATTCTTCACCATCAACTACGGTCCGCTCAACTTCCACCCCTGGAACCGTAACCTCAAAAACGGTGTAACCCGGGTTCTGCTCAAGAATCGTAATCTGCGGTGCGGTTGCAGTGCTGCTGATACCAAGCCATTCTGCGCCGGCAATACTCGCAGCAACCGCTAATACCAACAACAGATGTTTTAACATCAGGGGCCTCCTTTTTGGTTGCTTCTAATAACAAATTATAACCTTTCATATCTTCAGAGTCAATCTCTTTCTTCTTTAATTATTCCCCTGCTCTTGACCTGTGACCATCGGCAGTTAAAATAAACTTACTTGAATAACCTGATTCCCTATCGGATTGGTCTTGGTTTTGATGCCCACCGGCTGAAAAAAGGCAGAAAACTGATACTCGGTGGGACGGAAATCGCTTTTAATTACGGTTTAGCCGGACATTCCGATGCGGATGTTCTGCTCCATGCGCTGATTGACGCTCTGCTGGGCGCACTGGCACTGCCTGACATCGGCACCCTGTTTCCGGATACCGACCCTCGCTTCCGGAATATGGACAGCCGAAAACTGCTCAAAGGTGTGCTCAGCCGGATAAACCGGACAAAATACCGCATTGCCCAGATTGATTCGGTGCTTATCTGCGACCAGCCACAAATCAGCCCGGTGGTCAATCAGATCAGACAGAACCTCTCCACCCTGATAAAAGTCCGGGCTGACTGCATCGGCATTAAAGCCAAAACCACCGAAGGAACCCGGCTTGCCCTGCCGGGAAAAAGCATCAGCGTCCTGGTGATTGCCTTACTGGTCAAAGCAAAATGATCCCTCTCTATGACGACATAAAATCCCGTCGGCGTCCCTTCGTTAATTACCTGTTGATTGGCGTCTGCACCGGAGTCTGGGTTATCCAGTTCACCCGTTCACCCGAACAGTTCGACGCCCAGATACTCACTTACGGTATGGTGCCGATCAGGATAGTTCGCGGCCAGCACCTCTGGACCCTGATTTCCTCAATGTTCCTGCACGGTGGCTGGTTCCACTTCCTTGGTAACATGCTCTATCTGTGGATCTTCGGCGACAATGTTGAAGATGCCTTTGGCCACCTTCTTTATCCGGTAGTCTATCTAACTTCGGGCATCGCCGGCAACCTGCTTCAGGTGCTGATTGCCCCCTATTCCGGGATTCCAACTATCGGTGCCTCGGGTGCCATTTCCGGAATAATGGGCGCCTATTTTGTTTTGTTTCCCCGCGCCCGGGTGCTGACCCTGGTTCCCTTCTTCTTTTTTATGCGCCTGATTTATCTACCGGCATCGCTGCTGCTTGGCTTCTGGATTCTGTTCCAGCTGCTTTACGGCTGCTCCTCAGCACCGGGCACAGGCGGCGGTGTTGCCTATTTTGTTCACATCGGTGGTTTTGCTGCCGGTGTTATTTTCGGCCTGTTAATCCGTCGCCGGGTCCGCCGTCCCTGGTATGAAATTTATTAACTGAAACCTGCTGGCTGGATAAAATTCTACTCCCGTGCCTCTTCCTTTGCCCGCTTTGCCTCTTCAATAATCTTCTGGGCTATTTCCCGGGGCACCTCCTCATAATGGTCAAACTCCATTGTAAAATAACCCCGGCCCTGAGTCATTGAGCGGAGACTGTTGGAATATTTATACATTTCTGCCAGCGGTACCTGTGCCTTAATCACCTGCAGCCCCCCCTGTGCCTCCATTCCCATAATTCTGCCCCGTCGCGCATTCAGGTCCCCCATAACATCGCCGGTAAACCGGTCCGGAACCGTAATCGCCACATTCATTATCGGCTCCAGGAGCACCACCCCGGCCTTTTCGCAGGCATTCTTGAACGCCAGACCGGCAGCGATCTTGAAGGCGATATCAGAAGAATCAACCTCATGATAAGAGCCATCGTAAACCGTTGCCTTGATATCCATCATCCGGTAGCCGGCAAGCACCCCCTTTTCCATCGCCTCAATCACCCCCTTTTCCACTGATGGAATGTATTTACCCGGAATTGCCCCGCCGTAAATCTCATCCACAAATTCAAAACCGGTCCCGCGGGGCAAAGGTTCAATCCTCAGCCAGACATCGCCATACTGACCCCGGCCCCCGGTCTGCTTTTTATGTTTCCCCTGCGCCTCCGCTTTCCTGGTTATCGTCTCCCGATATGGAATTTTTGGTTTCACCAGCTCCACATGCACATCAAACCGGCGCTTCAGCCTGCCGACGATCACATCCAGATGCAACTCTCCCATCCCGTTAATTAACTGTTGACCCAGTTCCGCATTATACTCATAGGAAAAGGTCGGGTCCTCCTCGTGGAGCCGGGCAAGACCGTTTGATACCCGTTCCTCATCGCCTTTGCTCTGCGGCACAATCGCCACTGAAATTGACGGTTTGGGAAACTCAATCGGTGCCAGCCGCACCGGTTCCCTTTTGTCCGCCAGCGTATCGCCGGTATGGGTCTCCTTCAATTTAACCAGCGCACCAATCATCCCGGTGGTCAACCTGCCGATTTCGCTTCTTTCCTTACCCTTGACAATATAAATCTGGTTTATCTTCTCTTCCCGCTGAGTGGTTCCGTTTACGACCACCATTCCCGGTTCCAGCCGGCCGCGGAATACCCGGACATAGTGCATATCACCAACATGTGCTTCCGAAATGGTCTTAAACACCAGTGCGCACACCGGTCCTTCCGGGTCCGGTTCCACTGCCACCTCATTCCCGGTTGCCGGAATTATCCCTTTCACCGCTGGCATCTCGGCCGGGCTGGGCAAAACATCAACCGCCAAATCCAGAATCAGGTCCACCCCGATCTGAGTCAGGGCATCACCCCCGAGTAACGGATAAACCACCCCGGCTTTTATCCCCTGGCGCACCGCCGAACGCATCTCATCCGGTGTGATTTCCTGACCTTCAAGAAACTTTTCCATCAGGCGCTCATCAACTTCGGCTGCCGACTCAACCAGCTTCTCCTTCCAGTGGTTTATCTGCTCGACCATTTCACCGGGAACCGGAACCTCGCGGCGGGAACCGTTTTCGTAAACATAAGCCTTGTCATTAAGCAGGTCCACCGCGCCCTTCAGACCCGACTCCCTGCCAATCGGCAGATAAACCGGTGTCAACTTGGTCCCGAAAACCTTCCGCGCCTCTTCGGCAACCACATCAAAACTGGTATTTTCCTTGGTTAATTTATTAATAAAAACCGCCCGCGGCAGACCGGCTTCGTCCAGCCGGCGCCACGCCATTTCGGTTCCCACTTCCACCCCGGAACTGGCATCAATAACCACAATTGCGGCATCAATCGCCCGCACCGCCGAAATCACATTGCCGAAGAAATCGGCATAACCCGGCACATCAACCAGATTAATAAGCGTATTCCGGTATTCCCCGTAACCCAGTGCCAGATTGATACTTATCTTACGGGCAATTTCATCCTCATCATAATCCAAAAGCGAGGTCCCGGCATCAACCGAACCCAAACGGTTATTCTGCTTCATTGCCCAAAGCAGCGCCTCGCCGATTGAAGTCTTGCCCGAACCGCCGTGTCCGAAAAACCCGAGATTTCTGATTTCGTTTACCTTATAATCTTTCACACTTTCCTCCTGAAATAAATACGATTTTAATTCACAAATATAACGATTTACTTAAAAAGGTCAAGGAAAAATGTTGACTGCCGGTCACAATCGCCACCGCGGTGCCGGATGAGTATTTGACCTGAATATAAAACCGGCTAAAATAAAAACATTAATTATTATCCCGGAGGTGTGTTTATGAACAGAGCGGTGTTCGGGCTGCTGGTGCTTTTTGGTTT
>JBAMLV010000018.1:139408-295690 GCA_039793395.1 bacterium | reverse complement strand
ATCAACATAGGCATAGGACAGGGTATCGCCACCACCAATAAACGCAACCAAGATATCCGAACTGGTGCCGAAGAATCTCCCGCAGTATGCCAGCGCACCACCATCACTGACCGCATGCGGAATATCCGCCAGCCGCTGCCAGCCACTGCCCGATGTTCTTGCTGCGGTCTGCCAGTAATAGGTGCTGTTTGCCAGTTTCACCGTGGTCTGATATCGGGGCACCGAGGTCAGGACATTAAGCACCACATTGCTCAGCTCCGGGTCGGTTGCCACCGTCAGCCGGTACTCAACCGCTGCCGGAGCCAGAACTGCCTGCCCTTTGAAAATTATCATGTTGGGCTGCCAGTTCCCAGCCGATTTGTAAAGCCTTTGAGTTTATTTCCAGATACTGCTGGGGCACACGGCTGGCAACCGCCTTATTCAGAGATTCAAGGCTGACCAGACCGGTAATTCTGGCTACCGCACCAAGAGTAAGGATATTGGTAAAAAGTTCTCTGCCGAGCTGCTGGCGTGCGGTCCGGGAAAGGGGCAGACACAGAGTCTGAGGATATGGACACTCCCGGACATAAAAGTCGTCAATCAGTGCCAGCCCCTGGTGCTTGAGGTCAGGCAGGTATTTATCAACCGCCGGCTGGCTCAATCCGACCAGCAGGTCCAGTTTCCGGCATTTGGGATAGAGTATCGGCTGGTCGGCAATTATGACATCAGCCCGGGAAGCACCGCCTCTTGCCTCGGGTCCATAACTCTGGGTCTGAACCGCATACCAGCCTTCATACACACCCGCGGCTTCAGCCAGAATTACACTTGCCAGGATTACTCCCTGACCGCCGGTACCGGCAAGCCGGATTTCAATCTTTTTCATTTCGTGCCCTTTTCCGGAGCGACTGGTAGAGCTGAGTATAGGGTGGCACATCCTCCTGGTCGTGCAGCACGCCGATGACAAATTTATCCTTGACCTGCCAGGGGTCGGCAACCTTGCTGACATCAATTGAGCGACTCTTGAGCCACTGCAGCATCTTCACCGCATCACCGATGCCCTGATACCGGCCATAATAGGTCGGGCACTGGCTGATGACCTCAACCACGCTGAAGCCGCGCTTTTTCAGGGCAAGTTCAATCATCTTTTTCAGATGGGCAACATGGAAGGTGGTACTCCGGGCAACAAACATCGCCCCGGCGGCCTTGGCGATAAAGCAGACATCAAAGCTGCGTTCAACATTGCCGAACGGCGCGGTTGACGCCTTTTCGTGGGTCGGGGTGGTTGGTGAATATTGGCCCCCGGTCATGCCGTAGGTAAAGTTATTAACGACAATGGTCGTTATGTCCAGGTTGCGCCGGGCGGTGTGAATGAAGTGATTGCCGCCAATCGCCATAATGTCGCCGTCGCCGCCGATGACCACCACCTTCAACCCGGGTTTTGCCAGTTTCACGCCGGTGGCGGCTGGTAATGCCCGGCCGTGGAGTGTATGAAAGGTGTCGCAGTCAAGATAGCCCGGCACCCGGGATGAGCAGCCGATACCGGAGATAACACAAATTTCATCCTGATTGATGTTCAGGTCAATGAACGCCCGAACCATTGTGCTCATAATCGTGCCGATACCGCAGCCCGGACAGAGGATATGGGGAAATCTCTCATCCAGGCGGAAGAAATTCAGAAACCGGTCTTCAGTTATCTCCATCATACTGCCGCAATTATCTCCTCCGGGGTAAGCATTTCCCCGTCGTAACGCTGCACCGAAACCACCGGCACCTGGAGGTTAACCGTCCGCTCTACCTCCCGGTAAAGTTGGCCCTGATTCATCTCCGGCACAATTACCCGGCGGGCACTGCGCAGCAGTCCGATGAGTCGTTCGCTCGGAAAGGGCCACACCATCCGCAGCCGGACAATTCCCACCCGGCGCCCGGTCTTCCGTTCCAGCTGATGTTTTGCTTCCATTGCTGAACGGGCCGCACTGCCGTAGCAAACGATAATCGTCTCGGAACCCACATCCTGATAATCAAGGTCCCAGAGCCAGCTCCGGTTATCCTCAATCTTCCGGCGCAGCCGGTCCAGGTTCCATTTGATAATCTCCGGCTCGTCCGTGGGAAAGCCGTCCTTGCGATGAGTCAGTCCGGTCAGGTGAATCCGGTAGCCTTCGCCAAAACTGGCGATTGCCGCATCATAGTTAGTGGTGTCTTCATAGTGGTAATAGTGCTCCCGCGGCTTCTTGGGCTTTGCCGGCGTCCAGAGCCGAACCTCTTCCGGCAGTTCCACCACCTCCCGCATATGACCAACAATTTCATCCATCAGCACGATCACCGGCAGGCGCAACCGTTCTGAAATGTTGACCGCCTCAACCGTCAGGTCAAAGCATTCCCGCACATTCCAGGGACAGAGAGCGACAATCGGATGGTCGCCATGGGTACCATACCGTGCCTGCATCACATCGGCTTGAGAGGTCCGGGTCGGAGTGCCGGTTGCCGGTCCCCCGCGCATCACATTGACAATGATAGCGGGCAGTTCTGCCATTATTGAATAACCGATGCCCTCCTGCATCAGGGAGAAACCCGGACCGGAGGTGGCGGTCATCGCCTTCAGTCCGGCTGCGGTTGCACCATTCATACAGCAGATTGAACCAATCTCATCCTCCATCTGGATGTAAGTGCCGCCCACCTTTGGCAGTTCCCGGGCAAGATATTCGGCAATCTCGGTGGACGGAGTGATCGGATAGCCGGCAAAAAAGCGGACCCCGGCACGGATCGCACCGATGGCACAGGCTTCATTGCCGGACAAAAGTTGCCTCATTTTTTATCACCCCGGGTGACAAAAATCGCCAGGTCCGGACAACGCAGTTCACACATCCGGCAGCCGATGCACCTTTCCGGATGCAGAACCGTTACCCGGAAGCGCTCATCCAGCCCCAGCGTCTGCGTCGGACAGAACTCAACGCAGATCCGGCACCCCTTGCAGAAGTAGCGGATGAGCCGGTGACGGTGTCCTTTCGGACCAGTGACCTCAATCGGCTTCTCCAGCAGAAATTTTTTCATCAACCCTTGAGACCTTTGGTGGACCTGCGTCCGGATTGGCGCAGCGCCTTTTTTATCCAGTCAATCCAGTTTTCCAGTCCTTCACCGGTGCGAACTGATAGTGTCAGAATTGGAATTTGGGGCTTCAGTTTCCTTACCGAACGGGTAAATTCGTTTAGATTGAAGTCAACATAGGGCAGGAGGTCAATCTTATTGACGACCAGCACATCCGATTTTGAAAACATCAGCGGGTACTTTGCCGGCTTGTCGCTGCCTTCAGGTGTGGAAACAACGGTAATGTTATAATGAGCCGGAAGCCGAAACTCCGCCGGACAAACCAGATTTCCCACATTTTCAATGATCAGTAAATCAATCTCTCCGAGTGGCAGGTCCGGAAATACCCGGGCAAGCATCATTCCATCCAGATGACACGCACCCTGAGTGTTAATCTGGGTACAGCCGACTCCACAGGCGACCACGCGCCGGGCATCAAGGTCCCCCTGAATATCACCCTCAATCACCCAGATGCGGTATTGCGGTTTTAGCACCGCAATTGTCTTTTCAATCAGACTGGTCTTGCCAGCACCGGGTCCGGACATAATATTGATACTCAGCACCCGGTTCTTTTCCAGCAGTTTTAACTGCTCATCTGCCAGGGCATCATTATTCGCCAGCACCCGGCGCATCAGCGGGATTTCAGCCATTTCAAACTCCTTTCGTTGACGGTAACAATCTGGTCCCGATCGGTACCAACCGAAACGAGCGCAATCGGACAGTTGACCAGTTCAGCAATTTTTTCAATGTATCTTTTTGCCCCGGTCGGCAGTTCCCGATAATACCGGCAGCCAGCGGTTTTCTGACGCCAGCCCGGAAGGGTAATAAACACCGGTTCCAGCACATCGGCTAAAAACGGGTCAAACTCCATAATTCGCCTTCCCTGATACCGATAGCCGGTGCAAATTTTTATCGCCGGCAGTGAATCCAGCACATCCAGTTTGGTCAGGACCAGGGCATTAAGGCGGTTATACCGGACCGAAGCCCGGACCAGGCCGGCATCAAACCAACCGCACCGTCGCGGCCTGCCAGTCGTGGTGCCATACTCCGCACCGAGCTCGCGCAACTGCTCGGCTTCCGGTCCGCTCAACTCTGAAGGAAACGGACCAGCACCGACCCTGGTGGTATAAGCCTTTGCCACCCCCACCGCCTCTTCCAGCCAGAACGGACTGATACCACTACCTACCGCCGCACCGGCAACCACGGTTGAAGAGGTGGTGACATAGGGATAGGTGCCGAGGTCAATATCCAGATGGGTGCCCTGTGCCCCTTCAAAAAGCACCCGCTGCCCGCGGCGCAGTGCCCGCTCAATAAGCATCGTGCCATCAATAATCATTGGCACCAGCGGCCGGGTAACCTGCCAGTATTCAGCCAGCAGTTCCTTCAGGGAAAGCGGCTCTGCCTTGTAAACTTCCATCAGGCGGAAATTTGCCGCTGCCAGATTGCGCCGCAGTTTCTCCTCAAAAATGTCCTCATTCAGTAAATCACCAGCTCTGATACCCACCCGGGCAAACTTGTCCTGATAAGCCGGACCGATACCCCGGCCGGTGGTACCGATTTTCCGCTCTGCCAGCTGTTCCTCCTGCAAACGGTCCAGTATTCGGTGATACGGTAGAATCAGATGTGCCCGTCGGTCAATAAACAGCCGGCGCCCGGTCTTTATCCGCTGCGCCCGGATCTCATTTATTTCCTCATTCAGCCGGTAAGGGTCAATGACACAGCCGAGCCCAATAATGCAACGGGTACCGGTGTTGACGATACCGGAGGGAATCTGATGAAATGTGAAATGCCCTTTCCGGCAGCAGACCGTATGACCGGCATTTGGTCCGCCCTGAAACCGGACCACCAGTTGCGCCCGCCGGGCAAGCAGGTCAACAATTTTACCCTTGCCCTCATCTCCCCACTGAGCCCCGATAACCGTCAGGTTAGCCATTGATCAGCATCCAGATAACTGCGACCGGTAAAAAGGAAACTTCCGGTTCAACCTGAGGGCTTCCCATTAAAACTGGTAGGAAAATGAAAATTTGTAATTGGAAGTGGAAAAGTCGTAAATCAACTGGTCAATACCAATGTCAAATTGAAACCGCTGAAATCTGATGCCACCACCGAATGTCCCGCCCAGGGATTTGAAACTGCCCAGGCTCCGGCGGCTGAACAGGTCGGCAACACTGTAGTGATAGGTCTGGCCGTCCTTTTCAAACACCAGCCCCCCGCGCTGCGCGGTTATATCTTCAAAATATCCCAGCCGCAGGAAACCGGCAACCACATTCAGATTTAGCCCGGCTTCAACCCCCAGGCTCTTCCAGGCATCGCGCCATTCAGCCGAAAACTGTTCACCAAAGCTTTTGGTGCTGTCAGAGAAAATGCCTACCAGTATTTTGGTTATCTCCGGTGTTATGCAGACGGTGAACATATCATTTTTTAATGGATAATAGGCAATACCAACCCGCAGCATCCGGGGCAATGGGTCCGACTCGCCGGAAGAGGTGTAGGCGATATTGGGTCCGAGGTTTGCCACCGAAACGCCCACATTCAGAGAATTAAACGGCTTGTAAAGCACACCGGCGTCAAATGCCCAGCTGATTCCGGTTCCCCCGCGTTCAATTCCCAGTTCCGGCATCACCTTCCAGACCCAGTCCGGAACCAGAAATGAATAAATAAACTTGGCAGAAATGCCCACGCCAAGGTTGGGCAACACCGGAAAGCCATAGCCAAAAGTCGGTGCCAGATCAAAGGTGGTATACCGGCCTAAAAATTCACCCCGCTCATTAACCACATCGGTCTCACCGGTCGTAAGATAAATGAAATTAAAACCTGCAGTCCCCCGTTCCGGGAAGTTGTGGGCAAGACCCAGATATTCGTAATACATCCCGGGCCAGAGTCCGGGGAGCCAGTTACAGTGCATCAAGGTTGCATTCGTTCCCGGTAAAAATGCCAGTCCGCCTGGATTGTAATACACACTTGAGGCGTCATCACTAATGGCGGTAAAGGCACCGGCAAGGGATGTGGGCCGGGCAGCAGGCCAGATAATCAGAAAGACCGCACCCGGATTCTGGCTGGCAACCCCAATCCCAAAAAACAGCGGGAGGAGGAGCCAGCAAATGCTGCGCTTCATTATCAAACCTCCTTTACTCATCGTCTGATTATAAATAATCCGGGCTTCAGGTCAAGCATACCTGCTAAAAGCGATTGAACGGCTAACGAACTACCAGCAGTTTGTCCCGGACTGTCCGGCGCTGAACTTCATTTTTCCCTTTTCGGAACTCGGCGGTCAGCGTATAGAGATACACGCCGTTGGACAGGGGGCGGCCGTTTTGGTCGTTACCATCCCAGAAAATCTGATTGTATCCGAAACCGGCATTATGAACCCCGAGGTCGCGCACCAGTCTGCCGTTCAGGCTCCAGACTCTAACCCGGACTGCGGCCGGCATATTGAGTTGAAAGGTAAAAAATGCCGGTCCATTTACCGGATTGGGATAGACCATTACCGAATCAATTTTCAGCACGCCACCCAAAACCGGCTTGAGAATAATGCGCGCCTGGGTCCGGTTCAGCAGATTATCGGCAACCAGCACCGTAATTGAATCCACCGGACCGTTGAGGTTTACCGGCAGGCGGCAGCGGCAGGAGGAAAATAAACTGTCGTCAAATACCAGCAGGTCAATCAGTCCGATTTTTGTCCGGTAATCATTGATATACAGCGCCGGTTCCAGATTGGCAACCGGGGCAATCAGAATACCGGCTTCATCTTTAAATATGAGCTCAAGTTCAAAACTGGCAGGCACGGCCGCACCGTTGTGCAGCCGCTGACCCTGATAACTGAATGTCACCTCCGGACCGGAACTGTCCAGTTGTTCCCGGACCCGGGGTTCAAACTCAATGCCATCCTTTAACACTGCGGTCATACCGGAATCACCCTGAACCACCCCACTGAAACGGCAGGAACCGGGAACCGGCGCATAATAGCCATTACCGGTGAAAATTGTGTCCCGGACCAGTCCGGCTGGAAAAACCCCTTGGGCAAAAAATCTACCATCCCGGACCCGGAAATTGCCACGCGCAATTTCAATTCCGGACAGTAGATAACCGGTCCAGATGCCCAGCGGCGACCGGTAGTAGCGGTCAAGCCTCGGACCGAACAGGCGCCACTCGGCACTGCCCTGAGTCTGCTCGCTGATTGACCGCACCCGGAACCGGCTACCGGCCTGCAGGGTCTCGGGCTTTACCAGCACCGGCTGGCCCGACAATGCCGGCATCCGCAGGACCAGCCCCGGGTCGCCAAACAGATGATAACTGCGGTCAGTTGGCCATGCCTGATAAAAACAGACCCCGATTGTCGGTCCGGTGTCGGCGGTCGCCAGCAGTGGGGTCAGCAGGCTGCGGGCAAAAACCAGATTGTTGCCCGATGGCGTGGCGGTGGAAGCCGCCACACTGCCAATCGCTCCTGCCGTCATCCGCACCAGCTCCTCAGCGATGCACTCCTGTCTGGTATCATCAAACCTGCCAACTGAACAGCTGCCCAGAAAGGCGAATGGCAGGCGCCTACCATTCGTGATATCCGCAACCCGCTGGACATTCAAAACCTCCTCATGCGTAAGGGCGTAGGCTGAACCGTGCCCGAAGAAAACCCAGACCAGGGCTCCGAGGTTCAATTGGCGCATCAGTTCCCGGCTGGCATCCGGCTTGCTCTTCGGACCCATAAACGGAAATTCGGTCAGATATACCTTAACCAGGTCAAGCCGATTGCCGGCTAACGCACCCATGCCTTCGCACTGTTCAATGTGCCGGAACCTGAGTTCATCCGGGCGGTCCGGATAGCGCAGATACTCGTCGTCAGCAAGCAGGAGGTAGCGCCTCGTCCAGTAACCGGCCGGCTTGTTTTCATAGTCAATTACCTTTTGAATAAACTGACGGAATTCAGCTGCCGAACGAACCGTAACCCGGGCAAGAATCAAATCCGGGCTGCTGCCGGCTCCTTCCAGGTCCGCATACCAGGCGTCAAGCGCCAGCGTCTTCCGGTCCCCCGCTTCCGGGTCAAACCCTTCACCAATTTCATATGCGGGCACTCCGGGGGACTGAGCTCGGTTCAGGTTGTTACGGTAATCATAGGTGGCATCCCCGACCAGCAGGACATATGCAGGCCGCTGGTGCTGGAGAAATCTTTTGATTGCCCCGGGCTCTTTGAGACCAAAGCCGAAATCGTCATAAATGTCTTCCAGTGCCACCGCCCGAACCCGGGCATTGTTAATCCCCTGCACCCGGCCATTCCGGTAACGGGCAAACTCCTGTGCCGGGCTGATAAACTGCCGGGGGGTGATTATATAATAGTCAGCGTATTGGTGCTCATCCCAAAGCCTGCCGGGTTGCTTTAATTCCATTTTTTGGGGGGTGCGGAGCTGATGCGGTGTTGAAATATAAAAAACGGCTCGCTGCCGGATCTGGTAGGAGAAGAGTGCGGTGTCCTTGCGATATTGGTAGTCAACGACCGCCCGGGGTTCTTCCGGAACGGTGACATCCAGAATATAAGGCGGATAAGGTGCATCAATCACCCGGAACCGGTATCTGCCGGTATCATCAACAAAAAAGTGAAGCTGACCCGCAGCCAGCGAAAGGCGGCGCTGGTATTGAATTTCAAAATAGTCAAGGTGAATCTTTTTTTCGCCGTCCCCGCTTAAAGTAATCTTCAAACTGTTGCCGGAATAGTTTGCCGGCAGGAGGGTATCAATAGTAAACTGATAAGGGCGCGGATATGGTGATTCGGCAAAGCGGAATCCGGCAATCTGGCGGTTATTGAACAGCAGGGTAATATCATTCTGAGCGGTTTCGTTATAGAGCTGTCCGGAGATGCGCTCAACCTGAACCGGATATTTGAGGTCCAGTTCACAGGTAAATGAGGCCGAGGGCTGGTCGGCCGGCTTGGTAATGGCTGCCCAGAGCCACAATAAGCCGGCACGGGCAGGGCAGTCGGCATCAATCTCCTGGTGAACGATGGTTTTTTCTTTCCAGCGAACCGGCGCGCCGGTGGTATCCGGACCAAAGCCCGCCGGCATACGCCTGCCGGTACCTCTTCCCCAGGTCAGCCAGTAAACATTTTCGTCGGTATAAAGGTTGTGAAACCAGGTAGAACAACCGTCCTGCCAGTGGTCGGCGCCCAGACCAAAGAAAATCAGCGTGTCGTTAAGGTCAAATCTGCCGTCATCGCCGCCCCGGATTAAAATTGCCACCGGACTCAGGCTGTCTGGATAAGAAACATTCGGCTGATGTCTGCCGACCGTCCACAGACTCAGGGTTTTTATGTCAATTCCATTCAGAGGAATCCCGGTCGCGCTGAGTTCCCTGCCGGTAATCCGGTAAATCCCGGTGGAGTCAATAGTAATTTTTAACCAGAATGGAAATCCGGCATAGGGATTTCCGTACCGCCGCGCATTGTCAACCTTCCAGTCTTTTGCCTCCGCACCATTAAGCAACATACCGGCAACTACCGGGTCCAGCGGGTCCGGTCGCGTTTGAACCCTTGCTGGCTGGTCAAAATCAAATTCTGCCTCAATCTCCTGATACCAGACCAGCTGCCCGGTCCGGCGGTTATACTGCACCGGGTTGAATTTAAGCGTAACAAAACGAACCGAACGCAATATCTCCGGCGCACCGATTTCAACCGGTGCCGACGGTGTAATAACTGCCGAATCACCGGCTGAAAGCCGTTCATCAGCCTGCCTTTCGTTGAACCGAATGAACTTGACCACCGCCGGTTCCACATTCGGAATAACTCCGCCCTGCCGGGTGTTAAACTTCAGCCGAACCGCACCGGTCTGCGGTATGCCGATCCGGACAATTTTTGCCGGCAGGTCATATTCACCAAACCCCGCAACCTGATCTGCATCTTCAAAGCGGATGCTGATTTTCCCATTTACTGAACTGTAAACCATTTTACCGGGTGAGTATTTCAGAACCACCCCCCGGTTATCTGCCCTAATCACCTGAAGCTCAGCGAAGACAATACCCGGCAAGACAATAAATAGAAAGATCCGCCGCTGATGCATCAATCTGTCAGTTTACCCTGACCCCAAAATCAGTCAACAAGAGTTACCGATTCAGAACCAGGACCAAATCCGGAGACAAAAGCGCAGTATTGAGTAATGTGACAATCGCCCGCAAAACTTCCAGCCTGCCGATATCGGAAAATATCAGCGTGGCTGTTTCCCGGGGTTCACTTTCCGCTTGTTGCTGCCCGGTTTCGAACCTGGTGGTCGTTCCCAAAACTCTGCCGTCAATAAGCAATATATACCGGTGGTTCCCCTCGGGTTGAAAACTGCCCCTGACCAGCAGTTTTGGCTGTTCAGGCATTGTGGTATCAATTGCTACGCTGAGCGTGCCGTTGGCGCCAAGCAACTCCTCAAGCACAACCTGATGAGCGGCGTCAATACCAACCGGCAGAACCCCGGCGGTCCCGAGTTCTGCTTCTGTCGCCCACCTTCCCCGCCAGAGCTCAACCCGCCCCCGGGAGACCAGCAGTTCAATTGCACTACCGGGCAATGCCTGGTCCAGCATCACCTGTAACCTCCTCCCCCGCCACTGGAATCGGAAATCGGCTCCGAACTGCTGAAAACGCCGGGCAAGCGCAGTTGCCAGTTTCCTTTTGACCGCACAGTTGAACGGTTTATTGACCGTAAGCCAGAACCGGCTTGCAGGCACAAATGGTAGCGCCACTCTTTTTGACCGGTTAAACCGGTAAAACCTAACCTCCCACTCCGCCGTTCGCTGCCAATCCCGGCAGTAAATTCGGACCGGCAACCCTGAACCCCTTTCAATTTCCAGTTGACCGGTTAGGACCTTAACCCGTAATGGATCAATGAGCGTCATATTCGGGATGAACTGAAATATTAACTTGCCGTCCGCTTCCCCGATGTAATTAAACTGAACATCCCTCAGCAGCTGCTCAAGCTGAACAAGAATCCTTGTTTCCAGTCCCCGGGGCTGAGCCTGCCAGCCGGAATCGGTAAGAAAGAACTGAATTGCACCCTTTGCCCTTAAATGCACCGCCTTCCTTTCCCCATCCCGCAGATAGAACCCATCCCATGCTTCCCGGTCCGAACTGTCACGAACCCCGGTATAACGGGCAATAATACTAAAAGGAACATCGGTCCGGTACCACAACCGGAAACTAAACGACTGCAGTCTGCCCAACTGTTTCCAGGGTTCCGCACCGATAACTTCTGAAACCGGTCTTACCGGTTTTACCGTAGGAATACAGCCAAGCAAGAATATCACCAAACCGGCCAGGAGAAAAAATTCCCGCCGACTGCCCCGGACTCTCGCCCTCTTTACCGGCACTCCCCGGCAACAATGAGGCATTGAGGATTAAAAGTCGTAACCCAGTTCAAAAACAAACTTCCAGCTCCGGTCGGTAGTGGCGGACAGTGGCTTGGCGAAATCAAACTTGATATTGAAAAAAGTAAAGGGAATACGCACACCGGTGCCGACCCCGAGTTTCAGGTCCTCAAACTGAGAGCCGTTCCAGACCCGCATTCCCTTCCTGAACACCATCCCCCCATCAAGAAAAAGCACACCCCGAATACCCCGGATATCAACCGGCAGGGGAAATGCCAGTTTCAACCGGTCAATAAACGGGTAACGGAGTTCAAGATTAAATATCGCGACCCCGGGTCCTTCCTGTTCAAAGAACTCACCCCAGTTATATCCCCGGACATTTTCTCCGCCAACATAATAACCAGATATCGCTCCCAAGCTTACCCCGCTCAGCAACCGGCTGGCAAATACAAATCTCCTGCCAAGCCGCTGATAATTTCTGAAATCTCCGGAAATAACCTCAAACTGGTAGGTGGAAAGAAATGAGGAAACCAGCTCCAGCCGCGCCCGTGTTCCCCGCACCGGTCCCAGATAATCGGGCCAGAAGGTATTGTCAAACACCAGCGCACCGCTCCCGTAAATCAGACGCTCACCATAACGCCCCTTCGGGTACCAGCCGCCTTCCCATAACCAGCACATTGCATCCCGGTAACTGCCGGTCAAGCCCGCTTCCAGCCTGGTAAACTTGTCAAATGGGTAACTGACAACCACCTGCGCCCCCCGGTCAACGCTCTGCACCAGCACCTGCTCCGGAACATAGTAAGGGATGTCAAATAGTTGAAATACGGCAAACCCGTAATCAACCCGGTAGGGCAGGAGCCAGTACCAGAAAACCGCATTGGAGTTCAGGATATCGCCATAAAGGTCGGTGTATAATCCAAACCGGTGGTTACCCATAATATCACTGAACTCAAGATAAACGGTTCCCGAAAACCCCTCAGCCCCGGTTGTATAAGATGCTGCACCGGCAACATAATCAAGCGCCAGACTGAACCCCACCGGTTTGACCTTTTCAAAATCCAGTCCGCTCCGCTGGTAACTTACGGTGTCCTTAGCCACACCCGTAACGCCAGCAGCCGGCGGTATCTTTTCCAGCGGCTCAAAGATGATGCTGACATCCCAGCCGGAGTTGGAAAAATAGGCGAACACAAGTTTGCGGTCCCGGGCGTCAAGGCTGAACGAAGATACCTGACCAAGAAAATCGGTTTTCTGCGTAACCCGCTGGTCTTTTATTGAATAGAGGCAGATATTTTCCGATGAGGAATCGGCCGCCACCCAGAGGATATACTCCCCAGAACCGGTCCAGACCGGCGAACCGTAATAACCGCGGTCCGGACTCAACCGGTAAACATCCCCTTTCTCATCCCGTATCCAGACCGCATACTGCCCCGGTATCCAGTCGCTACCAGGCTCTGGCCGGTCAGAAACAAATACAATTGAGTCGCCGCCCGGAGAGTATGCCGGGTCCCGGTCTTCAAATATGTCATAGCTAAGGCGCGTGATTTTACCGCTCGCAATCTCAATCTCATAGATGTCGCTAAACCCATTTTTCAATCCGACAAACACCAGTCTTCTGCCATCCGGAGAAAACTTCGGCGTGTAAATTCCGTCAAGCCCAGGATATAGCCTTTTCCGGACCCTGCCCGAAGGAACCTCAATCAGCGCAATATTGTCCCGACCCGCTGTTCTGGTTACCATGGCAACCATTTGCTCATCCGGCGACCAGCTAACCCCGGGTCTGATCAGATGCATCCCCTCAAATCCGCCGGAGCGCTCGCCCCGGACCAACCTTTTCAGCACCGCGCCGTCAGTTGCCGAAATAAGATACAGATCGGAATACTCCGCACGATCCGAAATCATTGCAATTTTGGTTCCACTGGGTGATAGCGCCGGCGCTATGTTATAAACCGAACCGTCCTTCATATGGTCAGTAAGGCGCTGGGCGATATTGTCAAAATTAACGCTTTTCGTAATCTGGGGTAAGTACCTGATGCGTAAATGCTGCTCCCATTCCGAACTGAATTTATTGATCGACATTCCGAACACCGCATTAAAGGTGGCGTCAAGATTGCGTTTGGCTTTAAGCGTATTCATTAACTCATAAACCTTTTCCCGACCGTATTTCTCCGCCACATACTTGAAAAAAGCCTCTCCTTCCCGGTAAGCAAGATAACCGTAATTGTTATTCAGCTCCACCAGTGAAAGCAGGCGGTTATTTATCACCAGGTCACGCATAAAAATGTCCGATTCCACATTCACCCAGCCGCTCTGAAACTCGGCAAACCCTTCCATAATCCACAAAGGCACCTGAAACTCATTTATCGCCCCGAGCAGTGCCGCCAGCCGGGAACGGTAGAACATCTGAAACTCAAATACATGCGTCAGCTCGTGCCCGAGCACATGGTAAAAGTCCCGGTAAGAGCCATTAAATGGAATCACAATTCGGTTCTTCACCAGTTCCGAAAAACCGCCCACCCCTTCCTCAATCAGGTCGGTTATCACATTGGTCTCACTGAAATGACTCGGTGAAAGGTAAATAATTACCGGCACTTTGTTTTCCAGTTCCATATTCAGTGACCGGCTTAGCTCCAGATAGAAATCTTCTGCCGCCTTGGCAGCAAATTCTGCCAGCACTTCCCCGCCCGGATAAAACAGGATTTTGAAATGCTCGGTTTCAAAACTGCTGAACTGATAGTCCCGGGTCTGAACCTTATTCTTCCCGAAATAATCAAACTGGGCATCTGCTCCCGAGATTAAAAAAATAGCGAAAAGGATTAAAAATGAAACACACATCCGGAAACCGCTATTACCAACTGCCAATCCGGAGAACATTTTTATTATTTAGACACCAAACATTCCTGCTTACTGCTGTTTTATACTGTCGGTCCAGAGAAACAGCCGGTCTGCCGCCTTATAACCATAAGCCATTTCCGGCGCCGTATGCCCGAAACCAACCGTACCCCGGGCATCAATACAGATCGCGCCACAGAGAATCTTCCGCTGCTTTGCTTCAGCCATTGCCAAGGTTACCGCCGTTCCTGCCGGTAGCGTCCTCATCCGCTCAAAGATATCCCTTGCCAGCAGCATCCGCAGAATTGCTTCCCCATGGCCGGTACAGGAAACTCCGCCATAAGTTCCCGCATACACCCCGGCTCCCAAAATCCCGGAATCACCAACCCTGCCGCTTAAGCGCCCGACAATACCGCCACTTGATGTTGCCGCAGCAATGTGTCCGTTACGGTCAAATGCCACCGCCCCCACCGTCCCCAGTTTCTCTTCAGGAATCCCCAGCTGCCGATTAAGTCTGGGAAAGTATCTGGAACCCTGTGCCTTCACCTGATTCAGCCGTGCCTGTGCCTGGTCGGTGACCGGGTTGTATTCCGGAAACCCCATCCGGCGGGCAAACGCCACCGCGCCTTCCCCGCAGAGAATCAGGTGATCGGTTTCGGTCATCACCCGCTCCGCCACCAGAATCGGATTTTTCACATTCCGGATACAGCAGACACCGCCAAATCTACCATTCTGCGTCATGATTCCCGCGTCCATCTCGGCAATTCCATCAATCGTCAGACTGGAACCGGTCCCGGCATTAAAAACTGGATTGTCCTCCAAGATCACCACTGCCCTGAGGACCGCCTCAATCGCCCCAGCACCCTGGCGCAGCAACCGATACCCCTCCTCAATTGCCTCTGCCAGTCCGGTGGCATATGCCTCCTTATTCGTAATTGTCCCGGCACCACCGTGGCAGATAATGGTAACTGTCCTGTTGTCCATACTCCTCCTAATGCTGACATTTCGGACAGAAATAACTGCTCCGGTTCCCGATTTTAATCCGGGCAATCTGGTGCTGACAGACCTGGCACGCCTGACCCGCTCGGTTTACCACCAAAAGTTTCTCCTGAAATTTACCCCGGCTGCCGTCAGGTAACAGGTACCTGCCATCACTCATCGTCGTCCCCAGCCATCTGATACCATCCCGGATCACCGTTTTCAGTGCCCGGACGAGCCCTTCAACCTCATCCCGGCTCAGACTGTTTGCCGGACGGTTCGGCAGGATGCCTGCCCGGAAAAGCGCCTCATCCGAATATATATTCCCCACCCCGGCACACACCCGCTGATCCAGCAGCACCGACTTTATCATTACCCGTCTCTGCTTAAGCATCCTGGACAGGTATTCGGCATCAAACCCCGGATCAATCGGTTCCAGTCCCATCCGGCTCAAACCCTTCAACACTCTGCCAATCTCACCCGAAGTCAGTAAATAAACCCTGCCGAGCGCTCTTGGTTCAACGAAAACCAGCGCCGTACCATTACTCAGTTCCAGCCGGATTCTTTCATAGCGAGCAACACCAGTCATGGCAATCACCCTCAGATGCCCGCTCAGCCGGAGATGAATTACCAGCAGTCTACCATCAGAAAGGTAAAAAATCAGATATTTGCCCCGGCGTCCGGTTTGGACGATAACCCTGCCTCTTAATGCGCTCCTGAACTTGGAAACTGTTGGATAACCGACCACATCGCTGCGCCGCACCCGCACCCCGGTTATCATTTTGCCGGTTACCAACCGGGCAATCCGGCGTCGGACGGTTTCCACTTCAGGAAGTTCCGGCATTATTACCGGGGTGTCAAGTCTTACCTCAACCGGCGCAGAATCTCTTCAGTTGACCTTGCCGGTTTCAGAACCTCAATCGCCTTCTGCAACTCCGGGTCCCGGCGCAGCCGCATCTGATACTCACCGTGAATCCCGTCAATCTTCCCGCCCATTTCAATTTCAATCATCTGGGCAATCACCTGCTGGGCAGAATCAAACTCCGCTTCGGTGAAATCAAAGTTCTTCTTCGTCCGCAGGTATCTCTTGAACTCCTCAAGAATTACCCGGTCGGCAACAAAATCCATTGTCAGACCGGGATGGGAATTGGCGTATTCGGTGGCAAAGTCAAAATAGGATGCGGCCGGCACCCGGGTTGCCAGACCGGTGATTTTTTCCGGAGGAACATAGATGTCCGGAGCAATTCCCCCCTCACCCGAAAGCGTTCGCTTGAGTTTGCCCAGGGTATGAAATGTCTTTTTGACTTTGGCGGTCGTATCTCTCAGCACAACTGTAATGGTCTCGCGCTGCTTATGGATACAGCGGCCGCTCGGGGTATACCAGTAAGCGGTGGTGATTTTAATTCCGGTCTCGGAACCAAGTGGATGAATCGTCTGCACCGACCCCTTGCCAAAGGTAGTATCGCCGACAATCACTGCCCGCTCCCAGTCCTGCAGTGCACCGGCAACGATTTCCGCTGCTGACGCACTTCCCCGGTTCACCAGCACAACCATTGGATAATCACCATATTTGTCCTCAGTCTCAGCCACAAAATCCTGATTTGTCTGCGGCACCCGACCTTTGGTCCGGACAATCAGCTTCCCCGGACCAAGGAAAAGGTCGGCAACCTCCTTCCCCTCCTGGAGCAGACCGCCACCATTATAACGCAGGTCAAGTATCAACTTACTTGCCCCGAGTCCGAACAGCGAATCCAGCGCCTTACGGACATCGCCGGAGGCGACCCGGGACATATCTGCCAGCCGGATATAAGCGATCTCCGGAGCGACCATCCCGGCATAAGGTACCGATTTAATATTGATAATCGCCCGGGTCAGTTCAAAATTAAGGGGCTCTGCCACCCCGGGCCGGGCAACCGCAATTTTCACCTTGGTGCCCGGTTCCCCCCTCAACAACTTCACCGCATCTTCGGTACTGAACCCTTTGGTGGACTTACCATCAATCTCCACAATCCGGTCGCCGGCGCGGATCCCGGCACGGGCAGCTGGTGTCCCTTCAATCGGTGCAATCACCGTCAACTGCTGCTCCACCATCCCGATATGAATCCCGATTCCACCGAACTGCGCCTCGGTTCTGATTCGCAGCTCCTTGAAATCGGACTCATCCAGATACTCGGAATAGGGGTCAAGGGCGTTCAGCATCCCCTTGATTGCCTCCCGCACCAGCCTGTCGCTGTCCACCGGTTCAACATAGGAATTGATAATTATCCCAACGACCCGGGAAAAAACCTGCAGGCTTTCCGCCAGTGAGACACCGCGCTGTGCCCAGAGTCGCCCGACAAAACCGCCGATGACCGCCGCGACGACCACGATACCAACGATTGCCGCTCTCTTTCTCATTTTTTCAACACTCCTTTTCTAATCAAAAAATCTTCAACCACAGAACGGATTTCCATCATCACCTTCTCTGCCGGCTGCTCACCCGCCACCACCTTCCATCTCCCCGCTGCCCTCCTTGCCAGTTTCAGATAGCCGGCACGGACCCGTTCATGAAACTCTCCCAACTCTTGCTCCAGCCGGTCGGGCTTTTCGCCGGCCTTTCTGCCCTGACCGGTTGGTACCGGCACATCAACCAGAATGGTCAAATCCGGCTTCAAGCCGGCAGTTGCCAGCCGGTTTAGCCGGGACACAAACCGCTCCCCCAGTTCCCGGCCATAACCCTGATAGGCAATAGATGAGTCGGCATACCGGTCCACTACCACAATTTCCCCCTTCTGTAGTGCCGGCAGAATCTTTTCCCGGGTATGCTGATTCCGGCTTGCCAGATACAAAAAAAGCTCGGTCAATCGGTGCATCCCCTTCAACTCCGGGTCAAGTAGAATTTCCCGGATGCGTTCGCCAACTTCGGTTCCACCGGGCTCACGGGAAAAAACCACTGCCATTCCCCTTGACCGTAAATGGTCGACCAGCAACCGGGCCTGTGTGGTCTTGCCCGAGCCTTCCACTCCCTCAAAGGTTATCAGCAGACCCCGCACCTCTTACCCGCCACTTCCTGCGGAGAATCAAACGACCCCTTACCGCTACCTAACCGGACTTTCTGCTTTTGTGCCCGTAACGCCGGATAAACCCCTCGGTCTTTTCCCGGCAGACATCATCCGGAAACTGCACCGGCGGCGTCTTCATAAAATAACTTGAAGGCTCAACGATACTGCCGGACAGACCGTTATCCAGTGCCAGCTTTGCACAGCGGATGGCATCAATCACCACCCCGGCAGAATTGGGCGAATCCCAGACCTCAAGCTTCAGTTCAATATTCAGCGGCACATCCCCGAAGGTCTGGCCCTCCATCCGCAGATAGCACCACTTCCGGTCCTCAAGCCACGGCACATAATCTGAGGGACCAACATGGATATTCTCGGCGCCGATGTCATACTTCAACAGCGAAGTCACCGCTCCGGTCTTGGAAATCTTCTTGGAGTGCAGCCGTTCCCGCTCGAGCATATTCAGAAAATCGGTATTCCCGCCAACATTCAACTGCATCGTCTTCAAAAGCTTAACCCCCCGGTCATTAAACAGCGACACCAGGGTTCGGTGCACAATAGTGGCACCCACCTGCGACTTGATGTCGTCGCCAATTACCGGCAGTCCGGCCGCCTTGAACCGCCGGTGCCAGTATTTCTGCGAGGCGATAAAAACCGGAATACAGTTGACAAAAGCACAGCCCGCCTTCAGCACCTGCTCCACATACCACTTGGTCGCCTCCTCACTTCCCACCGGCAGATAATTCACCACCACATCAACCTTGTTCTCCTTCAGTTCCCGGACGATGTCCGCGGTCGGTCCGGGTGCTTTTTCAATAATCTGCGAAAGATAATAGCCCAAGCCGTCATGGGTCATTCCCCGGATAACCTTCACGCCGGTTTTCGGCACATCGGCAAACTTATAGGTATTATTGGGATAGGTAAAAATTGCCTGGGCAAGGTCCTTGCCTACCTTCCGCTTATCAATATCAATTGCCACCGCAAACTCAATATCCCGGATATGATACCCGCCCAGATTCACATGCATAATGCCGGGAATCAGCTCATCCTCGCGCGCATTCCGATAATAATAAACACCCTGCACCAGACTGCTGGCGCAGTTGCCGACACCGATAATCCCGACTCTGACTTTAGCCATTTATCCTCCTGTTGTTAACCATCAAATTAAAAAATAGACATTTTTCTGCCATTGTCAAACAGTCCAGCTCCCGCCTAAAAACGGATTAACCAAAAGCGCCCGGCCAAAACTGCCGGTCATACCATGGCCCGGATAAAGCATCATCTCCCGGCGCAACAGCAGCTCCAGCCGGGAAATCGACTGCCGCATTGCCAGTTCGGACCCACCCGGCAAATCAACCCGGCCGATCGAATCCAAAAACAGCGTATCACCGGTAAAGGCAAACCCGTCACCAATCAAACAGATACTCCCCGGCGTGTGTCCGGGCGTATGAACCACCCGCAGGCGCTCCGCGCCCACCTCAATCTCATCCCCATCCCGCAGAAGCCGTGCGGGCAGCGGTGAACTGACGCTCACCCCCATCAAAATTGAAAGATTCAGGTCCGGTTCAGCCAGCATCCTGAAGTCCAGCTCATGAATCAGAATCCCGGCACCGGTGGCATTCACCACCTCGCCATTGGCACCGATATGGTCAATATGTCCGTGAGTATTAATTACATACTTCACCGTTCCGCCCAGCCGCTTAACCCGCTCCACAATCTGTGCCCCATCTGCCCCGGGGTCAATTACCACCATCTCCTCCCCCGACTTCAGAATATAACAGTTGGTCAAGAGCGGACCAACCTCCAGCCGCTCCACCACCACCTCCTTCCCTTTCTGCTGATTATCGCCCATAATTATCTCCATTCCGCTTAGCTCCGGTGGCGATGTGAGACCAGCCGGGAGTTAAACCCGCTACCTTCTACCCTCCAACCTTCAAGTTCCAGCAACCGCCGCTTCATCTCGGTACCACCGGTAAAACCGCCCAGCCGGCCATCAGCGGCAATCACCCGGTGACAGGGAAAAAATATACAGAAAGGATTGTGTGCCATCACCTGCCCCACCGCCCGTGCTCCACCCGGCACCCCGGCCGCACCTGCCAGTTCACTATAAGTTCGCACCTGACCAAACCCGATTTCCGCACATAAATTAAGCACCCGGCATGCAAAATCACTCAAACCTGAAAAATCAAACTTCAGATTCATCCCCTTCAACCCCCGCTGCCACACCATCTCCACCACCCTTTTCAACTCCGGGTCGGATCTGCCTGAAAAAGATGATGCCAACGCCACCCGCCTGATCATGCCGTCCGTCTGCCATACCATAATCCAGCCGAACTCCAGCCTTGCTGCCGACCGATTACTTATACCTCCCCTGAGAACGGGGCTGAGAATGCGTTCGGAATATATCATTGAATATAGATGATAAAACCGCTTACCCGGAAGTCAAGGAGACAGCGGTAATAACCAGCCCCTCCACTCCTGCCTGAATTAAAACCCGAATGGCCGTTAGCACTATCCTGCCCTCCGCAACCCGGGCTTCAACCCGTTTCCCAGCCGGCTTGCGGTTATGAGCGGGCACGATCACTCAAACCGGTTTCCATCGGATATTCAGTTACCAATCGGCAACCAGCACCACCCCGGGGACAGCTGGGGGGCTAGCCCCGGGCATACCCTCCAATCCGGTGCTGTTAATCATAATCTACAGTAAATCAATAAGATAACCATCAAATGCACCATCTGAAATATGTGCATAATTGTGCAACCATCCACATCTTGCCGTTTTATCACCCTGTTAATAATCCGGAATTAACCTGATAGTGAATGCCACCTTCAACCGCTATTCGGAATCGTTCATCACCTGGCTTTTAAGCCCGGTCCGAAGTTGCGGAAAACCTGCCGGCATCGAAGTGGATTTTAATAAAGTTTTATTTGACAGACGCCGGCGATTTATTATAATTAATATGTCGGCTGATTAACGGGTTGTCTGCCGATATTGAAAAGTTAACCCGGGATAGAAAGGCTTGGAACCGTTCAGGGTGCTGGTGACGGGCATTGGCACCTCAATAAAATCTGGTCAGTGCGAGCCCACCTGTTGAACGATTCTCAGCACAAAAAAGGAGTAAAGCTATGACAAGGCGCTTGTTCGTGGGCAATCTGCCCTTCAGCGCAACCGAAGCCCAGCTGCGTGACCTTTTCGGTCAGCACGGCGAGGTGGTGTCGGTGAACATCGTAACCGACCGGTTTACCAATCGTCCCCGTGGGTTCGCCTTCGTGGAGATGGCTACCGATGAGGCCGCCCAGGCTGCCATTCAGGGGCTCAACGGCTATTCATTGGATGAACGGACCCTGAATGTCAACGAAGCCCGAGAAAGAACTGAGAGTCGTGGCGGGTTTGGTGCCGGCCGTCCGTCCCGTTCACCCCGTAAGGGTGGCAAAAATAGCGGCGGTTTTTCATCGGGCCGACGCTGGTAAACGACCACTCTTGTTCAGCACAGGCGGGCTCATTAAATGAGCCCGCTTGACTTTTATTCCCGCGGTTTACACTAAATATATGCCACCACAAATTGAAAACGAGTCCAAGATAAAATCAGTTCTAAACCAGACCCTGCGTTATGCCCGGCAGCAGGTTGATTATGCCGACATCCTCTACGAGAAGGTTCTGCGGATTGAAATCCAGCAGCTGCCCGACCGGCTCCTCCAGCAGCCGTTCAATGTCAAGGCTCGGGTCCAGCTCCGGCTCCTCCACCAGGGAAAGAAGGTGGAAATCAAGGTTGGCACCCTGAATCCCGATTCTCTGAAGGCGGCGATTGACAGTGGTGTCCGGCTGCTTGCCCTGACCCCGATGCCACCCCAGCCAGTCCGGCTGGCACCAATTCCCAGCCCGGGAAAGGTCCGCTACGGCACCGCCGCCCCGCGCCTGCTTCCTGCCGGCAGGATTTTCCGCGCCCTGCTTGAAGGCATCAACACCGTTGCCCGGCAACTGGAAAGAAAAAATCCGGGGATGGAGGTTAAACCAGAATTCTGGTTCTTCTCCCAGCGTGAGGAAAAGGCAATCGCCGACACCGACGGGGTGTTCAAGACCCAGGTGATGCCCCGGACCTTTCTCCAGCTGGTAACCCGGGTCAGGGGTCCGGACGGCAGAATGACCCAGACCCGTGCCCGGCTCGGTTATCCACTGCCTTATTCATCGATCATCCGCCGTACCGGTAGCAGTTTCGGTCTGACCCCGGCCGCACGCCGGCACATCCAGACCTGGATGGCAAAGACGGTTGAACTCCAGCATGCGGTCGCGCTCAGCACTGAGGAAATCAGTACCCTCACCCACTTCATCCTCCACTACACCACCCTCGGGGTCTTTGTTCACGAGGCGCTGGGCCACAACTTTGAAGCCGACATCGTCAAAGCCGGCATTTCCGGAATTATTGACGCCCAGGGCGAACCGCGCGGAATGGTAGCGGCCGAGATTGTTGACATCCTGGACGGGCCTTTGCCCGGCTGTCCGGAAGAGGGGTTTGGCACCGAATTCATTGATGATGAAGGGGTAGAGGTTCAGACCAAACTGCTGGCAGAAAAGGGGGTGGTGAAGGGGATGATTCACAACCGGGAAACGGCTGCCTATTTCCACGCCCAGCCCAACGGTGGTGCCTTCAGCGAAATGGGGGATCAGCGGATTCCGCGCATGTCCAACACCTTTGTCCGGCCTTCAACCCGGCGCAACTGGTTCCGCACCCTCAACCAGCTGATTGCCGACATCCCGAAAGGCATCATTCTTGAAGGAACCTCGGGGGGCGCGGTTTCAAAAGATGGGATGACCTCATCGGTGCTCATCGGCTATCTGATTGAAAACGGCACCGTTACCCGAACGGTAAAACCCGCAAACTTCTCAGCTCAGACCCTGCACGCCCTGCGCTATGTTGAAGGTTTTGCCGGACCGGTCAGAATTTCCGATGTCGGGTTCTGCGGCAAGGGCCAGACCCGCTATGTCGGTGACGGCGGTCCGCTCTGGACCAGAATCCGCAACAATGAGTTCGTCGGCCTTTCAATTCAGGGGTGATTTATGAACCTGTTGCAATTCAATGAAATGGTCCGCAAAGTTGCCCGGCGCACCGGGCTCACCGACTACGAGCTTTTTCTCACGCTAAACACCACCCTGACCACCCGCATTGAAAACCGGGAAATTACCCTCCAGCTGAAAAAGGACATCTTCTCCGGCTCACTCCGGGTAATGAGTAAGGGTCGGCTCGGTTTTGTGCCCTTTACCGAACCCAGCCCGGCGCTCCTGGAATCGGGGATAAAAATCGCCCTGAATCCGGGAACACCGGCACCAATTCCTGAGTTTGCGCGCATCCCAAAAGGACTGAAGCCGGCGCTCGCCTTTGACCCCGGAGTCACCCGGCTGCTGAACTCCCCTTCCCGGATAAAAAAACTGGCTGCCGAACTGGTCCAGCGCGGATATGATACCGGCAGAATCACCACCCTGGAAGGGATAATTCAACTCGGCTGGGAAACCCGGCTGGTCACGACCATGCACAGCCCGCAGCCGGTGATTGCCGAACGAACCACCTTCTCCGCCTTTGCCGAAATTAACAGCCAGGATTTTGACTTTGTCGCCGGCAGGAAACTGCCCGAACTGGAAACGGTTGCCGCCATCGGTGAAAATGTTGCCCGGAACCTGCCCGGTGCCGAAACCACCCCGGAAAATGAACAAATGAAAGGCAAAACCGTGCCGGTGATTCTTGACCCGGTCTTCACCGAAGAACTGCTCCGCCGCCTGGTTGCCGAGCACCTCTATGCCGCCACGGTGCAGCAGGGGATGTCAAAGTATTGCCTGAACCAGCCGGTAATGTCCAGTTTAATCACCCTCTATGACGACTCCACCGCCCCATTTGGTGAAACCACCTTTCCAGTGGATGATGAAGGCACACCGGCACAGAAAAATCTCATCATTCAAAACGGGGTGCTGAAAAAGTTCCTCTACGACCGGATCACTGCCTTCCGGGACGGAGTTCAATCCACCGGCAACGGCCGACGCCGTCCGGTCCTGATTGAAGAGGAGCATGAGGCGCCGGTCCGCTGCACCATCAATGACATCTTCATCGCCCCGGGTAGCACGCCTCGGGCTGAAATAATCCGCGGCATTGACCACGGACTGCTAATCAAAGTCCTGCTCGGCTTCCACACCGCCAACCGCACGACCGGCGACTTTGCCAACGCCCTCTACTTTGGCCGGATCATCCGCAACGGCGAACTTGCCCAACTGCCCCAGGCCGGCCGCTGGACAATCCGGGGCAACGCCCTCGAGGCAATGCGCCGAATCACCAAGGTAAGTCAGGAGACCAGGACAACCGGTTCTGCCACCCTGCCCTGGCTATTAACCGAACTGACGGTCGGTTAGATATTATTGTAACGGGCGATTCTTAAAATCCCGAGTAGTTCGCGGAAGGCACCAAAATAAAGCACCTGACTTGCCATCCAGGAACGACGCACCGCGGCCACCACTTCGGCGTGCCGTTCCATTGTTGCCAGCATTATTGTCCTCAGCAGCGCGTGACCGAACACAAAACCGCAGACAATCCCGAGCAGCAGTCCGAAAAGATAGTCAAAACCGCCCAGACTGAACCCCAGCCCCTGATTGATGAATGTGGCGAACAGCAGCCCGAGCACCAAGAGAAGCACAAACAGCATCCCCAGTGCCAGCGCCGGATTGAGGTTCAGCCGCTGACTCACCGGTATAAAAAACCGCACGGCACCGACCACCGCCAGGACCATAAAAACGGTCTCGTAAAAAACCTGGGAAAAATCACGGGTGGCGCGCAAAAGCTGCACCGCTGCCACCGATGCCACCGCTCCGATTGCCAGCACATCAACCCAGTTAAACCGCATATCTACCCATCTTGATTATCCTTAAAAACCGGTTGGGTGTCAAATTATGTGCGGCTACCTTACCGCTGGACCAAAGACGCGGCAACCGGCTCATTCCCGGACCGGGCGCTTGAAAAAAAGCACCGCCTTGGTGATAATGCCGCTGTGGTCCGTGCCGTTCACCCCCATCACCAGCTCCCAGCCCTCCCGGCCCAGGTCATTAACATAGGCCTCCACCCCTTCCATCGTGTCCCGGGCTTTCTTCTCCCCCGGTACCTGCACCCCCCAGCGTGCCATCTTCAGCACCGGGCTCATATGAATATCAATCTGCAGAAACTTGTACTCCCATTTTGTCATTTTTACTCCTTTTTACTCAATCATAAATCCTGCCGCCCTTGATGTCAAGAACACTGACCGATTTGCCTTGAGGTAAAAAATATTTTAAAATACCGGTGCGTGATTCTGCTTTATGACCTGCTGAAAAATGACCCCCGGTATTCGCTGGACGCCTATCTGCTGATTAACGACGGGCTTCAGCTTGCCTATCAGCAGACCGGCCGGAACCTGAATATCACCGCCCGGGAACTGCTGGCCGCCATCCGGCAAATTGTCGTTGACCGCTATGGTCTGCTGGCCAGCGTGGTCCTGAAGTCCTGGGGTATCAGCTCCGGCGCCGACATCGGCCAGCTGGTCGCCAATCTCGTGAACGCCGGTCTGCTCCGGATTGAAACCGTAAACCCGCAGGAAAACTTTGCGGTTGAACTTGACCTTCAGCCACCTTCCCCACCACCGCGCTGAACAGTCAATTATTGACTGCAAAACAGAATTGGCTAATATGGAAACAAATCGGCTGGTAATTATTTAAATTTGGAGGACATCAATGCCTTTACCTAAACGGCGTCACTCACGGCAGCGGGGCAGGAAACGTCGGACCCACTGGAAACTGACGCCACCGACGCTGGTTGACTGTCCGCACTGCCACGAACCGAAAATGCCCCATCGGGTCTGCCCGCATTGCGGTTATTATGCGGGCAAACCGGTGCTGACAATTGAAGAAAAGAAGTAAGTGAAGATTGCGATTGATATGATGGGCTCGGACAATGCCCCCCGGGCCGAACTGGAAGCGGTAGGGCTGACCCTGAGCGAAATTACCGACCTCAATCTGGTGGTTGTCGGGCGCCAGGAAATTCTCCGAACCCTTCCACCGGTACCGGCAGAAGAGCGGATTGAGTTTGTCCCTGCGCCGGAAGTTGTTGGGATGCATGAACCCGCACCGGAAGCGGTCAAAAAGAAACGCAACTCTTCAATCGCTATCTGTATGGAACTCCACCGTCAGGGGAAGGTGGATGCGGTTGTCAGTGCTGGCAACACCGGTGCGGTAATGGCTTTTGCCCTGACCACCCTCGGTGCCATCCCGGGTGTGCACCGACCGACGCTGGCCGTCCTGTTTCCGCGCATCAAGGGCAGCACGCTGGTGCTTGATGTCGGCGCCAATGTTGACACCAAGCCCTTTCAACTACTGCAGTTTGCCATTATGGGGGCAACTGCCGCCAGCTTCTTTTTCCGCAAGGCAAACCCCACGGTTGGGCTGCTTAATATCGGTCAGGAGGAGATCAAGGGAAACGAGCTGACCATCGCCGCCTACCAGCTGCTGAAGGAAAGCGGTCTGAACTTCATCGGCAATGTTGAGGGCAATGATATTCTGACCGGTCGGGTGGATGTGGTGGTCTGTGACGGCTTTGTTGGTAATGTCCTGCTGAAATACGGCGAAGGGCTGGGCGAAATTCTGCGCCAGCTGCTTGCCGAGTATTACGAGTCGGAGTCAAAATACCGGCTCCGGCGCTGGTTTTCCAAACCGGTGCTGGAGGAATTCATCAGCCGGATGGACTATCAGGAGCACGGTGGGGCGCTGATGCTCGGAGTTCAGGGAAATGTGGTTGTTGCCCATGGCCGCTCCACCCCGCAGGCGCTGAAAAACGCAATCCGGACCGCTTATCAGGCGGTCCAGGACAACCTTTTCCAGCACCTCTTTCAGGCATTTACAACTCAACCGGCAGACTGATGCGAACCCTCGGGATTACAGTTCTGCTTTTTCTCGCCTGCAACACCCTGCCGGTCGGCTTTGACCAGCTGACCAATCTGCCGGAAACCGGAACCCTGGAACTCCTGCCCGAAAGTCTGGACTCCTATGGCCGATACATTCCCCTTGGTTATGCCGACTACCTGATTCTCGGCCGGGATGGGCAGTACGAGTCCCGGATTTTGATCAAGTTTCCGCTTAAAGACAGCGCCCTGGATTCGGTCCGCTCAATCCGGCTGGTCCTCCATCCGATTGATAGCATAAGCGTTGATTTTGTTATCCATGCCTGCTCCACCGACTGGAATACCGGTGCCGTAACCTGGGTGCTCGCCGACTCTGCCACCCGCTGGTTCACTCCCGGAGGTGACCTCTGGGAATTCACACTTGGAACCGGTAGGCTGGCAAAGGAGTCTACGGTCGTAGAACTGGACCGCGGTTATCTGAACCTGCTTGTCCGCCAGTCATTCGGCATTGTCCTCATCCCGGGTGATACCGGTTTCTGTGCCGTCACCAATATGACCGATGCCCGTGCCGGACCGCGTCTGGTCCTCACCTATCTCAACGGCAGGGAGCGGGTATTCTATCCCAGCGGTGATGCCCACATTGTTGATTCCAGCCATATCCGGACCAGCCCCGGCGACCTGCTGGTCGGTTCCAGCTTTGCATTCCGCACCTATCTGAAATTCAACCTTGACACCCTGCCTGCCCGGGCGACCATCATCCGGGCGGAACTTTCCTTTATTCCCCAGACCCTGTACCGAAGAACCGACACCATCCATCTGGGAATCCACCGCCTGACCGAATCCTATCCCCTCCGCACCCGTTATGCCGGTTATGAGGAAAATGCCAGCGCCCTCGCCACCTGCCGGCCCGAAGCCGACACCACCGTTACCTTTGAAATCTCCCGGCTGGTGCAGCAATGGATTTCGCACTCCGACTCCAGCCCCAATTACGGATTTCTCCTCACCGCGGAACCAGAATGGCAGCGACCGTTCCGGCTGAAAATCCTGCGCTCCGGCAGTGCAGCACCAAGATTGAAAATCCATTATGTTCTACCCCCCTCAGACCGGTTTTCAAGATGAAACATCTTAACTTATTAGTCCTGGTGCTTTTTTCCGCATCATTCGCACAATCATTTTTTAACCTGAACGGACTGGGAGAGGTCACCCAGCCGCAAGACGCCCGGACAATTGCTATTGGTAACCCGCTGGCACTGACCATCGCTAATCCGGGCAATTTTATCGAACTATCCCGGACCACCATCAAAACCTCGGTATTGGGCACTGGCATCATTGCCCATCAGCATGGTAACAAGCGGGCACAGGCAACCGTGCGTCCGGGTGCGCTCTATACTGCCCTGCCGGTGTTCAACCGTTCCCGGATTCTTTTCAGCGTGGACAGCCGGTTCAATCAGGACTTTGATGTCTGGTCAGAATCAATCGCCGACACTACCACCCGCTATCACATTGTCAACCGGGGTGGTGTTTACGCCCTGAATATCGGTATTGCCCAGTCGATATTAAATCACATCTGCCTTGGTGCTCAGTTTCAGCAACTATTGGGTGGCACAAGGGAAAACTGGCACTACTGGGCTGAAGGTATTGTGGCGACCGATACGATTGAAATCGACTACACCGGCAGGAGTTTTCGGCTCGGTTCTGCAGTCCGGTTCTCAATCCTTACGCTCGGCGCCACCTGGGATTTACCGTTCAACCTGACCGCGGTCAGCTATAAACACCTGCACGGTGTTGCCACGGATTCACTTACCACTTACCACCTCCATTTGCCCTCAACCCTGAACTTCGGAATCTCTGCCCGTCCCAATGCGAAAGCCACAATCAATGCCGGACTGGAAATCAGAAACTGGGCAAACACCACCATCAACCACAACCCGAGCGGCTACCAGAACACCTGGCGTGGCGCGGTCGGAATAGAATATGACTTTTTCCCGGGGTATCCGGTCCGATTCGGATACTCAAAAAGCCGGTGGTATTACAACACGGCCGCCGGTCAACCAATTTCCGAATCCGGTATTTGTCTCGGAGCCGGCATTCCCCTGCCCAAATTTGGTGCCCTGGACATTGCCGGCGAACTCCTCTTCCGAAATGGCAGAACCCCGGGTGGCTGGCTTGGGGAAACTGCCGGGCGACTGAACATTACCCTCGCCTATGAAGAATACTGGGCAAAGCGCACCCGACGTTGGGGATATTAAAATTGTTGCTGAAAAATAACCAAACAAAAGGAGGCACACCGATGTTAAGAGCAATAATCTCCACGGTAATAACTGCCGGCATCTTTTTTGGCTGCGGCAGTCCGAAAAAAACGGTTTCCGAGCAGACACCCCGTCCTGAAGACACCATTATCCTGCCACCCGGGGTGGTGACGGACACATTTTTACCCGGCACCCTGCCGGCAAAACTTTTCCTCGTTTTACAGGTCCAGGGCTTCGGCCGGCTGAAAGTGGAACTTTACCCCCAGGACGCCCCGCTGAATGTCAGAAATGTGGCTAATCTGGCAATCAAAGGGTTCTACAACGGATTGACATTCCACCGGATTGAACCCGGCTTTGTTGTCCAGGGGGGTGACCCGAAGGGAGACGGGACCGGCGGACCCGGTTACACCGTTCCGGCAGAGATTAAACGCCGGCACGAAAAGGGCGCAATGGCAATGGCACGGCTACCGGACGAAGTTAATCCCCGGCTGGAATCCTCGGGCAGCCAGTTCTACTTCTGCCTCCAGCCCCTGCCCCAGCTGGATGGGAAATACACCGTTATTGGCAGGATTATTGAAGGGATGGATGTGCTGGAAAAAATCGGCCAGAGCCGGCCACCGGTGAATATTGACTGGATGGTAGTTACCACTGAATAAGCAACCGCCGGATGTTTCTTTTATAAGGCGGCTGGATAATCCCCGCCTCAGTTATGAAACCGGAAATGTAACCTGCCGGTGTAACATCAAATGCCGGATTGTAAACCGGTGAACCGGCTGGTGCGGTCCGGCACTGACCACAATACAAAACCTCATTACCGGAACGCTGTTCAATCGGAATCTCCTCCCCGGTCTTAATCTTCAGGTCAAAGGTGGATGAGGGGGCGGCAACATAGAAAGGTTTAACCGCCGTTTTTGCCAGCACCGCCAGCATTCTGGTCCCGATTTTATTTGCGGTATCACCGTTCCCGGCAATCCGGTCCGCACCGACAATCACCAGGTCACACTCTTCAATTACGCTCGCCGCCGCACTGTCCACGATGAGCCGGAACTCAATACCGCTCCGCTTCAATTCCCAGGCGGTTAACCTTGCCCCCTGCAACAGCGGTCTGGTCTCACAAACAAAAACCGTCGGGTTTTTACCCTCAAACTGTGCCTGGTAAACTACGCCCAGTGCGGTTCCCAGACCCGGTCCGGCTAAAATGCCGGTATTGCAGATGGTCAGCACCTTACCGTTTCTCAGAATCAGTTGGGCGCCGTTTTGAGCGATCGCCAGTGAGCGCTGCCGTTCATTTTGTTCAATGGCAATTGCTTCCCGGATTACTGCTTGCCGTAATTCAGCTGGATTATCCCGGTGACCATCCGCCACCATCATTATCTGCTCCACTGCCCAGCGCAGATTAACCGCCGTCGGCCGAGCCCTAACCAGCAATCTTGCTGCCCGGTGCAAACCGCGAACAATCTGGTTTTTCGGCAGGCGCTGTGCCTCAACCGCCAGACCATAGCCGGCAGCCACTCCAATCCACGGTGCGCCACGCACCTGCAGCCTCTTAATCGCCCGGGCAACTTCCGCCGCCGAATGTAAACGGCGGTAAACAGTCCTTGCTGGTAGCATGGTCTGGTCCAGCAGCAGCAGGCAGTCCCGGCGGAAAATCAGCACCCGGGGAAATTTCATTTCGGTCATCATCATCGCTGGGTCAGCACGGCAATCAGACTGAACGACTCCTGATTATGCACCGCCGCCCCATCCTCCACCAGATAAATATCCTCAGGATAAGACCCGTCGCTGGTCTTAAAAAGGGATAGCCCGCGGTAAATCCGGACAATTCCGCCCAGCAACCGTTGCTGATAATACTTGAGTCCCCCCCTGCCCGCGGTCAACCGGTTAACCATTCCGGCAATCCGGTTAATGAAATATCCACCACGCTCTTCTGCCCGGACCGCCGCAGCCACGATATCCCTTGAAAGCAGCCGCAGAATGCGGACTTCGGTAAAAGGGTTAACCTCCGGCTGGCTCAGTAATTGGCTCAATGTCTGATAACTGTATTCAGTCTTATGATGACAATAACCGGAGAAGGGACGGCGAAAAGCAGAACGGTCAAGCGTTGAAATTATCACCCGGGCATTAGGTTTCAAACCCCGGTGCAACCGCGAAAAGAGCATCTGCACCTGCTTCCGGTTCAGATGCTCAATTACCTCCAGCATCATCACCGCATCAAATTCACTCAGCAACCGGCGGTTCAAATGAGCAATATCAAAACATTCAAACTTCAGGTTCGGTGTCTGGTAATTACGCCGGGCAAAATCAATCAAATGCCAGGAATAATCGGTCGCCAGTAGCGTCCATTCCGCCGGCATTGTCCGCGCAAACCCGAACGCCAGTGCCCCGCTGCCACAGCCCAGTTCCAGCAGCCGGAGCGGACGATTCTCACCGCCCAGTATTGTCATTGCCGCGGCGTAATTGGCGCAGTGATGGAATCTCAACCGGCGGTCATAATGCTGTTCAATCCCACCCCCCTCCAGATTAACAAACTCAGCGGGAATTTTCAACTGCTCAAACTCCTCCCACAGCCTTTGAAGATTGAACCGCAGCCGCGGCGTCAATTCCCAATCCCGTTTCATCTGCATCCTTTAAAATCCGCGCTCAGTTCCCCGGCACTGATTGCCGTTGCTGGTGCCGATTGGCACTTCATTCCTTTGCCGTATCAATCTGTGCCTTCTGCAGCGCTCCGGAATAGTCAATGTAGACCGTCTTCAATTCGGAGAAAATATCATAAGCGGTCCAGCCCCCTTCCCGGTGTCCGTTGCCGGTCTCCTTTACGCCGCCGAAAGGTAGATGACATTCCGCGCCGATGGTGGGGGCATTCACATAAGTAATTCCGGCTTCAATTCGTTCAATTGCCTTCATTGCCAGATTGATGTCCCGGGTATAAATTGAGGAGGAGAGACCATAGGCGGTATTATTCAGAACCTCAATCGCCTCGTCAAAATTGCGGACCTTGATCACCGAGAGCACCGGACCGAAAATTTCCTCTTGCGCAATCCGCATCCCGGGCTTAACCCCGGTAAAAATGGTCGGTGGATAGAAATAGCCCCGGCCATATTCTCCATCCTGCAACGGCTCACCACCGCAGACCAGTTGTGCCCCTTCCTGCCGGCCGATTTCCACATACCGGTGCACAATTTTGCGCTGATTTTCGCTGACCAGCGGTCCCATCTCCACCGACTCATCCAGACCATTTCCCACCTTCAGTTGCCTTGCCCGCTCAACCACCATCTCTAAAAACCGGTCATAAATATCCGCCTGCAAAATCAGCCGGGAAGTGGCGGTACACCGCTGACCGGTAGTCCCGAATGCACCCCAGATTATTCCTTCCAGTGCCAGATTCAGGTCGGCATCATTGAGCACAATCTGGGCATTCTTACCCCCGAGTTCCAGCGCGCAGCGCTTCAACTGCTTGCCACACACCTCGGCAATCCGCCGGCCCACCACCGAAGAACCGGTAAAGGAGATACCGCAGATATCCGGATGATTCAAGAGCGCCTCGCCCACGACCGCACCTTCGCCATAAACCACATTAACCACCCCGGCCGGCACCCCGGCTTCAGTTAAAGCGGCAACAAACTCATGCACCGATGCCGGCGTCAGCGTTGCCGGTTTGATAACCGCGGTATTACCGCAGACCAGCGCTGGAAAAAGTTTCCACGAGGGAATTGCCATCGGAAAATTCCAGGGGCAGATCATTCCCCAGACTCCCATCGGTTGCCGGATGACATATGCCGCCTTGTTCGGCAGTTCACTGGGCACGACCTTACCCCAGAGCCGGCGACTTTCACCCGCAGCATAGAGACCGGTATCAATCGCCTCCTGCACATCTCCCCGGGTTTCCTTCAGGATTTTGCCCATCTCCCGGGTCATCAGCCGGGCAAGTTCCTCCTTGCGCCGGATCAGAATCTCGGTCGCCCGCCGAATAATTTCTCCCCGCTGCGGTGCCGGAATTGCCCGCCATTTGGGATATGCCGCCTTTGCCGCTGTGACCGCCGCCTCCACATCCTCAGCCCCGGATGCCGGAAAGGTTCCGATTAAATCTGAAGTATCTGCCGGATTGCGATTCTCGTAGGTGTTTCCGCTCCGTGCCGGTACAAACCTGCCATTGATGAAGTTCAAATACTCCTTGGCTGCCATTTATCCTCCTTGAGTTTTAATTTCTCTAACACCTCTTCCACACTTCCCGCCTTCTCAACCCCCTGAATATCCCAGGTTTTAAACCCGACGACCATTTTCCCCATCTTCAAGGCAAAACCAATTTCTGAAAGGGTGCCATACGAACCGCCGATCGCCACCACCAGCGATGCGGTTCTGATAATTATCAGATTCCTTGCCTCGCCCAGTCCGGTGGCAATCGGCAGGTCAACAAACTCATTCGCCGCTGTGATTTCCACACCGGGCAGTATTCCAACCGTCAATCCCCCCGCCTCTTTGGCACCCTGACAGGCGGCACGCATAACCCCTCCCATTCCGCCGCAAACCAGCACCGCACCGGTTTCGGCAATTCCCCGGCCAATCGCTCGTGCCGCTACCGCCAGCGCTTCGTCACAATCGGCGGCACCAATGACGCCGATGAACCTCTTACTTCTCAACAAACAGTCCAATCGGCTGGAACCGGTTGACATCAATCAGCCCCCGGTCGGTAATCTTCAACTCTGGAATCACCGCCAGCGCCAGAAACGAAAGGGTTACGAAGGGATTGGCAAGTCGGCAACCCCAGCTGCGTGCCTTAGTTAGCAGTTTTTTCAGCCCGGCGACCACCACCTCGGCCCGCCGGTCTGACATCAGACCCGCGATCGGCAGTGCCAGTGCCGCTGCCACCTTGCCGTCTGCTGCCGCCACATAACCACCGCCCATCCTTGCCAGTGCCCGCACCGCCACCAGCATATCCAGGTCGGTGGTGCCGACAACAATAATATTATGAGAATCATGGGCAACGGTCGTTGCCAGTGCACCCTTTTTCAGCCCGAAGCCGGCAACCAGTCCCTTGCCCATTCTGCCAGTCCGCCGGTGGCGCTCAATCACCGCAATCTTCAGCAGGTCCCGTTCGGTATCGGCAACCACCATTCCCTTTTTAACCGTCGGCACCTGGACATGCCTTTCCGTAATAATCTGGTCCGGAACAATCCGGATGACATTACACAACTCCCCTTCAGCCTTAATCGCAAAATCCTCAATGCTGATTTTTTTAAGCCGCACCGTATTTCTCATCCGCCGGTCATCCACCTCCGGCAACCTGACCAGCACCTGCCGGTCACGGGCAACCAGCCGGCCATCCTTAAAAACCATCTTCACCTGCATATCGGTCAAACTTTTCAGCACCACCAGGTCAGCGCGCAATCCGGGTGCCACCGCACCCCGGTCATATAACCGGAAATGCTCTGCCGGATTAATGGTTACCAGTTGAATTGCTGCCACCGGGTTCAGCCCGGCACTTACCGCCCGGCGGAGCAATGAATTCAAATGGCCGTCAAACAGCAAATCCCCGGGGTCCGGGTCATCCGCCACCAGACAGAACCGGCGAAGATTAAAATCATTCACAACCGGCAGCAAAGCGGTAAGGTTGCGCGCCGCTTTCCCCTCGCGAATAAAAACCCTCATTCCGGCACGCAACTTCTCTCTAACCTCCTCCGGACCGACCGACTCATGGTCCGAACCGATACCCGCGCCGGCATAAGCCTGCAGCAGCAGACCGGTCAAGCCCGGCGCATGACCATCAATCAATTTGCCGGCGCGCCTGGTCAGCTCAATCTTTCCGAGTATTCCAGGGTCACCGAAAATCACCCCGGGATAGTTCATCACCTCTGCCAGTCCGATAACCCTTTCCCCCTTCAGCAACTTTGCCACCTCCCTCACCCCCAGCGTGGCGCCCGCACTTTCCATTGCCGTTGCCGGCACACAAGAAGGGACCTCAATAAAGAAGTCAACCGGCAGCCCCTGACTGGCTCGCCTGATATATTCAACCCCGTTCACGCCGCTAACATTGGCAATCTCATGCGGGTCCGCAACCACGGTCGTTGTGCCGTTAATCAGACACAGCCGGGCAAATTCCCGGACCGACAGCAGTGAACTTTCAATATGAACATGCCCTTCAATAAACCCCGGGGCAACATAAAGCCCGGGAATATCAATCACCGTCTTTGCCTGCCTGTACTCCAATCCCACTCCGGCAATACTGCCCCCCTTGATTGCCACATCGGCACGGCGCACCTCACCGGTAAAAACATCAACCACCTGACCACCGCGCAACAAGATATCTGCCGGTGCCTCGCCCCGCGCCACCCGCAGAAATTCCTGAACCCGGGATACCCCCCTCACCGTCTCCTTCCGCCGCAGCTTCACTTCCACTCCTCCTCGGAATTATCCGGCTCTTCAATATAACCGATAAACGGCAGCTGCCGGTAATGTTCGGCAAAATCAATGCCGTAACCAACTACAAATTTATCCGGCACGGTAAAACCGACATAATCAGGCTTGATCTCCACCTGACGCCGTGCCGGCTTATCCAGCAACACGCACAGCCTCATACTCTTGGGCTTGCGCAGCTCCAGATGGTTCATTATATAACGCAATGTCAACCCTGAATCCAGAATATCCTCCACCAGCAACACATCCCGGTCCTCAAGCGGACATTTCAAATCCATTACAATCTTAACCACTCCGGAAGACCGGGTGCTGATCCCATAGCTGGAGACCGTCATAAAATCAATAAACACCGGCACCGTCAGATGCCGCACCAGGTCAGCGAGAAAAATCCACGAGCCCTTGAGAATCCCGACCGCCAGCGGCGTTCTCCCTGCATAATCAGTTGATATCCGGGCTGCCAGCTCCCGCACCCGACGGTCAATCTCCTCAGCGGTAATGAGCGTTTTAACCCTGCCCCAATCCGGTCCGGACATACTCCCGCTCGATCCCTGGAAACTGAAATCGGGGCGACTGGATTTGAACCAGCGACCTCTTGGTCCCGAACCAAGCGCGCTAAACCAGCTGCGCTACGCCCCGTGCTCAACAATATAAACAATTAATTTTATCAGTCAACACCAGACTTACCCCGCACCAGCGGCACAAACACCACACTCATTAAGTGTCGCTGCACCAGGCGCCGACCATGCTTGACCCCTAAAATCAGACTCTGTCCCCCGGCTGACCCCACCGGTCCTACCAGCCGGCCCCTTTCTACCAGTTGCTCAATCAGCACCGACGGTATCGTCTCAGCAGCCGCGGTAATAATTATCCGGTCATACGGAGCAAACTCGGGCCAGCCTTGATTGCCATCCCCCACCCGAAACCGGATATTCCGGTAGTCCAGCCGGTTCAGAATCTGCCGGGCTCTAATTGACAGTTCCTCAATAAGTTCCACCGTGTAAACCATACCGGCAAGTTCCGCAAGAATTGCCGTCTGGTAACCGGAGCCGGTTCCGATTTCCAGGACCTTGTGCCGCCGGTCAACCTGCAGTGCCTCGGTCATGGCGGCAACAATATAGGGTTGTGAGATGGTCTGTCCCTGACCGATTGGCAGCGGATAATCCTCATAAGCCTGGTGCACAACCCCCTGAGGCACAAAAAGATGCCTGGGCACAGCAAGCATTGCCGTTACCACTCTGGGGTCCTTTATCCCCCGGGCAACAATCTGCTCCTCCACCATTCGTTTCCGGCGCTGGGCAAACTCGTTCACCATTTGCTCATTTAATATTATCCCCTCCCGGATTCAATTCAAATTTTTTATCCCCGAACACAACCCCAAAACGAGCGTGGGGGAAGTTGCGATGTTAATTCCCAAATTGCTTGACATTGAATTTCGGTATGGTATTTATTTTCTGCTGCTGGTCGGGCAATTGCCTTGGTTGGCGGATCAACCTGATGGCATAGGCCCTCCAGCGGCACTTTTTTGAACCATTTGACCTTTCCGGGGACAATTCTAACATAATAAAAATGGCTGCCATTGTTCCAATCCTCAACTTCCGGGCACCGGTAATCTTTGAAGAAACCGCGGTGCGCGAACTCTGCTGCCTCGCCCGCAAGGGCTATGAAGCCCGGTTCAAGCGTGAAACCTTCGGCTTTCTTTTTGGAACACTCACCCGTAACCGGCAGGTCATCATCCGCCGTGCCTGCTATTATCGGGGCGGTGAAAAGAGCCGGACCGGAATTACCTTCAAAGACTGGGCAACAATCAGCCGGGCGCTGCGCCGGCGTCGCGAACTCAGTACCCGGTTCCGGCTCAGGTTCCTCGGCAACTTCCACTCCCATGTGGAAATTGCGGGCGAAGTGTTCAGGGGGTTATCACCGGAGGACCGGGAATCATTCCTTCATGACCGGATGGCACTCATTGAAACCATCGTCTTCATCTGGTCCGGACCATTCAAACCTAACCGCAGCACCTCCGGCACGATTGTCGGCTTTGAACCCCGAACCAGCTACAATTACCGCATCCGGGTGTATGCCAAGCGGCGCAATGGCATCTACCAAATCCGGGCAAAGGTTATTCCAACCGGGGTGGTGGTGATTTATTAAACCTCTTCATCTTTTTTGACTTCTGTCCTGATTCGGGTATGATTTAAAAGATAAGTTAATGAAATTCCGATTCAGTTCCCTCCTGATTATCCTGCTGGCAATTTTCAGCCCGGGCAATCCCCAGCCCCGGGATTTAATCCGGATTACCAATGCCTGCCGAAACGATGTCCGGAACATTGAAACTACCGGTGCCTGGGTCAACTATGTTGACCAGTTTGGTGTCGTCGCCGAAGCCACCACCTTCCAGCAGCAGCAACTGAAAAACCGCGGCTATCTGGTCCAGGTGCTCACCCCGGATATCTCCGGTATCTATGAACGCCACTTCACCGGCAGTGACGGCCGGTATCTCACCTATAATGAATTTATAGATACGATGGCACTTATCGCCCGCAACAACCCGGCAATCTGCCAACTGGAGACCCTGGGCACCAGTTACAACGGCAACCTGCTCCTCGGAATGAAAATTTCCGACCAGCCGCAGATTCACGAAAACGAACCCGCAGTTCATTTTGAGGGCGCAATTCACGGCGATGAAAAAATCGGCTGGGCAATCTGCTTTGAACTGCTCAAATACCTGGTGCGCAACTACGGCACCGATACGCTCATCACCCGGCTGGTTGACACCCGGGAAATTTATATCATTCCGATGTACAATCCGGACGGCTACATCCGCTCCAGCCGTTATAACGGCAATTCGGTTGACCTCAACCGCAACTGGGGCTGGATGTGGGGCGATGAGTCCAATCAGGGTATCAGCCCATTTTCCGAACCCGAAAACCAGGCACTGCTCAATCACATCCAGAACAACCCCGCAGCAATTTTTGTCTCCTATCATGCGGGCACCACCTTTATCTCCCATCCCTGGAGTTACTGCTACTCCTATCAGAACACCATTCCCGAACTCAGTCTGATTCAGTTTCTCTCCGCCCGCTACGACTACTGGACCAGTTACACCTACGGCCAGGGCTGCGACAGTATGTATCCCATCAACGGCTCTACCAAGGACTTTGACTACGGTTATGGTATGATGGGCTGGTCAATTGAGGTTCATCCTCAGAAAACCCCACCGGCGTCAGAAATTGACCCCTGCTTCAACCTCAACCTGCCGGCAATGCTTGAGTTCATCCACCTCGCCGGCAGAGGTATTCACGGCACCGTCACCGATGCGACCACCGGCCAGCCGGTTCCCTGCCAGGTCTGGGTCCGGCCGGCAGACTGGCTCAGTTACAACCATCCCGGAACCGGTGACTTCCACCGTTTTTATCTTCCCGGCACCTATACGCTGACCTTCCGGGCACCGGGCTACCGCGACACCACCATTGAAGATGTGCTCGTACCGGCAACCGGCGACTCTGCCGTTACCATTGATGTCCAGTTGACTCCGGACCCAGCCGCTCCGCTCTTTGCCTTCCGCCACATTTATAATAGTTTTGTCAACCCATCTACCAACCGCACCTATCCGGTCCGGGCACTCGGTCCCCGGGATGACAGCGCCTTTCTTCTTGACCACGGCAAAACCATCTGCCTGGATATGCACCGGCCGGTATTTAACCGTGACGGTCCGGACCTCATCGTTTACCGCGCCGCCGGCACCGGTAGCACTCAGGTGCAGGGGGCAAACAACTGGCAGGGACCCTGGATTACCATCGGCAGCGCCTGCGCCCCCCAGACTGAACTGGACATCGGCAGCGCCGGACTGGACAGCGTCCGCTATCTGAAACTCACCGCCTCGGGTCAGTTTTATCTGGATGCAATAGAAGGAATTAACAATGTCGGCATCGCCCGGTCTTCATCGCGCCTGCCCGCCTCTCCGCTTCAATTTAAAGTCAAAACAAACCCGGCAAGCGGTGCGGTCCATTTCTTTTTCAGCCATCTGCCTGATAAACCTGTCCTGCTCATTATCTCCGACCCCGGCGGCAGAATTGTTAAAACCCTGAATATCAATACCAAGGAAGTTGTCTGGGATGGCAGAACTCAGAGTGGTACATATGTGCCTGCTGGTATCTACTTTGCCCGGATTGGTCAAGAACCGGCAATCCGAATTATCTTATTAAAATAAACTGCTAATTATTTTAACCGCACCACCTTCTTGTTGACTTCACTGTATCTTGGCGCATCAAACCGGACAAAGTAACTTCCGGCGGCAATATCCTTTGGGATACTCAATGAGTAATATTTTTAAGCGTGATTATCAAGTTTATTTTGACTGCTTCATAAGGTAAAGTAATATTTTAAAATGACGCACCTGCTCCTCAGTTTTCTAATCCTGGGCACAACCGAACCTATTGACTCCGGCATCTTTGAGTTCAAACTGAAAAACGGGCTTGAGGTCATCGGTTATATTGACACCTCCGCTCCGGTAGTCTCGGTCAATGTCTATTACCGGGTTGGCTCCTATGATGAACCGCCGGGGTATACCGGCATCTCCCATATGCTTGAGCATATGAGTTTCAAGCACACCGACATCTATCAGCCCGGCGATTTTGACCGGATACTGGACTCGGTCGGTGCCATCAACAATGGCTTCACCTCCACCTATTACACCGGCTATTACGAGAACATCGCCAAAGAACACTGGGAACTGGCACTGAAACTGGAAGCTGCCCGGATGGGACGCTGCATCTTCCCGGACTCTGAGTTTGAAACCGAACATCAGGTGGTGGCTGAAGAACGGCGCCTCCAGGACAACCGTCCGACTTCAGCACTCTGGGAGCAATTTGAGGCAACCGCCTTTCTTGCCAACCCCCAGCGCAATCCGACCATCGGCTGGCCCGCTGATGTTGCCGCTTTTACGGTAGAAAAGGTGCGGGAATGGTATCATCGCTATTACAACCCGGCAAATGCGATCTTGGTAATTGCCGGCGACATCAGACCGGAAGAGGTCCGGGCAAAGGTTCAGAAATATTTCGGCCGGTTAAGAGGCAAGCCGGTTAAAAGAGCCGATTACTACACTGTTGAACCGCAATTAACCGGTGAACGCCGGCTCATCCTGCGCAAACGGGTATCGGTCCCCACCCTCATTATCGGTTATCCAACCCCGGGTATCCGCGAGTCGCTATATTTCGCCGGTGATGTCATTGCCAGTATCCTCGGTTCCGGCCGCAACTCCCGGCTCTATCGCACGCTGGTACTTGACTCTGGACTTGCCAGCTCGGTCGCGGTCTGGAACTCAATGGAAAAGGACCCGGGTCTGCTGGAAATCGTCATCACCCCAAAAGCAGAAAGTCTGATTCCCAAAATTGAGCACCTGGTCTATCACCATATCGCCCGCCTTCGCACCGAACCGGTCTCGGACCAGGAACTCATCCGGGTGAAAAATCGGGCACTGGCAGACCACATCTTTGAGCGGGATGACATCTCCGATATCGCCTATTTGCTTGCCACCGCTCAAATTACCACCGGTGACTGGCGCAACTTTATCAACCAGTTGGCCGCAATTCAAACCCTCTCCTCAGAACAGCTCCAGCAGTTCTGCCAGCGCTACCTGAATGAAAACTACCGCATCGTTGGCATCCTTCTGCCGGAACTAAAGGAACCGAAATGAAATACCCGCTTTTAATTTTAACCCTTGTCAGTATCCTCGCCCCGGTTTATTCCCTCACACTCAACCGGGACTCACTCCCAAACGGCATCATCATCCTCACCTGTGAAGACCATCGCCTGCCGATGGTGGACATCGCCCTGGTCTGCCGTTCCGGTGCCGCTGCCGAACCGGTTTCAAAGGCAGGCATTGCCGACCTTTGCGCCCGGATGCTATTTGCCGGAACAAAAAACCGCTCTGCCGACTCCATTGCCACCCTGCTTGACTTCCTCGGTGCAAGTTACTCATCCAGTGCCGACTTTGACCACTCAATAATCAGCCTCCGGCTTTTGAGCAAAGATTTGAACACCGGCATTGAACTGCTGGCTGACCTGGTGCTCAACCCCGCCTTTCCGCAACCTGAATTTGACCGCCTCCGCACCGAGGCACTGACCGCTGCCCGCCGCGCCCTTGACTATCCCCAGCAGGCGGTGGCAATAGAATTTGACCGCCTGCTGTTTGGCAGCCACCGCTATGCCCTGCCGGTCCGGGGTGACACCACAACCCTGACCTCAATTACCATTGAAGACCTGCGTCACTTCCACCAGACCTTCTTTGTTCCCAACAACTGCTTTCTGGTGGTTGTCGGCGACTTTGACCCCGCAACGCTTAAACCGGAAATCAGCGCCCGGTTCGGCAACTGGCAGCCCGGACCGGTGCCAATGCCGGCTTTACCCCAGCCCGCAGATCCGGGAAAAATCAAAATTAAACTCATCACCCGCAAGGATATGAATCAGACCTATATTCAGTTTGGCCATTCGGGCATATCCGCCACCGAGCCGGACCTGATTCCGGTCCGCCTGATGTCCTATATCCTTGGGGGACCACCCCTCTCCTCAAGGATGGGACTTGCGGTCCGGGAACAAGCCGGCCTGGCGTATGATGTCCGGTGCTGGTTTGACCGCCGGCTCCTGACCGGTGCATTCCGGGCAACGGTTCAGACCGCCAGCCCCAAAGCGGCGATTCAAAAGATGTTTGCCGAAATCATCAAAATGCACTCAAACGGCGCCACCCGGGCTGAACTCCTAAAAGCCCAGAATTACTTCACCGGCAGTTTCCCCCTGACCTACTCCAATAACTCCGGCAAACTCCAGCAACTCATAAACCTGGAACTTTACCGCTACGGCATTGACTGGCTTGACCGGTTCCCGCAAACGGTCCGCTCCACCACCCTGGAACAGGTGAACCAGGCAGCCCGCCAGCGGCTCAAACCCGGCAACTACCTGATGGTCATAATGGGCAATGTGACCAGGGATGAACTCAACCTCCCGGATGTGGAGTGGATTGAATAACCAATCCCCCTGCACAACGCTGAACTGATAATAATTATAATAAACATATATCAAGTCGCAGTATATTAATGAATTATAATTAAATTTTCAGAATCAGGCACCCTACGCCGGACAGCCCACCGGGCAACCCCGGGGGTTACCCCGGGTTCCGGTTTAATATAACCCTGCCTGCCAGACCCCACCCAAATCCGATAATGAATTTACCGGCAGGTTTAGCACCCGCAATATCCCCGTATTTTCACCTCCGGCTGATAACAAACCGCCGGCTCCGGGCTAAAATCCGGAGCCGGCGCTGATTTACCGGTTGTTGTCTCCTATGGTGCGAATGAGGTTACAAATCTCTGTCCGGTTTCCGTATACTGGATGATTGTCGCCAGTTTAATCGGGTTGCCGAACTCATCAAATGATATCGTGCCCGAAACACACGGGTAGTCCCGGATTTTGCTCAGCGCATCCCGGATCTCCTCGGGCTGAGCATTGGGCGCATTCTTGAGCGCGGCAATCAGCAGCAATGCCGCATCATAGCCCAGGGTCGCCATTGCGTCTGGCTTCTGACCATAACGCGCCTGATACTTATTCACCCAGTTCTGAACCTCGGGCCTGGGGTCGTCTGCCGAATAGTGATTCACAAAGTAACTGCCCGCCACCTCCTTACCGGCAATCTCCAGCATCGCTGGTGAATCCCAGCCATCACCGCCGAGAAAGCGGGTAACCAGCCCGAGCTGATACGCCTGTTTGACAATCAAGCCGACCTTGTTGTAATAGTCCGGCAGGAACACCAAATCCGGCTTCTGCTGCTTGACCTTGGTCAGCAGGGCTGAAAAGTCCACATCGTCCTTCTGATACGATTCATAAGCCACCACCTTGCCACCCGCCGCCTCAAAGAACCGCCGGAAGTAGTCTGCCAGCCCGCGCGAATAGTCATTGCCGACATCATACATGATCGCTGCGGTCTTTGCCTTCAGGCTATCAATCGCAAACCGTGCCGCTACCACTCCCTGAAAGGAGTCGGTGAAACAGGCACGGAAGATGAACTCCTTGTGCCGGCCGTCATCGGTAACCGTAACCTTGGGGTTAGTTGAGGTCGGGGTAATCATCGGAATTCGTGCCACCTGACACTTGTCGGCCAGGGGCAGCGAGCATTTGGTGGAAACCGAACCGATGATTGCCACCACCCCGTCCAGTTCAATCAGTTTGCCACCCGCGTTTGCCGCCTCGGTCGGGTCGTTCTTGTCGTCGGAGATGAACAGTTTAATCTGTTTGCCGTTCACTCCCCCCGCCCGATTTGCCTCTTCAACCGCCAGCATGATACCGTTGACCGTTGATTCGCCAAAGGTCTTGACATCACCGGTCAGGGGCGCAACCACGCCCACCTTGATGACATTGCCCGGACCGCAGGAAAGAACTGTCAGTCCAAGCACCAGGCTCAGCGTTAGGGTGATTGAAACTAAACGCATTTACTCCTCCTTGTTTTAGAACTCCTGATTTTCATCTGTCCTGCCCTGATAGCGGGCAAGAAACTCCCGGCGGAATGCCGCAAGCCGGTTTTCGGCAATTGCCTGCCGGATCGAACTCATCAGTTTTTGATAGAAATAAAGGTTGTGATAACTCAGCAGCCTGGGCCCGAGCGCCTCGCCGGCAATGAACAGATGCCGCAGATAGGCACGGCTGAAATTACGACAGGTGAAGCAGTCACAGTTCGGGTCCAGTGGTGACGGGTCATCGGCATAAACAGCATTGCGGATGAGCACCCGGCCCGTGCTGACAAAGGCGGTGCCGGTCCGGCCGTTGCGGGTGGGCAGCACACAGTCAAACAGGTCCACCCCGGACTCAACCGCGGTGAGAATGTCCTCCGGATAACCCGCACCCATCAAATAACGGGGCTTGGCTGGTGGCAGCAGCGCACACAGTTCTGCTGTCAGTTCATAGGTCAGTTGCGCCGGCTCGCCCAGACACAGACCGCCGATGGCATAACCGGGGAAGTCCAGTTCCAGCAGCTGCTCGGCGCTCTGGCGGCGCAAATCCGGATAGGTGGCACCCTGAATAATTCCAAAAAGGGTGGTTTCCGGGTGGACAGCGGCACGGCACCGTTTTGCCCAGTGCGTGGTCCGGCGGACCGACTGCTCAGCCTGCTGCCGGCTGACCGGAAACGGTGGACACTCATCCAGACACATCGCAATGTCCGACCCGAGTGCCTGCTGAATCTCAACCGCCAGTTCCGGCGTAAAATAGTGCCGACTGCCATCAATGTGAGACTGAAACTCCACCCCCTCATCATCGGTCCGGGAAAGGGCGGCAAGCGAATAAATCTGAAAACCGCCGGAGTCGGTCAGTACCGGCCGGTGCCAGCCCATAAACGCGGCAACCCCGCCCAGCGCCTGAATCAGTTTATGACCGGGCCGCAGGTATAGATGATAGGTATTGCAAACTATCAACCCGGTGCCGGTTTCCAGCAGTTCCTGCGGGCTGATCGTCTTTACGCTTGCCTGCGTTGCCACCGCCATAAAAGCCGGCGTCTCAACAGTGCCGTGGGGCAGAACCAGCCTGCCCTGCCGCGCCCGGCTGTCACTTGTCAGCACCTGAAAATCAAACACCCTTCAACCCCGGAATAGTTTCCTTCCGGGCCCGAGATTGACCGGACCCTGAACCCCGCTGACCTCGGTATCCTCACCGATAATTGAACCGCTGAGCACCGACCGTTCCACCTTCGCCCGCTGATAAATGATACTGTCACTGATTACCGAATCGGTTATTTTGACTCCGGCTGAAACCGAAACATAAGGTCCAATTGCTGAACGCTCAATCTGCGCATCCCGGGCAATATGAACCGGCGGAATCAGCCGGCTGCCGGGAAACTGCTGCTCAACGGCGACGGACTTGAGCAGCCACCGATTGGTTTCAAGCAGTGCCGCCGGGGTCCCGCAGTCCAGCCAGACATCAACCTCCACAGTTCTGATTTCGGTTCCCTCATCAGCAAGCAACTGCAGGGCATCGGTAAACTGATATTCGTTGCCGACCAACCGCCTTTCCTCAACCAGCCGGTCTAGCGCCTGAAAAAGCCGGCCCGGGTTGCTAAAGTAATAGACACCGACAATCGCCAGTCTGCTGACCGGCTGTTTCGGCTTTTCAATCACCTTACTGATGACCCCGTTCTGAACCAGCACCACCCCGAACCGGCTCGGATCTGCCACCTCCTTCACACCGATCGCATTTTCGGCGGCAAAAAGCCGGCTGAAATCAAAATCCACAATCGTATCACCCAGCAGAATCAACACTGGCACATCACCAATTTGGTCCCGGGCACACCAGACCGCGTGACCCAGCCCTTTCGGTTCCGGCTGGACCACAAACTCAAACCCCAGCCGGTAATTTGCCAGCAGATACGAGCGAATCGTCTGGTCTGCCGGTGGCACCACCACGCACACCCGCTCCGGATTGAGCGTCATTACCCGGTCAACGATATGACCGATAATCGGCTTTCCTGCCACCTCCAGCATCACCTTTGGTTTAACCAGCGTATGCGGTCTCAGCCGCTGCCCCTCGCCCGCAGCCGGAACCACCACGCACAGACTCACCTTCCCTCCTTCCTCCGGGCAAGAGTCTGCTTCAGAAGGTCAATCTTCGGTATCACCATCGGGTCCACCCCCCGCTGTCTTGCCAGTTCCACACTTAACAGATCCCCGCGCACGATAATTGAAAACAGCCGGGCAAGCGCAGTCCGGCCGGCAGCGGTCAGAACCAGTTTCTCGCTCAGCACATCATCGATCAACCAAATCATCTGCTTTAGCCGGAGAATCGTCCGGGGATGAGTGGTCCGATCGATAAGAGCAACGAGTGCAATCTTTTGGTTGAGCTCCGCCGGTGCGCCGTACCCCATCAATTCATTATGACTCTGCTCCGGCAAAGTTCCCCAGTGAGCAAGCATCTTGGCATTCTCATTCAGCTGACATTGCCAGCGATAGGCAGCCATATCCAGCAACCGGCTGGTTGAATAGACGATAAAAAAGCACCCGCTCAAGTTCCTGCTGACCCTCCTTGCCCAGCGGCTCCAGCCCGGCAGATTTTTCTGAAGCAGCCGGACGGTTTCCCGGATGTCCGGTTCATAACTCCGGCATACCCCCAGCCGGTTAAGAATCACCAGCAGAGGAATACTTACCAGCCCGAGTGCGCACCGGGGCGGCAGCCCGCCGGGAATGATAAGCAGGGGCACACCATCCTGCCGGGCTTTTTCCGCCAGTTTACCCCCACTGGTAATGGTAATGATTTTTGCCCTTTTCCTTTTTGCCGCCGCATAGGCGGTAAGTGTCTCTTCGGTGTTACCGGAATAACTGATTGCTACCACCAGCGTCTGCGCCGTAACCCAGGGTGGTAAAAGGTAATCCCGCTGCACCACCACCGGCACATTCGCCTCCTGTTCCAGAAGGATTCGTGCGACATCACCGCCAATTGCCGAACCGCCCATTGCGCTGACCACCACCCTGTCAATCGCACCCCCGGGAAAAAGTCGGCACCGGGCGGCAAGCGCCTGACCGGTTGCCAGCTGCTCGGGCAGACTGAAAATCAGTGCGGTCATCTTCCGGTATGCCTGATCATTCACCACCGGCTCCCTTCACTGTAAAAAGTGCACGGGCAAGCCTGGGAAAACGGCGCTGCAGTTCCCGCGCCAGCAGTCGCTCAACCTCCAGTGCCGTTGACAGGTTAAGTGCCTGGGCGGCAACCTCAGCCGCACCGGTGGTATCAATTGAACGGATAACCTGCTTGGTCTCAGGTAACAGTCCGGGAACCACCGATATCTCATCCACCTCCATCCCCACCAGCAGCACCACCCCCAGCGGGTCGGCACCGAACTCGCCGCACATCCCGACCCAGATTCCCTGCTCATGAGCCGCATCAATCGTATTTTTAATCAGCCGCAGCACCGCCGGATGAAAATGGTCAAACAGTCTTGCCACCCGCTCATTGCCCCGGTCCACCGCCAGCGTATATTGAGTCAAATCATTGGAGCCGATTGACAGGAACCGGCTCTCCCGGGCAAACTGTCGTGCCATAATTGCCGCTGATGGTGTCTCTACCATCACCCCCACCTCAATGTTTTCGTCAAACGGCTTGTTCTCTTGCCTTAACTCCTTCTTCACCTCTTCCACCAGGAGTTTTGCCCGGCGCAGCTCTTCAATCGTTGCCACCATTGGAAACATTATTTTGACATTACCGGCTGCCGATGCTCGGAGAATTGCCCGCAACTGGTTTTTGAACAGCACCACATCATCAAGACAGAACCGAATTGCTCGCCAGCCGAGAAACGGATTTGCCTCAGTATAGCCAGGAATTACCTTGTCACCTCCGAGGTCAAAGGTCCGGATAATTACCGGAAATGGCTTGAACAGCTTGGCAACCTCTAAGAAAATTTCATACTGCTCCTCTTCGGTCGGCGGACGCCGCCGCGCTAAATACAGATACTCGGTGCGAAACAGACCGATACCCCGGGCACCGTTTTCCCTGGCAATCCGCGCCTCAATCAGAAACTCAACATTGGCGGAAAGGTCAATCATCTTGCCGTCAAGCGTCACCGGCTCCTCCTCCACCAGCGCCTTCAAAGACTGCCGGCGCCGCTGATGGCGCCTGATTTCCGCCTCATAAGTGCGCAGCCGGTTGCTCGTCGGGTTGCTGATTGCCAGTCCGCGATATCCGTCCACCAGTATCAAATCTGTTGTATCCACCTGTTTCAGAATTGCCCCCACCCCGAATACCGCTGGAATCTCCTTGGCTTTGGCTATTATCGCCGTATGCGAGGTCTTGCCTCCTGCCTCAAGCACCACACCCGCCACCCGCTCCGGATCCAGTAACGCCGCTTCCGACGGCGGCAACTCGTGGGCAACCAGCACCGAGCCCGGATTCACGGCAAAAATTGACGGCAGATTATCCCCCAGCAGCACACCAAGCACCCGCGCCGAAACATCAGTCATATCTGCGAACCGCTCCCGGAAAAAGGGTAACTGTGCCCCTTTCACTGAAACTGTCAACTGTTTCAATGTCTGACTATAGGCAAACTCGGCATTCCGGAGCTGCTCCCGGATAAACCGTTCGGTTCTGCTCAATACCTCCTCATCGGTCAACAGCGCCAGCTGCACATCAATGAATTCCGCAAAATCCCGGCCCATTTCTTTTTTAACCTGATTATGCAGTCGACGCAGTTCCTCCTCAACCGTCCGGACCGCATTGTAAAACCGTTTCACCTCCGGCTCTGCCTCTGCGGGCTTCAAAATCTGCTCCTTCACTTCTGGCAGGTAAGGCTGATAAACAAACACCGGCCCCTGGGCAAAACCCGACGAAACCGGAATCCCGCGGAAAATCTTTTCCTTTTTAAGTTTCATCCCGGGTCAACTTCTGCTTCAGAACCTGAAAAGCCTCAGCCTCATCTTCGCCACTCACCTCCAGTGTTACCAGACTACCTTTTTCAGCCGCCAGAGTGAGAATTGCCAGAATACTCTTACCATTCACCCAGACTCCATCCTTTGCCAGCCGAACCCGAGATTTAAAGCGCTCGGCCAGTTTAACAAATTCTGCCGCCGGCCGGGCATGAAGCCCGACCGGTCCACCAATTGTGATTTCTTCTCTAATCATCAGTGGTGGCTAAATATACCCCCCAATCAGCAATGGTCAAATTTATTCCTCAACCGGCAGTTTAACCAGCCGCACCTTCACCCGTGCCGAGTTAAGCAGCTGGCGGGCAAACTCATCCGGATAGTTATCAGCGATGACAAATTCCCGCACTCCGGCATTTATCAGCATCTTGGCACAGGTAACACATGGAGCATGGGTGCAGTAAAGCGTTGCCCCGTAAACCGGTATGCCGAAAGTGGCGGCCTGAACCAGTGTATTTTGCTCGGCATGGATTCCCCGGCAGATTTCAATCCGCTCGCCGGCTGGAATATGCAGCTTTTCCCGCAGACAGCCGACCTCGGCACAATGGGGAAGTCCATGGGGCGCACCGTTATAACCGGTGCAGAGAATCCGCTTTTCCCTAACCAACACCGCCCCCACCTTACGCCGCAGACAGGTGGAACGTTCAGCGACCAGCCGGGCGATCGAGAGAAAATACTCATCCCAGCTCTTACGTTTGCCCCTCTTTTTTACCGGCATAGTTTCACTTGGCCACAGTAATCTTACCGGTGGTTGAACCGAATTCGGTGGTTAATTTAACCCAATAGACCCCGGTGTTGAGCAACCTCCCCTGACGGTCGGTAAGCGGCAAACTCAGGCTATTAATCCCCGCCGGTCTGTTACCCAGTTCCGACCGCTTAACCAATCTGCCACACCGGTCAAAGATGCTGACTGTAACCAAACCCGGATTCGGCAGGGTGCAATGGATATTAACCTGCTTTCTTACCGGGTTGGTCAGCCGATTGACTATCGGTTTTCGTATTCCGGTCCTGGTCTCCATTTCTGCAACCCCGGTCTGGTAAACGGTTGAAAACTTAATGGCGTGACCAGGAATCCAAAAAGAAGCCGCTCGATGATAGGAGCCGTTATATAACACCTGAATGAACTTGGACCGGGTGTGGTCCTGAATACCTACCGTTGCCGAATCGCCCGGTTGATTTGCCGTAAGATATTGAATAATAAATTTGGAATTACCATCTGGGGCCGCAAGGGTGGTGTCGTAGAGGATAATCTCAAACTTGTCCCACTGTGCGCGCGGGTTGAAATAGTGGACTGAGTCCCATTCAATGATGAACCGGTGATTGGTGGTGTCGTGATAATACCAGACACCGTTGCCGGTCGGTGGATAAAGGTCGTCCCAGTTTGCAGCCAATAGCGGCGGCATAGTGGAGTTGGGCAGGCTGGTATTGCTCCAGGTGGTAACGGTGGTGTAGCCGGGGGCAACCCAGCCATTGGAGCAGACCGAAACCTGATTGTAACGCTGTCCATAATAGACAAACGGTCCAAATGTCGACGGTAGGGTGAGTTGTACTGTCTGGTCATCACTCAGGGTGAGTCTGGCGCCCTGGTTTCTGATTTCCACCCATTGAAACTGTGGATGTTCAGAGTAAAATGTATCAACCTCATCATAGGCGTAATAAAGTATCGGCTCGGAATTGTCCGGAATCGGGTCGGTCACCCGCAACTCCCCGATCCTCAGGCTTAAGAGCAGGCTGTCATTATAATTGTCACCAGCAAGATAAAGCCGAATTGGGGCTGTATGCTCCCTTGGTGTCTCTGGTGCCGCCGTTATGGTAAAAGGGTCGGTGAAGTTTATCCTAACCGAATCCGGCAAAATATTACCAAAAAAGCCAATGGAATCGGTGATTGTAAGGTAAACATCAGCAGTGCGCAATGTGCCGGTGATATTACTGGCGCTAATTCGTCCGACATTCCGCAGATAGAATATCAACCCGGCAGTTTCTCCTGGATCGAGCCTCCCATCCCCGTTTCCCCCAGGTGGCGAATCAACAACCGTGTGATTCTGATAGACCAGCGCCGGTGAATTAACCACTGTACCTTCAATCGCATCCAGGTCATAACTCTGTCCCCCGTCATTCAAGCGCACAAAATAGGCGACCGTAATTCCGGCACTGGAAAGGTCGCAGGCGATGTTACCAGTCCCAAAGGCACAGAAACTCCACGGTCCATTCCAGTCCCGGGAAACAAAAACAGAACAGGGTTTGCTGGTGGTGGAATAGACAGTAAAATCAGTTCCCGGACCGTCAATCACCGCTGCACTCAGTTCAATCACCACCATCCCGCGATTGGTCAGAGTCAGCGCCCGGGAATCCCGTCTGCCAAGTGCAAACAACCCCATCGTATTACCGGCTTGAGTCGGGTCTTTGCATACCCAGGTGGTCAATCGGTAGCCGGTAATTGGTGCAGTTGAATCCGGAACCAGTGTAATATTCAGAACTACAAAAGTATCGTTCGGCACCGTTATACCGGTGATAGTCTTCGGCTGATACCCGTCCGCTCTCACCCTCAGGGTATAAGTTCCGGGCAAAACATACTTAAAAAACCACCCGCAAGTGTCGGTATAAACCATCCAGTTGGTCGGGTCAGAAATAACCATCGCCCTTTTCACCGGCTGACCGGTAACCGAATCAATAACTGAACCCCTGATACCGTAACCACCCCTGATCAGCCACTGCCTGCTGGCATTCCAGTTCACCCGGCAGATCGTGTCAATCTGATTCTGGGGTGGAGGCTGACCAGAGGAAACTTCGGCAGCAAAACCGAGCGTCCCTTCGGCACCGTAGTAAAAATCGGAGGATGTTCCCTGACATTCGTAAAGTCCTCGGGAAATCTGATAGGCCGGATAACCGGTGATGCTACCATACTGCTGGCACCACTGCGCATGGGCAACACTGTCATAAGTAGCAATCCTTGAATAACTCCAGGGCCACATTACGGCAATAGTACCACTGTGATAGGTCATACTCATTACAAATGGATGGCGGGTAAAAAAATCTCTCAGTCCCTGAATTTCTGGCTGGCTCCAGGGCACACTATCACCGGACTCTTCATTCCAGGCATACCCATAATCCCGGTTCAGGTCAATGCCGCGGGAATTTCCCCGGGTCCGGTTTATCAACCCTTCTGGATTAACGCAGGGAATAACCCAGATTTCCCGGGTGTTAACCAGATAGGTAATTAAGGGGTCGCTGCCGTAATTTCCAGTCAGCTGACGGACAATATACAGGCAAATCTCGGTGCCGATATTCTCGTTGCCGTGGGTAGTGCCATCCCATTCCAGCCTTGGGCGGTGGTGCTCCTGATTTGGGTCCTGAGTGATTTTCAGGGCAATTACATATTTGCCGGTCGGCGAAACTGCAATGGTATCAAGATGGCAGATATTCGGGTAGGTAGTGGCAATCAGGGCGAAGGTGTCCATAATTTCCTGATAGGAATGGTATCGGCCGAAATCCTCACCCGGACACTGTCTTATCGCCTCGGCCCGCATATCAGGAATCAGAACTTCAACCTTAAATCCAGCTCCCATCAGTTTCTCGCAGGTATTTTCATTCACCGCACCGACAAAGTATTCGTCTGTGAGCTCATAAAACTCCAGCACTTCCGGAGCTACTGAACTTAATTGACTCCGGGAACAGTATACCCGGACTTTCATCTCCCTAAGCGGTTCAGCAGCAAATATAATACCGGCAGACATTAAAACCAGCAGTAGTCTGTGCATTTATTAACTACTCCTTTCTTTACTTAAGGACAACGGCGGCTATAAACAAAAACCGTTTCCGGAACAGACCATCCGGAAACATACCCCTCCTTATCCTTTGCCCGGCAACGCACCTCAAAAATTCCAATTGAATCAAAAACGTGACTGATCATAACTATTGTTCCGGGCAGCACAAAACCGCTCCAGTCCCCGGTGGTATCACCCCACCAAAACTGAAACGCCACCAACTCATTAAGCGGATGCAAAGCAGAAGTATGAAATGTAACCGTATCGCCTACCACCGCGGAATCCGGACCTACCGGTCGACGCGGTGTTGAGGGCAGATACCACCGGACCAATACCGGAAATTCGTCCGACCAGTTCGACTCACGGTGGGGGTCTTTTGCTTTAGCGCGCAGAATGTAACTTCCGGTATCTCCAAAGGAAAATCGCTGATAAACCTCGATTCCGGCTGGAAACCACTGTGTCCACCCAGTCACCAACTGTTGATTACATTCAAAAAGATAAGCGACGGAATCTCCCTCTTTGTCCACCGAAATTACCGAAAAAGTCACCGTATCATTGGGCCGGCACCGTTGTGGTCCGAGAAGAACCGGAACCGATGGGGACTGATTTGTGCAACCGGGAAGTGTCATCATTAATAAAAAGGATGCAGTCAGTAGCCGCGGTACACGATAATTCATTAATTTATAATATGACAAATTGTATTTAAGTCAATATGTAAAATTGGTGATTTTTTTGTGATCTCCAGGAAGTTTCCTTGACTTTTGCCTATCAGCGCTTAAAATCAAAGAACTTAATATCGGTCCGATGCGAGGATGGCGGAACTGGGCAGACGCGCCAGACTTAGGATCTGGTCCCGAAAGGGATGGGGGTTCAACTCCCCCTCCTCGCAGCAAAAGTAAAAGGAGCGTTTTTGGAAATTAGAGTAAAATCACCAAAAGAATGGTTGCGAGAAATTGAAATTGAGTTTGAACCCGAACAGTTGAAATCAAAAATTGAATCTTTGCTTGAAGAATATAAAGACAAGGCGAAAATTCCGGGTTTCCGTCCGGGCAAGGTTCCCAAATATATTCTGGAACGGAGACTGGGAAGCGCCCTGGAATCCACCGCCGCTGAAGAACTGGTGGAACAGGCACTGACCGAGGCAATGGAAAAGAACGGTATCAAACCGGCATCCCGATTAAAAATTGACGACCTGGAAATTACACCGGAGAAAGCCATTCGGGTCAAAGCATCAGCTGAGGTTATTCCTGAATTTGAACTCAAGGATTATACCCAACTCACACTCCGGCGTCCGAAGCCGACCGGCTTTGATGCCGAATTTGAGAAAAGAATCGCTGCCCTCCGAGAACGATGTGCTGTCTTTCAACCGGTCTCGCGGCCGGCAGCACCCGGCGACTATGTAGTAGTGGATTACATTCTCAGAGAAAATGACCGGGTCGTCGCCGGACCTAACTCTAACATTACGATTCAGTTAGGAGACGAAGCAAACCACCCCAGCATCAATCAGGCACTGCTGAATGTCCACCCCGGTGATGAACGATCAGCAGAAATCACCTTCCCCGCCGATCATCCGGACAAAAATCTTGCTGGTCGGACCATCACCTACCATCTAACCATTCGGGCAGTGCGTGAAAAAATCCTGCCCGAACTCAACGAAGAGTTCGCACAGGACCTAGGATATGAAAACCTTGATGCCCTGCGCCGCGCGCTCAATGATGAAATTCTGGCAGACCGGGAAGAGCAGGTAAAGGAAGAACTACACACTCAGATTGTTGACCAGTTAACTGCCCGTTACCAGTTCGAACCGCCGGCGTCCTGGGTCCAGTCGCACATTAACCGGCTGCTGCGCGAACTAAATCTCCCTGATACTCCTGAAAACCGGGATAAACTCTTGCCTGTGGCGGTAAAATCGGCACGCTTTGACTGCATCGTCCTGCGTATTGCTCAGCAGGAAAAAATCACGGTCACAGATGAAGAAATTGAAACTCAAATTCAAACCATTGCTCAGACCACGGGCCGCAAAGCGGAAGATATTGCGTCGCTGCTCGATAATTCATCCTATCGTTTTTATATTCTGCAGAATAAAGTATTCCAGTTGCTGATCAATCGGGCAGAAATCAGCCCATCCACTGACGAGTCTAAATAAAAGATGAACGACAAAATAAGAAATCAGGAATCAGAGGAGGCACCAGTGTTAATTCCAATGGTTATTGAACAGACCGGCCGGGGAGAGCGCGCCTATGATATTTATTCCCGGCTACTTAAAGAACGGATTATTTTCCTCGGACAGCCGGTAGACGACACCGTTGCCAACCTGGTTGTTGCTCAACTGCTCTATCTGGAAGCGGAAGATCCGGAAAAGGACATCTATCTCTACATAAATTCCCCGGGTGGTGTCGTATCCTCCGGGCTGGCAATTTACGATACCATGCAGTATATCCGTCCCAAAGTTTCTACCATCTGCGTTGGTGAAGCCGCTTCAATTGCTGCTCTCCTGCTCGCCGCCGGTGAGAAAGGAAAAAGATTCGCCCTTCCCCGTTCCCGGATGATGATTCATCAACCGGCAGCCTACGGGCTCAGCGGGCAGGCGACTGACATTGAAATTCACGCCCGCGAGCTGGTCCGTGCCAAGGAACTGCTTGCTGAAATTCTTGCCAAGCACACCGGTCAGCCGATAGAAAAAATCCTTAAGGACACAGACCGCAATTATTTTATGTCCGCCCAGGAAGCCAAACAATACGGTTTAATTGATGAGGTGATTGAAAAAAGGAAATGAGTTCCCGGCGCGAACACCCTAAAACCAGACCGGCGATTACCTGCTCCTTCTGCGGAACACCGGAAACTGTGTCTCACCGCCTAGTACGGGGAAGAAACGGCGCCATCTGTCGTCAGTGCGCCCGGTTCGCACTCTCGCTGTTTGAAGAGCAGGACCAGGTAATTGAAAACATCCGTGAAATTCCCCGGCCAGCGGAAATCAAAGCATATCTTGATGAATTTGTAGTCGGACAGGAATACGCAAAAAAGGTAATATCAGTCGCGGTTTACAACCATTATAAACGCATTACTGCCCCGCGGAACGCGCCGCCACTGGACAAAAGCAACATTTTACTGATCGGACCGACCGGTGTCGGCAAAACCCTGATTGCTGAAACCCTCGCCCGGTTTCTTAAAGTGCCGTTCTCCATTTCGGATGCCACACCTCTCACCGAAGCCGGTTATGTCGGAGAAGATGTGGAAAACATTCTCCTGCGCCTGCTTCAGGCTGCCAACGGTAACATTCGGCTGGCAGAAATCGGCATTGTTTATATTGATGAAATTGATAAAATCGGAAGGAAATCCGAATCGCCGTCAATCACCAGGGATGTATCCGGCGAAGGGGTCCAGCAGGCACTGCTAAAGATTCTTGAAGGCACCATTGCCAATGTCCCGCCCCAAGGCGGCAGAAAACATCCCGAACAGCAGTTTATCCCCATAAATACCCGCAATATCCTTTTTATCTGCGGGGGAACATTTGACGGTTTGGATAAGATCATTGAAAGCCGCATCCGCACCGGCACGCTCGGGTTTGGCGCCGACCTTGGCAAATCCCGGATTGAAAGTGCCGATGACCTGCTCCGGCTGGTTCAACCCGATGACCTGATTAAATTCGGAATGATACCGGAATTTGTCGGCCGACTACCGGTCATCGCGACCCTGCACCACCTTTCGCGTGATGCGCTGGTGGACATTCTTACTAAACCCCGTAACGCACTTATCAAGCAGTATTCGTATTATTTTGAAATGGAGGGAGTTAAGCTTACCTTCACCCCTCAGGCATTAACGGCGGTTGCGGACCGGGCGCTGCAACTGCGCACCGGCGCCCGGGGCTTGCGCGCGGTACTGGAAGCGATTATGCTGGATATAATGTTTGAACTGCCCACCAGAACTGATGTAACTGAATGTATCATCACTCCCGAAGTAATCACTCAGCAAAAGCCGCCTGAATATGTTTCCGGACGGCTTTCTGCCCGTAAGGCGCAGTAAACGGCACTACTCTTCCGGTTCAAACTGGTCTTTGGCTGCACCACAGACCGGACAAACCCAGTCTTCAGGCAGGCTTTCAAACGGTGTCCCGGCAGGAATTCCATTTTCCGGGTCACCAGCTCCCGGGTCGTAGACATAACCGCAAACAGTGCAGACATACCGCTGCATCTTTTTACTCCTTTCCTTTTTATCATTTTCACCGCCGTCTTTTTGCTCCCGGTAAGTCGGCGCTCCCTTACCGGTTTTGCCTTTCTTCACCAGTTGATAATAAGCATAGTTCAGGGGGTCGGCATTCTTTATAATTCTGGCTGCAACTACTTCAGCAACAAATAGTGTGTGGGTAACGCAGTCAACCATTTCCCGCACCCTGGCTTCAATTAAGGCAACTGAATAATCGGTTACCAGTGGTGCACCGGTGATGTCGGTCTGATAATTTATCCCGGCAAACTTGTCAAATTCCCGGCCGGAACGAAAACCAAACCTGCCGATAAATTCCATCGGGGTATCCCTTTCCAGCACCGAAATCCCGAGCACCCCGCTTTTGCGAATCAACTCGCCGGTCAAGCTGTTTTTATTTATTGCCACTGTTATTAGTGTCGGTGTGAGTGCTACCTGAACCACGGTATTTACTATCAACCCGTTCCGTCGGTCACCTTCCCGGCTCGTCACCAGATAAAGTCCATAGGTAAATTTATCCAGTGCCTGCTGGTCAACCTGCTTTTCCATCGTTGGTCCTTTGTTTCAAAATTTGAGCCACCCTCACCCCGGCATCCCGGCATTTAATAAGCACCTCCCGGTCGGGCACATATTTAACCTTCAGTGGTTCCATCACCAGCTCTATTCCCATCGCCTTTAGCTCGTCAGCGATTAGACCGGCCGCTTCGCCACTCCAACCATAGGAGCCGAAGGCAGCCCCGAGTTTGTTTTTGGGCTTCAAACCCTTCATATAAGTCAGAAAATCGGCGACCGTTGGAAAGATCCCATTATTCAGCGTGGGCGAACCAACAATAACCGCACCCGCATCCAGCACTTCAGTCATCACATCGCTTCGGTCATTCGCCCGCAACCGCATCATCCGGACTTCAATCCCTTCCGCACTGAGCCCGTCGGCTATTGACCTCGCCATTAAATCGGTACTCTGCCACATGGTATCATAAACAATCAAGGCCTTCGGCTGCGGCGACTGCTGTGCCCATGCCCGATACCAGTCAATGATGTTACCCACATCCCGACGCCAGACTGGTCCGTGGTCAGGACAAATAATATCAAGTGGGATGGACAATTCGGCTACCCGTTCCAGCAGTTTCAGAATTAGGGATGAATAGGGCAGCAGAATGTTGGCATAATACTTGGCAGCCTGCAGTCTCAGAACTCCTTCATCAATCTCATCAGCAAACCGTTTGCCTGAAGCCAGATGCATACCAAAACCATCCTGGGAAAACAGCAGCCGCTCTTCGGTCAGATAGGTCATCATACTGTCCGGCCAGTGCAGCATCCTGGTTTCTATAAATTTCAGATTCAGCTTTCCAAGATTCAATCCATCCCCGTCCTTCAAAGGAACGATTGGCGACCGCAGGTGATAATGTTCGTTCAGTGCCTTTGCTCCCATCACCGAAGCAAAAACCTTTTCTGGCTGCAGCTCCTGAATTACCGCGGGCAGCGCTCCTGAGTGGTCCATCTCAGCATGATTGGAAATGATGTAGGCAACGCTCGTCGGCTCAACAACCGAGGCAATCCGTGCCAGCATTTCATTCTTAAATTGAGCTTTAACCGTGTCGATAAGTGTTATCTTGTCAGCCAGAATCAGATAGGCATTGTAGGTTGTGCCCCGCTCGGTGGAGTAACCGTGAAAATCACGAACCGACCAGTCAACCGCACCTACCCAGTAAACATGCTCAGTTACCCGGACCGCTTTGAATTCCATTTCGCCATCTCCTCAAAGCATCCTAGTCACCGGTAACGGTTCCCTGAGCATAGAGATTAGCCAGTTCCGGCGGCAGGACAAAGACCCGCTGTCCCAGTTCCCGGTCAAGCATCAGCACACCCCGGCTGTCCTCTCCAACCCGGCGCAGGTCCTGAGCGATTTTGGAGGTTGAATCCTCCTCCTCAATCTGTTCGTCAACAAACCACTGCAAAAGCGAGTTTGAGGCATAATCACCCTCAGCCTGTGCCAGTTTCACCAGTTCATTAATTTTGCCGGTGATAAACTGCTCATGCTCATAAGCGGCTTCAAACGCCTTTAACGGTGAATCCCAGCTCTGAGCAATGATATTCAGCGGCTGCAATTTTACCCGACCACCCCGGTCAATGATGTGCTTGTAGAACCGCATTGCATGAGTAAGTTCCTCCTGCACCTGAGCGCGCATCCACCTCCCCATCCCCTGAAATCCGGCATTGTCAAAGTAAGCCGCCATTGCCAGATAAAGATAAGCCGACTCCAGCTCGTGTTTAATCTGCTGATTAAATGCCTCTTCGATTTTTCCAGGAATCATATTCCGCCCCCTTTCCATAAGCCGTGGATATTACAGTATTCCCGGGCATAAACCTGCGCTCCCTGGACCGAAAAGAATGCCTCCGGTGTCTGACCCGGTGCGAGAAACTGCCGGTATACCCGTTCATCTGCAACCAGTTCAATCCATTCAATATAATGCTTTTCCTCCATTGGATGTGGCACACTGCCAACCTTAACCCGGTATCCCTCTGCGGTCTTTTCAATCACCGGCACATGCTTTTCCCGGGATGCATCGGTGGTATTTTCCTTTACGAGCTTCATCGGCTGACCACAGCATACCAGCTGCCCGGCGCCGGGATGCAGAACCTCTACGATATTACCACACACTTCACACTTGTAAACTTCAAGTTTTCTGGTCATTTGTTCCTCCTTTTCTTACTTGATTAAACGGCTGTCCACCCCGGTAAAACCGCACTCCGGAATGTAACAGCTGACATCAACAAACTGACATGCCTGATTACAGGAGGGGCAAACATCTGGCGGCTGAAGCGCCTGCAGCACATAATGACAACCGGTACAGCTCCAGTACGGTGCGTTCGCAGCCGGCTTGGAACCGCCGGTAGCCTGTGCTGCTGACTGTCCCGGCTGCATCGCCTGATTACAACACACCAGTGTCCCGCCACCTTTATGAACCAGACTGACAATCTGACCGCACACCTGGCAGCTGTAAATTAACTCCTGCCCTGCCATAATCACTCCTTTTTTAAGTTCTGCACCGCTGCCAGAACCGAACCGTAATCCGGTTCCTTCCCGGCTTCGGGCACGAGCTGAATATAGCGGATAATACCACCGCGGTCAACGACAAAAACCGTCCGCGCCAGCAGTCGAAACTCCTTAATCAAAACCCCGTAAGCGGTTCCGAAAGTCCCATCCCGGTGATCAGAAGCGGTAAGCACATTCTTCACGCCGGCGGCTCCGCACCAGCGTTTCTGAGCAAAGGGTAAATCCATACTCACCGCGAGCACCGCCACCTCAGCTCCCAGTTTTTCGGCTTCACTATTGAAACGCCGGGTTTCCAGGTCACATACCGGTGTATCCAGCGACGGTAGCGTCAGAATAATAAGAATCCGGTTACGAAAATCCTCCAGCCGTACCGGCTGCAGCTCATTGCCGGTCAGTGTAAAATCTGGTGCCCGCTCGCCAACCTTCAACTCCGGCCCAACCAGAGTAACCGGCTTGCCACCAAAAGTCACTATTCCCTTTCTTTCATTCATCACCAGTTTTCTCCTAAGATTTCAAAATATCCCTGAGGATGGGCACAAGAGGGGCAGATTTCCGGCGCTTCGGGACCTTCATGGAGATAGCCGCAATTAATGCAGCGCCAGACCACCGGTTTCTCCCGCCTGAAAACCTTGCCACTTTCAATGTTTGCCTTCAGTGCCTGATACCTTTTTTCGTGCTGCTTCTCGGCAACCGCAATTGCCCGAAAGATTGCGGCAATGTTCGTAAAACCTTCCTCCTCTGCGATTTGAGCGAATTCCGGATACATCTGACTCCACTCATAATGTTCACCTGCCGCGGCTTCCTTCAGATTTTCCACCGTTGTTCCAATGACACCCGCAGGAAACGATGCCTGGATCTCAACCTGCCCACCTTCAAGCAACTTAAAAAGCCGCTTGGCGTGCTCCTTTTCCTGATTTGCTGTCTCTTCAAATATCTGGGCAATCTGAATATAGCCTTCATCCCGTGCCTTGCTCGCAAAATAGGTGTAGCGGTTCCTCGCCTGCGATTCACCGGCAAATGCGGTGAGGATATTTCGCTCCGTTCTGCTGCCTTTTAACTGCATTTACTCCTCCTTTCTGATTTTTAAATATTAGACCACCATCCTCAAACACTGGATGCAAAATTTTATTTAAACAATCGGAAATACCGTTCCGGCCGATTTCTGATGTCCAGTATCAGCCCCTGTAAATCCCGGCTGGCCTTCAATAATTCATCATATAGTTCGGATGAAGTCAGCAGCTTACCCGCGGTTGACTTCCGGTCAAACATCCGGGTCAGGCTGTCAACCAGTGCGGCGAGCCGTTCTATGTTCCGGCTGGTTGCCGAAAAACCGGTATCCAGACTGCGGAGCCGCGAATTCACCAGCGCCAGTATCTCCCCACGGGTCTGACGGAGTTCCGCGGTCAGGGATTCAGGATCAATCTGTGCCATCAGCCGGTCAAGTTTCAGAAATGTTGATTCCAGGTCAAGGACCTCATTCCTGCCGTAAAATACCACCGTATCACCGGCAGGTTCACCCGAACCAGGATTTACCATCAGGTACCGGTCACTCCCCAGATAACTGAGCGAACGGATGGCGAAACGGGCGTTTTTATAAAGTGGAACATCTTTCGCCAGTGCCACCCGCACCTTCACCTGATTGTCCTTTACCAGTTCGGTCGTAAGCACCTTGCCTCTGGTTATACCCAGAACATCCACCCGGTCACCAGGCTTCAGACCTGAGACCTCGTTAAAATATACCGTGACTGTTCGCTGGTATCGGTCGCCCAGTCTCCCGGAAAACCAGTAGTAGCCCAAAACTGCCACTGCGACCCCGAGCAAAAAGAAAATACCCACCAGCACCATGCGCACCTTGCTATTCATAATCCTCCTTTTTGACATCGCGGTCCGTCGGATAAACTCTGCCGGATTTTATAATATAGATCCGGTCAGCAATTTGCCGTGCCGCTTCAAGGTCGTGCGTTACCATCAGCACCGACCCGCCGGTCCGGACAAGATCCCGGATAATGCTCAGCACCCTTTCCCGGAGCAACGGGTCAAGTCCGCTGGTCGGTTCATCCAGAAAAACATATTTCGGCTCAGTCACCAGTGCCCGGGCAATTGCCACCAGCCGGACCATCCCCCCGGAAAGTTCCCTGACCCTGAGTCGGCTAATGTCTGGCAACCCGACCCGGGAAAGGACTCGTTGCACCCGCTCCCTGATTTCCGGCTCGGACAACCGTCCCCTTTCCCGTAGCGGTAGGGCAACATTGTCCCCGACACTCATTCCGTCAAACAGTGCGCCCCCCTGAAAAACAAAACCGGTCTGCAGAACAACCTGCCGGTTATCAGCAAACGGACCGTAGTCTATCATCTGGCCATCATAGTAAACTTTACCCGCATCCGGTGCGATTATTCCGATGACCATTTTCAACAGCACCGTCTTCCCCGCCCCCGACTTCCCAAGCACGCAGACGCAGCACCCGTCCGGCACCTCCATACTCACATCCGTCACCACGGGCAGCCCGCGCATTTTCTTTGATAACTGCTGAACCCTGATCATTGGGAAAAAACCAGCGCCGCCATCACAAAATCTGCCACCAGAATCAGAACCGCCGAAAGCACCACCGCCCGGGTTGTTACCCGGCCCACCTCCCGCGCCCCGCCCTGAACTTCGAACCCGGAATAGCAACCACTGGTTCCAATTAGCAGTCCGAATACGCACGCCTTCACCATTCCGCCCAGAAAATCCCGGACCTCAATAAAATGGGTCAACCCGTAGATAAATGCCTCGCGCGAAATTCCCAGTGCGGTCGCCGCCAGCAGCGCGGTTAAACTTGCCACCACCTCCATTACTGCCACCAGTATCGGCAGGCTGACGGTCGTGGCGACAATCCTCGGCAGACAGAGAAAATGATAAGGGTCAATCGCCATCGTCTTAAGCGCATCAATCTGCTCCGAAAGCTGCATACTGCCGATTTCTGCCGCCATCGCCGAGGCTGACCGGCTTGCCATGATAAATGCGGCAAATACCGGACCCAATTCAATCAAAAGCATCCGGCCTACTCCCATCCCGATAAAATAATTCGGCACCACACCCAATAACTGATAACTTGTTTGCAGCACCGTCGTCAGTCCTACAAATATGCTGGCAAAAACGACAATCGGCACCGCCTTTACGCCATTATCATACAACTGCTCAACAAGCCGGGGAACTGTCCGCCGCAGGTTCCAGCCCGGACTTAAACTCCGCACCAGCAACCACACGAACTTTATTACCGGAAACACCAACCTCATTGAGAAATCATAATTGTCCGCTCATTTCAGTCAAACATCACCTGCGGTGTCTTATCATAAGGGACGGTAAAAACACTATCGGCAGCCCGCCGCCTATTTAACCCCTTAAAATGTTAAACGTTAACTTGATCGGCCGATTGCGGTTCTAAAACTGCGGGCAAGTTAGATGTCCCGGCGACGGGCGCGCCAGCGCCGAACCAGCCGCTCCAGGTCCAGTTGCCCCGGTCCCTGCTGCCACCACTTGGCAAATTCAATATTCCCACTTTCCGGCTTCGGGTCCGGCATATCAACCAGTATCCGGGTGGGCATCGGCACCGCCTCACCCAATATCAGCGCCTCACCGGTTCTCAGTGCCGGCAGCATATCCATCAGCCCGGCGAGTGAATCCGGAACCAGCCGCCGGACATAATCCTGGTCTTCCGGATTGGTCAACCGCATCGCAATAAATGTGTTGCACTGGGAAAGCACCGTCTCAGAAAGCTCCTTGGGCCGCTGGCTCACAACAATCATTCCAATTCCGTACTTTCTACCTTCCTTGGTCAACCGCTCCACTGCGGTCCGGGCGGCGGTGAACCTGCCATCACTGCGGCTGGGCACATAATTATGTGCCTCCTCCAGAACCACCAAAATCGGACACCGCTCCCGCTCCGGATTCCAGAGGTTGAATTCAAAAACCACTCTGGTGACCACCGCCACGACCACACCGACTGCATCCGCAGGCACTCCGCTCAGGTCAATAACGGTCATCTGGTGAGGTGCATCAATCGCCAGATAATCGCGCAGCAGATCAACAAAATTCGGGCTGCCGGTATAGGTGGTCGGCTTGAACATAAACTGATATCGCGGGTCCGAAACCTTGCTGTCCAGCCGGATGAGGAACTTGTCAAAAACACCATACAGCGGTCCCGGCTCCTGCTCACCAGCGGCATTGTAAACCATCTGAATATTCCAGTCCCGCAGCATCGCCACCAGTTCATCCAGCTCATAATACACCGGTGAATCGGCGGTAATCTGACCACTTAACCCCAGCCGCTCCCGGGTATCCCATGCCTGCCTTGCCCGCAGCATGGAATCCCGCAACACCGTAATCTGGTTCTTGGCGGTCGGCTCGTTCATATCCACCGTCAGGTCAACGAACTCCTCAAAATTCAAAACCCAGTAAGGCAGCTCCATGTTATTGGTGTTAATCAGGTTTACCCCTTGGGGAAACGCCCGGGCATATTCTCCGTGCAAATCCAGAACCACAATGTGGGTATAGGGATACTTCCTGATGGTCTGCTGCAGAATACTTACCACGGTGCAGGACTTACCACTGCCAGTCGTACCCAGCACCGCAATATGGCCACCAAAAAACCGGTTCACCTGCACATAAACCCGCTGTCCCCGGGCATTACTCGGAGAGCCGAAGGAAAAATCGAAATCGCTGAACTCGGAAAATATCCGGTCCAGTTCCCGGCTAGTAACCATCTGCACTGGCTGCCCGACATTCGGATAAACGGCTACCCCGCGGAAAAACCGCTCGCCATCCTCCATCGTTCCCAGGAGTACACATTCTGCCGCCTTTCTTCCCCTGGGACCGGCAGCCGAACTGCCCTGCATCCTGATACTGGAAACCGTCCCGATAATCTGAAAATCCTTAAATGGGATTCGCACATAGGAGCCCGGCTGCCCGGGATAATAATCCTCGGCCAGGGGCTTGGTGGTGTCAACGGTCAACTCCACCAGTGCCCGGGCACCGTTGACCTCAATCACATATCCGATGTCAACAGACCCTGACTTCTCCATCTACTCCTCCTTCCCTTAACCTGACCCAATATTTAACCTGCCAGCACGCACCCTGCGCCTGGCGAAAAATCGCCAATGCGTCTTCTACCCACTGCACCAATTAAATGATATCAAAAAAACTCCAAAAGGCAACTAATTCCCATCCCCTCAACCAGCATTTCCGGCACTGCCTGCCGGGAAAAATGCGGTCTTAACTATTAAATATTTCTCCAGCCGGTCAATGCCGACAATTGTGGTGCCTGCTGTTAATGCGGTTACTTCTTCGTGTGGGTCAGATTAATGGTCGTCTTTTTCTGGTCACTGCTGACCATAACGAAAACCATTTCCTTCTCATTATTACTGACAAATGCCAGCGTAGTCGCATCCGGGGTTTCACTGGTCATTGACTGCTTCCAGCCGGCAAGTGCCCCCTTATAGAACTCAACCACCTTTGACCTGGGGTCGGCTGTTTCCAGCGTGTAATTAATACCCTTTCCCTCCTCAGTTGAAACCTCCCATTTTGCCTTGGCGACTGCGTTCGGATAACGCAGGTTTGCCGGCAATGAAGAAATATCAACCGTGCCGACATCAACCTTTGCTTTACCACCGGTTGCCGCCTCAATCATCCGCTCCACCGCCTTTTCACCTGCCTTCTCCCGGGCTTTACCACAGCCGCTATTCAGACTGACTGCTGTGCCGAGCACCAGCGCAATCAAGACCAAAAGATAACGCATACCATTCCTCCTTTTAACTGAGTTTAAATCCCAACCGCCCACTGTCAAGGATAAATTTTACGCTTTCAACCCCGGAGTTCAAATTGCCCCTTTCCCCGTCCAACTGACCGGCATCATCAAAACCATGGCAACGGCGATTACCACCACCATCCTGAAAACCGACTGAAAAACTCCACCTGGAAGAATAATCCTAACGCTGATTCCAGCCGTAAAAACAACTAAACCGACAATCATCGTGGGGACGATTATTCCAACCATCTGTGATACCTTCCGGAATGCCGGGCCGCCGACCGTCCCCGATACCGTAGGGGGGACTGCCCGGTAGGTAGAACAAAAATTCATGCCCAATTTACTAACTGACGCAGATAAGAAACTTAAACCGTTTTAAGTAATTAAAGTATAAATCCGGAATTTACCAGCATGTCAGCCCTAAAATTTAATTATTGACTTGAAACCCGGAAAGGTTATGATTATTAATCGCGGGGCTGTAGCTCAGCTGGGAGAGCACCTGCTTTGCAAGCAGGGGGTCGCCCGTTCGAATCGGGTCAGCTCCATCTACCGCTAACGCAGTAAAATCCGGGCGTCAATTGCCACCGCCCCCTCACCCTCGTAATAAACGAGCAGCGGATTGATATCAATCTCGTCAAAATCCGGAAAATCGGTCACCAACTGGGACAACCGAAGAATGCATTCTTTGATTGTCTTTTTATCCCGTGGTGGTTGACCGCGGAACGACTCCAGCAGTTTATAAGCCCTGATGCCGGTAATCATTGATTCCGCGGACAGGTCGTTAACTGGCGCCACCCGGAACATCACATCCTTGAGCACCTCCACCATAATTCCACCCAGCCCGAACATCAAGAGCGGCCCGAAATGCGGGTCCCGTTTCATTCCCAGAATCGTTTCCAGACCGCCGGACTTCGCCAGCTGCTGAACCATCACGCCCCAGATGTCCGCATCCGGCTTGTGCGCCTTCACCTGCTTTAAGACCGCCTGATAACCGCTGCGCAGTTCGGCTTCATTTTTGAGATTAATCCGCACCCCGCCGACATCGGTCTTGTGCAGAATATCCGGCGAAACAATTTTTATCACCACCGGATAACCAATCTGTTCTGCTGCCCGGACCGCCTCCGCCTCACTTTTCACCAGTTGAAACTTCACCACCGGTAGACCATAAGCCTTGAGAATTTCATAACACTCCGGCTCGCAGAGATAATGCCGGGTCCGCTTCCGTGCCTGCGCAATCAACTCCTGTACCCGCTGCCTATCCACATCCGGATAATGAACCACCTCACCCGCGGGCCGGCGGCTCATCCGCGAGAATTCAGCCATGGTTGCCATTGCCCGGGCCGCATTTTCCGGAAACTGAAAATGGGGAATCCGGCGTTTGAGCAGGGTCCGGCGGATGGCAGTGCTGTCACCCATCGTCTGAATGCAGGCAAGAATCGGCTTGTCGGTGCGCTCACTTTCCTCAACAATCACATTGGCGATATCAATCGCCTCGGCAACAACCGTTGGTGTCCAGATCGGTATTATTCCATCCACATTCTCATCCTGAATCAGAATCCGGAATGCCGCCCGGTAACGATTGGCATCACCGTCGCCGATGATATCCACCGGATTACTGGTTGCCGCGGCTGCCGGCAGCACCTGCTTCAGTGCCTCCCGGGTTTTGTCGCTCAGTTTTGCCATTTTCAGCCCGTTGCGGATACAGGCATCGGTCGCCATTATGCCGATACCGCCGGCATTGGTGATAATCGCCACCCGCGGACCACGGGGTGCTGGCTGATAGGCAAGTGAAGCCGCCTTGGCAATTAACTCATTGACCGTGTCCACCCTCAACACCCGTGCCTGAGCAAAAAAGGCGTTGTATGCCTCATCCGAACCGGCAAGCGCACCGGTATGGGATGAAGCCGCCTTTGCCCCTTCAGTCGTCCGTCCGGCTTTAATTGCCAGAATTGGCTTCGGCCGCACCGGATGCGATGTAATCTCCCGGGCAATGCGCATGAACTCCGGCGGATTCACCAGGTCCTCAAGATAAAGAGCAATTACCTCGGTCTCAGGGTCATCCTTAAGATACTCCAGCAGGTCGCACTCATTAATATCCGCCTTGTTGCCGATAGAAATGAACTTGCACAGCCCGACCTCTTCCACCTCCGCATACTCCAGGGCATTGGCACCGACCGCACCGGACTGGGATATCAAAGCAATATTACCATAACGGGGTCTGACCCGGCCAAAGGTGGTATTCAGCCGGACCTCGGGACTGGTGTTGATCATCCCGAAACAGTTCGGTCCGACCAGCCTGATTCCCCAGGTCCGGGCGCGTTCCCGGACCGCCTGCTCCAGTGCGGCGCCACTCGGTCCGAGTTCCTTGAACCCGGCTGAAATCACTATTGCGCCCTTGACCTTTTTCTGCCCGCACTCGGCAATTACCGCCGGCACGGTTACCGCCGGCACAATCAAAATCGCCAGGTCAATCTCATCCTCAATGTCCAGAATTGAAGGATAGGCTTTGACCCCGAGCACACTTTTGGCTTTGGGATTCACCGGATAAACAATTCCGGTATAACCGTTGAACAGGATGTTGGCAAAGAGCGCCCGGCCGACCGAACCTTCCCGGCTGGAGGCACCAATCACCGCCACCGAGCGGGGCTTGAAGATAAAATCAAGATTATTTGCGCTCATTTATCAAACCTCAGCGTCAGAATATAAACCCCGTCTTCCCACTTGGTCTCCAGCGGAAAACCGGACTTGGTCACCAGACGGTAGGCACGGGTGTTGGAATCCAGCACATAACCAACAAATCCCTTAACCCCCTTCATCCGCGCCACCCGAATCAGATGGTTAAAAAGCGCCGTGCCAATCCCCTGGTTCTGATATTCGTCCTGGACTTCAATCGCAAACTCTGCCAGACCGGTTGCCGGGTCAACATAGTAGCGGGTGGAGCCCACAATCTGTTCGTCACCATTCCTTCTGACCACCGCCACCAGCGCCATCTCCTTTTCGTAGTCAATGTTCACAAACTTGCTCAGTTTTTCATGTGGCATCGCCTTGATATAACTGAAATACCGGTAGAAGACCGTGTCCCGGGAAAATGAATAAAAAAGTTCCCGCATCGCCGGTTCATCGGTGGGCTTGATCGGCCGAATCAGGATAGTATTGCCGTTCGGCAACCGGACCTTGGTTTCAAACTCCTCCGGATAGCGGGCTGAGACCAGTGCAACCTCAGGCTGGTCCTGATACACATAATGCCGCTCCTTTGCCTGACGCAGCAGTTCGGCACGGAATTTCGGATGGGCGATGGAGATCAGCGCCAGTGCCCGCTCCCGGATTGACCGGCCATGCAGATATGCCACTCCCCATTCGGTAACCACATAATGAACATCGCCCCGGGAGGTAACCACCCCCGCCCCTTCGGAAAGCACCGGCACAATCCGGGAAAACCGGTCATTATCCCGGGTGGACTTCAGAACGATTATCGGCTTACCATCCCTTGCCCGGGCTGCACCCCGCACAAAGTCCAGCTGACCGCCGATGCCGGAATAGAATTTGTAGCCGATAGAATCGGCACACACCTGACCGGTGAGGTCAATTTCCAGCGCGGAGTTGATGGAAACCATCTTCTCATTCTGGGCGATAATAAAGGGGTCATTGGTGTAATCAACCGGGTGAAATTCAAACATCGGGTTATTGTGAATGTATTCATAAAGCCGGTGCGAACCCATGCAGAATGATGCCACCACCTTGCCCGGATGCAGCGTCTTCTTCCGGTTGTTAATCACCCCGGCCTCAATCAGGTCAATAATCCCGTCGGAAAAAACCTCGGTGTGGACCCCCAGGTCCTTCTTCTCTTTCAGATAGAAAAGCAGGGCATTCGGTATACCGCCGTAACCCACCTGAATGGTTGCGCCATCCGGAATCAGGTCGGCAACATTCTTGGCAATCCGCCGGGCAACCTCGCTTTCTCCGGGCGTAATAAACTCATAAATCGGGGCATCGTTCTCGACCAGCGTCTCAATCTGGGAAATATGGATGAAACTATCGCCCAGAGTTCTCGGCATCCGCGGATTGACCTCGGCAATCACATGCTTCGCCACCTCCGCCGCCGGCTTGGTAATGTCAACCGACACCCCGAGACTGCAGAAACCGTGCTCGTCCGGAGGTGTCACCTGAATCAGGGCAACATCAATCGGCAGTCTGCCGGAGCGCAACAACCGGGGAATTTCCGAAAGAAAAATTGGCGTGTAATCGGCTCTGCCCTCCTGAACCGCTTCCCGCACATTGGCACTGATGAAAAATGAGTTTGCCCGATACCGGCCCGCCAACGCCTCTTCGGCATACGGCGCTACCCCCAGGGTTAGCAAATGGGTCACCTCCACATCCTCCACCGGCCGGTCGGCAAGCGCCTTCACCAGTTTCTGAGGTGTGCCACACGCCGAGCCGATGAAAATCCGATCCCCGGGCTGGAGCACCTCCAGCGCCTGAGCTGCACTTTTCAATTTCGCCCCGTATTTTGAACGCCAGTCGGTTTTACTCATAAATCCTCCCTAAATCTCAATTGCTTCAAACCGGTATTTATCATCTTCATAAAATATTCTGCCCGCGGTTACCTCCGGGTCATGTTCCAGAAAGGAAATCCACCCCTCGGCAACCGCCCGCGCCAGCAGTTTCTCCTTCTGCGCCATGGAGTCAAGCGGATAAAGGTCATACCCCATAATGTAGGGCACCGGAATATGGCTCCGGGTGGGAATCATATCCGACCAGAAGAACGCGGTCTGACCGTGACTGCTGATTTTTACCACCTGCATTCCGCCGGTATGTCCGCCGGTATGAATCAGCTCAATTCCGGGCAGGATTTCCAGCGAGCCATTTACCAGTTCCAGTTGACCGGCTTCCTTTAACGGCAGAAAATTCTCCGGTAAATACGAAGCCCGGGAGCGCCGGTTCGGATTAACCGCCTCATTCCATTCCGCCTCCTGAACAATATACCGGGCATTGGGAAAGGTGGGCACCACCCTCCCGGCTTCATACTTGGTTGAACCGCCGCAATGATCAAAATGGAGGTGAGTCAATATCACAATACCGATGTCTTGCTCGTTTAAGGATTTGTTTTTCAAAGAGTTAAGCAAATTATCCGGCCTTTCTATCCGGTACCGGTCTGCAAACTTTTGCTCGTATTTATCACCGATGCCGGTATCAATCAATATCCGCTCTGTTGGGGTAATCACCAAAAGCGGCCGCAGTGCCAGTTTAATCCGATTGCGCTCATCCGGCGGATTGGTCTTCTCCCATAAAGGTTTGGGCACGACCCCGAACATCGCCCCGCCATCAAGACCGAAATACCCGTCAAAAAGCGGCCAGAGGGTAAAATCGCCAATATTCATTTTATTAAACCATTATATTATCCCATTTCAGCGCTAAGTCAATCAGTTAACCGAACCGTTTGCCATCCCCGATACTGTTTGCTATAATTTGAAACTGATGCTGAATATCATCATTGCCGGTGTCACCAGCCTCCTAACCGACATCTCCACCGAGATGGTCTATCCACTGATCCCTGCTTACCTGGCATCGCTCGACACATCCCCGGCAATCCTCGGTCTGATTGAAGGATTTGCCGAAAGTTCGGCATCCCTCTTGAAACTTTTTTCCGGCACCATCTCCGACCGTCTGGGTAAGCGCAAACCACTGGCGATACTCGGCTATACCGGTTCAACCATCGGTAAAATGTTTCTCTATTTTTCTCGCGGCTGGCAGCTGGTATTTGCCAGCAGAATGATTGACCGCATCGGCAAGGGAATCCGGGTCGCCCCCCGGGATGCGTTAATCGCTGATGCCTCAACCGCTGGCACTCGCGGCCGGGCGTTCGGACTGCACCGGGCGCTTGATACTCTGGGCGCATTCCTCGGCATTGGGCTTGCCATTTTAATCGTTGCCCGACTGGGTACCACCTTAACTCCTGGCGATTACCACCGGATATTCCTTATCTCACTAATCCCGGCATTGCTGGGTGTTATCGCCCTTTTCTTTATCCGGGAAACCCGCAACCTTCCTCCGAATGCTGCACCTCGGCTGCGCTTTAAAAACCTCAGCCCGAACCTCCGTCGCTTTCTGCTCATCGTTGGCATTTTTTCCCTCGCCAACTCCTCCAACCAGTTTCTGCTTTTCCGAATGAATAAACTCGGCTGGTCCACCTTTAACATCCTGGTGCTCTATTTGCTTTACAACCTGACCTATGCCCTATTAGCCTATCCAGCAGGCAAACTTGCCGACCGGTTCGGCAAAAAAAATCTGCTTGCCACCGGCTATTGCATCTACAGCTTGGTCTACTTCGGATTTGCACTGCTGAACAGAACCGCGGCGAGCTCTTTTCTCCCTTATCTCCTCTTTCCGGTTTACGGTCTGTTCAGTGCCCTGACCGAGGGCCAGGAGAAGGCGCTGGTTGCCGAAATCGCCGCCCCGGACCAGCGGGCAACACTCATTGGCCTGCACGCCGCCATCACCGGTTTCGGCCTGCTGCCCGCTTCGCTGCTCGCCGGTTTATTGTGGAACCTTTTCGGTGCGCGGGCACCGTTTATCTTCGGCGGCATCCTCGGCTTCGGGGCTGCTGCCGGTCTGGTACTCATAATTTAAACTTGAAAATAAAAAATTTTATGCTATTATATAACTTCATAAATTCCAATGGGCAAATGATTATTTTTATTTTAACTCGGGAATTGAATTAAAGGACACGATGCTATTAAAGCGTTTTCGGATCATCAAAACCACCCGGATGCCGCCCGGGTGGCTTAAACCATTGTTCCGGATAAACACCACCCTGGCATTCTTCTGCCTGATTTTTGTGATGCTCACCGAAGGCTACCGCCTTCAGTTACCACACCTTGTTCAACTGGCAGTCAGAGCACTACTCAACCTTGCCGGTATTACCACATTTGCCGAAATTATCAGCAAGCAAATCGTAACCCCGCAATTCAACCTTTCCCGGCTCCGCCGAATATTTGAGCTGCTGATTGCCGCTCTGCTCATCCCCACTTTAATCCTCCAGCGCTTTGTCTTGCTGCTGGTTTTTATTTATCAGGCAGTAAACCTTCCCCGTTTTTCCCCCAGTGGCTTCTTCGGCAATATCCGCCAGCGTCCGATGCGGATGCTTGCCCTCAGTTTTGCCGTGTTGATTGCTCTCGGCACCCTGCTGCTTACATTTCCTGCCGCAACTAATGACGGCCGGGGTGCTAACCTGCTCACGGCCCTGTTTACGGCAACCTCGGCAACTTGCGTTACCGGATTAATTGTTAAGGATACGCCGACCTACTTCGCACCGTTCGGTCAGATTGTAATTCTGATGCTGATTCAACTCGGCGGACTGGGAATAATGACCTTCTATGCCAGTCTGGTGGTCCTGCTTGGCCAGCGCCTCGCTTTGAACGAGCGGCGCACTATCCAGCAAATCATTGAGGAAACCCGGGAAATTGATATTGCCCGCATGGTCCGCTATGTCTTCCTTTTTACCATTCTCGCTGAATGTATCGGTACAGTCATTCTTTTCCTGCGCTGGTTGTTTGTCCTTCCGGGCCCGAGACAGGCTCTTTATTTTGCGGTCTTTCACTCGATCTCCGCATTTTGTAACGCCGGATTTTCACTTTTCAGCGATTCCCTCATCCGCTTTCAGTCGGACTTGGTCACCAATCTGTGCATCATCAGCTTAATTGTCGTCGGCGGGCTCGGATTTCCGGTGGTTAATGAACTCTTCAACCGGCAGACGCTCTTCCGACTTACCTGGCTCATCCGCCGGCGGGAACATTCCCCGGCGCCACGACTGTCAAATTTGACCATCCACTCCCGCCTGGTTCTTATTACCACCACCCTGCTCATCGCCGCCGGAACGGTGCTTTTTTTCTTTCTGGAATACGACAATACCCTGAGTTCCCTACCGCTTGGAACCAAACTGCTTGCCAGTCTATTTCAATCAGTAACCGCCCGCACCGCCGGATTTAATACCGTCAGCACCACTAACCTCCACCCGGTCACCATCTTTCTCTGGGTAATTCTTATGTTTATCGGCGCCTCTCCCGGTGGTACTGGAGGCGGTGTCAAAACCTCGACGCTCGCGGTCCTCTTGCTGGCAATTCGGGCGCGGGTCCGGGGTGAGGAAGAAATCGTCTACGCCCGCCGTTCCATCCCGAAAGATGTGGTCTATCGGGCGACCGCAATTATCGCTCTCGCCCTCGGAATGCTTGCTATCTGTTTCGCCATCCTGCTATATAGCCAGAGCCAGCGGTTTGAAGCCCTGTTGTTTGAAGTCGCTTCCGCCTTCGGGACTGTCGGTTTATCCACCGGCATCACTCCGAACTTGAATATCATCGGGAAATTAGTGATAATCGGGCTGATGTTTGTTGGCAGAATCGGACCGCTGACCCTGACGCTGGCAATGACCGCCCCGCGGGAACGTTCGGCTATTATTTACCCTCAAGCCCGGATTATCGTCGGATAAAGGAGGAACCGATGAAACAGTTTGCGGTCATTGGTCTTGGCACTTTCGGTGCCCGGGTTGCGCGGGCATTAATGGAAAAAGGTGCCGAAGTGATTGCCATTGATTCTGACCCGAAACGCATTGAGGACATAAAAGATGATGTAACTCAGGCAGTCTGCCTTGATGCCACGGACGAAGATGCCCTGAAGCAATCCGGAGTACTGGATGTTGATGCTGTAATTGTCGCCATGGGTGAACGGATGGAGTCGGCGATTATTGTTACTTCCCTTCTCAAACGGCTTGGTGCTGGTCAGGTGATTACCCGTGCCGCATCATCGCTTTATGCCCGGATTCTGAAGGATGTCGGCGCTGACCGGACAATTCTGATTGAGGAGCAGATGGCAGACCAGCTTGCCAAGTCACTTTTAACCCCGGACCTGCTTGAGCAAATTCCACTTACCTCCAATCACAGTCTTGCTGAAATCCGTGCACCCCAGCCCCTCGTGGGTAAGAAACTGGGACAGTTGGACATCCGACGTCGATACGGAATAAATGTCATCGCCATCAAAAAAAGGGTGCCGGTAATCACCCCTGAAGGCGAAACCGGTTTTCAGGAACAGATCAACGATCTGCCCGGACCAGAAGATATCATTGAACAGGATGACATTCTGGTTGTGGTGGGTAAGGATGAAGACATTGAACGGATGACCCGCAGTATCTGAAATATGGCAAAGCCACTCCGTTCTATCCGCAGCCGGATTGGTCTGGCAATGTTTATCACCATCCTGCTTGTCCTGCCGGTCGTGCTGCTGGCGCTCTATTATGTCGGACAGATGAAGCAACTTGTCACTCTGCTGGTTGATACTGATGCCGAATTACTGCGGGTGGGTAATACAATTTTCCATCATTTTTTTGAAATCCGTGATGCGGAACGCAACTTCCTGTTATCCGGTGATACCCTCTATCTCACGACCGCCCGGGTTACCATTGACCACATTACATTATTGAGTGAACGGGGACGGCGTCTGGAACCGGAATTGAAAAGCCTGTTTGATTCTCTGCACGCCAGTTTGAGCGAATATCGGCAGCTCATTGATTCACTAAAGAGACTCCGCCCGTTCCGCCAACTCGGTCAAGGGGATTTTCAGCTTGAACAGCTGCTTGCCGAGCGACAGCAGCTGTTAGGTGCGGTCCGAACTGCTGCGGACCAGCAAACCGCTGATTCCCTGCTCAACCGCATCAGCCGGCTGGAACAGGATATTGAACTCCACCAGCTGCTGGGCAGTGTTCGCACCGCCTTTAATCAGCGCCTGACCGCAACCGCCAGCACGATTATCCTGTTTGCCGAGAAAATCACTGCCCGGGCAAATCAGCGTATGGCTGAACATAAAAGCAGAGTCACTCGGCTTTATGTCTGGAGCCAGCGTAATATCATTACCGCCCTGCTGATATTAACCGGACTGCTTGTCTTTCTCATTTATCAGCTGCCCCATTCCATCGTCCTGCCCCTCAAGCGAATTGCCAATTCTCTCAACCGGGTGGAACAGGGAGACTTCAATGTCCGGGTTACCATCAGCACTCATGATGAGCTCGGCGACCTTTCCCGGCACCTGAACCGGGTGCTTGCCCGACTACGGGAGATTGACGAACGGAAATCGGACCAGATTTTTGAACTGGAGCGGCGGTTCCGGCTGCTGGCAGCAAGTATCAATGAAGGAGTCCTGGTGATTGACCGGACCATGAAAATTGTCTATGCCAATTCCGCGGTTGAACCGCTGCTTGGCATCCGATCCACAGATGCCCAGGGCCGGTCAGCAAACGAAATCCCGAATCTCAAAGCCTTTCTACCATATCTCCAGCAATTACTTTCCGGTGCTACTGGCCATCAGGAATGTGAAGTCGTTCCTGGATTCAGCAGTTCGGCAGTCTGTTTTGAAGCTTTGCGCCGCCGGGACGGCACCATCATCGCTGCGCTGCTGGTGATTACCAATCCGGTGCCGCCGGAACCCCCTGAGCCGGCTTAAGTTTTAATCAGGACTCCTGGCGATTGTAAACCACCCGGCGCGGAAACGGAATCTCCACCCCCGCTTCATCAAATGCCCGTTTCAAAAAAAGCCGCAACTCACGCTCAGCTACCCACTGTTCCCCGGGCTTCACCCGGCAAACCACCCGCACTCCCAGCCCCGATTCCCCAAACTTAAGCAACCCCTGAACTTCCGGCTTTTCCAGACACCGTGCCTGGTTCTCCTGATACCATTTTTCAGCTGCTGCCATCGCCACTGCCAGTCCTTTTTCCACCTCCTGCTCGTAGGCAAGGTCAAAATTCACCAACACCCGCATAAAATCCCGGCTCCTGTTTCCGAACCGAGTCAACTCGCCATTTGGAATCACCCACAGCGTTCCATCATAGGCACGCAGTTGGGTTACCCGCAAACCGATTTTTTCCACCGCTCCCTCAATCTGACCGCTATAGATGTAATCACCGACCGCCAGCAACCCCTCAAAAATAATAAAAAACCCGGAAATGAAATCCTTAATCAGCGTCTGGGCACCGAATCCAATTGCCAGTCCGGCAACCCCGGCACCGGCAATAATAGTCCGATAATCCAACCCTACCACCCTTAAAATCAGAATAATCGCCAGCGCGAGCACAAGATACCGTAGCAGACTCTGAATCAGCGGAACTATCGTTTGCGCATACCGTTCTTCCTTCCGGCGCTTGACAAGATTAAGCAACCATTTTAGGACCTGGTTCGTCACCCATGCTCCGGCAGTGATAATGATGATATTTATCAGCACCCGGACATAAATTAGCAGTTTATCAGTAGTAAAAAACTGCTCTTTTATACTGCGACCCAGCTCCTGCCAGAACATTGCTAAACCACCTCAATCGTCCCGGCGGTTCCAGAAATAACCTCACCGACCACAGCAGCGGTTATCCCCTGCTTTTCTGCCTGCTGCTGAAATGCCGCCACCATACCTGAAGGCAGGGCTATTACCAGCCCGCCCGAGCTCTCCGATTCCCAGAGGACACTTTTCAACTCCGGCGCTACCTCTACCCGCCATTCAACCCGGCTGTTAAAGGAGCTTTCATTCATGAACACCCCGGGGTCAATAAACCGTTTTGCCAGTTCCAGAACCCCTGGTAACATAGGCACCCGGTCAGCAAAGATCCGGACCCTGACCCCGGATGCCTCCGCCAATTCCTGAATATGTCCGAGGAACCCGTAGCCGGTGATGTCAGTTGCCGCATTGGCATTGTATTTAAGCATCAAGTCCCGGGCAACACGGTTCAAACCCATCATTGACCCTACGACCATCCGATAGAAATCCGGGGCAACTGGCTCGTCACTCATCATCAATTGTGCAAAAACGCCGGTTCCCAGCGGTTTTGTTAATATCAAACGGTCATTTGGCTTTGCCCCGGCGTTGGTGATTATCCGCCGCGGGTCAATTCTACCGGTAACTGCCAGCCCGTATTTGATTTCCTTCTCATTAAAAGTATGACCGCCGACCACCACCGCCCCGGCTTCCCGCACCGTATCCTGTCCGCCCCGTAGAATTTCCCGCAGGACCCCTTTGTCCATCGCTGCCGGGAAACCGACGATATTCAGAACCGTAACCGGCTCACCGCCCATGGCATACACATCTGAGATAGAATTGGCCGCAGCAATTCGACCGAAATCATAGGGGTCTTCAACCATCGGCGTCAAAATATCCACCGTCTGTACCAGCGCCATTCCCGGTTCAATCAGGAAAACGCCGGCATCATCAGCAGTATTAATACCGACCAGTAACCGCGGGTCAGCAGGCTGGTCTAACCCGGACAACGCCAGCGCCAACTGCGCCTTGCTCAACTTTGATGCTCAACCCGCACAACTGACCGTCGCCAGTATTCCCCGCTTTGCCATCAATGCTCCTTTCAACAACCTTCAGTTGAACACCCGCTGCTCTTCAGCACCCGGACATCACCCCGGCGCTGCGTGAGACCAATGGAATCAAAGTAATTTAGCAGCGGAATGGCAAACTTACGCGTCGTCCCCAGTGCCTGCCGGAAATCGGTCGCTGCCAGCTCTTTCCTCTCTGCCAACATCTGCAACAGCAAATTCTTTGCTTCTGCGACCGCCTGGGCATGCATATAAATTCCTTCGCCGATGTCAATCACTGCGCCCGATTCAACCAGCGCAATTTTCACCCGCTCTGATAGTTTCCGGTCCACCCCGGAAAACAGCACCTCCAGCGCCGGCGGCGCCCACCGGGCTTTTTTCAGTACCTCTAACACCCGGTCAAACACAACCTGCTCTTCAGGCTTCAACCGAACGGTATGTTCCGGCGCGCGCACCTTTTCACCCATAATCACAATCGCACCAGACCCTGCCAGTCGGGATAGGATCAGCGCAAACAGCGCGGCGGGCAGATTACCCGCCTTCGCCCGTAATTCCGACTGTTTTATTCCCATCCGCAGCGGATTCTGCTGGTGGAAATCGCTTAATACCGCCAGGACATTGGCTGCGGCTGCACGGTAAACCTCTTTATGAATCAAGTATTTCTTCCCCTCATCCTCAATAATCTCTGCCTTCCCGGTTTGAACCAGCCACTCGCTCATTTGCACAGCATCTTCGTCGGTTATTGCCAGCGCCCGGGCAATGCCATTTAGCGTCTTAATGTCAAAACCGCTTTTTAGTAAAAACTGCTCCAGCACCGTCCCCTTCTCTCCCGAACGCAGCTGCTGCAGCCGGTTAATAGTAACGTCGTCAAAGCGCCGCAACTTGCTGCCCCCTGTCTCCAGCACCACTCCGCCCCCGATGGTTACCAGCGGCGCGAAGTGCCTGAGCACGAACCGGTCGTTCCATTCGCATACCACCGGCTCTTCAGTTCTCAGCTGCACCAGCCCTTCCTCTCCCGGGACAAGCTCCTTCTTATCAAGCAGGCACACCCGGCACATCACCTCTGCAGTTCCGATGTGGAGATGTACCCGGGTCATATTTTTAAGCTCAGCCGGGGCATCCTTCAGCAGATAAAGCGTTCCCTGAATAAAACTTGTCGGCTGATAATAACCCGGGGTCACCAGTACCTGTCCGCGGTGAATCTGTTCCAGCTGAACTCCCTGTAGATTCAAAGCCGCCCGTTCTCCCGCTCCCGCGCTATCCACCGCCCGATTATGGCGCTGAATACCACGAACCCGCACGTTGATACCTTCTGGCAGAATCTCAAGCCGTTCTCCCACCCGGCAACTACCCGAAAGAACCGTTCCGGCAACCACGATTCCAAACCCCTTGATTGTGAAACACCGGTCAATGGGCAGTCGGAAGACCCCCCGGTCCGGCCTCCTCTCCACCGTGCTGGTCAATTCCCTGATTGCCTGCTTCAACTCATCAATACCTTTACCAGTTCGGGCAGAAACCTCCAGCACCGGTGCACCATCTAAAAACGAGCCCCGCACCAGATCCTTCACATCCTCCTTAACGATTCCAATCATCTCCGCATCCACCAGGTCCACCTTGTTTATCACAATCAGACCCCTTTTGATACCTAACAACCGGCAGATTTCAAAATGCTCCCGCGTCTGAGGCATCACACCGTCATCGGCAGCCACCACCAGCATCACCATGTCAATTGTGCTCGCACCCGCAAGCATATGACGGACAAACCGTTCGTGTCCCGGCACATCAATAATCGTAATCTCATCGCCTAAAAAGGCAAACCCCAGGTCTGTCGTCATCCCCCGTTCCTGCTCTTCCTTCAACCGGTCGGGGTCGGTTCCGGTCAGTGCTTTAACAATTGCGCTCTTACCGTGGTCAATATGGCCCGCAGTTCCTATTACAAAATGCCTTGCCATGGTAAACCCACAATCATTACTTCCGCCGCTCGTCCGACCCCGGGATTCCCATCTCGGCCCGATACTTCGCCACTGTCCGCCGGGAAACATTAATCCCCTCCGCCGCCAGCCTGGTGCAAATTTCCTCATCACTCAAGGGCTTTTGCCGGTCTTCATTTTCAATCATCGCCTGAATCTTCTCCTTTATTCCGCTTCGTGCCACCCCTCCGGTGCCGGACCTGAAAAAGTCCCGTAACTTGAAAATACCAAACGGCGTTTCCACATACTTGCCGCTGATTGCTCTGGAAATGGTTGCCTGATGAACACCTAAATCTGCTGCCGCCTCCTTGATTCTTGCCGGTTTCAGATACTCCGGACCCCGCACGAAAAACTCGCCCTGCCGGTTAATAATCCATTCCATAAGTCGGCATAACAGCCGGCGACGGGACTCAATTGCCCGCAAAAACATCAGGGCATTATTCACCTTTTGCCGGGCAAATGCTACCGTCTCCGGGGAATATTTCTTCGGCTCCTGAATTATCTCAATAAACCGCCGGGCAACCCGAATTCTCGGCACATTGCTGTCCTGTTCCACTGCCACTATTCTGCCCTCACGCCATTCAAAAGAAAAGTCCGGCATAACATATTCCGGTGCCGGCGCATTAAACTGCCGGCCCGGCTTTGGTTCCAGCGCCGAAATATTGTTCAATGCCTGAACCACCTCCTCCGGCTCAACCAGCAAACGGGCGGCAATTCGCTTTGTTTCTTGCTCTATAAACAGATCCCAGCATTCAGTCAGTATCCGTCGCTCCAGGGAGCTTTCCAAAAAACCTTTTAATTCCAACTGGGCGATCAGTGCCTGGCGAACATCAGCACAACCAAGCCCCCCGGGTGGAATCCGGCGCAGAACCGCCAGCACCCGCTCCACCACCTCCAGCCTGATACCGGTTACTGTAGACAACTCTTCCGGGGTCACCGATAAAAAACCATTCTCATCCAGCCAGTCAATAACCTCCTCCGCTGCCGCCGTATCCACCGGGTCAACTTCGGCAAGCAACTTCGGCAAAAGCGTATCATGATAGGTCAGTTTAGTTGCCGCAATCACCTCGGCAGCAACCGGTTCCTCTTCCCCGTTCTCTATTTCCGAACCCGGCGGTTCCCAGCCATCCTGAGGCAGCAGTTCGGCGATGTCAAACTCCTCACTCGGGTCGCCGGCTCCGGTTTCTGAACCGGATACCTGCTCTTCGCGTGTAAATTCCGCCTCCTCAGCCAGCTCCAGCGCCGGATTCTGCTCCAGCTCTGCCTCCACCAGCTGCTGCAGTTCTATCACCGGCAAAACCAGCAGCTTCAGATTAAGAAACAGCTGCGGGGTCAGCCGCAGTTCTGGCCGCAGTTCCGGCCGTTGCTCAAAATTCATATTCTGAACCTCGCTCCCAGATAAACCTGGCGTGCCCTCTCATCTTTAACCAGCTCTTCTGAAGTTCCGGATAGCAGAATCCGCGCATCATAGATAACATAAGCCCGGTCAGTGATCTCCAGTGTCTCCCGGACATTGTGGTCGGTAATCAGAATCCCCAGCCCATCGGCTTTCAGCCTCTTGATGATATCCTGAATCTCTGCCCGGACAATCGGGTCCACACCAGTAAACGGCTCATCAAGCAGAAGAAACGACGGCCGGGTAGCAAGCGCCCGTGCCAGCTCCACCCGGCGCCGCTCACCGCCCGAAAGTGTCCCCGCACGCTGGCGGCGAATCTGTTTAATATTCAGTTTCTCCAGCAGTTCTTCAATTATCCGGTCCTGCTCTGCTTTTGACATCCGCAGCAGTTCCAGAATTGCCCGGATATTATCCTCCACTGAAAGCTTGCGAAAAACTGATGGCTCCTGCGAAAGGTAGCCAAGCCCCAAGCGGGCTCGCCGGTAAACCGGCAGCGTGGTAATTTCCATCCCGTCAAGGAATATTCTACCGGAGTCCGGCTTAATAAAACCGGTAATAATATGAAAAGTGGTGGTCTTACCCGCCCCATTTGGACCTAATAACCCGACGACCTCCTGCCGGTTCAGTTCCAGCGAAACCTCATTTACCACCCTCCTGCCACCATAAGCCTTTACCAGTTGCACCGCCGCAAGTTTCATTATTGCACCCTAAAACCGTCCGAATGCCGGACCCGTCTTATCAACTGCCCGGACAACAGCCCCTCCACCTCAATCAGCTCTATTTTGCCTTCTGCCAGCCACATACTCAGCACCGAACCGCTCACTCGCACCGTTTCCCCCTCACCGGTCCGATACTCCCCCTCTGCACACCCCCGCACCACCACCTGCCTTAAATTACGCTCCCGGATAAAAAATACCACCCGCTCGCCTCTGACTGTCCCTGAACTATCACCGATCTCCGGTTTGCCCCAAGCAACACCGGAATCGGCACGAACATAAAAAACCGCACTGTCACACACCAGTTCACCGGCACCGGCATCAACCCGCACCGCACCGCCGGCAAGAAATTCACCGGTGGCATCATCATATTCCATTTTCCCAGCCGTAATTATCACCGATTCCCGGTCGTTCCCCCTGATTGTTAACACCGGTTCTGAATCCACCGTTCCGGACCGGGTATTCACAAAGTAACTTCCCCTTTCCCCGGTAATGATAAAAGATTTACTGATACTGTTCAGCTCCAGTGTCGCTGGCGCCTTGACCAGCCCTTCGGCAAACGCATACTCTATTACCGGTGCCCTGATTTCCACCGACTCCTGCCGAACCAGAACCTTGTTACCGGAACGAGCATAGAGCCAGGACCGGCGCTGCCGAAAATCATATTCCACCGAATCTGCCTGAACATAAACTTCCGGCGTGCTGATAATCACCGCATTCCATAATACCACATGGTCCTGAGACCGGTTCAGCATAGCATAACGACTGTAAATCACCGCTCCACTGTCAGTAATTGCCACACTGTCACGCAAAACGGTTGCCGGTCCCTCCGGGGTGCGGATAATCTCCATCTTCCGGGCATAAAGCTCGGCGGCGGCAAGCACCCCGGCTCCGACCAAAATCACCACAATCAGATTACGGTTGAAATTCATAACTGCTACTACCCCGCACTTCGCTCATTATCTCAATTTTACTCAGCTGGGCGTCGGCAACCAGTCCGGCTCCAGCCAGTACACCCCGTGGTGATTCAATGGTTACTTTCGCACCGGTATGAATAACCCGGCGGGAGTTGCTCCACGCAAGCGAATCGGTTGTCAACACCGTGCTGTCACCAGTTTCCACCCGAACATTACCCCGGCTCACCAGGTCCTCAGTTTTCATCCAGACGGTGCCGTTATCAGCAGTGAGCAGAGAGTACGGCCGGTCCGAATCGTCATAAAATATCACCGCCAGCGTCTCAACATCAATCCGGCTTTCATTTTCCCACACCACCGCCCTCCGGGCAACCAAACTGTAAAGCCGTCTGCCGCTAACCGATTCGTTCAACTGAAAATCGCTGATAATCTGATTAGGCAGGGTGTAATCATTGTTCATTTTCTTATCCTCTTGACAACCGATAAATAACAAGAAAATCAGCAGCCCGACGGTTAGGAGTTTTCTATTCCTCATTACTTAATTACTTAAATTACTTATCACCGCTCCCGACTTTCCCCAGAAAATCCACTCGGTTGGCATCTCCCTCACCATCTCCAGCAAAAGCCGGGCACATCCTGCTGCGTCCTGTTCCGGGAAAACCCGAACTGTCAACCGTCCGTGTTTGAGATAACTGAAAACTGGCACCACCCCGGTGCCGGTCCGCCGGCTCAGCACAAAAGCCATTGCCGGTAACCTGATTCTCAAACTCTTAACAACGACATCTGTCATTTTACCCCGGCTGGTGTTATCCAGCATAAAACCGGTAATCCCGGACTGACCCAACCGTTTGCGCAGCGATTTTATATCACTGATTATCCTGACCCCGGATCCACTTCTTAACCTTACCAGCGTCCGGCTGAGCATTTTATCTTTCATAACGCCAGTGACAACCGCCACATCATTACCGTAATTACGATAGAACTGGGGTAAAAATTCCCATAAGCCAAAATGGAAGGAGACCATAAGACTACCCGAATCATTTTCCCGCCGCACGCATTCATCATTCATATTTTCTTGATAAACCGTTGCTCTGTCAATTAATTTAGCCCCCAGCTTGGTACCAATTTTTGCCATCAGGGCGATGTTTCTGCCGACGGTCCAGGCATTGCGTAGCCAGAAAAACCGGTCCCGGCGGTTGAACAAAAGCTTATAGTTAACCTCAATTTCCCGACGGTAATCTGGGCGAAATAGAAGATAAGTTATTACGAAGAGTCGGGTTATAACAATTGCCGGTTCAAAGGGGAGTGCCCGAACCAGCAGCAATGCGGCGCTGAGCAAACTCATAACTCGCCCGCAGGAACGAAGTGAACAGCGGATGGGGCGAAAGCGGTCGGGATTTGAACTCCGGATGAAACTGGGTGGCAATAAAAAAGGGGTGCCCCTTCAACTCAATCATCTCCACCAGCCGTTTATCCGGCGACATCCCGGATGCAATCAGCCCATGGCGTTCAAACAGTGCCAAAAACCTCGTATTTACTTCATAACGGTGCCGGTGTCGTTCCTGCACCAATCTTTTCCGATAACAGTTGAAAGCCAGGCTCGGCCTTTTGATTTCGCACGGATAGGCCCCAAGGCGCATCGTTCCACCCTTAATTCGCTTTCCCCGTTGTGCCGGCATCAGATGGATTACCGGATACTTGGTCTTGGGAGCGAACTCGGTTGAATTTGCACCCTTCAAGCCGCACACATTCCGGGCAAATTCAATCACCGCCACCTGCAGCCCCACGCAAAGCCCCAAAAACGGCACCTTCTCTTCCCGGCAATAGGTGACCGCAGCCATCTTCCCTTCCATTCCCCGCACTCCGAAACCGCCCGGCACCACGATACCGGCAAGCCCTTTTAACCGCTGGGCAGCGTTTTGATTATTCAGCTCTTCAGCCTCAATGAATTCAATCTCCGGTTTCACGCCCACTGCCGCACCAGCATGGATAATTGCCTCAATAACCGACTTATACGCATCCTTCAACTGGACATACTTACCGCACAACCCGACCCGAATCCGCGCGCACGCATTACGCTGTCGAGCGACAAACTCCCGCCACCACCTTAAATCCGCGCCCTTTTTCCCTTTCAAACCCAACCGCTTCATGATCAGTTCATCCAGTCCCTGCCGCTGAAAAACCAGGGGAATTTCATAAATATTTTTAACATCAACCGCCTCAATTACCGCCTCCGGAACAACATTACAAAACAGTGCAATCTTATCCTTGGCATCTCTCGGCAGTGGCCGCTCTGCCCGGCATAACAGAATATCCGGCTGAATTCCGATCTCCCGCAACTTGTTTACCGAATGCTGGGTCGGTTTGGTCTTGAACTCACCCGCACTCTGAATGAATGGCACCAGTGTCAGATGAATGTAAAGCACATTTTCCCTGCCTGCCTCCAGGGCAAACTGCCGCGCCGCTTCAAGAAACGGCAGGCCTTCAATATCACCGACCGTCCCGCCGATTTCGGTCAGCACCACATCCTGTCCCCGGGCAACCTTGCGAATCCGCTCCTTGATCTCACCGGTAATATGTGGAACCACCTGAATGGTCCTGCCGAGGTATTCACCCTGCCTTTCCTTCTCAATAACTGCCAAATATATCTGCCCTGCGGTCAGATTATTGTCCCGGGACAGGTTCTTATCAATAAACCGCTCATAATGTCCCAGGTCCAGGTCAGTTTCCGCTCCATCCTCAGTAACGAACACCTCCCCGTGCTGAAACGGGCTCATCGTTCCGGGGTCAACATTAATATAAGGGTCAAACTTCAGCGGCACCACTTCCAGCCCCCGGCTTTTAAGCAGCAACCCGATTGAGGCGGTTGCAATCCCCTTACCTAAGGATGAAACGACACCGCCAGAGATAAAAATAAACTTAGCCACCCACCACCTTTCTCCTTACCACTAACCGCTTCCGGCATTGCTCGGCGGCCGGTCATTATCAGCCCTGACGCTGATTATGCTTCGGCTCCCGCTTACAGACAACCCGCACCACGCCCTTGCGTTTAACCACCATGCAATGGGCACAGCGCTTCTTCACTGATGAACGAACCTTCATTTTTACAAAACTCCTTTCCGCTCTGACCTGTGTTCTTAATAACCGCCTACTTAAACCGATAGATAATCCTGCCCCGGTTCAAATCGTAAGGTGAAAGTTCCACCGTCACCCGGTCCCCAGGAAGGATTTTTATCCAGTGCATCCGCATCTTCCCGGAAATGTGGGCAAGCACAATATGACCGGAATCCAGCTGAACCCGGAAGGTGGCGTTGGGCAGTGCTTCCGTCACCACCCCTTCCACCTGAATCATATCCTTCTTCGCCATATCTGCCTGTTACCTGTTATACCCAATCATCCAGCCGTGTCAATATCTCCGGTTCTCCCTCGGTTACCAGCACCGTATTTTCATAATGGGCTGAAGGCATCCCATCGACGGTTACCACTGTCCAGCCATTCTTCAATGTCCGGACCGCGCTCCTGCCCATATTCACCATCGGTTCAATCGCCAGTGTCATTCCCTTTTCCAACCTTCTACCTTTACCCGGAGTGCCGAAATTGGGTATTGTCGGCTCCTCATGGAGCTCAATCCCGACCCCGTGCCCGTGCAATTCCCGGACCACTGCATACCCCTGACGCTCCACATATCCCTGAATTGCCGCACTCACATCACCAACCCGGAACCCGGGCCGGCAGAACTTCAGACCTTCATAAAAGGCATATTCTGTTTCCCGGACCAGACGCAGTATTTGCTCATCAACCCTGCCCACCGGAAAAGTCCTGGCTCCATCCGCAATAAACCCGTTTCTGGTAACCCCGACATCAACCTTCACAATATCCCCCTCATTCAGCACCCTACCATCGGGAATTCCGTGCACCACTTCATCATTAACACTGATGCACACCCCGGCAGGAAAACCACGGTAACCTAAAAAGGTAGGCACCCCGCCGGCACGCCGGATAAAATCTACACATACCGCCTCCAGTTCCTTCAGGCTCACTCCGGGTACCACATACCTGGCTACGGTCTTCAGCACACCGGCAACAACCCGTCCGGCAGCCCTGATGCCCGCCACCTCCTGGTCGCTTTTGAGATAGAGCGCCATTACTCATTGCCGCTGAACGACCAGCCGCACCAGTTCCTGGAAAACCCGGTCCCGGCCAATTGCTCCGTCGATTCTAACCAGCTTGTCCTGCCGCTGATAATAATCAATCAGCGGACTGGTCTGTTCCTTATATACCTGCAACCGGGCACGGACAATCGCCTCCTCATCATCCTTCCGCTGATAAAGTTCACCCCCGCACTCATCACATATACCAGCCTGCCGGGGTGGACTGAAAATAAGATTGTAAATCTTGCCGCAACGCCGGCACTGTCTCCGGCTGGTCAGCCGGCGGACCACCTCGTCATCACTCAACTCAATCAGCACCACACCATCCAGCTTCAACTTCAGGTCCGCAAGCACCCGGTCAAGCCCTTCGGCTTGGGCAACGGTCCGCGGAAACCCGTCAAACACAATCGCCTGCCCCTGATGCTCACGGATAAAATCCGCAACCACCGCCAGAACCACCTCATCCGGCACCAGCGCACCCGCAACAACAAAACTTTCAACCTGCCTCCCCAGCTCAGTCCGCTTTCCAATCTGTTCCCGAAAAACCTCACCGGTAGAATAATGCACAAACCCGCACTCCCGGGCAAGCAACTCAGCCTGGGTTCCCTTACCTGCTCCGGGGGGGCCCAACAGAACCAAAAGCACATTCTCCAGCTGTCTCTTATCTGCCATCTTTAACTCCATTCGCTGAGTTTAATTATCATTCTACCCCCAGCCCGGTTACAGTCAAGCAATCCCTGTGCCCTGCACTCACCAACCGCCGCACCTTAATCAACCCGTCAAGCCCAATGCTTATCAATCCAGGTTTGACACCCTGACCATTACCGTTTAATATGTTATCCGTGGAGTACGGTCGTGTCTGGGCAGAAATTGACCTTGATGCCCTAATGCATAACATCACCCAGGTCCGGACTGCCATCGGTAATCGCCAGCTGCTGTTTGCAATCAAAGCCGATGCCTATGGCCACGGACTCAGAGAAATCGCCCGGGCTGCCCACCGGCTGGTTGATGCCTTCGGCGTTGCCAGTATTGAAGAAGGGGTCAGCTGCCGCCAGGCCGGGGTCAATGAGACGCCGGTGCTCATTCTCTCGCCGATTCCGGATCGTGCCATTCCCCCACTTTTTGAATACCAGCTTATCCCGACAGTATCGGAACTCAGCTTTGCCCGATTACTCGCTCAAGAAGCCCGGCGCCGCAACACCACCCTGCCGGTTCATATTGAGGTTGATACCGGAATGGGCAGAACCGGCATCAGCCTGAGCGATGCCCTGGACTTCATTACCAGGGTTGCCGAACTGCCTGGAATTCGACTTGCCGGCGTCTTCACCCACTTTCCAGCTGCTGACACCGACATCAACTTCACCCATCAGCAGGTCAACGATTACCAGCGCCTGATTCAGCAACTTGAAGCGCGCGGAATCACCGGCTTTCTGCGCCACGCTGCCAACTCTGCCGGCTGCCTCAATATACCGGAAGCCCGGCTGGATATGGTCAGACCCGGACTGATGCTCTATGGAATTATGCCCCTGAGTTACCATTTTGGCCACCGCCGCGCCCAGTTCCATCTTAAACCGGTAATGACCCTCCGCTCCCGAATCGTCAGCCTCCGCAACTTCCCGGTAGGCACCTCAATCAGTTACGAGCGGACCTTTTTCACCACCCGCCCTTCCCGAATTGCAGTCATTTCGGTCGGCTACGGTGACGGCTATCCCCATTCGCTCACCAACCGCGGTTACTGCCTGCTCCATGGCAACAAAGTCCCGGTCGTCGGCAATGTGTCAATGGACCTAACAATGCTTGATGTCACTGATGTTCCGGAAGCAAAACTGGGCGATGTGGTTACCCTGCTGGGTGCTGCTGACGGCAAGACCATCTGTGCCAACGAACTGGCACTCCTTGCCGGCACAATTCCCTACGAAATAGTCTGCCGAATCAGCCCGCGCGTACCCCGGATATATCGCCAGCAGGGCAACATCGTCCATATCAAAACATTATTAAATTATGACTGAAGGACAAAACCTGAATCAGTTTGCCGATGATATCCAGCCGAGTTTGAGCGCGCTGGTTTTAAGTCTGACCGCTACCGCCCTTGCCTATCTGGGGAACCCAATCAATCCGGAAGCCGAAATTCCTGAACCCGATTTCCCCCTTGCCCGTTACACCATTGATACTATTCAGATGCTTAAAGATAAAACCGCCGGCAACCGCACCCCTGAAGAGACTGAACTTTTTGATGACATCCTCGCCCAGTTGCGCCTGATTTATCTCCAGAAAACCCGGATTAACCCATAGGATTCAATCGGCAATAACCCACCCCCTATTACCCCCGGGGTTACCCCCCGGGGATAGAAACAAACGCATAATCAAACCGGATTGCGTCAGTAACAATTTGTAAAACAGCAACTTATTTGAAAATCACTGAGAAAGTTAGAAATCTATTACCGGGTATGGGTTTTTGGAACATTTTAGTCGCCCCCGATATTGAAACTGCCATTCTTGACTGTCGGCAAGAGGATGTTTATAATCAGCAAAAGGATATATTATGCCCAAAAGAACTTATCAGCCATCTAAGATCAGACGCAAACGCACTCATGGTTTTCGCGCCCGGATGAAAACTGTTGGTGGCCGGCGTGTGCTTGCCAACCGCCGGCGCAAGGGCAGACACCGGCTGACCGTATGAAAAAGGCAGTGTCCTGCCGGCACAGAAGCTCCGATGCGCGAAACATTGAAACGGGTGGAAATTGTCCGGCACCGCCGGGTGGTCAGGGCGGTCATCACTGTCGGACAGAAGGTGGATACACAACTTTTTACACTAAGATACCTTGCCCGTAGCCCGCAGCCACTGCCCCGGCGCATCGCCTTCCATCTGAACTCCAAAATCGGTGGGGCGGTAGTCCGCAACCGGCTGAAGCGCCGACTCCGGGAAATCTATCGCCGAAACAAAAACTGGTTTCCTGAAGGTTACGATTATATCATTCAGGTGCGAACCGGGGCCGAACTACTGGGGTTTGAACAGTTAAGGCAGGAAATCAGAAAACTGACTGAACAGGTGCCGAAATGTTAAATAAAATAAACTCGTCATTGCCCTCTGCCGGCAGGAAGGTGGCAATCGCTCTTGTCCGGTTGTATCAGTTAACACTGGGCACAATCCTGCCCAACTCCTGCCGTTTTTACCCGACCTGCTCCGAATATGCATTGGAGGCAATTGGCCGTTATGGCATCCTGACCGGTCTCTGGCTCGCACTCAAACGGCTCTGCCGATGCCATCCCCTGCATCCAGGCGGTTATGACCCGGTACCGGAACGGACGGAAAAGCAATGAGTTCTGATAACCTGCGTCTGCTCATCGGCTTTGCGCTCATAATGGTAATTCTGATTGGCTGGCAGATGCTTTTGCCCTCCCGTGCCCGAACCCTCCCCCAGACTCAACCGTTAACAAAAAAATCGCTCCCTGCAGAACCGGTTGCCGAACAACCACCCGCTCTGATACCCGCATCTGAAAAAACACCTTTCCCCGAAACCACCTTTACCCTTGAAAATAAGTTCTTACAGATAGTAATCACCAGTAACGCCGGTGCGGTCAAATCCTGCTCGCTGAAAAATTATGCGGTTCAGCTGATCCCGGAGGGTCAGACGCTCCTTGGCATCAGCCAGTTCCGAAACCTTCCCCTTTCTAGCGTGGAGACGACCGATTCCTCGGTTACCCTGCTTTACCAGACCCAAACCGGCATCGCCTCCCAGTCCTGGGTTATCGGCACTGATTACACCCTGAACCTTATCCTTGATGTGCCCGCGTCATCAAAACTGACCTTTGATGCGAGAGCCGGAATTGCACCCAGCGAAAAAAACCAAAAAGAGGACCTCACAAACTTCCACTTCTACGCTCGTTCCGACGGCAGGGTGCATCAGCTTTCTACCGGCAGCCTCCGCAAGAAGCCATTTGTCAGTGCTGCTGACTGGACCGGCTTGAAATCCAAGTACTTCTTCTTCGCCCTGGTCAATCAGAATGGCACCATTGACTCCTGCCGGGCTGAACCGCTCCCGGACGGCAGAATCGGAATGCAGATTACCCATACGGTTGAGACCGCGCCGGAACGGTTTCTGGTCTATCTCGGACCGATTGAGTATAACCGGCTGCGCCGGTTTGGACTGGGATTTGAAAATGTGGTGAGCCTCGGCTGGCTCAAACCGATTGCCCTCGCCATCCTCTACCTCCTCCGGCTGTTTTATCAACTGGTCCGTAACTGGGGTGTGGCGATTATCCTTTTCTCGGTCCTGATGAAGATGATATTTTATCCCTTGACCCGAACCCAGACCCGACAGCTGCGCCAGCTCCAGCTCCTCCAGCCGAAGATTGAAGAGCTCAAAAAGAAATACAAGGATAACCCCCAGCAACTCAATCAGGAAACGATGCGCCTGTATCAGCTCTACAAGGTTAACCCGCTTTCCGGCTGCCTGCCCCTGCTGGTTCAGATGCCGGTATTTTTTGCCCTCTATGCGGTTCTGCGTAACTTCATTGAACTCCGCGGTGCTGGCTTTATCCTCTGGCTTAAAGACCTTTCCCAGCCGGACACCCTGTTTGGGCACATACCGTCCGGAATACCATTGGTCGGGGGTTTTGCGCTCGGCTTGCTCCCAATTCTGATGGGAGCGTCCTTCATCGCCCAGAACCTGTTAACCTCTGCCGACAAAAAAAACTGGGCGATGACCATCCTGTTTCCTCTCTTCATCACTGCAATTTTTCTCAACCTTTCCAGTGGATTGCAGCTATACTGGTTTATCTATAACCTACTCTCAATCGGCGAGAGTCTACTGGCAACCAAAGGAGGTTCATTATGGCAGAAGTTCAGAACCACCCCGAAACCGGGGGTGAATTAAAACCGGAAAATCAGCCCGAGAACCGGGCTAATGAACCAGAAACCGCCGCCGAACCGGAATACATTGCCCAGGTGATTGAAAAACTGATTAACCATATCGGCATTCGGGCGAAAGTGGAGGTCAACCGCACAAGTGCAGGCTACCTTGCCAACATTAAAACCAAACGGGCAAGTGCGATCCTGATTGGCAGACGTGGCTCTACGCTCAAGGCGCTTCAGCATCTGGTCCGCACGATTGTCCGGCGTAAATACCCGGAGATCCTGCCGATCACCGTTGATGTTGCCGGCTATCTTCAGCGCCGGGACAACTTCCTGCGCAAAAAGGCGCTGGCGGTGGCAAAGATTGTTACTGAAACTGGCCGGGAAATGGCACTTGACTTTTTAAGTGAAAAGGAACTGGCGGTGGTGCGCGATGCCCTGAATGCAATGCCGCAGGTCCGGGTGTATGCGGTTGGTACCGGTTCACGGCGTAATGTAATCATTGCCCCACAGGAACCCAAGTCCGGTCCGGCCTGATGCTCAACGATACGATTGTCGCCCCGGCGACACCTCCCGGTCTCGGGGCAATTGCCGTCATCCGGCTGTCCGGTCCAGACACCTTCCGTCTGCTGAACCGGTTGGTTCCGAAAAATGATTTTCTAACCCGACCCCACGGTACCACCCGCCTGTGCTGGCTCAATGACGAAAAAGGCAGACCGGTGGACCAGGTGATGATCACCGTATTTCACCATCCCCGCTCCTACACCGGCGAGGATATGGCGGAAATTTCCTGTCACGGCAGTCCACTGATTGTTGACCGCCTCATCCGCCTGTGCCGGAAAAACGGCGCCCGCCTGGCTGAACCCGGCGAGTTCACCAGACGGGCAGTGCTCAATGGCAAAATGAGCCTTTCCCAAGCCGAAGCGGTACTCAACCTGGTGAATGCCCGGACCCCGCTTGCCCACCAGACCGCAATTAATGCCTATCAGGGTGCCACCTCCCAACTGGTGGCGAGCCTGATTGCTCAACTATCCGCTCTTTACGCTGAACTGGAATACCGCCTCGGATTCGCCGAAGAACCGGGCGCAGACCCGAGCGCCAACCATATCCGCCAAATTGACCGGGAAACCAAAAAAATCATTACTGCCCTCGACCGTCAGCTCCGTCAGGCAGAATTCAGTTACCGGTTGTTTGAACCGGCACAGGTGGCGATTGTTGGCCGCGCCAATGTCGGCAAGTCCAGCCTGTTCAATCGCCTGCTTCAAGAGCCGAGGGCAATTACCAGCCCGATTCCTGGAACCACCCGGGACCGGATTGACTCCACGCTCAACCTGGCTGGTATTACCCTGCGGCTGATTGACACCTGCGGTTACGACCCGAAATCCACCAGCCCGCTCACCCGCATCGGCACTGAACAAACCCGCCAGGCAATCCAGCGGTCAGACCTGCTCCTCGTGGTGTTTGACGGCTCCCGGCCAGTGCATCCGCTTGACCGGCTTCTGCTTGAAGAGATAAAAAATAAGCCTAAAATATATATCATTAACAAAGCAGACCTGAAACTGCGCTTCCGGATTCAGGAAATCGGTATTAAGCAACCGCAAATTATTTCCTGTCGGACCGGCAGCAATTTGAACCGGCTCCGTGCCCGACTTCGGCGCCAGTTTACCGGCAGTGGTACCCCCTGTCCGGCAATCACCCGGCGCCAGATTGACTGTCTCAATCAGTGCCGCCGGGCACTGATTGCCAGCCGGCAGGCCGGCAACCCCGAAATGCGCCTGCTGGAAGTAAAAACTGCGCTCGAGCACCTGACGGCAATTGACTCACCGGTAACATCTGATGAAATCCTCAACCGGATTTTTGAACGCTTCTGCGTCGGCAAATGATTAAGCGCATCCTGCTTGCCATCAGTGACCCCGCGAATTTTCAGCCCCTCGCCCGCTGGACAATTGAACTTGCCGCCGCCTGTTCGGCTCAGGTGCTTGCAGCTTACTTTCTACCGGAAGCGCCAAATAAAAAAACTGTAAAAAAATCATCGTCGGAAGAGAAAGCCTGGCAGGTCCTTTATCAGATTGAGGATAAAGCGTTTGAACAAAATGTCCGCATTTCACTCCTGATTGAAACCGGTGACCTGCTTGAACGCCTCGGTGACCTCTGCCGGAGTTATCAGATTGACCTGCTGGTTGTGAGCGCCGCATTCGGACCACCACCGGAAAAATTGCTCAGGCAGGCACCAAAACCGGTAATATTCTACCAATCGGATAAGGAGGCATGATGCCTAAAAAGGTGTCGGAACTGCTGCTGCGGCAGGCAGTAATTCTTAAACTCAACAACCGTGAAAAGTCGGCAGTAATTGCCGAACTGACCGAACCGCTGGTTGCCGAAGGTCTGGTCACCAGCCGGGACGAGTTTATTGCCGCAATTATGCGCCGTGAGAACCTGGAAAGCACCGGTATCGGTTTCGGCGTCGCAATTCCTCACGCCCGGACCAATGCCGTCCGACAGGCGGTAATTGCCTTCGGCCGCTCTGAAACCGGGGTGGACTTCTCCAGTCTGGATGGAAAACTGTCACATCTTATTTTTCTCATCAGCGCCCCCGAAGCACTGAAACGGGAATACATCTGGACGCTGGCAAAACTCTCCAGCCTCCTGCGCCGGGAGGAGGTCCGCCAGGGACTGCTCACTGCCGGCACCGTGGACGAAGTTTATGCCCTCATTGAACAGTATGAGCGCCTGTAAGCCGGTAGAAATGACATTTGGCAATTTTAAAATCGGGGTGGTTCTGGGGGATATAACCGACCAGGACACCGAGGCAATCGTCAATGCCGCCAACAACCATCTCTGGATGGGTAGTGGCGTTGCCGGTGCAATCAGACGCAAGGGTGGCGCAGAGATTGAACAGGAAGCACAGCAACTCGGTCCAATTGAACCGGGTGCCGCCATTACCACCTCAGCCGGCAGACTGAAAGCAAAATACTGCATCCATGCGGCGGTTATGGGTCAGGACCTGACAACCAGTGCCGAACTGATTACCAGGGCAACCCGCAGCGCCCTGATTGAAGCCGAGCGTCGGCAGATAAAATCGATCGCCTTTCCGGCACTGGGCACCGGCGTCGGTGGCTTTCCGGTCTCGGCCTGTGCCCGGCTGATGCTCACCGGCGTTGTCAACCACTGCCGGCAGAGTGAATTTCCACGGCTGATACGGTTTGTCCTTTTTGACGAAAATGCCTACCAGGCTTTTGTTCAGACACTGGCAACCCTTGCTCAACATCAATGAATCAGTTACCGGCAGTCTATTTTCTCGCCCGCGCTCGCCAGCTGCTGATTGAAAAAATGGCCGCTCTGGGAATGGAAATTTCACCGGCAGATATTAGAACCGGTGAACCCGGAATTGACGCCGACCTCGCCGTAGTCGTTTTTCGCCTGGCAAAACTGAATAAAACCGCTCCCGACCAGTTTGCCCGATACCTTGCCGAAAAACTCACCCTCAGAGATACCCCTTTTACTGCTGTTCAGGCGGTCGGTGGCTATCTGAATCTGAAATTTCACCCCGCTGAACTTGCCCGTCAGGTATTTACTGATTACCAGGAGATTACGCATTACGGCAGCTTCACACTCGGCCAGGGCAAAACCATCGTCATTGACTACTCTTCACCCAACATCGCCAAACCATTTTCGATTGCTCACCTCCGTTCCACCATCATCGGCCAGGCACTTTACAACATTTACACTTTCCTCGGCTATCGGGTAATTGGGGACAACCATCTCGGTGACTGGGGAACCCAGTTCGGCAATCTGCTCTGTGCCTTTGAACTCTGGGGTGACGAACAGCAGCTGCAACAAAATCCAACTGCACACCTGTTTGAACTTTATGTCCGTTTTCATCAGCAGGCAAGTCAGAACCCGGAACTTAAAAAAAAGGGCCGGGAGTGGTTCCGGCGCCTGGAAAATGGCGACCCGGTTGCCCGCACCCGCTGGCAGCGGTTTGTTGAGTTGAGTAAAAGAGAGTTTGCCCGGGTGTATGAACTGCTCGGGGTCAGATTTGATGTCACACTCGGTGAAAGTTTCTATACTGACCGCGTGCCGGCGGTCATCGACCGGGCATTAAGCCTGGGCATCGCCCGGCGGGAAAAACCACCGGCAGGCCAGACGGCTGAAGACGAAGCGGTCGGTGCCGACGAACCAGTGCTGCTGATCCCACTGGACCGGTTCGGTATCAACGTCCCGCTCATCCTGCAAAAATCGGACGGCACCAGCCTTTATGCCACCCGGGAAATCGCGACGGCAGAATATCGCATCCAGCAGTGGCAGCCGGAAAAAATACTCTATGTGGTCGGCAACGAGCAGCAATTCTATTTCAAACAGTTTAATGCGGCAATGAAATTGCTTGGTTATGATGTCCCCTGCGTCCATGTGAACTTCGGACTCATACGCCTGCCCGGAGGCAGACTCTCTACCCGGACCGGCCGGGTCATCCTGCTGGAAGAGGTAATCCGGGAAGCAATTGAGCGGGCAAAGGCAATACTTCAGTCCCGGGACCTGCCGTCCGGAGAAAAGGACGAAATTGCCCGCAAAGTTGGAATCGGTGCCATCAAATATGCCGACCTGTCCCAGAACCGTATCAAAGAGGTGATATTTGACTGGGACCGAATGCTTTCGTTAGCTGGTGACTCCGGACCCTATCTTCAGTATGCCTATACCCGCACCCGCTCAATAATCCGCAAGGCGGGCATCAACGAGTTCAACTCGGCAAACCCCGCACTGCTGGTTACCACTGAAGAAAGAAACCTGCTTTACCAAATCGCCCGCTTTCCCGATGCAGTCCTTGCTGCTGCACTCAACTACGAACCCCACCGCATTGCCGGCTGTCTCTACGCCCTGGCACGGGAGTTCTCGGTATTTTACGACCGCATCCCGGTCATCGCCGCCCCGAAACCGGAACTGAAGCTCAGCCGGCTCGCACTGGTGGAAATGACCGGCACAGTAATCAAGACCGGCCTCAATCTCCTGGGCATTGAAGTAATGGAACGGATGTAAAACCATTTTGGACTCTGGAGAGTCAAATTAAGTATGAGCCGGATTTACTTTGACCACGCCAACGCCACCCCGCTGCTTCCGGAGGCATATCAGGCGATGCTGCCGTACCTGAGGGAGAACTTCGGCAATCCCAGCAGTCTTCACCGGTTCGGCCACCCTGCACGTCAGGCGATTGAGACTGCCCGCCAGCAGATTGCCGGCCTGATTAATGCCCCGGCTGATGCCATCATCTTCACCGCCTCCGCTTCGGAAAGCAACAATCTGGCGCTTAAAGGTCTGGCACTTGCCTACCGGGGCAAAGGCAACCATATCATTGTCTCCGCAATTGAACACATCTCCATCCTGGAACAGACCAAAACCCTGAAACGGCTGGGATTTGATTTCACAATTATTGGCGTCGACCGCTACGGCCGGGTCGACCCGCAGACACTAATAAAGGCAGTTCGACCGGACACCATCATTGTCTCCATTATGCACGCCAATTATGAAATCGGCACAATTCAACCACTGAAAGAAATTGCTGTTATCTGCCGGGAAAATGGCGTGCTCCTCCACTCCGACGGCACCGCCGCTATCGGCAGAATCCCGGTTGATATTCAGGAATTGGGGGTTGATGCCTACACATTTCCGGCAACTTCACTGTACGGCCCCAAAGGGGCGGCGATCCTCTATCTCCGGCCCGGCATTCGGCTGAATCCCCTGATTGAAGGCGGTTTTCAGGAACGGGGACGCCGTGCCGGGACCGAAAATGTTGCGGCAATTGCCGGCATGGGCAAAGCGGCCGAAATCTGTCAGCAGCAACTGCCCGTCTGGAATCAACATCTGAACCGGCTCACCCGGCAGCTGTATGATGAACTGCCCCGGCGGATTGAACGGGTAATTTTCACCGGCCACCCGACTGAGCGCCTGCCCGGGGTTGTCAGCCTGTGCATTGAATTTGTTGAAGGCGAAGCGCTGCTACTTTCTCTGGACGATGAAGGAATTGCCACCGCTTCTGGTTCTGCCTGTTCCGCCCGAACCCTGAAAGCATCCCATGTGTTGCTGGCGATCGGCATTGACCAGGCAATCGCCCAGTCTTCACTGCTGCTCACTCTGGGCAAGGACAACACCGATGCCGAAATCAACTTTTTACTTGACCGGCTGCCACCGATTGTTCAACGGCTGCGCAGTATTTCCCCGCTTTACGCCCGTTTTTTGAAAGGTGAAAACCCATACCAGTTCCCAGCCGGACAAAACCACCGGCACGGGGAAGAAAATTAAGGAGGGAATGTGTATTCGGAAAAAGTAATGGAACATTTTCGCAACCCGCGGAATGTTGGCGAGATTGAAAATCCTGATGGGGTCGGTGAAGTCGGCAATCCGGTGTGCGGCGACATGATGACCTTTTACATCAAAGTTGAAAATGGAATAATCACCGATGTCAAATTCAAAACATTCGGCTGTGGTGCTGCCATTGCGGTATCTTCAATGGTTAGCGAAATGGCTAAGGGCAAAACCATTGAAGAAGCGCTGAAAATCACTAATGACCAGGTGGCTCAGGAACTGGGAGGCCTGCCACCAAACAAAATGCATTGCTCAAATCTCGGCGCCGACGCCCTGCACGCGGCAATCCAGGACTACCTGCGCCGGCAGCAGAACAAAACTTCTGGCTGCAACTGCCCTTATTGCGACCAACCACTCAGCGACGACCAGACCATCTGTCAACCCTGCAGCGCTCAGATTACCCGCTGCCCCGAGTGCCATCAGCCGTTGCCCCGAAATGCCAGTGTCTGTCCCAATTGCGGAAAAAAGATAAAACCAAAATAGAAAGGAGCGTTTTAATGCCCTTCCAAAGAATAGCCGGCAAAAATAACCGGCACGCAGTAACCCTTTACGCACTGTCCACCTGTGGCTGGTGCCGGATGACCAAAGAACTGCTCAACCGCCACGGCATTGAATACCAGTTCATTGATGTTGACTTGACAATCGGACCGGAACGGGATGAAATTATGAATCAGGTTCGGCAATTCAACCCGCGCGGCTCATTCCCCACAATCCTGATTGACGACCGGGTGGTGATCGGCTACGACGAAGAACGAATAAAAGAACTCCTGGAGATTTAATATGGCTCAGGAATATCCACCGGCAGTAATCACCCTTTACGAACAACTGAAGACCGAAGCCGAAGCCGGAGGCTACAATTTGAATCCCGATAAGAACTTTACCCTCGGGCTGGTGGCGGCATTGCTGACCAACGAGCAAAGATATGGTTACCGCGCCTGCCCCTGCCGGCTTGCTCTGGGCACAAAGGAAAAGGATATTGATATCATCTGCCCCTGTTATTACCGTGACGCCGACCTGGCAGAATATGGTGCCTGCTACTGTGCACTCTATGTCTCGGACGAATGGCTCAAAGGCAAAGTTTCGCGCCGATCCATTCCGGAACGCCGGCCGCCGGAATTCGTCGTCTCCGGTTACAACGAATCACAGATTAAAAAGGCACAGCCGGCCCTCACTGGACTGGCGTTACCGGTCTGGCGCTGCAAAGTATGCGGGTATCTCTGCGCCCGTCCGCAACCGCCGGGAAAATGTCCGGTCTGTAAAGCAGGACAGGAAAGATTTGAAAGATTTATTTAAATCTATGCCGATAGTTGAAATCAGTGTTGTTCCTGTTGGTACCGGTTCGGCAAGCGTCAGTCATTACATTCGTGCTGCACTGGAGGTCGTCAAAAAAAGCGGCTTGAGCTATTCAGTTAATCCGATGGGAACCTGCATTCAGGGTGACTGGGATGAGATATTTAAAACGCTACGGAATATTCACGACACCCTGGCAGCTATGGGCTGTGTGCGGCTGGTAACGACGGTAAAAATTGATGACCGTCGGGATAAGAGTCAGAGTATGGATGAAAAGGTGACTAAGGTAAGCCCCTGATAAATACCCGGACATTTTAACCCCGCGCACCCGGTATCCAGTGAACTCTAACAAGCCACACTGCTGCCCGGGAAATCCGTCACTACCTGAAAAATACTTGCCAGTTTAGGGATTATTAAAACTTTCTTGACACCGAATTTCTGGATAGTATAATATTACAAATCAGATGTCATCCGTAAGTAAATTCATTTTAAGTTGAAATCCCGGTTAGAGCCTCTGATATCGGGGAGTAAAAAACCGGCCTTAAAGGAGTAAATATGACACAGGAAGAGCTAAAAAACAAGAAGTTAACCGAATTGTATGAAATCGCCGAATCGCTTGGCATCCCGGACTACCGGGAAAAACGCAAACCCGGTCTTATAATGGCGATTCTTGAAGCCGAAGCCCGCCAGCGCACCACTGAAGGTAGCGAGGGCGGAGTTCAGGTTGACGGTGTGCTGGAAATTCTTGAAGAAGGTTTTGGATTCCTTCGTTCTCCGGAATACAGTTACCTGCCCTCATCCGACGATATCTATGTATCGCCATCCCAGATTAAACGGTTCGGGCTGCGAACCGGTGACACCATAACCGGCATCGCCCGCCCGCCCAAGAACAGTGAACGCTACTTTGCACTGTTGAAAATTGAAACCATAAACGGCACCCCGCTATCTGAGGAACGACCACGGGTCCCATTTGATGCCCTGACCCCTCTCTATCCCCAGGAGAGAATCCACCTTGAAATACCGGAAAAAAACGACCTGTCAATGAGGGTCGTAGACTTGTTTACCCCGATTGGCAAGGGGCAGCGGGGCTTGATTGTATCACCACCCCGCGCCGGCAAAACCGTGCTCCTCCAGAAAATCGCCAACAGTATCACGAAGAATCATCCGGAAATCAAACTCATAATCCTGCTGATTGACGAACGCCCGGAAGAGGTTACCGATATGGAACGATCAGTTCAAGCCGAGGTTATCAGCTCAACTTTTGACGAAGTGCCTGAACGCCATGTTCAGGTTGCCGATATGGTACTGGAAAAGGCAAAGCGCCTGGTTGAGAATAAGCATGATGTGGTCATTCTCCTTGACTCCATCACCCGTCTTGCCCGAGCACACAATCTCGTAGTTCCGCATTCCGGTCGAACCCTCTCCGGTGGTCTGGACTCCAACGCCCTGCAGAAACCAAAGAAGTTCTTCGGTTCGGCACGAAACATCGAAGAAGGAGGCAGCCTGACCATCATTGCCACCGCCCTGATTGAAACCGGTTCCCGGATGGACGAGGTCATTTTTGAAGAATTCAAAGGCACCGGTAACATGGAACTTATTCTCGACCGCCGACTGGCAGACCGTCGTATTTTCCCGGCAATTGACCTCCAACGCTCCGGCACCCGCAAAGAGGAACTGCTCTTGACCGAATTCGAACTTAACCGCATCTGGGTATTGCGAAAACTGCTGGCAGAGCTGAACCCGGTGGAGATGATGGAGTTTGTGCTTGACAAGATGCGACTCACCAGGCATAATAAAGAATTTCTGGAATCAATGAGCGAAAGCTAAAGGAGCAGAAAATGAAGGAAAAAATCCACCCCCCGTATATGGACTGTGTTGTTACCTGTGCCTGCGGCAATACTTTCAAAACCCGTTCCACTAAACCCAAGCTGCATGTAGAAATCTGTTCTGCTTGTCATCCGTTCTTCACCGGCAAACAGAAGATTGTTGATACTGCAGGTCGAGTTGAAAAATTCCGCCGCCGCTATCAGCAGGATGCTGGCGCCAGCGGAAAAAAGTAAACCCGCCCGTGTCCGAACAACTGTCCCACCTGAACGATCGCCTCCGCAAACTTGCGGAGTTTCTTTGAAATTGACCGGCTCCGACAGGAACTGACCACCCTGCGGGAGAAATCGGGCGCTGCCGATTTCTGGAGCACCCCTCAGAATGCCCAGGCAGTTATGCGCCGGATTGCCCAGCTGGATGACCTCATCGGTCGGGTCACTCAACTGGAAAAAGAGATAAACGAACTCCGGGAACTGGAAGAACTTTTTGCCGCTTATGCCGACGCCGAGATTTTGGATGAACTTACCCGACAATTCAGAAAAATTGAGCAGGCTCTTGACCAACTGGAAGAAAGGGCTCTTTTTAATGCACCGGAAGACAGCCGCAATGCCATCCTGTCCATTCATCCCGGTGCCGGCGGCACTGAATCCTGCGACTGGGCTGAAATTCTGCTCAGGATGTATCTCCGCTATATTGAAAATCAGGGGCTGAAATACGAAATGCTCAATCTCCAGCCCAATGAGGAAGCTGGCATCAAGGAGGCTACGATTGAAGTCATCGGTCCTTATGCCTACGGACTGCTGAAATCGGAAATGGGGGTCCATCGCCTGGTCCGGATCTCGCCCTTTGATGCCAATCAGCGCCGCCATACCAGTTTCACCGCCGTGTCGGTGCTTCCGATTGTTGACGAAATCGAGGTCGAAATCAACCCCAACGACCTCAAAATTGACACCTTCCGCGCTGGAGGCCACGGCGGTCAGAATGTAAACAAGGTCAGCTCAGCGGTGCGCATCACCCACATTCCCACCGGCATTGTGGTAACCTGTCAGAATGAGCGCTCCCAGTTCCAGAACAAACAAAATGCGCTCAAAGTCCTGCGAGCACGCCTCTATGATTATTACCATCAAAAACAACAGGCAGAACTGGAAAAGTTTGAAAAAGCCAAAACTGAGATTGCCTGGGGGCATCAGATTCGTTCCTATGTTTTATTCCCCTACCAGCTGGTCAAAGACCATCGCACTGACTTTGAAACGCACGATGTTGAGGCGGTACTCGCCGGACATATTGAGGGGTTTGTCCGTGCCTTTCTTCTTCAAAACAAACATAAAAAATAATTTCTTGACATTGGTTACCGTTTCGTTAATAAATATAAAACATAACCAAGGAGGAATTGATGAAGGTATCAGTTGACCGCGAACTCTGTACCGGCTGTGGTCTGTGTGTTGACACCTGTCCGGACATCTTTGAACTGGACGGAGACCTTGCCCGCGCTAAAGTGGAAATTGTCCCGGAAGCGGCTGAAGACTGCGTCCAGCAGGCGGCTGAAGACTGCCCGGCAAGTGCAATTAAAGTTGAATAACCGTTCAGCGATTACCGCAGGCGATTAATTTCTTTCCGGATTCGTGCCAGCTCCGCTGAAAATCCGCGGATGCGGATGCGATATTTGCCGTCAGCAACACGCTCGCTAATCAGCTTGCCGGCGGAGTAAACAAGTGTTCGCAAATCCCCCCGTTCGACAGGAAAGGTAAAAGTCCGTACCACCATCTGCTTTTCCATAAAACGCCTTATTGCCGTTTGAAGACGGTCCAGTCCGGTTCCCGACTGTGCAGAAATAAAAACCGCATCTGGATACCTCGCTGCCAGTCGGTCCAACAGCAAGTCGTCAAACACGCGATCTGTTTTGTTAAATACCAGTATCTGCGGATGGTTGCCCGCCCCGATGGTGATAAGAGTTTCATTAACAATATCAATCCGCATTTCAACCTGCGGATCGCTGATATCGGCGACATGAAGAATCAGGTCCGCATCTCTAATCTCGGCCAGCGTCGTCCGGAATGATGCTACCAGCTGGACCGGAAGATTACGAATAAAACCAACCGTATCGGTAATCAGTGCCCGAATGCTGCCATCAATGTGATATACTCTGGTGGTGGCATCAAGAGTCGCAAACAGACGCTCAGATACATTTGCCTGAGCCGAGGTCAGCCGGTTAAAAAGGGTGGATTTCCCAGCATTGGTATACCCCGCCAGTGCAATCTGGAACAAATTGCTTCGCCGTTTCCGCTGAATCTGCCGTTCCTGTTCAATTCGCGCCAGTTCGCGCCGCAGAACGATTATCCGCTGTTCAATCCGCCGGCGGTCAACCTCCAGTTTGGTCTCACCCGGTCCCCTGGTTCCAATTCCACCGCCCAACCTGGACATCTCAACCCCGAGCCCGGTCAATCTGGTTTTGAAATACTCAAGCTGGGCAAGCTCTACCTGTGCCTTTGCTTCAGCAGTCCGGGCGTGCAATGCAAAAATATCAAGAATCACTGCTGCCCGGTCAATCACCCGCACACCGATTATATCCTCCAGATTACGCAATTGCGTTGGCGTCAGCAAATCCTCAAATATCACCAATCCAATTCCGTACTGCTGACAGATTGCTTTGATTTCCCGCGCCTTACCACTTCCAATCATCGTTGCCGGGTCAGGTTTGGGTCGAATTTGAATTATCCGTTCAATTACTTCCCCGCCGGCTGTTCGGGTGAGTTCTGCCAGCTCCGCCAGTTCCTCTACCTTTGTCCAGCGCTGGCGCGGTGTCTTGGCAACGCCAACCAGAAGAACCCTGGAACTCATCCGGACCGCTGCCTCAGAACATATATAAAACGGTGGACAAAGGTAACCAGTGACCCAACAGCAATTACCCCCAGACCGTATGGTAACAAGCTCCTACCGAGCACAATTGCGCTAACCACCAGTATCAACACCCGGACCGGCCGTTCAAAAAACCCAACCTGACATTCTCTCCCCACCCCTTCTGCCCGGGCGCGCACATAACTCACTAAGAGTGAAAAAAACAACGCCACCATTGCCAGTACCGTAAGCCAGTGATTTACTTTCAGGTAATAAATTCCTACGCCGGTCAGAGTAACCCCCTCGCTCAACCGGTCAACTGTGGAATCCAGAATCGCACCCCTGACCGAGACCCGGCCGCTAAGCCGGGAAAGTTCACCGTCAATCGTATCACCCAACCCAACCAGTGCGCTGACAACCCCGGCCCAGATAAAATTCCCACTCGCAAACAGAGTCCCCGCTACCAGACTCAAAGGCACCGCACTCCAAGTAACTGCTGATGGGGAAACACCGGCTTTCAGCAGCAGATTAACAAACGGCCTTAAAAATCTTCGCCCTTTATTCTTCGTCTCGTTCCTCATAACCACCAACCACTACCACCACCTCACCTTTCAACTCTCGTCCCTCCAGCTGAGTCAGCAAATCCGAAACCCGCCCGCGAATAATCTCTTCGTATTTCTTCGTCAGCTCCCGACAGACCACCACCGGCCGGTCACCCAGAATCTCTCTGATTTCACCCAGTAAACGCATCAGACGCCGTGCTGATTCGCAAAACACCATTGTCCTTGTTTCATTTACCAGCGCCCGGAGTCGCTTATTCCGTCTTCCGGCTCGCTTCGGCAGAAATCCTTCAAATGCAAATCGGTCGGAGGGTAGGCCAGAAACAACCAGTGCCGCCAGTAGTGCTGAAGCTCCGGGAACTGGAATCACCCTGATGTTTTTTTCAATCGCCGTCCGGATCAGATAAAACCCGGGGTCCGAAATACCCGGTGTGCCGGCATCGCTCACCAGTGCCACAGCCTTCTGCTGCATCAGTAATTCAATAATTTCCGGCGTCCGTCGCAGCTTATTGTATTCATTATAAGTAATCAGCCGGTTAGTGATTCCGAAATGTTTCAGCAGCAGCCCGGTCCTTCTGGTATCCTCACACGCAATCATGTCAGCGTGGGAAAGCACCATCAATGCCCGCTGAGTAATATCTCCCAGATTACCAATTGGGGTGGAAACGATATAAAGACCCGGGTCAATATTCACCGGCTTGTCCTGCTCGCCACTCGCAGAAATCCACCTCGCCGGTTTCAATATCCAGTATTGCCACCGAGGCGGTTCCGGTCAGCCAGCCGCACGCCTCACCGGGATTGATAATCACCGGCGGTCCCGACTCATAGCGCTGCCGGTGGGTATGACCGTGTAGATAAAAGTCACACGCCGGCACTGAGGCCAGCGGCTGATGGCTGACAGATATTCTCCGACCGAATAATTCAACGGTTGCCGGACCTTCATAGCACCGGCAGCCGAACGTCAGTGCCATTTGCTGGAGTGCTTCCCGGTCCCCATCGCAATTACCGAAAACCAGCGTCAGCGGCACCGGCAGGCGGCTGAATTCCTTTAACACAAACTGAGCCACCACATCACCGCAGTGAATCACCCCAACCACCTTCCTCTGGATAAACAGATCAATTGCTTTCCGGACATTAATCAGATGGTCATGAGTGTCGGCGATAATCCCGAGCCGGTTCATCGCAGCAGCTTCATAATCTCTTCCAGTTCGGCTATCCGCAATGGGTGCCTCAGTTTTCGCAATGCCTTTGCTTCAATCTGCCGCACCCGTTCCCGCGTAATATTGAATATCTGCCCGACCTCCTCCAGTGTCCGGGGACAGTTATCTCCAAGCCCGAAACGAAGTCGCAGCACCTTTTCCTCCCGGCGGGTAAGCGTTTTCAATCCCTCATCCAGTTTTTCCCGCAGCAGTTTAACCGCTGCATCATGGGAAGGTGATACCGTTTTCTCGTCGTAAAGAAAATCACCGATAAAACTTGATTCTTCATCATCAATCGGTTTGTCAATGGATATCCCGAATTGAGCAATTTTATTCAACTGTTCCAGTTTCTCCTTGGGTGTGGATAAACGCTGGGCCAGCTCCGCAGTTGTCGGCTCCCGTCCCCAAGTCTGCAGAAACCGGCGTTGAATTTTTGCCACTTTGTTAATCGCATCAATAATGTGAGCCGGTACCCGTACGGTCCGTGACTGGTCGGCAATTGCCCTGGTTATCGCCTGTTTAATCCACCAGGTGGCATAAGTTGAGAATTTGAACCCCTTCCGATAGTTAAACTTTTCCACCGCCTTAATCAACCCGACATTGCCCTCTTCCAGTAAATCGGCGAACTCCAGTCCGCGGTTGATATATCGCTTTGCGATTGATATCACCAGCCGGACATTGCCTTCAATCATTCGGTCACGGGCAGCAAGAATCCGCGCCTCACAGGCAGCCATTTCGGTTAAAATCCGCTTAAGTTGCACCGGGCTCTTGCCGAGAAACTTCCGGGCTTCGGCAATCTTCTCCTTCAACTCCCTGATTTCGGCAGCCGCAGCCTCTCCCCGGGATTTGAGTTTATCAACCTGCTCCTGCAACTCAATTGCCTGATTTGCCACCGTCTTGAATTCGGTCAAAAAGTTATTGATGATATGATGCTGCAGGGAGAGAGCCTGAATCTTGTTAAATGCCCGCCGTTTAGTTTCACTAACATCCTGCTTCACCCGCGGCGTCGGTTTTCTTTCTGCCAGCTCGGTAAGCCGGTCCGCTGCCTTCTGAATTTCTCGCAGTGCGCGGATGAACCGGGTCCGTTCCCGTGCCAGCGCTTTTTTATCAAACAGACATTCAAATTCAATCCGGGCAACCTGGTCCAGCGTCCTTGTGCCCTCTTCAATCGGCTTGCATTCTTCAATCAATCGCCGCATCATCGGCACCGAGTCAAACAGATACTGAATCAACCCGCGGTAGCCCTCCTCCATTTCCTGCGAGTATTTTACCTCCTCTTCCCGGGTTAGCAGGGGCAGTTTTGCCAGCTCCCGGAAATACGCCTTGGTCGGGTCGTCGCTCCGCTGTATTACCGGCTTTGGACCGCGCCGTGGTAGCAGTAAATCCTCATCCCCCTCATGGCTTTCAACCATTTGAATACCCTCGCGGTCCAGGTTGGCAATCACTTCCTCCAGCCGGTCCGGTGCGGTCAAAATGTCATCGGGTAGCAATTCCTCAAGTTCCGCGTAAGTTACCCGACGATCGCTTGCTGCCTTCCGGAAAATATTCTCCAGCCATTCCGGCTGTTGACCGTCCTCGTCAACTGTTAACCCCTTAGCGGCATTAATTTCATCTTTTAACTCGCTTGCTTTTTTAACTCTGGTCAATTTACCATGACGGTCCTTATTTTTCATTGCACCTTACTCCTTTCTCACTGATATTTTTCTGCCGCAACCAGTTCTTCTCCCGGGTTAGCATTTCCACGCGTTTATAATCACCTTGGCGATAAGCCTGCTCAATCTGGTGTTGCAGCCATTGTGCCCGGAAGCGACATACCTGTCTGCGAAATTCGTCAATACTCGGACCCTGCTCTTCACGAAAAAGCCAGCCGGCAATCCTGTCCCGTGCCCCCTCATCTTCCACCAACTCCATCAGCCGGCTTGGTGAATAATTGTCATCATCGCAACTGGCTTCCACCTTCTCGGCTATCTGCTTCAGTTCATCTTGAGTAATCAACTCCGAAAGTGAATATTCCCTTACAATCCGCGCAAGCTCCCGGTTCTGCACTGCGGCTGCCAGCAGCTGTTCTGCCCGTCGGCTCTCCCTATCAAGCGGTCCGACGCCCGCCTTTACCGGGGTTTCAACGCCACCGGTTCCGAGCCGGTCGGGATTGATGTGGAAAATCTGCGCAATCCGGTTACGGTATAACTCCCGGGTCACATCATCCGGAATCAGTTTAACCAGCTCAACCAGTGCCTTCACCGCCACCCGCTGCTCCATCACCGATTCCATTTTGCTCTCCCGGAGAATGAAATCAACAAAGTCAATTTTCCCCGCCAGCAGCTTCACAAAACCGGCCTTCCCCTGTTTACGAATGAAACTGTCCGGGTCTTCGCCTGCCGGCAGCATAACAACCTGCGGGTCAACTCCTGCCCGGAGCAGGGTTTCAATTGAACGCCTGCACGCCTTCCTGCCCGCATCATCCCCGTCATAGCACACCACTACCTGCTGATTAAACCGGCGGATGAGCAGCGCCTGTCCACTGGTGAGGGCGGTCCCCAGACTTGCGATACAGTTATTTATCCCCTGCTCCGCAAGCGTAAGCAGATCAAAATTACCCTCAACCAGCAGCGGTATTTCCTCCCGGATGTAAGCCTTTGCCTGAAACATGCCGTAAAGGTTTTCGCCCTTGTGAAAAATCGGCGTATCTGGTGAATTCAGATACTTCGGTTCACTATCATCAAGCACCCGTCCGCCAAAACCAATCACTTTGCCGGTAAGTGAGAATATCGGGAAAATAATCCGCTCCCGAAAGTAATCCACCAGCCCGGCATCCCTGGATATCACCAGCCCGGCCTTAACCAGCACTTCATCATTCAACCCCATTCTGCCTGCCTGACCCCGTAGATAATTACCTGCGGGCGCAAACCCGAGCCGGAACCGTTTTATCGTATTACCGGTCAAACCGCGCTGGTGGAGATAATTTCTTGCCACTTCCGATTTCAAAAGCATCTGCTCGTAAAACCGGGTAGCCTTTTCGCACACATCATAAAGCAGTTGATATTTACCGCCTGCCCCCTCCTCTTCAACTTTTATCCCCAGACGCCTGGCGAGCAGCCGGACCGCCTCCGGGAATTCCAGTCTTTCATAGCGCATCACAAATGTAATTGCCGTCCCCCCAGCACCACAGCCAAAACAGTGAAACGCTTGCCGCTCCGGACTGACATAGAATGAGGGCGTGCGTTCAGTGTGAAACGGACAGAGCCCGCGGTAATATCTGCCCACCTTCTTCAGGGGCAAATAACTGCCGATTAACGCCACAATATCGGTTTCCTGCCGAACCCGTTCCACAATCTCCGGCTTAATCATCGCTCAACCTGCATCTGATACCCTACTCATCTCAGGCACCGGATCTGGTCCGCAGTTTAACTATCGTCACCCCCATTCCGCCTTCAGCCGGTTCAGCAAATCTGAGTTCTGCCACCCGTCCATCCTGCCGCAACTTCTTCCAGAGCATCTGGCGCAGGGTTCCGGTTCCCTTGCCATGGAGAATTGAAAGTTCCTGTGCACCGGCCGCCACCGCTTCGCTCAGAAAGCGATTCAGCGCCAGCTCGGCTTCCTCCCGGGTCATCCCCCGGATATTCAGTTTCGGCACAAACTGATACTCCTCAACCGGTGTTTCCCCCCGCCGGTCCGGAGCCGCTCGTGCCAGTTTCAATCCCCGGGCGTCAACCTCCAGTTTGATATTGCCAAACTCCACCACCACCCTTTCCCCCTTGCTTTCCACCACCCGGCCCTGGCGTCGAAACAGTTCCGCCTCCACCCAATCACCGACCGCGAAAACCGGCACCGATTCAGCACCACTGATGGTAACCGCCGGCTCGGCATTCAGCCGCTGTTCAACCCTGCTCAATTCCTGTTCAATAAAACTTTTAACCCGGACAATGCTCTCATGGTCCGCCCGGTGTTCCCTTAGCTCCCGAACCAGATTTTCAATCTGACGGCGCCGCTCCTTCAGCTCCCGTTCCTGCTCCAGGAGAAAACGCCGGCGCTCCTGAACCTGCCAGTGTTCAAAATCCCGCAGTTTCCGCTCATAATCTTTGACCATCATTTCCGCCTGACTGCGTAACCGCACCGCCACCTGTTGGGCCACTCTTGCCTCCTCAAGCTGCCTTTCCAGTTCCTGCAGCTTTGACCTGAAATCAACCCATTCCGTTCCCATCCGTTCCTTTGCCCGGCGAATGATTTCCCGAGGCAGACCGGACCGTTCCGCAATATCAAAGGCGCTTGACTCACCAGGTAACCCCATAATCAGCCGGTAAGTTGGGCCATCCCGGAACTCCATTCCCGCATTTGCCATCCCGGCTTCACTCTGCACAAACGCCTTCAGCGTGTTAAAATGGGTGGTTGCCACGGTAAACACATTACGGTTCCGCAGCGCTTCCAGCACCGCAATCGCCAGTGCCGCTCCCTCCTCCGGTGCCGTCGCCGAACCGATTTCATCAATCAGCACCAGACTGCGCTCATCCGCACAGCTGAGAATCTGCTTCAACCGCCGGACATGAGCGGTAAATGATGACACATCCGTCTCCAGCGACTGCTCGTCGCCAATATCGGCAAATACATCATCAAACCAGGGCAACCGTGACCCGCCGGCCGCAGGTATGAACATTCCGCATTTCATCAGCAGAACGCAGATACCCAGCGTTTTCAGCACTACCGTCTTGCCCCCGGCATTAGGTCCAGAAACCACGACGATTTTAACCCCGTCCGGCGGCTGGAAATCAAGCGGCACCACCTCCGGTTTGTGCGTCAGCAACAGTGGATGCTTAGCCCCGAACAGTTCAACTCTGCCATCATCGGCAATCCGGGGACGATTACCGTTGAACCGGAGGGCAAAACGGCGTTTAGCCAGCAACAGATCAATTTGGGCAATCGCTCCGACCCCTGCCCGCAGTTGCCGGGCATAATCAAGGACCCGTGCCGAAAGCTCGCGCCGTATCCGCTCAATTTCCTCTTGTTCAGCATCCCGCAACTCCTGCAAGCGGTTTTGTTCGGCAATTGTTTCCAGCGGCTCCACAAAAACCGTCTGGCCACTTGCAGAAACCGAATGAACCACACCCGGGACCTGGTTCTTGAATTCTATCTTCACCGGCAGCACAAACCTTTCCCGGCGCACCATTACCGGCCCTTCAAACCGGTCCGGTTCCTGCTCGACCAGCTGCTCCAGCCGTTCCACCAAGAGGTTCCGCCGTTCCCGGAGCTCGGTCCGCAACTCCAGCAGCCGTTCACTGGCAGTATCCCGGACCGCGCCGGAATCATCAACTGCCCGTTCAATTGCCCGCTGCAGGTCACTGACATCGGTCAATAAATCGGCAAGTGGCTCTAATGCCGGCAGACGGCGGCGATACTGCTGGAAATACTGCCGGTTGCCGCCAATCGTTTCACACACCCGCTTGACCTGCAGCAATTCCTCCGGACTAAGCACTCCGCCTGCCTCAACCTGTAACAACAGCTGCCGGATATCAACCAGACCGCTGACCGGTGGTTCCGGTTCAACCGCCAGCAGTTCGCTGAGGCGCTCAAATTCGGTTTCCGCCTCGTCCCGACTCAACACCGGCACCAGCTGTTGAGCCTTCTCGTGCCCGACCCCGGTCGTGCACAGCTCAGCCAGCAGTTCCCGGATACGGTAAAAATCAAGCGCCTTCAGTGTTTCCCGGTCCAATGTGCACGCTCCGGAAAAGGTTAACGTTCTCCCATCTGTTTGCGGAACAACCGGCGGCGTGCTTCCGCCAGCTTACGCTTACGCCGTTCGCTCGGCTTTTCGTAATACTCGCGGCGCTTCACCTCCCGCAGGATGCCCGCCTGCTCACACACCCGCCGGAACCGCCTGATAAAACTTTCATACGGTTCGCCTTCCTTGACGGTAATACCGACCATTATGCTCTGCACCTCCTTTCTTGGTCATTTAATTCAAATCTCCCAGCCGGGATAGACACAGTGCCGTGGCGGCAATCGCCGCGGTCTCGGCGCGCAGCCGGCGCGGACCCAAGCTGAAAAGTCTACCCCCGGCACCGCAAAGTGCCTGTGCCTCCTCGGGAGTAAAACCACCCTCCGGTCCAATTACCAAAAGCACCGATTTCGCTTCATTTTCCAGCACCTGCTCCAGACTCCGGCTCTGCTCCTCCTCATAGGCAATCACCACCCGCTCGTAATCCTGAAAACTGGCGAGCAGCTCCTCCCAGCTTTGAACCGGCTTGATTACCGGCAGCACTGTGCGCAATGCGGTCTTCATACCACTGACCGCAACCTGCTGCATCCTTTTCAGTTTCATTGAACTCAATTTACCAATCACCCTTGAACTCACAAACGGCACAAACTCACTAACCCCAAGTTCGGTAACCGCCTCTACCACCACACTCAGTTTGTCACCCTTCAGAACCGCTGCTGCCAGTCCTACCCGATGCCCCGGCTCCCGCCGCCCGCTGTCGGTTTCCAGCACCTTTACCCATAACCGGCTGCCGGCAACCCGGGTAATAACCAACCGGAACTCATCTCCCCTGCCGTTGGTGGCGAAAATCTCATCCCCGGGGGTATGCCGCAGCACCCGAACTATATGTACCACCTCCGGTCCGCTGATCTCAATCTCCTGGTGGTTTGCACTAAGTTCCGGAATGTAGAAATACTCCATAAATCACACTTCCGGTTTCCTCGGCTCCGGCACCGGTTCGGACTGCACCTCGTGCAATTGTTTGTAAAGGCTCCGCTCCTTCGCTGAAAGTTGATCCGGAATATGAATCGCAATTCTGACCAGCAGGTCACCGGTGCCGCCGCGCATCCTTTTAATCCCCAGACCCCGCAGGCGCAGAATCGTCCCAGGTTTTGTGCCCGGTGCCAGTTCTACCTCTTTAAATCCGCTCAGTGTCGGCACCCGAATTTTCCCGCCGAGCACCGCAATCGGAATTGATACTGGAACCTCTACCATCAGGTCATCACCATTGTGCAGAAACAGCGGATGCTTCTTTTCCTCAATTTCAATTATCACATCACCACTGCCACCGGGTCCCCAGTGCCCCTCATTGCGCAGAACAATCGGCATCCCGGCGGTAACTCCGGCCGGAATCTTTACCTTCAATGTTCGGGTGTGCCGGATTCTACCTTCACCTGAACACTTGACACACACACTCTTCACCCGCTCACCGGTACCACCACAGTCAGGGCAGGTTGACACCTGCACAAACTGCCCGAAAAAGGAACTGGTCTGACGCCTGACCCTGCCCTGCCCCCGACAGGTACCACATATTGCTTTCCCGGTACCGCCAGCACCGCCGCATTCACTGCACTTCTCAAACCGGGAAAAGGTAATCTCCCTGGTCACACCACTGGCAATCTCCTCCAGACTCAACCGCAGCCGGATAACGATATCCCCGCCCCTTGCCCGTCGCTGACCAGTCCGGCTCTCCTCTGTGCTGAAAAGCAGGTCAAAAATGGAACCACCGCTGCCAAAGCCGCGCAGCAGGTCACCGAATATATCCTCTAGGTCTTCGGTATGAGTGAAATGCCGGCTAAAATCAAAACCACCAGGACCGAACTGAGCTGAAACCCCTTCGTGTCCATAGGAATCATACAGCCGCCGCTTCTCCGGGTCGGCAAGCACCTCGTATGCCTCGGACAACTCCTTGAACTTTTCCTCTGCCTCTTTCCGGTTTTCCGGATTACGGTCCGGGTGATACTGCTTTGCCAGCCGGCGATATGCGGCTTTTATCTCGTCCTGCGTGGCGTTTCGGGAAACCCCGAGGACCTCATAATAATCCCTTTTGGTCTCGGGCATTAGTTTCAAAACGCCGACTTAAAGTCGGCGTGAACCTGCCACCTCCTTATTACCTTCAAATCTAAATCTGCCTCCTTTTCCCTTATTTTTTCTCCTCGCCGTCAATTATCGTATAATCGGCATCAGACCGCTTTTCCCCCTGTGCCGAACCACTAGCGCCAGCCCCCGCCTGTGCCTGCTGCCGGTAGATACGCTCTCCGACCGCGCTCATCGTCCGCTGAAGCTCATCAATCGCCAATTCAATCGCTGACCGGTCTTCACCCTTCATCACCTCTTTCAGCCGGCTTATCGCCGCCTCAAGATTGCGCCGCTCATCAGCCGTTACCTTGTCGCCGAGCTCCTTCAGGGTCCGCTCGGTCTGATAGATAATAGTATCCGCCCGGTTACGGCTGTCAACAAGCTCCCGGCGCCGCCGGTCTTCAGCCGCATGTGCCTGCGCCTCACTGATCATCCGGTCAATTTCCTCCTTGGTCAAACCCGAGGAGGCGGTAATCTTGATACTCTGCTCCTTACCGGTCAACTTGTCCTTGGCAGTAACATGCAGAATGCCGTCAGCATCAATGTCAAAGGTGACCTCAATCTGCGGAATCCCCCTGGGCGCCGGGGTAATGCCTACCAGGTCAAAAACTCCGAGTGTCCGGTTATCTGCTGCCATCTCCCGCTCACCCTGGAGCACATGCACCCGCACCGTTGTCTGATTATCCTCCACGGTCGTGAAGATCTGGCTCTTCCGGGTGGGAATGGTGGTGTTGCGCTCAATAATCTTGGTGAACACACCACCCGCGGTCTCAATCCCGAGTGAAAGCGGCGTAACATCCAAGAGCACCACATCCTTCACCTCACCAGCAAGCACCGCACCCTGAATCGCCGCACCGATTGCCACCACCTCATCCGGATTGATTCCCTTATGCGGCTCCTTGCCGAAAAATTCCCGGACCACCTGCTGCACCCGGGGCATCCGGGTCTGACCGCCAACCAGAATCACCTCGTCAATATCCCGTGGGGTCAACTTCGCATCCTCCAGTGCCTGACGCACCGGTCCCAGGGTCTTCTGCACCAGGTCCTCAACCAGCGCCTCCAGTCGGGCACGGGTCAACTTCATATCAATGTGCAGCGGCCCCTTCTTTTCATCCGCATAGATAAATGGCAGGCTGATGGTTGTCTCCATTGAGGTTGAAAGTTCACACTTTGCCTTCTCTGCCGCCTCCTTAATCCGCTGCAGTGCCGTCTTGTCCCGCGACAGGTCAATTCCATGCTCCCGGCGGAACTCCTCAATAATCCAGTCCATCACCCGCTGGTCAAAATCATCCCCGCCCAGATGGGTATCACCGTTGGTGGAACGAACCTCAAAAACCCCTTCGCCAATCTCCAGAATAGAAATATCAAATGTCCCGCCACCTAAGTCATAGACCGCTATCTTTTCCGAACTCTTCTTATCCAGGCCGTAAGCCAGTGCTGCTGCCGTGGGCTCATTGATTATCCTGAGCACATCCAGCCCGGCAATCTTACCCGCATCCTTGGTCGCCTGGCGCTGGGAGTCATTAAAATAGGCAGGCACGGTAATGACCGCCTTGGTCACCGCCTCTCCGAGATACGCCTCAGCCGCCTTTTTGAGATAGGAAAGAATCATTGCCGAAATCTCCGGCGGCGAGTAGCGCTTTCCATCCACCTCAACCCACGCATCCCCATTCGCCGACTCCACCACCCGATATGGTACCCGCTTAATCTCGTCGGTCACCTCGCTGTAGCGCCGGCCCATAAACCGCTTAATTGAGTAAATAGTGGATGCCGGATTGATTACCGCCTGCCGCTTCGCCAAAGTACCCACCAGGCGCTCCTTACCCAGTGCCACCACTGACGGTGTGGTCCGCCCGCCTTCCGGATTGGGAATAACCACCGGCTGACCGCGTTCCATCACCGCCACACAGGAAAATGTCGTTCCCAGATCAATACCAATAACCTTACTCACAAACTCCTCCTTTCGTCTACCAGAATAGCTAACTCCTTGCTAATTATTAGACTCGTATTTCTTGTCTCCGATTTCTTCCGGGTCGGGCCTGCCTTTGGTCTGCACCCCACTTTTCCCGACCTTTACCCGGGCGGGCCTGATAACCCGGCCATTAACCTCATAACCCCGGCACAACTCCTCAACCACCCGATTATCCTGCTCAGTAGCCGGGCATTCAACATAATCGACCGCCTCGGCGCGTCGCGGATCAAACTCCTCACCCACACAACTGAACCCCTTTAAACCGTAACCTTCAAGCACATTGAGTAGTTGTCGGTAAATCAACTCCACCCCTTTCTTGATTCCGTTAGCATTGTCGCCACCGGCACATAGCGCCCGCTCAAAATTGTCCAGCACCGGTAACAGGTCGCAAATTAACGCCTCAATCCCCTCCCTTTTCCGGCTCTCAATCTCACGCTCCATCCGCTTGCGAAAGTTGTCAAAATCTGCTAGTGCCCGGAGATAATCATTTTTCAGGGTCTGGGCAATTACTTCCAGTTCATAGACCCGTTCCACCAGTTGCGTAACTGGCCCCTTCCTGCCAGCTGCCGGGGGTTGAGTATTAACCGCATTATCCATTAATAAATTAGACTATCAATTTATAAAATCAGTTTCTACCCGCATCCAAACCGGAATCAACACCAGAGCCTGGATGAGCATGACCATCCTACCCATTTCCCAAACCGCTCCCTCGACCATCAGAAAAACTACTGACGCCACCCTGACTGCAACTGAGCCCAGAGCCCCAATCCCTGCCCTGACGTCAGCAACCACCTCATCTTTCGAGATAACCAGCCCCCGAACCCGGCTCACCACTGAATCACCAAGCTTTGCCCCAACCATCCCGGTGACCGTCCCCGGGACTGCCCCGGACAAGAGTTCAAATAGTGCCATTTTTCTTAACACGCTGCCAATCAAAAACTTAAAACAAGTTCCCCACCAATACGCTCGGCCAAATGGCTATCCGGTTTTGACGCGGTAATAGGCCTTATTCAGTCTCAAACTGGACTGACGCACCAAAAATCCAATGTTGACTGATAAAAATTTATCCTTATGCTTTTTAAAATGGCACATGCATACACTCCGGGCTTGAAAGTGACCAGCCGCACTCATATCCGCAAGGTGCGGCGACTGCCTTTACCCGGTGAAACACTGGTGGAAAAGGGTGCCCGGGTAAAAGGCGATGATATCGTTGCCCGAACTGCGGTTCCGGGCAATGTCCAAACCGTGAATGTTGCCGGACTACTGGGCATTCCGGCAGAGGATGTTCCTCATCTGATGATTAAAAAGGTCGGTGACCCGGTGCAGAAAAATGAAGTGATTGCCCGCTCCAAGGGCTTGTTTGGCCTGTTCAAAAGTGAGGTACGCTCACCCATCACCGGCACGGTGGAGAGTATCTCGCCGGTAACCGGTCAGGTAATTCTGCGCGAACCGCCCCAGCCAGTTCAGATTGATGCCTACATTGATGGTATCGTGGACGAGGTCATCCCGCGTGAAGGGGTGGTGGTTGCCAATGATGTCAGTCTGGTGCAGGGCATCTTCGGAGTGGGAGGGGAAACCCGGGGCAAACTCAAACGCATCGCCGCCGCTCCGGATGATATTATCCGCCCGGACCAGATCAAAACTGACTGCCAGGGGCAGATTCTGATTGCCGGTTCACTGATTACTTATGAGGTGATTGAGCAGGCGCTCCGGGTCGGTGCCCGGGCAATTGTCGGCGGCGGGATTGAAGACGCCACCCTGCGCAAATTTCTGGGCTATGACATCGGCGTCGCCATCACCGGTTCGGAGAAAAAAGGACTGACGGTTATTGTAACTGAAGGCTTCGGCACAATGCGGATGGCAAAACGGACATTTGACCTGCTCACCTCGCTGGAAGGTAAAATGGCGTCGGTCAATGGTGCCACCCAGATTCGTGCCGGGGTCATCCGCCCGGAAGTAATTGTCCCCTGCGACGGTGCGGCCGGAGAGATAAAACCAAGTCAGGCTGAAGGCGGGCTCGCACTCGGAATGGCGGTGCGCATTATCCGCCAGCCCCACTTTGGCAAAATCGGCAAAGTTACCGCTCTGCCGGTAGAACTGCAAACCATTGAAACCGAAGCCAAGGTCCGGGTGCTGGAAGTGGAACTGGAAACCGGTGAACGCATCATCCTGCCCCGTGCCAATGTGGAAATTATTGAAGAATAACTGTAATTTATGAACAACCTGAAAACAACGCTCATTCTGCTGCTACTGATTTCTCTCGGTACGGCAGGTGAACGCAAAGTCGGCTATGCCTGGCTGCGCATTCCAGCTGGTGCCCGGGAAGCGGCGATGGCAGGCGCCGGCACGGCTTCGGCATTCGGACCACAGGCACTGGTATATAATCCAGCGGCTACTGCCCGGCTTGGACCATTTACCTTGCAGGCAAACTACACCAGATGGTTTTTAGACACCCATTATCAGTCAATCTTTGCCAGCCGGAACCTTCACACCTTCCAGCTCGGGCTCGGACTGGCATCGTTTGCCTATGGCAAATTTGAATACCGGGACGACCGCCCCACCGCGGAACCGCTTGCCACCTTCACTCCGCTTGACCTCACCGCCTATCTGAACCTCTCCCGCCAGTTCGGCAGTCAGGCAGAAATCGGTGTGACCACCCGTTACTTTTATTCCAAAGTTCTTGATTATCAGATTTCAGCGCTGGGTGCGGATATCGGTACCCGGCTGCATCCGCTGCCCGGTTTGACCATTGGCGCCGCAATCACCGATTTCAGCCGCACGCTTTACTATTATTATGAAGAGTTCTGGCTGCCAACCCGCGCCCGGCTCGGCGGTGAATACCGACTGCCACTGGGAGACAACCGCCTGACCATCACCATTGACGGCTCCTATTTCTTTTACAGCCGGGAGTTCCGAATTGCCACTGGCATAGAATGGACTTTCGGCGAACTGATTTCCATCCGCGCCGGCTACGACCCTCAAAATCCCGGCAACCGCCTGAACTTCGGTGCCGGATTTGCCCGGAGTCGATTCCGGGTTGATTACGCCTGCTCACCGCTTGGCTTTGACCTCGGCACCGCCCATCGCTTCAGTATCAGTTTTGGTTATTAATCTATGCCCGGTGAAAAAACCCAGGGCTGGCTGGATTTTGAACAGCCGCTGGTTGAACTGCTGGACCGGCTGGAAGAGGTCACCGCCCTTGGCGCTACCGCCGAAATTGAACGGCTCCAGCAGCAAATTGCCGAACTTAAACTCAAACTTTACGCCCACCTTACCCCCTGGCAGCGAGTCCAGATGGCACGCCATCCCCGGCGTCCCTACACCCTTGACTACATTGAGCGGATTACCACCGATTTTGTTGAACTCCATGGCGACCGGGCATTTGCCGACGACCCGGCAATCGTAACCGGACTCGGTAGAATTGACGACATCCCGTTTGCCATTATCGGCCATCAGAAAGGCCGGGACACCAAAGAAAAGCTGTCACGCAACTTCGGAATGCCCCACCCGGAAGGTTATCGCAAGGCGCTCCGGATTATGGAACTGGCAGCCCGATTTGATGTCCCCATCCTCTGTCTGGTGGACACCCCGGGTGCCTATCCCGGGGTCGGTGCTGAAGAACGGGGCCAGGCTGAAGCCATCGCCCGCAACCTCCGGGAAATGGCGCTCCTCACCGTGCCTATCATCGTCGTGGTCACCGGTGAAGGCGGCTCCGGTGGCGCCCTGGCAATTGCGGTTGGTGACCGGATTCTGATGCAGGAAAATGCGGTTTATTCGGTCATCTCACCCGAAGGCTGTGCTGCCATCCTCTGGCGTGACGGCTCCAGAGCCGAAGAGGCGGCAAAGGTTTTGAAGCTGACCGCCCCCGACCTGCTGGCCCTCGGCGTAATTGATGAAATTGTTCCTGAACCGCCTGGTGGTGCTCATCAGGACTGGGATGAAGCGGCAAAACTGCTCAAAAGAGCGATCCTTGCCAACTACTATGTTCTGAATACCCTGCCCGGTGATGAACTGGTCGGCCGGCGTATTGCTCGTTTTAACGCCATCGGTGTGTTCCAGACCATTGAGCAAAGCTGGCAGCAGAAATGAGCACCAATACCAACGGCAACCGGTCGTTCCGCGCCGGCTATGTAGCAATCATCGGCCGGCCAAACGCGGGCAAATCCACCCTCCTCAACCGGCTGCTCGGTTATCGGCTGTCAATCGTTACCCCGAAACCGCAGACCACCCGTCACCGCATTCTCGGCATCCTGAACGGAGAAAATTATCAACTGCTATTACTTGACACCCCGGGCATCCTTGACCCCAGATACACCCTCCAGCAAATGATGAAACAGGAAATTGAAAGGGCACTCGCCGATGCCGATGTCATCCTTTTGCTTCTGGACGCCACCTGCCCGGTGTTTGATGACCTGAAACTGCTTGTCGGCAGGAAAGCGGTCATCGCCCTGAATAAAATTGACCAAATCCCAAAACCGCACCTCTTACCGCTGATTGACCGCTGTGCTCGGGAAGGGTTTAACCGGGTATTGCTGATTTCCGCCCTGACCGGTGACGGCGTGGACGACCTGAAATCGGCGGTAATCAGTCTCCTGCCCGAAGCACCCCCGCTCTATCCACCGGACCAGGTGTCCGAACGGCCGGAACGCTTCTTTGTTGCCGAACTCATCCGGGAGGCAATTTTCAACCGCTACGGTGCCGAAATCCCTTACTCCACCACTGTGGAGATTGAAGAGTTCCGGGAACGGCCGGGCAGAAAGGACTATATCCGGGCGGTCATTTATGTTGAGCGGGAATCCCAGAAGGCAATCATCATCGGTGAAGGTGGCAGGGCACTGAAAAAGGTCGGGGAAATCGCCCGGGAAGCGGTTGAACAGTTCCTTGGCCGGCCGGTCTATCTTGAACTCTGGGTCAAGGTTGCCCAGAACTGGCGCAACAACGAAAACTTTATCCACCGGACGGTCTACGGCTCTGGCTGAATCTGCTGACTCAACTCAATCAGCACCCCGCCAGTTGATTTCGGGTGAATAAAGAATGCCCGGGTGCCACCGGCGCCGGTCTGGGGCTCCGGGTCAACAATCCTGACCCCGGCCGCTTTCAGCCGGCTGAACTCGGCATCAATGTTATCTACCTCAAAACAGATGTGATGCAATCCTGGACCGCGCTCGGCTAAAAATCGGGCAACCGGTGCATCCGGCTTATCCGGCTGAACCAGTTCAATTTTGGAGTCCCCAATCTGAATAAATCCGACCGTCACACCCCGGTGCGGCACTGTTTCCCTTCCGGTCAACTTCAATCCCAGTTGTTCAGCATAAAATCCTGCCGCCTGGTCTACGCTGTTAACCGCAATCGCAATATGGGCAATCTTTTTAATCATTAAAACCTCCATTCCTTAACCCTGGTTTTGCGGAAAATCATTGCTTCCGCGCTGGCGGTCAAACTCGCCGAATACCGCCCGCAGCGCATCACTGATTTCACCCAGCGTTGCCCCGGCACGCACCGCAGCTACAATTGCCGGCATCAGATTGTTATCGGTCCGGGCAGTCTCACTCACCGCCCGCAATGCGTTTACCACCGCATCCTGGTTCCGGCTTTTCCGATAGCACTCAAGCTCCGCCCGCCGTCTGGACTCAAGCGTTTCATCAACCCGCAGCAGTTTCAGTTGCGGCTCAACCGCATCCTGAAACCGGTTGACTCCAACCACAATCCGCTCCCCTTTTTCCACTTCCTGCTGATATCGGTACGCACTTTCGGCAATCATTTCCTGAATGAACCCCTGCTCAATTGCCCGCACCGCTCCGCCCTGGCGTTCAATTTCCTCAATCAGTTTTTGGGCACGGGCTTCAATCTCATCAGTCAGGTGCTCAATGAAATAGGAACCGGCAAGCGGGTCAACTGTATCCGCCACCCCGCTCTCATAAGCCAGAATCTGCTGGGTGCGCAGTGCAATGGTCACCGACTCCTCAGTCGGCAGGGACAGTGCCTCATCCCGGGAATTGGTGTGCAAACTCTGGGTTCCACCCAGCACCGCTGCCAGCGCCTGATATGCCACCCGGATGATGTTATTCTCCGGCTGCTGCGCGGTCAGCGTCACCCCGCCGGTCTGGGTGTGGAACCTGAGCTTGCACGACTCGTCAGCAGCGTTATACCGGCTGCGTAGCAATTTTGCCCACAGGCGTCTTGCCGCCCGGAACTTCGCCACCTCCTCAAAAATATTGGAGTGAGCAGCAAAGAAAAAAGACAGCCGCGGGGCAAACCGGTCAACCGCCAGTCCGCGCTCCTTTGCCGCCTGCACATATTCAAGCCCGTTCGCCAGGGTGAATGCCACCTCCTCCACCGCGGTTGCCCCGGCTTCGCGAATATGATATCCGGAAATACTGATCGTATTCCACTTCGGCACCTCCTGCGCGCACCAGGCGATAATATCGGTAACCAGGCGCAGCGACTCCCGGGGTGGGAAAATATAAGTGCCCCGGGCAACATACTCCTTCAGGATGTCATTCTGAATTGTCCCCTGCAGTTTTGACCATTCTACCCCCTGGCGTTCGGCAACTACGCAGTACATCGCCAGCAAAATTCCGGCGGTGGCATTAATCGTCATTGAGGTGGAAACCCTGTCCAGCGGTATCCCCGCAAACAACCGCTCCATATCCTCAAGCGTGGAAATTGCCACCCCGACTTTACCCACCTCACCCCGTGCCCAGGGACTGTCTGAGTCATAGCCCATCTGGGTTGGCAAATCAAACGCCACTGAAAGCCCGGTCTGCCCCTGTTGCAGCAGGTAATGATAGCGGGCATTGGTCTCCTCAGCTGAGCCGAAACCGGCATACTGGCGCATAGTCCAGAACCTTGAACGATACATCGTCGGTTGGACACCGCGGGTGAAAGGATACCAGCCGGGCAACCCCTGCTGTTCAAGATAGTTTTCTCCCTGCCGGTCCAGCGGAGTATAAACCCTCTTTACCGGAATTCCGGAAACGGTTTTGAACTCCGCACTGCGCTCGGGGAATTTTTTGAGCGCTGGCTCAACCGCCTCCTTTTCCCAGCGTTCCAGACCTCTTTTCAACTCCTCATCCTGCATCTCAACTCCTCTTCTCTATTCCCGAACCGACCATCACTCCCTGAATCTCACTGTGCGCACTGCGGACAGCCAATCGAAATAAATACCTCGGAGCGATCACAGCGGTATGCAGCCGTGCTTTTTCCAGGGATTGCTCAGTTGTTTGTTCTCCAGAATCCTCAAGCTCTGGATTAGCTTGCGTCTCGTATCTTTAAACTCAATCACCTCATCCACATACCCCAGCTCTGCCGCCCGGAACGGGTTACTGAACTTCCGCTCGTATTCACTCACCAGCCTTTTTCTCGCTGCCTCCGGGTCTGAAGATTCGGCAATCTCCTTCCGAAAGATAATGTTCACCGCCCCTTCCGAACCCATCACCGCAATCTCGGCAGTTGGCCAAGCAAAATTGAAATCACCCCGGATGTGTTTTGATGACATCACATCATAGGCACCACCATACGCCTTGCGGGTAATCACCGTCACCTTGGGCACGGTCGCTTCGCAGTAGGCATAAAGCAGTTTCGCCCCGTGCCGGATAATTCCGCCATATTCCTGTCCGGTCCCAGGCAGAAAACCGGGCACATCAACAAAGGTAACAATCGGGATGTTGAACGCATCGCAGAACCGAACAAACCTTGCCCCCTTAACCGAGGCATCAATATCCAGACAACCAGCAAGAAACTTTGGTTGATTGGCAACAATCCCCACCACCGCACCGTCCAGTCGAGCAAACCCGATAATCAGATTTCTTGCCCAGTGCTGCTGGACTTCAAAGAAGGTGCCATTGTCAACCACCCGCAGAATAATCTGCATCATATCATAGGGCTTGCGCGGGTCCTCGGGCATAATCTCCTCCACCCCCTCAACATCCCGGTCCGACAGGTCCCGGGACTCAACCCGGGGTGGCTTTTCCCGATTGTTCTGGGGCAGATAACTCAACAGCTTCCGGATGCGCAGCAACAAGTCCTTGTCATCAAGATCCTTAAAATGTGCCACTCCGGAAACGGAATTGTGGGTCTCGGCACCCCCCAGTTTCTCCTTGGTTACCTCCTCCCGCGTCACCGCCTTAATCACCTCCGGACCGGTGATGAACATATAACTTGTTCCCTCGGTCATAAAGATAAAATCGGTCAGCGCCGGCGAATAAACCGCACCCCCGGCACACGGTCCCATAATCGCTGAAATCTGCGGTATCACTCCGGAGGCAAGCGTATTCCGCAGAAAAATGTCCGCATAACCACCCAGACTTGCCACCCCTTCCTGAATCCTGGCGCCACCCGAATCGTTCAAGCCCACCACCGGCATCCCCACCTTCAGCGCCAGGTCCATTATCTTGCACACCTTTTCTGCAAATACCCTGGACAGTGTACCCCCGAACACGGTAAAATCCTGAGAAAAAACTGCCACCGGCCGGCCGTTAATTCTGCCATAACCGGTGACCACCGCATCCCCGGGAATCCGCCTTTTATCCATCCCAAAATCGTTGCAATCATGAACCCGCAACCGGTCCAGCTCCACGAAACTTCCCTTATCCAGCAGAATCTCCAGCCGCTCCCTGGCGGTCAGTTTTCCTTCCTCGTGCTGCTTTTTTATCCGTTCCTCGCCACCACCGGTAAGTGCCTGCTGATTGCGCTTTTGCAACTCCTTTCGCACTTCGTCCAGATTAGACATAAAATGCTCCCTTTCAATTGATAGTAAAAACAACAACCACCGGTGTCAAATAAAGACAATATACATTCCACCCCGCCAATTAATCAGCAAAGAGCAAAAACGCAGACAGTGAATTATCACCCTCGCGTTAAAACTGGCACCGAACCGGTATCGGTCAGTCTCGACTAATTCAGTACCGCCCTGATAATTGTCCGTGCCGGCAATTTACCCTTTTCAGGCGAAAGCCTTACTCTGCTCAACGCTCTGTTCTGGACTTCAGCGGTCATCCTGTTTCGTAAAAGCGGTGAGATGGTTCATCCCCGGCGCCTGATGGCAATCCTCATTGCCTTTGCCGGTGCGGTGCTCGTCTTTTGGTGCTGAATCTCTTCTTCAGCGGACAACAATAACCCGTTGAACTTGTGGTTCTGCCCCCCGCCGGATGAAATACACTCCTGGCGAAACTGTGTGGATATCGTTATCACCCACTTCCAGCCGGAGAACCGTTTTACCGGTTATGTCAAGCAGCACTGCCGGTTGAGCACCATTTAGCCGGATAGTATTACGGATGACCCGCGCACTGTTCATACTGTATCTCCCTGACCACGGCTCCTCAACCGCCTGCGGATAGATTTCAATCGGTCCAATTGGATTCAACTGCCGCCCGCTAAATCCAGGGTAGTCAGGTGGATAACGGCGAATCTTAAAAACCTGATTTGACCCCGGGGAAAGCACATCCCCTTGCTCCTGCGGGCCGTATCGGGTAACCGGATTAATGTATTTCCAGACAATACGACCGTCCGGTGTAACTTCATAGAAAACACCGTTCAGGCCCACGCAAAACAGAGTATTACCGTTGGGTAATCGCTGACAGCCCGATATCAAGCTTGAGTAAATGCTTTCAGGAGGTGAACCGATGAACTGCCAGCTTAATTCTGCTGGACCATAGGCAGAATCCGGACCAATATGATAAAAGCCCGGTGAGTCCACTGGTGGAACAAACTGGTCTATGGTTGAATACCATGGGGTACGTCCATAACCGTTGTTGAAAACCAGTAGTTGACCGGCACCGGGTAGTCCGGCCGCAATCCACTGGGCATCGTGCTGGCCAAAAAGGGTCTGACCGATTGTTTCCTGCCGGCGATAGGTGCGTGGATTACCCCAGCGGTACAGTAAATCACCGCCACGACCATATCTACCACCAGTGTGGGCAGCCGCTTCTTCCCGGGTGGTGCTGTGGTCAATCACCCACACCTCGGAAAACTGACGGGAACTGATAACAATCTGGTCCAGTTCCGGATTGTAAGCAACACTGTTACAGTGAGTCCAGTCTGCCACCGCCAATCCGGTTACGAAATTCAAATCAATCAGTTCGGGATGAGCACGGGGGTCACCATAGTTGGATTTAGTAGAGTCGTAATCCTGAATCAGATGGTCCCAGACATGCCACTCCCAGACGATGGAATCGGTTGCCGGGTCAACTTCAACCAGCTGGTCAGGCCAGAGTGCGTTATGGACGAGCAGATTTGGATTCCGTCCCGCAGCAATCGCTTCGTTTCTTGACCTGTATTCCCAGGCAATCATCAGCACATTGCCACTCGGGAGCCGGATTGCATCATGATGCTGACAGTGTAGGCTATCCGAATAATTGAAAGACCAGACAACATTACCGTCCCAGTCCACCAGTTCCACCCGCCCGCCAATTCCGCCCCCACTGCCAAAAACTGGGTTGTTCATCTGACAGGTCCGCAGCAGTAATCCATCTTCGCACAGACGGACCGCCAGTCCTGGTTTATAAGAACCGCTCCAGGAATGAACCAGCATACCTTCATTGTTAATCAGATAGGTCGTATTATAAGGCATCGGGGCAAAAAGTGTGTAACCTAAACTGGTGGCAGTGGAATCATAAAGAATCAATCCGATTGTCTGGGGAACGGTCGCCAGTGCCGCGCCCGTAAAAAGAATCGATAAAATAATAAACCGCCGGACATAGGGCTGCATAAATTTACCTCCGGTTTAATTTCGTCGCGCGCAGTTTTACTAATACTATTTTACCGCTGGGTCCGATACCAGTCAATAAAAATAAATGGCAGACAGAATCGCTATTGAATACCTGTGCCGCCACCGGTAAATATGCTTTTTATATTTCCCTCTCCCCCTGTGACTCACCACACCACAAAAGAATTGCCAGATTAGAGTGAAGTAATCTCACTCTCGCACCAGTATCACCTTACCCCTCAGAGATTCACCAGCCGTCTCCAGCCGCCAGTAGTAAATACCAGCCGGCATTCCCCTTCCGCTCTCATCCCTCCCATCCCACACCAGTTCATACCACCCCCTTTCCTTTCGCCCTTCGGCAAGCACCCGCACCCGCCTGCCCAGAACCGAATACACAACCAGCCGCACCAACCCTGCCTGCTCTACCCAATACCTGATCCGAGCACCACTCACAATCAAATTAGCGCCCGGTTCATCGGGAATCGGTCTGTGCACTGTGTCCATACGCCACACCCCGCCCGATTTGTAGAGACGGCAAATCCCATTAAAATATCTACCACAGATGTGCGGTTCCCCGGTATATGGGTTGACAGCCAGGCAGCCAAAAAACGGAATGCTTTCACGCGGCATCCAGATTCCTTCACTATTACGATAGCGATAATAATGATGGAGCCTCCTATTGGAATTGTCGGTTTCCCTCCACACCACCTGGACATTACCATTTGGTGAACAGGCAATCACCGGCTCAAACTTGTAGGCATAACCAGGGGCAATAGAACTGGAAACGCTGTCCCAAATACCACCTGCCCGGCGCATCTTATGCCAGATGTTCCAGAGGCCATTGTACTCAGCCCACACGATATGCAGGTTGTCCTGCGAGTCGCAGGCGATTGCGGGCACCTCACACCCGACCAATCTACTCAGGTCAGCGCTGATACAGGTGTCCTCACTCCAGCCAACACCGGGCGTAAACCGCTTGTAGTATATCTGAGGAGTTTGTGGTGTGGCTGGACGGAATGAGGTCCAGACGATATGAACCGACCCATCACTGGTAACCGCAACCTTCGGCTTGACGCTCCACATTTCAAGAGTATTCTCATATGGTGGGACAGTTAAAGCGGTTTCTGGCTCCCAGACCATCTCCGGATTGAAACCCGGGCTCAACTGAACGGCATCCGCTAACCAAAACAGCGTAAGCAGGAAGACAGTTATGGTTCGCATCTTTACCCCCGTTTTCTAACCGGTGCAGGCATATGCCCGCACCGGTGTGCTTTCTCCCTCATCGTCCTCGCGGTGGCATTTTCGGTCGGGTGGTAATACCACACCGCCACCAATCACCTCCCGGGAAAGATTATAGAACCGGTAAACCCAAAAGGATAGTGTAGTGTAGTGTCATACCTTGCTTATTTTATATAGCATCCCGGATGTTTTGTCAAGGTGAAATTAATTATTAATCCTGAGCCTGAACTCCTTCTGGTAACTGATAGACCGAATCCAGGACCGTGCCGTCAACCCATTTGACCACCGCCACGACCCGGCTCGTCCGCTCCGGCTTCTTCGGCTTGCCACAAATCCGCTCCACCTCAGCCTTCATCTGCTCTAAACTCTTAAGCGGCAACCCCTTGCCCCGGATCGCCTCCCGCAGGTCCTCCCGTTTCGGATTTATCGCAATTCCCTGTTCCGTAACCACAACATCAATCATCTCCCCGGGCCCGCAGAGGGTGCTCACCTCATCAACAATTACTGGAATCCGGTCGCGCACCGCGGGCATCGCCAGAATCACACAGCGGGCATAAAGACAATTCTGCCAGCCGCCAATACCATGACGCAGTCTGCCGTCAGAATGGGTAACCACATTGGCATTGAAGTTCAGGTCCACTTCGGTCGCTCCCAGAACCACCACATCCATCAGATTGATGAAATTTCCTTTGGAGTGGTGATTGTAACTGACAATCGGTGCCGTGCCGATGTGATTTCGGTTGACCGTAATTGAACGCACCGCATCCAGGTCAAACGCCTGCCCGTCAACCAGTGCCTCGGTCAATCCCTCCTCCAGCATTTTAACCAGAAATCTGGTAGTGCCGCCGTGAATCCAGCCGGCTCTTACTCCCGCCTCCTTCATCATCTGCGCCAGATAAACTGCAAACGCCAGGGAAATTCCTCCGGCTCCGGCTTGAAAACTGAACCCGTTACGCATTATCCCGCTGTCGCGGATAAAGCGGGCAACCAGTTCGGCAATATACAACCGATCCGGTGAACGGGTAACTTCGGTAGTTCCGGAAACAATTTTATTCGGGTCGCCGATTGAGTCCTGTACCACTACCGCATCCACATAACTACCGGAAATCTCGGTCGGGATACAGGGGAAGGGAACCAGATTGTTCGTAACCACAATCACCCGATCTGCATACTGTGCATCCGCCTGAGCATAACCCAGCACCCCGCATGCTGCATCACCTCCAACCGCATTGGCATTACCAAAGCAATCCGCACTCGGTGCGGCAATTACCGCAATGTCAATGTGCACCTCACCGTCCTGAATCGCCTGCACCCGGCCGCCATGGGAACGCAGAACCCCCATCCCGCGCATCCGCCCGCTGGTGCAGTAATCCCCCAGCGGTCCGTTCAGGCTGCCCTCAATATGGTGAATCACCCCGCTATCCAGATGTTTAATCAGCGGTGCGTGACAGGGGAATGCCGCTGAAGGAAACCACACCAGGTCCTTCAGCCCCATCTCGGCACAGATGTCAAAAAGTTGCAGTGCCAGCGTATCGCCATCCCGGAAGTGATGATGGGTGGAAATGGTCATCCCGTTACGGATACCGCACTGCTCAAGTGCAGTGCGCAGGTCCTTTACCACCTTGTTTCCGTCCCGCGGATAGTCAAGAACAGTCGGGATTTTCGGGGCTGCCTTTCTTCCGGATGGTCGGAACCGGTCAATCCCGGGAAACGGAACCGCCGGTCGGCCATTGATTTCGGTCGGCACCAGTCTGCCCGCCGCATTGGCAACAAGATTCATTTCTCCCCCTCTTCCCAGTCCGGATTCAGTTTACCCAGTGCCACTGCCAGATCCAGAGTCCTTCGTGCGCGGCGCACCACCGGTGGGTCAATCATCTTTGAACCAATTACCGCCACGCTCCTCCCCTGCAGCCTTGCCTGATTGTCTGCCCGCACTATCGCCTGTGCCTGGTGAATCTCCTCATCCCCGGGAGTAAAAACCTCGTTCACCACCCGAACCTGCCGGGGATGGATGCAACCTTTGCCTTCAAAACCCATTGCCCGTGCCTGTACGCAACTCATGCGCAAACCATCAAGGTCGTTCACATCGGTATAAACGGTGTCAATCGGCTGGACACCGGCAGCACGTGCCGCATTCACAACGACCGAACGCAACCAGAGGCTCTCCATACCTTCAGCTGTTCTCTGCGCCCCAATGTCCGCAATATAATCCTCCAGTCCGTAAGTCAAGGCTACAATCCGCTTGGATGCCCGGGCAATCTTGTGCGCCCGAAATGCACCGGTAGCGGTCTCAATTATCGGCATCAAAAAAACCTCCTGCCCTGCGCCGGTCCTTTTGACCGCCTTGTCAATCTCTTCATCCAACTCCTTAATCTCATCATCGTCAGCAACCTTGGGTACTAAAAGCAAATTAACCCCGGCGCGAATCAGCGGTTCAATTTCTTCCTTTCCCCGGGGTAAGGGATTAATCCGCACCATCCGCTCACTGCTTCCGAAATCAACAGCAATCAGTGCATTACGCACCAGGACTAAAGCGGCGTCCTTTTCCTCCGGGGAAACCGAATCCTCAAGGTCAAGAATGATTCCGTCCGACCCATGAATTTGAGCGTTGAGCATAAACTTTGGCTCGTTCCCTGGCAAATATAGCCGGGACCTTCGCCAGCGCTCCCGACCGCTGGTCAGCGCAAATGACGGTCCGGGGTCAGGCAACCATTCCGACAACCGCGAACTCTCTTCGGCTAATGCCCGCCGGACCGCAGCCTCCAGTCGTGCCATAATCACAAATGGCACCGCTCCTGAATCCTCTATCTCAACCCGGGCGTGGTTGATACCAAAATGCTTAAGTCCCTGCTTAATCAGTTCCCGAATCGACTCACCATAAATGAACTCCACCCGACTTTTTAGCGCCAGCTCAATTCCGCCCTGCTCCCGAATTTCAATAAGGATATACACATCGGACCGGACATCCACACCCCGGCGACCGGCAACACCAATTCGGCTCATTTTCCCCTCTTTCTTTCCTTTAATTTCCGGCGGGTATACTCTAAAAGTCCACCTGCTGCAACAATCCCCAGAAGTTCCGGCGGGGGCTTGGGAAATGTAAACTCCTTATTGCCAATCCTTACCCGTCCCGCATCTGGAACCAGTTCCACCGGCATCCCGGGCTGGTAATAATCAACCGCCTCGGGTACCTCAATCAGCAGTAGACCCTGGTTGATTGCCGCCCGGTAGAATATGCGGGCAAAACTTTTGGCAATCACCGCCGCAATGCCAACCGCTTTCAACCCAACAACTGGCTGCTCCCGGGAAGAACCGCACCCAAAGTTTCTACCGGCAATGATAATGTCGCCAGCCTGCACATTTTGTGCAAAATCCGGGTCCAGGTCTTCAAGCAGATGAGGCTTGATTTCCTCGGGCTTGGAACAGGTGTAAGTGTATTTGCCCGGGAAAAGCATATCGGTATTGATATCGTCACCGTAAAACCAAACTTTCATATTTACATTACCTCCCGCGGGTCGGTAATTCTACCGGTTAGAGCACTGGCAGCAACCGTTGCCGGACTTGCAAGATAAATCTCTGCCTCCCGGCAACCCATTCTGCCTTTGAAATTACGGTTCGCCGTTGAAATGCACCGCTCTCCTGGTGCTAACACCCCCTGATGTGCCCCCAGACAGGGACCGCAACCTGGTGGCAGGAGGACACCACCGGCAGCAATCAGCGTCTGAATGTCACCGGCATCAAGTGCCTGGTCCAGTTCGCGCCGCGACGCCGGCAAAAGTAGCAACCTGGTCTTGGGGGATATTTTCCGGTTACCAATGATCTTGGCCGCGATTGCAAAATCACTTGCCCGGCCATTGGTGCAGGTGCCAAGCAGACACTGCTGGACCTCCACATCCCGGGCTTCACTTACTGGTTTCACATTATCAACCTTGTGCGGGGCTGCCACCACTGGCACAATTTTGTTCAGCTCAAAGGTCAACTCCTGCCGATAAACAGCGTCGCTATCCGCCCAGACTTCCTGCCAGCGGCTCCGTTCAACTCCGATGCCAGCAAGATAACCTCTCGTAATCTCGTCAACTGGAAAGACGGCATTTTTAGCACCCATCTCCACGCCCATATTTGCCATCGTGAACCGATCGTCAATCGTCAGATGCTGGATATCGCCCCAGAACTCAACTGAACAATAATCCGCACCATCAGCCCCGATTTCTCCGATGATCGTCAGGATCAGGTCCTTAGCAGTGACCAGCTCCGGTAGCCTACCTTTCAGGTTGATCCGGATTGACGGCGGTACCTTGAACCAGGTTTCGCCGGTCAGCAGTAGTGCTGCCGCTTCGGTCCGGTCAATGCCTGTGGCAAAAGCATTCACCGCACCGTAAGAACAGGTGTGGGAATCTGACCCCACCGTCAGCGTTCCGGGCAGTACCAACCCCTGCTCCACCATCACCTGATGGCACACGCCGATACCGATATCGTAAAAGTTCTTGATATTATATCGCTGGACAAACTCCCTGATTTTCTTGTGCCCGGCTGCCGTCTTTTCATCAACCGCGGGCACGATATGGTCAAGCACAATTACCACCTGCTCCGGTTCAGCAACTCCGAATTCCGCCAGGTCGCCGGCAACCTTATCGGTAATTGCTGAGGCATTATCATGCATCAGCAGCCGGTCCGGTTTGCAAAAAACTATTTCACCGACATGAACCTCGGATTTACCCGACTTGCGGGCAAGTAGCTTTTCTGCAAATGTCATCGCCATATTACCTCACCTTTCTTTTCTGCCCAATTATACTTGCCCGGTGACAACTTTCAAGGACAGAATAAACTTATTCCTCATCGTTGGTAACTATTGACCATCACCGCTACCAGTTTAAAATAATGATATGAACTGCACACCTTTTCCGTTCTGCCCGACCGCGCCCTTAATCCACTGGCCCTGGGGTGGTCCTTTTACTGGTCTAATTGCACTGGGTCTTTTTATCCTCTGGATTTGGACCCTTGTGGATGTCCTGACAAAGGAAAGTGATGAGAACAGTAACCGGCTTATCTGGGGGCTTATTGTCGGTTTAACCTATGTGATTGGCGCAATCATCTATCTCATTGTCCGGCGTCCCGAGCGAATCAAAAAATCAGGGAATCAGAAATAGCCGTTCTGACGCAGCCAGTTCTCAACCCCAATAGCCCGCATCTCTCGTAGCCTCGCCACCGCCTTGCGGTGAGATTCGTAAGGAACTTCAAACTCTTTGATGAGGCTACATGTGTCAAGGTCAGAGCACTGGGCGCAGAATTCAAAACCACGCTGGTCCACACAGCACGCCAGCAGTTTGCAGTCCGGGCACCAGTGCGAACCTGCTTTTCGTTCTGACCGGCAGCCTTCGCAATGAATCTTCTCCGGATCAATGTTTTTTGAACGCCAGTATGCCAGTTCCTCCTCAGTGCGGAGCCGGATAGAGCAGTCGTTGCAGTCTATGCCGCAGACCGCAAGCAGATGCCGTTTTCTGCCCCTCGTTACTCCAACAATCCGCCGCGCTGAAAAATGGCAAGTTGAACTGGTGACAAAGGCTTGGCCTGAACCTTAATATTTTTCTCCTTAACTAAAATCTCACCGGTCTTGAGATTGACTTCAATCGTATCACCATTTTCAACCTGGTCTAAGAGGTCGGCAACCATCACTGCCAGTCCGGCATTGACCGCATTTCTAAAGTAGATTGCACCAAAAGACTTAGCAATAATAAGTGCAATCCCCAGACTTTTAAAGCAGTCAACCGCCTGCTGTCTTGATGAACCCGCACCGAAGTTATCACCCGTGACAATGATATCTCCGGGCTTTGCCTTTTTCGGAAAATCCTCCCAACCCGGCAGATTGCCAAATGCATACTGGCCCATCTCCTGGATATCGGTAACTGTCAGATGCCGGTTGTGATAAATCTGGTCGGTGTCAATATTGTCTTTCTTAACCACCCAGACCCTGCCGGTGATGACCGGCGACCGAGGACTGACGTCAGAGGACCGGGGTTTCGGTTTTTCTGTCCTGACTTCTTCAGGGGAAACAAAGACCGCGGGTTCGGATGGAATCCGGTCAGCGCTTGCAATTACCCCGGCAACCGCTGACGCAGCGGCCGTCTGCGGGGAAGCAAGATAAACCTCGCCCTTTCCCTGTTTACCGGTAAAGTTACGGTTACCGGTGGAAACCGTAACCTCCCCTGGTCCATTCTGACCAATCTGCCCGGCAGCACAACCAGCGCAACCCGCATTACCAACTAGGGCACCTGCCCGCTTGAAGATTTCCATCAACCCGTTTTTCAGGCACTCCTGCCAGATGGCATCGGTTGCCGGCACAACCTTCAGAACAACCCCCGGTGCCACTTTCTTCCCTTCCAAAATTCGGGCGGCTGCCCGCAAGTCCTCAATCCGGCCATTGGTGCAGGAACCGATGAATACCGAGTCAATCTTTCTACCTGCCACCGCACTCACCGGAACCACATCCTCGGGATGGCCGGGGCGGGAAATCAGCGGTTCAATTCCTCCTAAGTCAATCCGTTCGGTCCGGCAATATTGGGCATCAGGGTGAGCAAAAACTGGTTCCACCCGCCTCCCGGTTCGTCGGCGACAATACTCAACGACCTCTGGACTTGGCGGGAAGATAATGATAATTGCGCCCATCTCGGTGCCTAATGACGAAATCGTAATTCTCCCGTCCAGACTCAGGGTTTCAGCATATTCACCGTAAACCTCAGCCGCACACCCTAAAAGACCGCTGGCACCGAAATAACGCAAAAGTGCTAACCCGACATCTTTCGGACTCACATCCGGTCGCGGCATTCCCACCAGCTCGATCCGAACCGTTGGCGGCACCTCAAACCAGACCCTGCCTTTCGCCCAGGCATAGGCGATATCCTTATCCCCCATTCCCTGGCCAAAGGCACCGATTGCGCCGAGGATATTCGCGTGGGAATCGGTTGAGACAAAGGTATCACCCGGTCCTACCAGCCCTTCATCTATTGCCAAATGAGTGCCGATACCGGCATCAATGTCATAAACCCTTATCCCCCATTTGCGAGCAAACTGCCGGCAAACCTGCTGATTTGTTGCATACTTCTGGTCTGAACCAGTAGGATTGCAGTCAAAGGTAAAAAAGGTTCTACCGGGGTCATCAACTCCCAGTCCATGCTCCTCAATTTCCTTTACCACATTGGCACCACCGAAATCCCGAGCCACCCGAACATCAATTTTCAGCTCCACAATCTCACCGGGCTTGACCTGGTCTCGGCCGGAATGGCTGGCAATAATCTTTTCCACTATTGTTGAACTCATAAAATCAGCAGTCCTTTCTGTAGCATTACCAGCGGGTCAAAGGTAGCGAAATCCGCCTGGTGAATCAGTACTGTCTCCAGAACCTTGGGGGCACCTTCACCTTCGCGAGCATGGCAGGCAATCGTGTTAATGATATCAGCCGGCAACCCGACCCGGCTGGCAATAATAGCACCGGATATCGGATGCCGTGCCAGTTCACCGGCACGGCTCTTCCGGTAACCACCTTTACCATCAGGCTGAATCTCAACCAGTTTACCCACATCGTGCAAGAGCCCTCCCGCAATTAGCCGGTCAAAATTCACCTTATAAGGCATATTTCGGTACGCCATTATCTGCGCCTCTGCCAGTGCAATCGCACCTTCAGTAACCGCAATCGTATGCTCAATGATATTAACTCCCCGACTATCGGTGAGAATGGTAAATGGCATGCTTTTCAATTCTTCAATTGAACTCCATCCCCCCTCGCGGGCAGCATCCACCCACACCTGAACCACCTGCTCCCGCAATCCCGGGTCGGCAATGCGCTCAAGCTGCGATGCGAAAATATGCCTGATGTCTTCTGCTGTAATCATCACTCACCTCCCAGCGCAGCAATTATCGCATCGGTCATCTGCTGAGTGGAGGCTGCACCGGCTTTAAATACATCTGGACCTCCCGGTAGCCGGAGCATATCATAAGTCCGTACCCTGCCATCAGCAACTACCTTCCCTACTGCTCTTTCAATCCGCTGCGCCTTTTCTTTCTCGCCAATGTGATCAAGCATCATTGCCGCTGCCATAATCATTGCAATCGGATTAACAATTGATGGCGAAAGATTTTCATATTTTGGTGCCGAACCGTGAGTTGGTTCAAAAACCGCCACCTCAGGTCCGATATTCGCCGAATAAGCAAACCCAAGACCGCCGACCAGTCCGGCAAAGCCGTCAGATACTATATCCCCGAACATATTGCCCGAGACAATCACCCCGTAATCCTCAGGATTCTTGGTCAACCACATCATCATCGCATCAATATTTACCGACCATAACTGAATGTCCGGATAGTCCCGGGCGATCTTTTTTGCCTCCAGCTCCATCATTCCGCTGGTCTCGCGCACCACATTCGGCTTCTCACAGATGGTCACCGATTTGTAGCCGTGTTCCCGGGCGTATTCAAATGCCGCCCGAATTATCCGCTGGCACGCGCCCCGGGTGAAAATCCGCAGCGAAATTGCCATATCCTCAGAAGGCACATCGGCAAACGCCTTCATTTTCTTGTGAGTTTCCAGTGCGCGGCGGACCTCAGCCGGCGGATTGGTCCATTCCACGCCGCAGTAAAGGCATTCGGTATTCTGACGGAAAATCACCACATCCACCTTCGGCTCCTCAAAACCATTACCTTTGCGCCGGATAAAGTTCAATGGGTTACCGGGAAATGACCGACAGGGACGGATGCAGATATCCAGATTGAAGTGCTGGCGCATTGTGACAATCGGCGAGTAATAAACATACCCTTTACCTTTCAGACTCGGGTCAAGTTCGGCTTCCGCCTTATCTTTGGGTTTGGAGGTAATCGCACCAAACAGGCCAATTTTATGCTTGGCCAACAGTTGGATGGTCCGCTCAGGTAAGGCATTACCTTCCCGACACCAAAACTCCCAGCCAACATCGCCGTGCACAAAATCGGCTTCAAACCCGACCGCCTTGAGCACACGCAGCGCTTCTGGTAACACAATTTTCCCGATGCCATCACCGGGCATGGTTACAATTGTCCTTTTTGCCACATTTTCCTCCTTTTTAACTTTGACTTATTCCGCAGAGAGGTAGTATAATAAAACTTAATTTTCGGTCAATGTTACATCGTATTGTTAAACCGAAAGTGATGTCGTAATCCCTGGGATTGCTGGAAAAAGAATTTGACACACAACGGAATTTTGTTAAGTAAAATATATAAAAAAGGAGGCTGGATGAAAAAATTGCTGACTCTGTCAGCCGTTGTTTGTGCCGTAGTTTTAGCTCGCACCACTGCCGGCGGTTATGGCGCTTTCGGACCGACGCTGGCAATTGTTAACTACGATAGTATCAATAATACATTTCAGCACTTCGGAATCAATAAACTGGCTGCCCAGCACTGGACCTTTGGCGGGGGCGGCTATCTGCTGGCTAACCGGATGCTCATCGGCGGTGCGGGCTGGGGCGGAAATCAGACCGTTACCTCGGAATCGCTGAACCTCTTCTGCCAGGTAAGTTATGGCGGGGGTGAATTCCGTGCCGGTTATGCCCTGCTCGATTCCAGATATCTGCTGCTTGTTCCTGGTCTGGGTATCGGCGGCGGTGGCTATTCAATTAATCTCGGACCATACAATCAGACACTTCCCAGTTTTGACTCCCTGCTTGCCCATCCGGGCAGAACCTCAACGGTCAATTTCTCCGGTTTTACGCTCAACCCGCAGCTGGCAATCATCGTCCCCATTTCCTTTGTCGGTCTGGAACTGCGCGGCGGTTATAATTTCGGACCGCTCGGCGGCAACTGGGAACTCCAGGACCGGGGAGTTCTTGCCCGTGGTCCTCAAATGTCAAAGGCTAACCCCTGGTTTAGTTTGAATATCATCTTCGGCGGATTCAACCGGAAGAAAACAAAACTCAGCGGCAGAATTGAAATTGAGGGTGGGGCTGAACCAGAAGAAACGCCGCCACCGTCAGCACCTGAACAGGAAGAAAAAGAGTAACCTCGGGTTTTTTATTGCTCTGCCATTTCAATAATATTATTAATCGCTAAATCAGGAGGATAATTGAAGCGCATCTCGGCTACAATCTTTGTTCTGCTGGCATCAGGATTTGCCGGCACGGTCAGCCAGATACTGAGTATTGACTCCGGGCGTTTATCTTTTGGCCGTTATCAGAATTTTGACATCGTTGAGCTTGACAATGGCATTTACCTCCCGGATCCCGGGAAACCGCTGCTGCCAGTTGTCTCGGCAACACTCGTGATTCCAGCCGCATCCCGCGTAACCTCGGTTCGGGTTCAACCGCTGGTCACCGGTCAAATCCCGGACCGCCTGAATGTCCTGCCTGCCCAGTGTCCGGTGCCGCTATCCCGGTCGCAAATACCGGATTTTATTCCGCCCGACCCCGGGGTATACTCAACAGATACCCCTTATCCCCTGCAACTATTACTCAACTATTCAATCGGTAATGCCGGTGGCTTCAAGCTGGTCAATCTGCTTGTCTGTCCGTTCACCTATCACCCGCTCTCCCGAAAACTATTCCTCCACACCCGGCTCCAGGTCGAAATCAGTTTCCAGCCCGCTGCCGGCATCCCCAAAACTCTCACCCGGGTTCAGTATGACCGCCTGCTCACCAGTCTGCAACCGCTGGTTCTGAACCCGGAGGCTCTATCCAAGTTCGCACCACCGGTTATCGAAACCGACCAGCCCCAGATCGATTATCTCATCATCACCAGTCCAGACCTCGCTACCGCCTTTCAGCCTTATCTTGAATACCGACGGGCACGCGGTTTAAGGACCGAAATCCGGACAACCGACTGGATCGAATGCAACTATTCGGGCCGGGATTTACCGGAAAAAATCCGCAACCATATCATTGACTATTACCGGAACCGGGGGGTGGTCTATGTTCTGTTAGCCGGCGACAACCGGCAGGTGCCTTCCCGGCAGATAAGGGTTGATGTTGGCAATGAGCAAGGTTCGATTCCTACCGACCTTTATTACGGCGACCTCGACTTTTCCTGGGATTCAAATCACAACAATCTGTTTGGCGAAATGGAAGATTCGATTGACCTTTATGCCGATGTATTTATTGGCCGGGCATCGGTTGAAAACCGGGCGCAGGTGGAAAATTTTATCAACAAGGTGGTCGCTTTTGAATCTGCGCCGGTGCTGGATTATATCCGGCGCGCCCTTCTGCCTTCAGGCTGGCTCTGGCGTTCGCTTAACTACCACGGCAAATTTGTCAATGACTCCATTGCTGAACTGACCCCAGCTGGCTGGACCGACCTCAAAATGGAAAACCCACCCGATGCCCGGGTGGTGGCAGACTCCTTCGACCACGGCTTTCTTATCTTTGACCCAGCAGGACACGGCAACGAAGCCGGAGTTTATGACGAAAACGGTACTCCGATTTATACCACCAGTTTTGCCAACCGACAACAAAATCACAACCGCTATTCAATCATGACCTCACTTGCCTGCAATCCGGGAAACTTTGAAGCCGAAGACTGCCTTGCTGAAGTGGCGCTTAACTGCGTTGGCGGCGGTGCCATTGCCGTAATGATGAACTCCCGCTACGGCTGGGGTACGCCACCGGTAATGGGCCCATCCGAAAAACTCTGCGTTCGCTTCTACGATTATCTTTTCAACCGCTCTGAATATCAGCTCGGGCCCTGCCATGACCGCTCCCGTGAAGAGTTTGCCGGTTTAGCGCTTTACTCGCCGCTCTGGCGCTGGTGTATGACCGAGTTCAACCTGCTGGGCGATCCGAGCATTGACCTCTGGACTGACATACCATCACCACTATCCATTACCACCGTGGACACAATCGCCACTGGCAATCAGCTGCTGAGTGTAACCGTCAACGAAAACTCCAGTCCCGTAACCGGTGTGCTGGTGACCGCCTACAAAAACAACGAAGTCCTGACCAGCGAAATCACCGGTGGTAATGGCGTTGCGGTGCTGAACGTTCATCCCCTGACCCCCGGCGAACTCCGGCTCACCGCCACCCGGCACAACAACCTGTCGGGCACTAAAATCCTGACTGTCGTTCCCGGAACACCGGAACCAATTCTCGTTAATACCAGTCAGGAGATTGATGACTGGAACCAGCCTAACCCGAATCATCTTCTTGAACCTGGCGAAACCGTCCGGCTCAGAATCACAATTAAAAACATCGGCACTGCCCCGGCAACCTCCACCCGACTGGTGCTGAATGAAAACCATCCCTATATTACCATCATTGATACCAGCTCGTTGCTTGGTACCATCAGCCCGAATGAGTCGGTAACCGCGGAAAATATCACCATTGCGGCTTTACCAGAGGCGCTTCCTGGTTCAAGCCCGGAATTTACCCTCAATATCTATAGCGACCAGAACTGCTGGCAGAAATGGTTTTCTATCACTCTTGGCTATTCCGGCAGAATTTGGGCAGACATTGATACCGGCGTTTGTGCCCTGTCTGTCACCGCCCGGGGAAGTATCGGTTATGACCCGCAGTTGCCGCGTCAGGGCAGAGGATTCCGTTATCCCAAAAATGATACCAGTGGGCTATATCTTGCCAGCTTTGCCCTGGGAAATGGACCCGAATATCTTGTTGACCGGTTCTATAATCTAACTGGTCTGGACCAGGACTGGCAGTTAAACGACAGCATCCGCACCCGCCTGCCACTCTGGAATGCCGACCAGCTCCTGCAGGCAAGTTTCACCGATCTAAATCATCCCCACCCGAAAAATATCATCGTTGACCAGCGCGCAATCGGACTTAACCATTCCGGACTGAACAACACCGTCATTATAATTTACGACCTCTGGGCAACCGGCACCGCTGAAGCCCGTGATGTTTATGCCGGGGTACTCGCCGACTTTGATGTTATTCCCACCGATCGGCTCCACGACCTTGCCCGGACCCTGCCCCAACTGCGCGCCGTCTTAATGCGCAATGTCAGTCCGGTAAGCCGCTTTTTCGGCATCAAACTGCTTTATCCCGATACCGATGCCCACCTTGCCTGTATTGACCACGCCATTTTTGTCTACCCCGAATCAGCAATGACCGAAGCGATGAAATACCGGATACTCAGCGGTACACTTGGCACAGCAGTGAGCGACCGACCGTTTAACTGGTCGGTTTCAGCAAGCACCGGCCCATTCAACCTGAGTCCGGGCCAGGGAAAACAGCGCGTTGCCTTTGCCTTTATTGCCGCTCCTGATTCCGAATCATTCCTTAGTACCTGCCAGGCGGTCCAGGAATGGTATAACAATAATGTCGGCATCAAAGAACCCGAATGCACTCCCAAACTGGAAAATCTCAATCTTACCGTTCAACCCGCTGTCTTCACCACCAGCACATTAATCTGCTATCAATTACACCATGCCGGTCCTGTGCGTCTTACAGTGCACGACATTACCGGCAGAACAGTCGCCCGACTGTTTGATGCCACCTGTGATGCTGGGGTGCATCAAATTAACTGGAGACCAGTAAATATCGCCCCGGGTATCTATTTTATTACCATGCACGCTGGCGCAACTCAATTAACCGTCCGCACTCTGCTGTTAAAATAAACACACTTCACGGGTTGATATCTGAAAACAGTAAGGCCTGACAGTTATTTTTCGTCCTGCCAGCCCTTGTAGAGGCGCGGTTTGGTTTGACTCGGTTTACATTCCCCTGCCTTTTTGCCCCAGCAATCCCGAACTACTAATTTTTTGAAGCTTTATCTTCTGGTTCCCGGAGCAAATTTGCACACACCTAAAATTTGACCGGCGCCATTTTCCCGATTTTCATCATTATTATTATTGACAATACCCCGGAATCTGCTAACTTATTTTGAGGAAGTTCAGGGTGGCGCTGGATTTCCTGCTTATATTATAGAGAAAGGAGTAGAAGAGATGAACAGAGCAAACTCCGGCAGTCAAACCCGGGCAATCTGCCCCGAATGTGGCAGTAACAACACCTACGCCCATTATGTGCATCAGGGCTGCCCGAACGCACCAACCGGCACCACCACCTGGGAGAAGGAAGCCTGGCTCGGACCCGACAGCCGACCGATTTCTGTGCCCTGCCCGGACTGTCAGTTCCAGGTGACCCCTGCCTACATCTACTGCCGTGATTGCAATCACCAGTGGTAAACCACCCGACCGCAATGACTAAATAGGCTACATCAGCATACCGCCGTCAACCCGGATTACCTGGCCGGTGATATAACCGGCTTCTTCTGAAGCCAGAAAAAGACAAAGGCTGGCAACATCTTCGGGTGTACCAGCCCTTTTTAATGGAATCATCTGGATATAAGCCTGCTGCACCGCCGGATCAAGTTTCTCAGTCATTGCTGTCCTGATGAAACCGGGAGCAACCGCATTAACAGTAATGTTCCGGCTGGCAAGCTCCTTTGCCACTGATTTGGTGAAACCGATTAAACCAGCTTTTGCCGCCGCATAGTTTGCCTGACCGGCATTTCCCATCTGACCAATTACCGAACTGATATTGATTATTCTTCCCCACCGCACCTTCATCATTACCCGACAGCAGACACGGGTAAGGTTAAACGCCCCCTTGAGATTGACCGCAATCACCCGGTCAAAATCCTCCTCACTCATCCGCAATAGCAGATTGTCTCTGGTAATACCCGCATTGTTCACCAGAATATGAATTCCCCCCAGCCCGGTTTCAATTTCATTTACCACCTCACCCACCCGAGCCGAATCGGCAACATCCACTGTGAACGGCTTTGCCCGACCTCCCTCCTGATTTATCTCCTCTGCCACCTGCTCAGCCGCTGCTGTAATCAAATCACAGACCGCCACCACCGCACCCGCCTGCCCGAACTTATGAGCGATTGCCCGGCCGATTCCTGAACCGGCGCCGGTTACAATTGCGACTCTGCCATTCAAATTGTAATTCATTCACTCCTCCATTCTTGATGTTTATCGGACCACGGTCAATCGGCCAACATTGCTTTCCTTTATGCCTTCCTCCTCAATTTCAACAATATAAAAATACATTCCACTGCTCACCGGCCGCTGGTGCTGATTCTTTAAATCCCAGCATCCTGCCCGATAATCGGGCATTATCTCCACACCGGGTTTCTCCAGCACCCGGACCGGCTCCCCGGCAATATTATAGATTCTGATTTTAAAATTCGGAAACTGACCTGCCAGCCGGACCGAATCGGTCGGAGTGTAAACAATTGTTACCCGGGCGCGGTTGTCCCTGACAATTACCGGATTGGGAAACGAATAGACCCGGCCTAAAAAAAGCGGGGCAATCTTCAGGGTGGCGGTCATAATTGAATCCGAAGCCGAAATGTTTTCTATTACCGCGCCGCTCTGCACTCCGTTGTAAAAAGCGGTAGAAGGGGTAGTGAAATTCCGGACCCCGGTGTCACTTTCCTTCCACAACTGGGCATCGCTTCCCCGGTCATTCGGGTCCAGGGCAAATTTCGGTGAGCGGTCAGCACGCAGAATCCCGACCAGGGGATGGGACTCGTCATCGTTGTTCTGCTGAAATTCATCAATGTGGGTAATCAATAGACCGCTACCCGGCAATCCGCGGTCAAACCCGAACCGCTGACGGTTCTCCACCAGAAAATATTCACCACTGCCGGGATTACCGACTGACCAGTCCACACCGCCGGGATTATCCAGCAGCCGGTAACAGACCGGCGCTGTTGCCATAGCCACCAGCATTGCCGGCGCAATTGAATCCCTGCTCCCGACCTCAACCGACTCCGGAACAACCCAGCCCAGCAAATACTTGCACCACGCGCAAGGATGGGTGGGCGAACTGCCGTAAGGCTCATTACCATCGGCACGTGCCCAGCCGCCCGCCGCCATCAGACAGAACATCCCCAGCCCGGAACTTGAATAATCAGTATCATACAAATCGGGCAGGCCTAAAAGATGACCGAACTCATGACAGAAAACCCCGATTGATATCAGGTTGCCGTCACTGAACCTTTCCGGCTGAATTGAATACTCATCCACGCTCACACCGTCACCGGTCTGAACCGGTCCGGGCGAACCGAACACGCCATCCGACAGTTGCCACTTGTGTGACCAGATATTGTCCGGCTGGCCTGTTTCCTCGGCGCCAGGTCCGGCGTGCACCACCAGCAACCCGTCCACCAACCCATCCCCGTCCCAGTCATAACGGGAAAAATCCACGCTTGCGTCTATCGCCTGAACCAAATCGCGGATCAATCCCTGACTGTTATGGGGAAAATTGCCATAAATACCAAATGAATCGCCGAGATAATAAGAGTAAGGATTACTCAGCCTGACCCAGCCGGCAACCTCACCCCCAATCACCAGGCTACCATAACTTATTTCCTGATAATAATCTCTCATTGAACCGGTGCCAGCACCAAAAATCAACCGCTGAAAATCTCCCTGCCCAAACCGGTGCTGCTCATCACTAAAATCCACCAGCACAACCAGCAGCCTGCCCGCACGATCGGTCATCGTCCACCGGCGCGATGGTCTTTCCATCTTGCCCGGCATCGCGATTCTCCGTCCGTTGCCCGGTATTGGCGGCATTGCCAGCAGAACACCGAGAATCAGCACCAGACCGCCCAGGAATTTCATTAGCCCTCAACCGGTTCCCTTCTGACCATTGTGCAGTTTCCTTCAAATGCGCAGCCGGGCTGAATCACCAGTTCCCGGCAGGAAATATTCCCGAAGACCTGGGCACCGGTCTGAAGCTCCACCGTCTCATACGCCCGCACATCTCCCTCAACTCTACCGGCAATCACTGCACTACGGCACTGAACCTCACCCTTCAGTAATGAACGGGGTCCGGCAAGAAAGGCATCGCCGATATCCAGTCGTCCCTCAAGTTTGCCGTCCAGCCGGAGACCGCCATTTACCCGCAAATCACCCTTGACCGTCGTCTCGCTCCCGATTACCGTATCAAGCTTGCCACCATTCCTTTCTCTGGACATTTTTCACTCCTTTCTTCAAGTATATTTACCGACACCGGCTTGTCAAGACCGAATCGGGTCAGTGCTTAAAGTTAATCGGCGCCCGCGAAAAAAAGAGGTTTGGGGGGCGAGGTCTGCTGCTCACCACCGGCATTGAATACGACAACGAAGCAACCCGCAGGAATTTATCATCCATACTGTGAAAAAATTGACAGAATAATTACAGTTTGTTATAATAACAACCGAAATAAGAATAATGAATGAAAGGAGGTGAGTGCGATGTTACAGGACAATCAGGTTATAATTGATGTTTCTAAAATCAGTCCGGAGCAACGGGAGGAACTGGCAAATTATCTCCAGGCAATGGTTGATATCATGGCAAAAACGGGAACGGTGCCCATGGCTTGTGAAACCTGTTGTCTTTACAGTGGCGGAAACTTTGGAACGCCGGTAGAATAAATCATCACCGACTGCTAAAATAAAAAATAATACGGTAACGAGAAGGGCAATTTGCGGCATCTGAGAAACTGCCCGAGTTATCAAGAAGATGAAGCTATTGTTTAATCCCAACTGCAAGATTTCAAAGTTAAAGGATTTTCTGTATTTGTACGCCCGTGACTTCTCAGAAGGTTTTGGGGTGCGGCCACTGGCACCAATTGAGGCAATTATCCTTATCTATTGTGATGGCACCAAAACTCAAGCGGAGGTATTTGCCTATGCCCGGTGGTGGGCTGAGAAATATCAATTACAAGAAAAGGACTGGGAAAATCTAAAATTGTTAATAGCCGGGTTTATCAGGGACAAAGTTTTATTGAAGGTGAGCGGTCCGCCAGCGGAATTGCCCGCTTACAACATCAATGATTTTCTGACTGCCCGAATTCCCGAACCGCCACCGATTACCCGACTTGAGGTTCCGATCGGCTACGGTCTAATCCTTACCCAGAAGTGCCGCTTTCATTGCAAATACTGCTATGCCCAGACCGTGGCGCTGAACCGGCAGGAGGCATTAATTTCGCTGCCGAGGCTGAAGGAAATATTCTCCGAAACCAGGGAGCTGGGCATTGAATCAATCGCAATTTCTGGCGGCGAGCCGTTTCTCCATCCCCAGATTTTTGAGGTGATTGCGGAACTGGTGAACACCGGCATATCACCTGCTGTTTCTACCAAAACCCCTTTCTCGGAACCGATGATCGTCCGCCTGGTTAATACTGGACTCAAAAGGATTCAAATCAGTCTCGACTCTCCCAATAGTGAGGTAGTTGATAATATAGTCGGCGTGCCGGGGTATTTCCGGAGTATCGTAAAGACAATTGAAAAATTGGTCGCTTATGGAATAAAGGTAAGGGTTAACTGTGTCCTGATTAAAGAGACCGTCAAAGATGTTTATGCGCTTTGTGAACTACTGTATCGTCTCGGTGTGCGCCAGGTGAGCTTCGCACCATTTTCAGCCAACCTTGCCCATTACGATTTAGCCCTCTTCCCCGCCCAAAACGACTATGGGCAGGTCTCCGTAGAACTGGCGAGGGCACAGCAGGATTTCCCCGGGCTACTGGTTCATTATTCCCATCCCCTGGAACTGGAAGAGAAATTACGGAAAATGGAAGTGGAATGGTGTTCAGCCGGCAGGTTCGGCTTCGCGGTCCGGCCGGACGGTAAAGTGACAATTTGTGAACAACTGACCGATGATGATTTTGTCGTTGGCGACTTGAATCACCAATCAATAATTGAGGTCTGGTACTCTGAAAAAATGACTGCCTTCCGGTTTCCAAAGCGGGATTATTTTAAAGGAACCGATTGCTTTCTCTGTGATGAGTTTGATGAATGCACCAAATCCCGGGGTCGGTGCTATCTCAGAGCCCTGCTTTGTTTTAAGAGAATTTATGCACCGGACCCCTTCTGTCCCCGGCTTCAAAATCGCATCGTGTTCAAACAATGGTAACACCCCCTGGAAAAGGAGGAAGGTTTAACCAGCTCCGACTGAAAATCCCATCTTGACCATTGGCGCGGTGCGGTTAAAATTTAGCGCGGTTCTACCGCCGGCGTAGCTCAGCAGGCAGAGCAGCGGTTTCGTAAACCGCAGGTCACCCGTTCGAACCGGGTCGCCGGCTTTAAATTCGGATTGATATGATTTTTCCAAAAGCACCCGACCCGAAGAAACTGCTTGAAGAACAGGAAGCATTTCAGGAGGCAGAACGTCGCCGTGCCGAAGCCCGGGCTCAGGCAATCTTTGACAGCCTGATTGCCTTCAGCCCGGTGGCGATTGAACTGTTTGACCTCCAGGGTAATCTGGTGAAAAGTAACAGGGCAGCGGAACGGCTACTCGGGAAAATTCCTCCCCACGGCATCACGCTCAATGATGAAAAGGGGTTGAAGCGCACCGGCCTGCTTGAACCTCAACTCAAACGGCTGCTTGCCGGTGCCCGAATTGAAACCCCTCCCTACTGGTATGACCCGGCAGAAATCGGACTGCCGCCAACCCCAAACGGTAAAGTGTATCTGCGGGTAACCGCTGTCCCGCTGCTTGATTTTGAAGGCAGTGTCCGAATGCTTGCCGTGATTTACGAAGACCTGACCGAATTGAAAAAGGCGGAACAAACAATTCAGGAACTCAGCAGCACCCCGGCATCAGCGGTCGTTGTTGAGACTGCCCCTGATACCGCTGGACCCGACGCCCGGGATGTTGAATTTGCCCGGCGCAAGATTGAACAGGCATGGCGGGAAAGTGAAGAACGGTATCGGGCACTGGTTGACTCGGTCTCGGGTGCCTGTATCATCCGGCGGTCAGAAGAAGGGAATATCATCGCCATCAGCCCGAGCGTTCAGGACCTGTTCGGTGTTTCCCGCGAGGTGGTGATGACCAACAGTTCGGCTCTTTATTCACTTATTCATCCGGAAGATTTACCCCGGGTGCAGCAAGCCGACCAGGAAGCAAAAAAAACTGGCGCCTACCCTCCCGGACTCCGCTTTCGAGTGATAAAGAAGCCGGCAGATGAAATCGTCTGGCTGGAAATGAAGGGCAAAGTCTGCACTTTCGCCAGCCGCCGCACCTTTGAAATCCTGATCGTAGATATTACTTCGGAAAAACAACTGGAAGAACTGCTCCGGAAAAAGGAACGCGACCTTGCCGCGATTGCTGAAAGCCCGAACGACGGGGTATTTCTGCTCAACCGCGACTGGGTAATAACCGCCTGGAGTAAAGGTGCGGAAAAGGAAACCCGGGTCAGCCCGCAGGAAGCGGTCGGTAAAAAACTGTGGGAAGTCTATCCCCGGGCTGAAGAGAGTGGCTGGGCAGCACCAATTCGCAAAACCCTGCTTGACCATCAACCCCAGTTTGCCGAGTTTTTCTACCAGGATGGCCGAGAGCGTTATGCCGGCTGGTTTGCGCTGTCCACCTATCCGCTGGACAATGGCGTCTTTGGCATCATCCGCAACATCACCAGCCGCCAGAAGATTGAACAGGCATTTCAGGATGCCGACCGCCGGCTTCGCACCATCCTCAGCAACGAACGGGTGCTGATTGCCATCAAGGACACCAGTCTCCGGTACATCCAGGCAAATCAGGCGGCACTGAACATCTATGCCGGCGGCACCAGCATCATCGGCAAATCGGATGCCGAACTGTTTCCGGCTGCGGTCACCGCCCTGGTCGGTTCCCAGGACCGTCAGGTCCTCAACACCGGCAAACCGGTAACACTGGAACTCTGTCTCGGTGACCCGAAATCAGCCACCAGCCGCTGGGTTTGCCTGACCAAAATGCCCCTGCCGGGTCCGACCGGCGAACCAGCCGGCATCGTGGACATCGGATTTGACATCACCCGACTGGTTCAAGCCCAGACCGAACTACAGCGCCGTTGCGAACAGTTTGAAAAACTCATCATTGAACAGACCGAATCCCTGCGCCGGGCTCACGATGAACTCCGGCGCTGGTCAGGTCAACAATGAAAACAACAGGCACAAAAAAAGCGCCAGCAGGTGATCGCTTCCTCAGCCGCCGTTTCTGGCTTTTGCTGATATTGATAACCATCCTTGGCCTTGCCCTGCGTGCCGCCGACCTCCGTGCCGATCCGCCACCAGATTTATCCTGGAGTTTTGCTCCCTACACCGATGAAAGTCTAAACACCTATTCGGCACGCAACCTTGTCCTTTACGGAACCTGGAAAACTGACGACTTTCTGCCCTTTGTCATCTATCCGCTGGTTAACCTGCTGGTGGCGCTCATGTTCAAAATCTTCGGTATCGGCTTTGTCCAGGTAAAACTGCTCTCCCTTTTTGCGGGTGTAATTGGCATTCTGATTATCGCCCTGCTCAACCGGGAGGAAAACAGGGAACCTTCTGCCCTCCTGGCGGCTTTCCTTTATGCCACCTGCTATCCACTGGTGATGTACAGCCGGCTGGGTCTGGTGGAAACCGTGGAAATACTATTCCTTTTGCTCACCGGCTTCTTCTGGGGCAGGGGCTTAAACCGTCCGGTCCTGATGCCTCTTGCCGGTTTCTTTGCCACCGGCACGGTCCTGCTGGTTAAACTGTCAGCAGTTTTTCTGATACCGGTAATGCTTCTGCTTATCATCACCGAACTTAAGAACCCGCGGGTTCGGAAACGACTCCTGCCCGGCCTCGGCTATTTTTCTCTCGGCATCCTGACCGCACTTATCTGCTGGCTGCTACTGGTTTATCTCCCCTACCGGAATGAATACCTGAAATATGTGCTGCGCCATTCAAGTGAATCCCCTGCTGGCCATCCCCGCACCCTTGCCGCCTACCTTTTCAACACCTTCACCTTCGGTCTACGCTCCCGGCTCATCAGCCGAATGGTTTATACCGCGGTTCCCGGCTATCTCACCCTGCCTTTTCTTGGCAGTTCCGGTTCCCGGAGTTTACGCTACGCCTGGCTTTGGTTCATCTTCGGCCTTCTGCTGCTCGGCTATATGAATTACCGGCCACCGCGGTATGAAATTATCCTGCTGCCGGTTCTACTGCTCGCCGCCGCAACCGCACTTACCCGCTTCCTGAAAACTGGAACTCTACTTTCGGCGCCCCGCCCCTCAATTACCAAAACTCTCCTTTATGCCATCTGGCTTATGCCGTTCACCCTGCAGTTAATGCTTCACCTGTCCGGGTTCCGAAACTATCCCCAACCCGGTAACGAAGCGGGTATCCTTAAACTTTCACTCCTCATCAGCCTGCTGGTCTGTTTTGCCGGCTACGGACTGCTCCGAATCCAGTCCCGGGAAATTAGCATCAATTCCCCTTGGCTCCGTTCCGCACTGGTTGCCCTGCTTCTCCTTTTGAGCATCAGGCTTGACCTCAGCCAGTTCTATAACTGGTTCAGCAACCGCACCTACAACCTGCTTACCTATTCAAGAGTGCTGGACCGGTTACTGCCGGAAAATGCGGTCGTTGCCGGACCCTGGGCACCACCACTGATGATTGAATCCCGGAAACGGGCGATTGCGGTTACTGACTGGGCAAACATTGACGACCCGGTCAACCGGTTCGGCACCACCCATCTGCTCATCGGTGAAGGCGCAACCGACCAGCTTCTGCTTGAAAAACTTAACCCGGCGACGGCAGAAAATCTCAAACTGCTCCGCCAGTTCCCGGTTCGCGGTCAGGTTATTCGGCTTTTTGCCCTGCCCCGGCTCGTTTCAGCGCATTAATCAGCGTCCGGACATCATAGTCCAGCAACTGGAGATAGGAATCGGTCCCGGCTAACACCCGGTTGAACTGACAAAGGGTAATCACCTGTGCCCCGGTTTCCCGGGCAAGCATATTTGCGACCTCGGGATTGTGCTGGGGTTCAATCACAATCACCCGCACTGAATCCTCCCGCATCCGCTTTATCAACCCGGCAAGTGTCCTGGCTGAAGGCTCCTGACCCGGCACCGGCTCAACCGCAGCCACCAGCTCAAAACCGAATGCCCGGCAGAAATAGGGCCAGGAGTTATGCATTGCCACAAATCTTCGGTTATTTAGCTCCTGAACCGCGCCCTTCAGCTCGGTAGAAGCGCTGTCCAGCTGCCGGATATAGCGCTCTGCCCGTTGCTGATAATACCCCCTGCCTGCAGGGTCAATCTCGATCAGAGCGGCAGCAATCCGCCTGACCCCGGCTTTTGCCACCGCCGGATCCAGCCAGATGTGCGGATTGCCCTGCTCGTGAACCCCGTGCTCATCGCCGCTGTCCCTGATTAAATCAACCCCATCGGCCAGGGTCAGAATCTTTACCCCGGTCCCGCCTGCGCTGACAATCAGCCCGTTTAACCACTCATCTAAACCCAATCCGACCCGAACCACCAGTTTTGCCCGGGCGATCCGCGCCCCATCCTGAGGCTTCGGTTCATAACTGTGCGGCTCCTCCTGACCCTTCAGCAGACTGAACACCGCCACCCGTTCACCACCAATCTGCTCCACCCAGTCGCTGAGCACCGGGATGGTGGTAACAACGACAACCATTTTATCTGGCTTGCGGGCACAGCCGCCGGCAATCACCAAAAACAGTATTGCCGAAATTATGCCTCGCGTCCACATATCCTGCATCTCCTCCTTTTGGGTGAAAATATCGCTGCCAGCACAAACAGCAGGACTGCCACCATCACCACGGTTGCACCGGAAGGCAGATTAAAAAAATAGGAAAGCACCAGCCCGCTAATACTTGCCACCAGTCCGAAAATCCAGGAAAGAACAAACATCATCCCGTAACGGCTGGTCAGTTGATAAGCGGTGGCGGCTGGAATCACCAACAGCGCCTCAACCAGAATTATCCCCACTGCCTTAAGCGCCACCACCACCGTCAGGGCGATAAGCCCCAGCTGAATCCCGTTGAGCAACCCCGCCGGTTCACCTGCTGCCAGCGCCAGCTCCTCATCAAAGGTCAGCAGTTTGAACTCCTTGAAGAAAAGCCCGACCACCGTTAGCACCACCACGGTCAGCCCGGCAATCAGCAGAATGTTTCCGCTGGTAATTCCCAGCACATTGCCGAACAGATAGCCGTAAACCCGGGCATCATAACGGCGCATCATGCCGATCAATATCACCCCCAATGCCATCGTCCAGGAAAAAAAGATGCCGATGGCGGTATCCTGCCGCAGCCGGGCTCTACTGCCGGTAACGCTGATTAAACCCGCGGTCAAAAGACAGAAAAGGATTGCACTCAGCAGCGGGTCAATTCCCAAAACAAACCCCAGCGCCACGCCCCCGAACGCCGAATGGGCAATGCCCGCACCGGCAAACGCCAGACCGCGCAGCACCACAAACACACCCATCACCGAACAGACGGTGGCAACCATAACCGAACCGAAGAGCGCATTTCTGATAAAACCGTAGCCCAGCAGTTCACCCATGATAATCACCGGCAATTACATAACGCTCCCCATCTTTTTCCAGCACCGTAACCTGAGTCCCGTAAAGCCGGCTCAGCGTCTCACTATTGACAATTTCTCGGCATCGGCCGAACGCCAAGACTGCCCGGTTCAACAGCATTATCTTATCCGAGCAACCCATAATCTCGTTGATGTCATGGGTCACATAAATAGTTGTCAAACCCCGCTCCGCATGCAACCGGCGCACCAGCGCCACCAGCAGCTGCCGGCTTGCCACATCCACCCCGGCGGTCGGCTCATCAAGCAGCAGCACTGCCGGTTCAGATACCAGTGCCCGTGCCAGAAAAAGCCGCTGCTGCTGACCGCCCGAAAGATGACCGGCAATATAGTTGGCAGTATCAGCCAGTCCGACCGCACCCAGCGCCGCCCGTGCCCGGACACGCTCCTCTTTTCCAGGAAAACGACACCACCCGAGCCGGGCATAACTCCCCATCAGCACCACATCCAGCACACTCACCGGCATATTCGGGTCAATCGGCTTGCGCTGCGGCACATAGCCAATTCGGTGCCGCACCGCGTTCAGTCTCCTTCCTTCCGCACCCAGCACCCGAACCCTGCCCGCTACCGGCTTGACCAGACCGAGTACTGTCTTCAGCAGGGTGGTCTTGCCCGAACCGTTCGGTCCAATAACCCCTAAAAACTCCCCCGGGGCAAGCGTGAACGAAACATCTGTTAGCGCCACCGTCTTCTGAAAGGCGACCGTTACCTGCTGAAACTCAATCACCAGCTGACTCACCGATTGTGCAGTAGCGCAATCAGGGTGCGCAGCGGAATGCCGGTGGCACCGGCAGGAAAATAATCCCGGGGTTCGGTGGTAAAGGCGGTGCCGGCAATGTCAATGTGCACCCAGTTCGTCCCCTTGGGCACAAACTCCGAAAGAAACAGACCGCCGATAATCGTGCCGGCATTCATCGGCTTGCCGATATTCTTCAAATCGGCAACCGTGCTCTTCATATGCGCCCGGTAACGCTCAATCAGCGGCAGTTCCCAGAAAAGTTCACCCTGCTCCCTGCCCAGCCTGAGCAACTGGCTGATGGTGCCAGCATCACTGCCCATCACCCCGGCACACTCATTGCCCAGTGCCACCACACAGGCACCGGTCAGGGTGGCAATATCAATCATCAAATCGGGCTTGAAGGTCGCACCGTATGCCAGGGCATCGGCGAGCAGCAGCCGGCCCTCAGCATCGGTATTTGCCACCTCCACCGTCTTGCCGTTATAGTGCCGGATAACATCACCGATTTTCTGCGCACCGCCGCCCGGCATATTTTCAGCCAGCGGTGCCAGACCAATAATTGTCCATGGCAACTCTGTTCCTTGAAGATACCGGAAAAGTCCGAATACCGTTGCCGCCCCGGCCATATCATCCTTCATATTCTCCATCTGCTGGGCATTCTTCAGCGACAGACCACCGGAGTCAAAGGTAACCCCCTTGCCGACAAACACCAGCGTGCCTCTTGACCTGCCGCCGGGCTGATAGGTCAACTGCACCAGACAGGGCGGATTGTGCGAACCCCGGCCCACCGCAATTATCCCGCCCATCCCCATCCGCTCCAATTCTCCCCGGTCCAGCACCCGCACCCCAATCCGGTTGTCAACCGCCAGCCGCTTCGCCTCCTCGGCAAGTTTCATTGGTGATTTATTTGCCGACGGCTCATTCACCAAATCCCGCACATAGCACACCGCAGCACACCGGCGCTGCGCCTCACCGATTAACGGCTTCGCCTTCGCCAGTTCAGTCTCAGAACCGAAAATCAGCACCAGGCGCTCCACCCCCTTCGGCTCATCCGGCTTGGACTGACGGTACCGACTGAACCGGTAACTGCTCAACAGTGCGCCCTCAATTACCGCCGGCAGATACCGCTCCAGCCGGCTCCGGAACGCATCCGGCTTCGGCACCAGCAACCCAACCTCTTCGGCCTGCAACTCCACTGCCCGCTGCAGCAGCTGCGTCACCGCCACCCGCACCCGCTCCGGCTCAAACTCCTGCCGTTTTCCCAGCCCGGAAACAATCATTCGGCGCCGGCCTGACTCCAGACCGACCGTCGTCTCCCGGAGCCGGCCGTCAAACCGGACACTCATCAGCACCATCCGGCTAAAACCTGCCGGCTCAATTCCCAGCGGACTCTTCTCCCCTTCAAACATCAGCGCGGCACTCACCTGGCCGCGCCACTTGATTCTGGTTGTTAACTCAATCTGCATACCGCTCCTTTCTATTATTATCCCGATTTCTCCGGTACTGTCAAACCCGGTCGTTCCTTCAACACCCGGCTGAGCACCAGCGTCACCATCACCGCCAGCACAACCCGCGGCACCACAATCCAGAAAAGGTTGGCGCCGAGCACCAGAAAGATACCGGTATCCTCAAACAGCCCGTGGCACAGCGCCAGAAATGTTGCCACCAGTGTCACCTGCTTTGGCGACAGCCGGCGCTCCTGCACCGACTCCACAATCAACCCGGCACCAAAAACAACCCCGAACACATTTCCCGCCAGCCAGGGCATACCGGCTTCCCGCTCATAACCAAGGAACTTCAGCCCCCGGTCCAGACCGCGCAGCACTCGCTCCAGCACCCCGTAACGCCGTGCCAGTTCCAGCAGCAAAAATATCCCCACCAGCACCAGGAGCATCTTCACCCCGGTATTGACCAGCGCAAGCGCCCACGCCTTCACCGCCGGCACCGGCGCAAACTGCTGCTGCAGTTCTGAAAAATCAACCGCACCGCTGCCGTAATTGCCTCCTGCCGGCACAATCAGAATGGCAAGTCCGGCACCAACTGCCAGCGCCAGCACCAGCCGGATAAACCACAGCAGCCACCACTGCGCCCGAATCTTAAAGAAAACTGCCGTCTCCAGAATCTGCGAATGGGAAAGCAGAATCATCAAACTGAGCACAGTCAACTGGCTACCGGAGATTTTCAGGGCGGTAATTGCTCCGAGTGCCGCATAGATATTGACAAAATTACCCAAAATCAGCGCCATCGCTGCCTCTCCTGGCAACCGGAAAAACCTCATAAACGGAGCCATAAACCGGGCAAATGCGGCAAGGATCGGTGTATACTTCAGAACCGTAACAAAGGTGTAAACCGGTGCCACAATCATCATCAGTTTCAGAAACGCCCGCACCCCGCGCCTGACACCAACCCCGACCGTTTGTAGAAAATCCCTCACCACCGCTCCAGCCGGACCGCACCCTCGGCAATTACTCCGTAAGTAAAGTTCTGCACCCAGTCACCGAGATTCAGATAGACCCCCTTTTCAAACTCCACCCGCTCCGGAATATGGGAATGACCCATGATAACCACATCATAACCCGCAGCCAGTTTGCTCTGGGCAAACTGCCGCATCGCCTTCACCAGTGCCGGCTTTGCCCCCTGCTCCCGGCTCTTGCGGGCAATCCATCGGGCAGCGCCGACTCCAATATCCGGATGCACCAGTGAAAAAAGAGCGCCATTAATCCGGTTCCGCATCAAACCCCGGAAAACCCGCGGCACTAAACTTTTGTCCAGCCCATCACCGTGGGTCATAAAAACCCGTCGGCCCTCAAGTTCCACGCTCAATTCATCATAAAAACCGCCCAACCCTAACTCCTGTTCCAGCACCCCCCGGAACCAGACATCGTGATTACCCTTAAGCAGCACGACCGCAGTGCCCGAACTGCGCAGCGCACTGAGCAAGCCAATGATCTTCAGCCCGGCTTTCGGTATCACCCGCCGATACTCAAACCAGAACTCAAACAGGTCACCGAGAATGTAAAGCCCTGCTGCCC
>JBAMLV010000018.1:0-139308 GCA_039793395.1 bacterium | reverse complement strand
CGGCACCGGACCGAGCCGCCGGACAATCTTTTCCACCAGCCGGCGAACCGGCTGCCGGGAGTCAAGTTTGAGCAAATCCTTAGCCGGTTCCGGCAGCTGGAACTTCTGCTTCATCATCCGGTAAATCTCCAGATTGGCATCAGAAAAACCGGTCTGCGCTGCCCGGCGCCGAAGCCGGGAAATCACCGTCCTTTCCGGACAGTCCACCAGCACCAGCACCGACTTCACCTTCATCTTTTCTGCCAGCTGCCGGCACCTTTCCCGGGTTCCGGCGTCAAGAAAGGTGGCATCCAGCACCACCGACTTGCCCGCACGCAGAAACACCTCTGCCCGGCGGAAAAGTTCCTCATAGGTCCTGGTGCTGATTTCCGGGGTATAAATCCCCTTGCCATAACCATCAAACCGCCGGGCACTCACCGGAATACCGCACAACTGCTTCCGGATGGAATCGGACAAAAGATGGACCGCCAGGCTCCTTTCGGCAAGGTGTCGGGCAAGGTAACTTTTGCCCACCCCGGGCAGACCGAACACCACCACCAGAAACGGTGCGGCTTTGAGCAGCCGGGCATAGCGCCCTGCCAGATTGAAATATGCCCGTGCCACCCGGCACGCCGCGGCCTTTGCCCGAACAGAAATGCCCGGGTCATTCAACTGAAAACTGGTAACCTTTGCCCGGACAAATGCCCGATAACACTGATAAAAGTTCAAAAGCGCCAGCGCCCCATCATCACCGGTGTAAACATAATACCGCTCAACAAAGAAACTGGCAAGGTCGTGCCGCCGGTAATAGTCCAAATCCATCGCCAGAAAGGCAATCTCGGACGCCACATCCGAGCAGGAAAAACGCGGGTTGAACTCAATGCAGTCAAAGATGTAAACCCGGTCCAGTAAAAAGATGTTATGTGAATGCAGGTCACCGTGACAGCGCCGGACAAACCCGGCCTGGCGGCGCTGCCGGAATCGCTCCCGATTTTCACTGATGAACCATTCAACCGTCTGCTTAATTTCCTCAAACACCGGCTTGCTGACCGTCCGGCCGATGAACTCCATCGTCTGGGCAAAGTTCTCGTCCCAGTTCAGCCGGATGATTTCACTTGAACCATACCGGCCAATTTCTGGACCCCGCTCCGCCTGGGCGTGAAATTGGGCGACCTTTCGGGCAATTTCATCAACCTGCTCAAAACTGACCTCACCCCGCTCCAGCCGCCTGGTCATAATCGCCGCCTGGGGCAGTGCCCGCATCTTCACGCAGTAATCAATCACCCGGCCCTTACCCCCAAACCGGAGCCTGCCCCGCTCATCAGTAATCGGCAGGACATCAACATACAGTTCGGGTGAAAGCAGCCGATTCAGCCGGAACTCCTCCTGACAGAAAAAACGCCGGGCAGAAAGGGTGGTATAATCCAGAAAGCCGAAGTTGACCGGCTTTTTTACCTTATAAGCGAACCCGCCGGCAATAAAAACCCAGGAGGTATGGGTCTGAATCAGCTTCACCCGCTTCACCCCTGTGCCGTAAAATCCGGGCTCAAGCAACTCCGCGACCCGGCTCTGAATTGAAGGGTCTGGTCCGACTGCACCTGCCTTCACAATCTGTCAATATAACCCATTATTTGCCCAAATCAAGTCCGGTTAAAAATATCCCCTATATAATTAGACCCCGGATACTGTCAAAATTTAACGCTTCCAGAAGCAGATAAAAAATATTTGTGTAATATTTTATTACAAAATAAGTTAATTGTTTTTATTTGTTTTTACTTTAACCTGCACCTGCACCCCGGGGGTAACCCCCGGGGTCATACCCGGGCTATTGCCAGAATATTCTATTATCTACTCTGTCAGCACCACCTTCTGGCTCAAACATCTGCCCCTGGTCGCAAGTTGATAAAAATAGACACCTGCACCTGCCCTTTTGCCCTTTGTATCCTTTCCATCCCAGACCACTGTGTATTGCCCCGGCTTTGCCCTGCCGCTCAACAGGGTTCTTACAACTTGACCCGCACTGTTATACACCTTAACCTCCTTTCATTTAACCTTTACGCACCTTCCGGTCAGGGTGACCGGACCGAGGACGAGCCGGACAAAATATAAGCCGGCACCGTCCGCAGGCACCCTGAGTTTATACCCACCGGGCTTTTGTTTCCCAACCTGTCTGTGCCAGACACACCGACCAAGGGCGTCAAACACCCCAGCCCGGACCTCTGCCTCCTTATTCAGGAAATAGCCAATTTCCAATCCCGATCTCGTCACACCCGGCACTATCAGGCCAGGACAAGCACCTTTATTTAGTAAACCAGGTTCTTCCACCCCCTCACTCAGATTATGGGAGAGGTAATAAAGGCAAAAATCACTGGGGCTGGTTGCTAAATGCAGCGCCTCAGTGCTGGCGGTTAAAGCCAGCAACCCGTCGCGTTCGGTAACCACAATCGGTCCAATCCAGCCGGTATCGGTCTTGATTTTATGGCGCAGACCATAATCCCATCCTCATACCACATGGAGCCGGTTGTATTTATCGCCGACAATCTCCGGCGTGCCACCCCACTGTTCAAAAAGCAAAAAGGGTGTGCTCCAGCTGTCTCCATCAAACCAGGAGTAATAAATCCAGTAACCATTAGAACGCTCCTCCCAAACTACATGGGGACGCCCAAGTGAATCGCAGGCAATTGTTGGACCGCAGGATTGACCTGAGGAAGGGTCTGGCAACTGCATCGGAATAGCCCAGCCTGAACTGTCCTTATATGAATAACCAATCCCATAGGTCTGGTAATCCATCCAGACCGCATGCAGACGGTCATAACGGTCAACCGTGATATCTGACCAGCCCAGCGGTCTGGTCGGACAGAAGGCAACTGTGCAGGGCTTTGCCCAACTGTCCGCCTCCGGGATGTAGTAACTGTGCCAGATAACACCCCTACTGGTACCAGGCGACTCGCAGAGCAGATGGATGCGATTGTGGTGGTCCACAACCAGCCTCGGGGTCCACGCACCGATGGGAAAAACCAGTCTGGGAACAGACCAGGTATCACCCACCAGTCGGCTATAGCGGATGCGCGCCTCATACTCCTTGGACCATACCACCATCGGAACACCAAGGGTATCAATTGCAATCGCCACCACAAGAAAATCCCCGGAGTCACGGGAAACATTCACTGGGATTGTCCAGGTGTCGCCGCTGCGCCGGGCATACATCACCTTCTCGTCATAGGTCTCACGCTTGCACTCAGACCAGACGATATGCGGGATGCCATCCCTGTCAACCGCAATGTCATTATCATAGGTTACATAGTTATCAGGCTTGCGGTCAACCCGCTGCGGCGGTGTCCAGGCTGATGTCGGGGAAATAATCAAGACCAGCCCGGTCAGTAATAATATACCCTTCATTTTTACCTCCGGTATGGTCGCAATTAATTATACGCTCTCCCGGCAGGTAATCAATGTGGATTTTTTACAACCGGGGTTCTCTTTCCCTTTTTGGGCTATTTTCCCCTGGAAACCTGTGGCGCCAGCCGCTCAATTATCAGCTCATCCGGTGCTGGCTGCCTTTCTGAATAAAAAAAGCATCCTGCAAGTTTTGCTGCTACCATCTCTGCCTTTGTTTCTTCGGCGGCATAAACCTCGGCAATCACCTCGCCCTTATTTACCCTCTCACCCACCTTTTTCAGGAAGACAAATCCGGCTGCCGGGTCAATCCGGTCATCCAGTTTTCTTCTGCCGAGTCCGATTTCCAGCCCGAGCAGTCCGACCTGATAGGCATCAATTGCGCGGACATAACCCGAAGCGGTTGCCAGTGCGTTCTTGACATAGCGGGCAGAAGGCAGCAGTTCCGGCCGGTCAATAACCGCGGGATTGCCGCCCTGAGTTTCAATTATCTGCCGGAACTTTTCCAGTCCCTGCCCCCTGGTCAGTGCCCGCAGGAGCAGGCGCCGTGCCTGCTGATGCCTGGTGGCAATCCCTCCAAGCACCAGCATCTCGGTTCCCAGCGCCAGGGTTATCTCCAGCAGGTCCGCCGGTCCCTCACCCCGGAGACAACTGATCGCCTCCCGAACTTCAAGCGCATTGCCCACGGTTCTGCCGAGCGGTTGCTGCATGCTGGTAATGAGCGCCCGCACCTTTCGGCCGAAGGCGGTGCCAATGTCAATCATCAGCCGGGCGAGTTTGCGTGCCTGGCGTCGGGTCGTCATAAATGCGCCGCTGCCCATCTTGACATCCAGCACCAGGCCATCAATCCCTTCGGCGAGCTTCTTGGCCATAATGCTGGCGGCAATCAGAGGAATTGAGTCCACCGTGCCGGTCACATCCCGCAGGGCGTAGAGTTGGCGGTCGCCCGGACACAGCTCCGCGGTCTGGCCGATGAACGCCACCCCGTTCTTGCGCAGGGCGGCATAGAACTCATCGGTCGTCAGGCTGGTGCGGAAGCCAGGGATGGACTCCAGTTTATCCAGCGTCCCGCCGGTATGCCCCAAACTCCGGCCCGAAATCATCGGCACGACCACGCCGCACGCCGCCACCAGCGGTGCCAGCACCAGCGAAACCTTGTCCCCGACGCCGCCGGTGGAGTGTTTGTCAATTTTCGGTCCGGGAATTGCCGTCAGGTCAAGGACCGTACCGGAGTTCATCATCGCCCGGGTGAGTGCCACCGTCTCCGATTTGTCCAGGCCGCGGAGATAGACCGCCATCAGCCAGGCAGCCATCTGGTAATCCGGAATTTCCCCCCGGGTATAGGCAGCAATCAGCCATTCAATTTCTGCCGCCTTGAGTCTGCCCCGCTGTTGCTTGCACCGGAGCAGACTGAGGATGTCCACTTTCGGGAGAAAAGTTTATCCGAACCGCCGGCCCATGAACTTACCACCCTTGACCAGCCCTTCGTAATGACGCATCACCAGATGCGCCTCAATCTGCTGGAGGGTGTCAAGCGCAACGCCGACGATAATCAGCAGGGTGGTGCCACCAAAGTAGAACGGCACCCGGAAGGCGCTCATCAAAAGCCATGGCAACAGCGCAATCACGACCAGAAACAGGGCACCTGGCAGGGTCAAAAGCGACAGACTGCGGTCAATATAGGCTGCGGTTTTTTCACCGGGCCTGATACCCGGAATGAAGCCACCGTAACGCTGCATATTGTCCGCCAGGTCCCGGGGATTAAAAACAATTGAGGTGTAAAAATAGGTGAAGAAGATAATCAGCACCGCATACAGCAGGTTGTAAAGCCAGCCTCCGGGGGAAAGGAAGCGCTGCAGCCACTGCAGAAACGGCAACTTCAGGAAGGTAGCAAAGGTGGAAGGGAAGACAATCAGACTCTGGGCAAAGATAATGGGAATCACACCCGCAGTAATCAGCCGCAGGGGGATATGGGTGCTCTGCCCGCCATACATCCGCCGGCCCACAATCCGTTTCGGATACTGAACCGGAATCTTGCGCACCGCCATGGTCATCAGGACCACCGCGGCATAAACAATAAACACCAGGGCGGCAACGATAATCAACCAGAGCCAGGAGCTAATTCTCGCCTGCTGAAAGGTCCGGGCTAAATCCTGGGGTGTGCTGTCCAGACAGCCAATCAGAATGATAAAAGAAATGCCGTTACCGATACCCCGGTCAGTAATCTGCTCACCAAGCCACATCACAAAAATAGTCCCTGCGGTCAGGGTGAAGATGGTCATTATCCGGAAGAACAGTCCGGGCTGAATGACGATTGAGCCGAACTGGGTCGGTGGCTGTGCCTCAAGATAGACCGCAATACTCGCCGACTGAATTATCGCCAGCGCCACGGTCGCATAGCGGGTATACTGATTGAGCTTTTTTCTCCCCTCCTCGTCCCGCTGCAGTTTCTCCAGGAACGGGAAGACCGAACCGAGCAGCTGGAATACGATTGATGCCGAGATGTAGGGCATTACCCCGAGGGCAAATACCGATGCCCGGGAGAGCGCCCCGCCAACAAAGATGTCGTAAAGCCCGAAGACCGTGCCCCGCAGCTGGGAAAGAATCCAGCCCAGTGCCTGGGCATTGATCCCCGGAACCGGGATGTGGGTGCCCAAGCGGTAAACCACCACCATCGCCAGGGTAAATAGAATCTTCTTTCTTAAATCCGGAATTTTGAAGATGCTGGAAACACCGCCGGTCAAATTACTGTCCTTTCTCCGCTTTTTCTTCTGGTCGCAGTTCAATCACCCTGCCACCAGCCTGCTCAATCTTCTGGCGGGCGGAACTGGAAAAGGCATGCGCGGTAATCGTGACCGCCCGATTGATTTCCCCCCGACCGAGCACCTTTACCGGCAGATCGCGGCGCACCAGCCGCCTTGCCCGCAGGAGCTCAAGCGTGATGTTGTCCTCACTCAGTTTTGCCAGGTCATCAAGATTGACCACACTATATTCCACCCGGGTAGGATTGTTGAAGCCCCGCTTCGGAATCCGGCGGTAAAAGGGCATCTGTCCGCCTTCAAACCGGGCGTCAAACTCCGGCGCCGAATGTTGACCCGCACCCTTGTGCCCGCGGCACGAAGTCTTACCGTGCCCAGAACCCGGACCGCACCCCACCCGTTTCTTGCGCTTCCTGGCACCCGGTGCCGGTTTCAAATCGCTGACCCTCACAACTCCTCCACTTCCACCAAATGTCTGATTTTGAATATCATCCCCCGGATGACCGGTGTGTCGTTATGTTCCCGTTCCGCACCAACCCGGCGCAATCCCAGTGCCCGGGCGGTCCGCTTGTGCTCTTCCTTTTCGTCAATCAGGCTCTTAATCAGCCGGACTTTCAACCGTTTCATTCTGCTTTTTCTCCACAAAATGTCTGATTGGCTTATTGCGGGCGGCCGCGGTCATATCGATCGTGCGCAACTTCTGCAGGGCAAGAATGGTTGCCCGGGCGGTGTTATAATGATTACGGGAGCCATAAGCCTTGGTCAGCGCATCGCTGAGTCCTGCCGCCTCCAGTACTGCCCGCACCTGCGGACAGGCGATCAGACCGGTTCCCGGCGCCGCTGGCTTGACCAGCACCCTGCTGGCACCGAACTTACCCCAGGTTTCATGGGGAATCGTATGGCCCCGGAATGTAATCTTGACCATCTGCTTCTGTGCTTGGGCTGCCGCCTTGCGCACCGCCGCTGCCACCTCCACCGCCTTGCCGTGACCCACGCCCACCTGCCCCTTACCATCACCAACCACGACTGTTGCTGAAATCCGCATTCGCTTGCCGCCCTTCATCACCTTGGAAATCCGCTTGATATTGATGACCCGTTCAATCAGTTCGGGTTCTGGTTGTACCGTCTCGGTCTCAACAGCAATGTCTCTCAAAATTCCAGCCCTCCCTGCCGGGCACCTTCGGCAAGTGCCTTCACCCGGCCATGATAGCGATAACCGGCACGGTCAAACACAACTTTTTTAACACCCAGTGCCTTTGCCTTCTCTGCCAGCAGTTTGCCGACCTCGGCTGAAATTTCCACCGGCTTAAGTTTTTTGCCCCGGAGTTCGGACGCAAGCGTGGAAGCCGCGGTCAGCACCCGGCCAGCACCGTCATCAATCAGCTGGGCATAGATGTGTTTATTACTCCTGAAAACGCACAGCCGCGGCCGCTCCGGAGTGCCGCTGATGCGGTGCCGGATACTTAAATGCCGTCTTAATCTCCGTTCACGAATCATAGCTTTCAATACTATTCACCATATTTCACCTGTCAAGAAAAGGCAGACGGGTTTTTATACCAGCGCATCGGCGAGAATCCGGAAAATCAGCTCATCATAGGAAATACCGGCATGCTCTGCCTGTGCCGGCAGATCCGAAATGTCGGTCAGTCCGGGGATGGTGTTGACCTCAAGGAAATAGGGGTAACGATTGTCTTTGACAATCAGGTCAATCCGGGAAAAGCTTTTGCAACCGATGCCATTGTGCGCCCGGAGCGCCAGCTCCTTAATCTTCTTTTCGGTCCGGGAATCAAGCCGCGCCGGCAGAATGAAATCGGTTTCCCCGCGGGTGTATTTTGCCTCATAACTGTAATAATTATGACCCTTCGGCACCAGTTCCAGAATCGGCAGCACCTGCTGGCCAACAATCCCGACGGTGGCGATCATTCCCCGGATAAACGGCTCAATCAGCAGGTCACCGAAGCCCCGCCACACCCGCTCACAGTGGTCCAGTGCACCGCGCCTGCCCTCAAGCAGTTCAATACCGACACTGGAACCTTCACAGCGCGGTTTCACAATCATCGGGTAGCCGAACCGTTTTTCTGCCTGCGCCAGACCTTCCGCCACATCATCCTCGGCACCGACCGCAACAAAATCTGGAGTTGGAATACCAATCTGCCGGAAGATCATTTTAGTAAAAACCTTATCAATCGCGAGTGCCGAAGCGGTAATGCCCGAACCGGTATAGGGAATGCCCATCAGTTCCAGAAACCCCTGAATACTCCCATCTTCACCCGGCTTTCCGTGCAGGGCAATAAATGCCATATCAATCTTTGCCTGACGAATCTGGTCCACAAAACTGCGATTGATATCAATACCTACCGCCTGATAGCCCTGACGCCGAAGTGACTCCAGAACCCGCTGTCCGGAGAGGAGCGAAACCTCGCGCTCACTGGACCAGCCGCCCATCAGCACTCCAATCCGGCGCTTGCGCAAGCGACGGACAATATCACTTCTGCTCATCTTTCACCCCACTTCAACTTACCATTTACCGGTCCGCAGATATTCATCCATTGAGCGGGCGGCAATTCTGCCTGCGCCCATTGCCAGAATTACGGTTGCGGCACCAGTTACAATGTCGCCCCCGGCAAAGACACCCTTTTTTGAAGTCCTGCCGGTCTCGGGCTCAACCACGATTGTACCCCGCCTGGAAACTTCTAAACCCGGAGTTGTCTGCGGGATAAGCGGGTTCGGGCTGTTACCGATGGCAATCACCACCGTATCAACCGGAATCCGGAATTCACTGCCCGGAATCGGAACCGGCCGGCGCCGGCCCGAGGAGTCCGGCTCACCCAGTTCCATCCGGATACATTCCACCTCCCGGACCCAGCCGTTCTCATCCGCAAGATAGCGCACCGGATTGGTCAGCAGCTGAAACTCCACCCCCTCCTCTTCGGCATGGTGAATTTCGGCTGCCCGTGCCGGCATTTCCTCCCGGGAGCGGCGGTAAATAAGGATTGAACGCTCGGCACCGAGGCGCAATGCGGTCCGTGCCGCATCCATCGCCACATTGCCCCCACCGACCACCGCCACATTTTTCCCCCGGACAATCGGCGTGTCATACTCGGGAAACAGATACGCCTTCATCAGGTTTGACCTCGTGAGATACTCATTTGCCGAATAGACACCGAGATAGTTTTCCCCGGGAATGTTCATAAAGAGCGGCAGTCCGGCACCGGTGCCCACAAACACCGCATCAAACTCATTCAGCAGTTCATCAATCGTCTTCAGCTTGCCCACCACATAATTCAGTTCCAGCTTTACCCCCATTGAGCGGACAAAGTTTACCTCCCGCTCAACGATCGCCTTCGGCAGCCGGAACTCCGGAATGCCATACATCAGCACGCCACCGGGCTTGTGCAGCGCTTCAAATATGGTAACTTCATGTCCGAGTTTGCGCATATCGCCGGCAACGGTCAACCCGGCCGGACCCGCACCGATAATTGCCACCTTCTTTCCGGTAGGTGGCATAATTTCACACTGGACACACTCCGGCTGGGTGGCTTCCCAGTCGGCAATAAACCGCTCCAGATTACCAATTGCCACCGGCTCCATCTTCTTCCCGAGCACACACGCACCTTCACACTGGACCTCCTGGGGACAGACCCGGCCGCAGATTGCCGGCAGCACATTGGTCCTCTTCATCACCTTCATTGCCTCCAGAAAGTTGCCCTCAGCGATCTGCCGGATGAAACCCGGAATGTCAACCTGAACCGGACAGCCGGCAACACATCCCGGCTTCTTGCACTGGAGACAGCGCTGTGCCTCGGTCTTTGCCTCTTCCGGCGTGTAGCCGAACGGGACTTCGTCAAAGTTGTGCCGGCGCACCTGTGGCGCCTGCTCCTGCATCGGGGTTCGCTTGGGACTGATTTTCGCCATTACGCACCCCCCTTGTTGCTGCCTTGGCAACCGGCTCGCGCCTGCCTGAATAGTTCAACCGCCTGGCGCTCCTCCCGGACATAGGTCTTCAGCCGTGCCATCAGCAGGTCAAAATTGACTTTGTGGCCATCAAACTCCGGACCGTCAACACAGGCAAATTTTGTCTCGCCATCAACTTCCACCCGGCAGACCCCGCACATCCCGGTTGCATCAAGCATAATCGGATTCAGACTGACAATCGTGGGAATGCCATATTTTTTAGTGAGCAGCGAAACCATCTTCATCATAATTACCGGACCAACCGCAAAGCACCGGTCAATTCTTTCACCCCGGTCAATCACCTTTTGCAGCATATCGGTCACCAGTCCCTTGGTGCCATAGGAGCCGTCATCGGTGCAGACCAGCAGTTCATCCACCACCTGACGCATCTCCGGCTCCATCAGCACCAGTTCCCGGCTCCGGAATCCAATAATACCAATCACCCGGTTCCCGGCCTGCTTCAGGGCACGGGCAACCGGATAAATCTCGGGCGTGCCCACACCACCGGCAACACAGACCACTGTCCCGAACCGCTCAATTTCGGTCGGTTTGCCAAGCGGTCCGATGAGGTCCATAATTAAATCGCCCGGCTCAAGCGTCCCTAAAAGCATTGTTGATTTCCCAACCTCCTGAAAAACGATTACCAGCACCCCGTCATCCAGCCGGGCATCGGCAATGGTCAGCGGTATCCGTTCCCCCTGCTCATTTATCCGCAGAACCACAAACTGCCCGGGCTGGGCTTTGCGGGCAATTTCCGGCGCATCCAGCTCAAACCGTTTGACTCCGGACGCAAGTATCTCCTTTTTCAATATCTTAACCATTAAGCCTCCTGTTTAAATTAATCGCAAACGGTCGCTGCTTATCAGTTTCCTGAAATTTTAATTAATCATTGTAGCAGAAATTTTATAAAAGTCAAGATATAAAATTGTCAGCCGCTGAAACCTCACTGGCAGCATACCGGTTTTCATTGACAACCGACACCGGTTTGATTAATATTGTATATCAAACTGCGGGGTGGAGCAGCCTGGAAGCTCGTGAGGCTCATAACCTCAAGGTCGCTGGTTCGAATCCAGCCCCCGCTACTTTTTATTTTTACCGCTCCAGGGTATCGTATCCAGCGAGCCGTTCACCGCTGGTTCGGTCGCTAAACAGGGAGGAGCGTATGAAAATAATCCATAAATGGCGAGGTCCGGACATTATGGGAACGGTCTGGCTTATCGGCTGGCTATTCACCATTGGCTATCTGCATCTTCCCTTCTTCTGGAAAGGGGTACTCGCCCTGATTGTCTGGCCCTATTATCTGGGCCGGGCGCTGGGGCAATAAAATTCAACCCCGCGCCTGATTCCCGGCCAGTTCAGTATTCCCGGGGTCCTGTTTCTGTCAATAGCCGAGCCTGGATATTGACCGCGGGGCAGTTTGGACTAATATCTACTTGGTGAATCTACTCTGCCTTTTGCTCATTACCGCACTTTCGGCAAAAGGTGATTTTGCCCGCATCCGGGTAATCTGGACTTCGGACCTCCACGCCCAGCTTCTGCCAACCACTGACTTTTCCTCTGCCGGTCTGCCAAGAAGGCAACTGGGCGGAATGAGCGGCTTGATTAAACTGATTACCGAACTGAAGACACCGGACTGCCTGCTGCTGGATGTTGGCGATTTTGCCTTCGGTTCACCGGAAGGGGATAGCTCCCAGGGCAGGGTGATGACCTATTTTATGAATCGGCTTGGCTACCATGCGGCAGTTCCCGGTGCGCATGACTTCCAGGACGGACTGGTGAATCTTGAACTGCTTGCCCGCGCTGCCGGTTTTCCCCTGCTTGCCGACCCGATGCTGAATATCCTGCTGAAGCGCCAGTCAACGCTGTTTAGACCGGTGCTGGTGCGCGAAGTGGCTGGAGTTCGGGTCGGGATTGTCGGGGTGCTGGACCCGGAGCTCAGGAAAATCAACCCCCAACTGGCACTCAGCGGACTGTTGAGCGAGGAGCCGCTGGTACAGGCACGCCGGCTCCTGCCCGCCGTGACCGCGGAATCGGCAGAGATAATTATCGTTGCCGGACACATCAGCGCCGCTGCCGGACGGCTGATTGCCGAGAGTTTACCGGCAGTGGACCTGGTTATCTGCCGGGGGGAGCCGGTAATTGTGGGCGAACTGCCCAGCAGCGGCAATGCCGGAGTGGTCCTGTCCGGAGTTTATGGCCAGCGGGTCGGGGTCGCCGAAATCCTGTTTCACAAAACGGAACGCAAAGTTTATGCGATTGAGGCACAAATGGTCAATGTCCAGCCTGAGCCCGAGCCGGCGCCAGAAGTCCGGCAGTTTATCCTTGCCGATTATGACCGCGCCGCTTGCTTTTCCGGAATGGAATTTTTCCCGGATGCCGTCGGCAGGTGGAAGCTGGCACTGACGATTGCTGAGGCGCTGCGCACGACCAGCGGCGCCGACCTGGCAATTGTACCTCCGGATGTGATTGAAGCCGGAATTGCCGCCGGTCCCCTGACCCGGCGCGACCTGTTTAACTCGGTTCCGTTCCGGGAACGGCTGCGGATGCTAATAGTGCCGGAATCACTGCTCAACCTGCTGATAAAACCGCCCAGCCTTCCAGAAACCACCCCGCTGCCCGCGATCGCCGGCGCCGACCTGTTTGTTGTCTCGGATACGCTCAGCCTGCCCGACTTCAGCCGGTTTGCCGGCATCAGATTAAGGGAGCGGAAAAATGGCTTGTATAAGGTGATCATTCCGGAAAACTGGCTGGCGCAGACCGGCATTCAGGAAAAGGGCAAACTCCTGCCTGACAACCTCACCCGGTTCTGGCTCAGGTTTGCGGAAAATGCCGGCAAACTTACCGCCATCCCGGTGCCCAGACTTTATCCCGCAACGCTGGTGCAGGCACAACAACTTCAACAAACCACCACCGGTTTAATCAACATCAATACCGCCGATGAAAAACTCCTGTGCCAATTGCCCGGAATCGGGCAAAAAACCGCACAGCGCATCATTGAATACCGCCAGACCCATGGCCGGTTCAACTCAATTGAGGAGATAATGAATGTCCGGGGCATTGGACCGAAAAAGTTTGAACGGCTCAAAAATCTGATTACCGTCCGCTAAATGCCATCCTGCCCCACCACGGCAAAAACCTCTCCCGGTGGTCAGTGATTCACCCCACCCCGGTTTAAACCACGAGGACCAGCCTCCTGTCCACTGCCGGCATAGCCATTATCCCTACCCTCCCCAGAACTCCGAGACCGACCATTAACTTCAGCACCATTACCGCCCAGCCGTAAACCATTTTCTCCATCACATCCTGAATCAATGCCTGAACCATGCTGGTAACGGTTGTTAAACCCATTCTCCCCATTCTCAACCTGACCATCCCCCCCACCGTCCCCGGGACTGCCCGGTGGGTACCATCAAATTTCAGGCTCAATTGAATAAGTTATTAATATAAATTAACTTAATATGTTCGGGCGTAATAAATCACGGTTGTGGTGTCCCTGCCACAGATAATACACTTTCCGGCTTTCCCCTGCTCATTAAGCGGCATATTGCGGGGAGTGGTTTTCGTCTCGTCAATCAGCCGGTTTTCGCACTCCTGGGCACCGCACCAGTGGACCCGAACAAAACCCGGTTTAGCGGCCAGGTTCTGCCGGAATTCATCCAGCGTTTCCGCACTGGTAGTAACGCTGGTAACCCATGCCCGTGCCCGCGCCAGCATTCCCTGCTGAATTCTCTCCAGCAGCTCACCGGTCTCGTTCACCAGGCAGTCCAGATTGACGGTCAGTTTCCCGGTACCGTCCCTGGGTACCAGCACCGCCTGTCCATTTTTCACATCCCGCGGTCCGATTTCAATCCGGAGCGGCACCCCGCGCAGCTCATACTCATTGAACTTCCAGCCGGCGGTGAACTGGGTGCGGTCGTCCAGTTTCACCCGGAACGCATCCAAAAGCTCCTGAACCTGCCGGCACCGGCTCAACACCGCCTGATCCTCTTTGCCATAAAGTATCGGCACAATCACCACCTGCACCGGCGCCACCCGCGGGGGGAGAAACAGACCCCGGTCATCGCCATGGGTCATTATCAGCGCACCGATCAACCGGCTGGACACACCCCAGGATGTTCCCCAGGGATGCTTCTCGGTGTTATCCTCATCCAGATACCGGATGTCAAACGCCCGGGTAAAGTTCTGGCCCAGATTGTGCGAAGTGCCGGCCTGGAGTGCCTGACCATCAGGCATCAGCGCCTCAATTGAATAGGTTGCCAGCGCCCCGGGGAACTTCTCGCTTTCCGGCTTCTGACCCGCGATCACCGGCACCGCCAGGTCGTTTTCAACAAAATCAACATAGATATTCAGAATCCGCAGCGTCTCCTCCTGCGCCTCCTCCCTGGTCCGGTGCAGGGTGTGCCCCTCCTGCCAGAGAAACTCCAGCGTCCGCAGAAACAGGCGGGTGGTCTTTTCCCAGCGAAAGATATTGCACCACTGATTGATGAGCACCGGCAGGTCCCGGTAACTTTTGACCCAGCGCGCATACATATAATTGATGATCGCCTCACTGGTTGGTCGGAGTGCCAGCGGCTCGGTCAGTTCCGAATCCCCGCCCCGGGTGACCCAGGCAACCTGCGGTGAAAAGCCCTGGACATGCTCAGCCTCCTTTTTCAGAAAACTCTCCGGTATCAGGGTCGGAAAATAGGCATTCACATGGCCAGTTGCCTTGAACCGGGCGTCCAGCCGGGCTTGCATATTTTCCCAGAGCGCATAACCATAGGGCCGGATTACCATACACCCGCGCACCGGTGCATAGTCTGCCAGCTCTGCTTTCAGCACCACCGCGGTATACCACTCGGAAAAGTTGTCCCTTTTCGCTGGAATTTCCTTTACAACCGATTCGTCCTTCATAATGGCAATACTAACCAAAACTGAAAAATAGGTCAAGCAACACACTGACAGCCGATTTCTTGACATCCGAACTGATGGTTTTAGAATGAACCGATGGATTTGTTTGCCAAATGTCTGGAATACTATCCGATTGTTGACCGGGCAAAAAGGGCAGGTTATTATCCATATTTCATCCCCCTGAATTCCGAACCTGACCGCCGCGTCATCATCAACGGCAAGGAACTGATTATGCTCGGTTCAAACAACTATCTCGGCTTGACCACCGACCCGCGGGTAAAGGAGGCGGCAATTGCCGCCATCCGGAAATACGGCACCGGCTGCACCGGCTCGCGGTTTCTGAATGGAACCCTGGACCTGCATGTTGAACTGGAATCGGAACTCGCCCGCTTCTACCACAAAGAGGATTGCATCGTCTTTTCCACCGGCTATCAGACCAATCTCGGGGTGGTTTCGGCGCTGGTACGCCGGGGTGATATTGCGATTACCGATAAACTGGACCACGCCTCCATCGTTGATGGCTGCCAGCTGTCCTATGGTCAGGTCAAGCGGTTCGCACACAATGACCCGGATTCGCTGGAGGCGGTGCTCAAAAGCCTCTCCCGGGATGCCGGGAAGCTGGTGGTGGTGGACGGTGTGTTTTCAATGGAAGGTGATATTGCGCCCCTGGACCGCATTATCCCGCTCGTCAAACGGTATGGGTGCCGGCTGATGGTGGACGATGCCCATGCGGTTGGTGTCTTGGGCAAAAACGGCCGGGGAACCGCCGAGTTCTTCGGGGTGGAAGATGATGTGGACCTGATTATGGGGACCTTTTCCAAATCCTTTGCCACGATTGGCGGCTATGTGGTCGGTGAACACAGGGTAATCACCTTCATCCGGCATCAGGCAAGGCCGCTGATCTTTTCCGCCGCAATTCCCCCGACCGCAGTGGCAACGGTCCTGGCTATCCTGAAAATAATCAGGGCAGAACCGGAGCGCCGGGAGCGGCTGTGGCGCAATGCCCGGCGGATGATCGACGGCTTGCGGGGTATGGGTTATAATATCGGCACCACACAGACGCCAATTGTGCCGATTCACATCGGGGACGATATGAAGACGATGCTCTTCTGGCGGAAACTGTTTGATGCCGGAATCTTTGCCAATCCGGTACTGCCCCCCGCAGTCCCGCCCAACCGTTCGCTCATCCGCACCAGTTATATGGCAACCCACACCGACGAAGACATTACCCAGGCGCTGGAGATATTTGAAAAGGTTGGCAGAAAAGAAGGGCTGATACCGTGAACCCGGTAACCGTGCGGCTGGTAGAAACCGCCCGGGACCTCGACCGGTTTGTCCGGCTGCCGTTTACCATTTACCAGGACGACCCGAACTGGGTCCCGCCGCTGATTGGTGATGTCAAGCGGACCCTGACCCCGGGAAAAAATCCCTTCTGGTCCCATGCTGAACGCCGGCTGTTCCTGGCGGAACGCAACGGCCAGCCGGTCGGTAGAATCTGTGCTACCATTGACCGTAACTACAATCAGTATCACCGCTCGGCAATCGGCTTTTTCGGCTTTTTTGAATGCGAAAACCGCCCGGAAACCGCTCAGGCGCTCTTCACTGCTGCCCGGGACTATCTCTGTCGTGCCGGAATGAAACTCATCTATGGACCGGCAAATCCGGGTTTAAACGACGAAGCCGGACTGCTGGTTCAACCGTTTGACGGTATGCCCTATATCAAGATGAGTTACAACCCTGCCTATTATCCGGAACTGATTGAAGGGTGCGGCTTCACCAAGGTCAAAGACCTTTATGCCTATGCGGTGCCCCTTGACCAGCCGATTCCAGAAAAACTCCAGCGGGTGCTGAGTGTGCTTAAAACCAAACCCGGCCTAACCGTCCGACCGGTAAACCTGAAGGACCTGAAAACCGACCTGAAACACATCAAGGAAATCTACAACGACTCCTGGTCTCAGAACTGGGACTTTGCCCCGATGACCGATGAAGAAATTGATGACCTTGCCCGGCAGTTAAAGCCCATCATTCAACCGGTAATCTGCCCGCTGGTTTTTTATCAGGGTGAGCCGGCTGGTATGTGCATCGCCCTGCCGGACTACAATCAGGTGCTCAAAAGGCTCAATGGCCGACTACTGCCGTTTGGCTGGCTGAAGTTTCTGCGCTACAAAAACCGGATTACCCGGGCGCGGCTGTGGGCACTCGGAGTTAAACGCAAATTCCATCATTTGGGCTTTGACTCCCTGCTCTATTACGAGTCATTTATCGGTGCCAAGAAACTCGGCTACACCGAAGGTGAAGTCTCCTGGATACTTGAGGACAACCTTGCGATCATCAGACCGATACTGATGTGGGGCGGGCGACTGTACCGAACCTATCGGGTTTATCAGCAGGCGCTGTAAAACTACCGTGGGACAAATGTCCGGATAATCGCCTCCACCTGAAAAAGATTGCTCAACTTCTTCTCGCCGGGATTGAATACCATCCCATCCAAAAGAAAAAACCGCTCCTGATAATTAAACGCATAAAATACAAACGGCCCACCGATTACCTGCTGCCGGTTCTGCCACACCCCCCGCACCCTTAACGCCGGCACACCCAGAAACTCAATCGTATCCACCCGCACCGAACCCCGGTCCACCGAATCACCCTCATAAAACCTGCGGCACAGCCAGTCACGAATAGAGACAATTGAATCGGTCACTAACGGATAAATCGTATCCTGCCAGAAGACGAACACACTCCGGTCCGGAAAATGGCTATGAATATAGATAAAATGCTCCCCTGCACCCTGGTCGTTTAACAGCCACCTTTTTGGCACATCCAGGCTAAACCCGTACTCCCCAAGCCGGCTGGTTAAAATCTCATCCCTGCCTTCCAGATAGGTTGCTGCGGTCATCTGCTCCAGCACCAGCTCCGTAACCGTCCAGTGAATCCGGCCCGCATAGAGTGCAAGTCCGGAGTCCAGCCGGGTCCGGTCCACGGCCACAAACACCAGCACCTGCTGATTGGACACCCAGGCATTGGGCAACCGGAAGAGCCCGCAACCGGCTTCGCCTAACGAATCCGCCCTGAAACCTAATATTCCCCGGATTAACGAATCCTGGCTGGTACCGATGATGAAGACCAGCCGCAATTTTGAATAGTCCGGGAACCGCTCAAAACCACCCACCCTGAGCAGAAACTCCGGCTCCGGCTGCGGTGTCGGCACCGTCACCTGCAGTATCGCCGCCACCTGCCTGCCAACCTGCTCCCAGTAATCGGTAATGACCGTTACCTCACGCAGCCTGCCGAATGACTTCGGAATATTACCGGTACAGCAAATGCCAGCCAGTAATGCCGAAACCACCAGTCGCCTTAATTTATTCATCCGCTCCTCCTATCCTACCCTTAACAGTTCACTCCTGCCTTCAAACCGTTCAAACACTGCCCGGCGGATGCGCTCATTTTCCGGCTGGCGCAGACCCGGGTCAAGTTCCACCAGCCGGAACGCATCCCTCCTTGCCCGGAGCAATATCTCCCGGTCCCGGAATATATCCGCCACCCGCAGATCGGGCAACCCGTGCTGCCTGGTCCCAAAAATCTCACCCGGACCGCGCAACTCCAGGTCCTTTTCCGCCAGTTTGAACCCATCGGTGGTGGAAACAAAATAGCGCAGCCGTTCACTGGACTCTGCCAGCTCCTCATCGCCCGCCATCAGGATGCACCATGCCTGGCGGTCGCCCCGCCCGATTCTGCCCCGTAACTGATGCAACTGCGCCAGACCGAACCGCTCCGGATGTTCAATTACCATTACCGTCGCATTCGGAATGTCCACCCCCACCTCAATTACCGGCGTTGCCACTAAAATGTCAATCTCACCCCGGCGGAAACTATCCATCAAAGCCCGCCGCTCCTCCGCCTTCAGCCGGCCATGCACCAGTCCGACCCGGAACTCACTGAAGGTACGCCGCATCCGCTCAAAGGTTTCAACCGCCGATGCCAGTTCCAGTTTCTCACTTTCCGCAATCAGCGGGCAGACCACAAAAACCTGCTCCCCCAGTTGCAGCCGGCGCCGGATACCCTCATTCACCCGTGCCCGCTGCGTCTCGGTGAATAGCCGGGTGATCACCGGCATCCGTCCCGGTGGCTTTTCATCCAGAATTGACAGATCCAGGTCACCATAAATGGTCAAAGTCAGAGTCCGGGGAATAGGTGTTGCGGTCATCACCAGAAAATCGGGATTCACCCCCTTATTCAGCAGCGCTGCCCGCTGCATCACCCCGAACCGGTGCTGTTCATCCACCACCACCAGCCCGAGCCGGCTGAACCTCAGCCCCTCCTCAATCAGGGCATGGGTTCCAAACACAATCTGAATTTCGCCATTTTCCAGCCCGGTGCTGATTGCCGCCCTTTCCCGGGCCGTTGTTGAACCGGTCAAAAGTGCCGTCCTGACCCCGATTTCTGAAAGTTGCCGGGAGTAGTTGTGATAATGCTGCTCAGCGAGAATTTCGGTCGGTGCCATCATTGCCCCCTGCAGCCCATTCTCACAGGCGATCAGCAGCCCATAAAGCGCCACCACCGTCTTGCCCGAACCGACATCACCCTGCAGTAGCCGGTTCATACACCGCCGCCCCGCCATATCCTGCCGGATCTCGTCAATCACCCGCTCCTGAGCCCGGGTCAGCTGAAAACCGAGCGCCTGCCGGAACCGAGCGGTAAGCGTGCCCTTTTCTATCACCGGTGCCGGCTTGAGCATCGCCCTGGAATCCTGACGCCGCAGCGCCAGCAGGAGTTGAAAGAAAAAAAGCTCCTCGTAAATCAACCGCGCCCGCGCCCGTTCGGCGCTGACCAGACTTCTGGGAAAGTGAACCGTCTCAATCGCCGTCCGGATATCCGGGAACCGGTAATGCTCAAGTATCTCCCGGGAAAGGGACTCCTGGAGTTCCGTGCCAAAACTGTCCAGGGCGGTGCGCACCGCCCGACGGATTACCCAGATAGACAAACCGGCGGTCAGGGGATAAACCGGAATGATGGTATTGGTAAACAAAAAACCACCTCTGCTCTCGCCCAGTTCAAAAGCAGGGTTGACAAATTGCTTGTGCCGGAACCGGGTGACCCGACCTGAAATCAGAATCTCCTGTCCGGTCCGGAACCGCTCCTTCAGGTCCGGCCGATTAAACCAGAGCACCTCAATCACATCACTGCTGTCCCGGACCAGAATACTCACCAGCTCCTTCTGCGTCCGGGTGCGTCGGGACCCGACCGCCAGCACCCGGCCCAGGATTGTCGCCTCATCGCCGACCCGCAGTTGACTGATTGGCAATACCTGGGAACGGTCTAAATAACGCCGGGGAACCAGAAACAGCAGGTCCCGCACCGTCTCCACACCGAGCCGGGCGAACTGCTGCGCCCGCTTCGGTCCGATACCTTTGAGATACTGAACCGGAGTTTTCAGCCCGCTTTGCTGCCGCGCCAACTACTTTGCTCCAATCAGTCGCCGGAACTCCGCCTCGTCAATCGTCTTTACCCCGAGTGCCCGTGCCTTCTCCAATTTAGAACCCGGCTCCCTACCCACCACTACATAATCGGTCTTCCGGGAAACCGAGGAGGAAACTGTGCCGCCCAGCGCCAGAATCCGTTCAGTTGCCTCCTCCCGGGTAAAACCTTCCAGCGTGCCGGTCAGCACAAACTTCTTACCGGCAAGCGGCTTTGGACCGGTTGCCCCCTTCTCCTCCAGTTGCAACCCTGCCTTTTTCAGCCTTCGGATTAGTTCCAAATTCTCCTTATCGGCAAAAAAGTTCTTCAGCGACTCGGCAACTGCTGGTCCGATACCAGGAACACTGGCAATTTCCTCCTGATCAGCCTTAATCAGCCGGTCAATTGAGCCGAAGTGCTGACTCAGCAGCCGGGCGGCATGAATTCCGATGTGTCTGATTCCCAGGCCGTAAAGCACCCGGGAAAATGGCCGGGACTTGGAATTTTCCACTGCCTGCAGCAGATTGGTCGCCGATTTTGTGCCCATCCGCTCCAGCCTTATCAATCGGTCAACGGTCAGCTCGTAAAGGTCGGCAAAATTCCGGACCAGTCCGGTCCGAACCAGTTGCTCGGACAGTTTCTCACCCAGCCCTTCAATATCCAGCGCCTGCCGGGAACCAAAATGCACCAGCCTTGCTACCAGTTGTGCGGGACAGGAGGCATTAACGCACCGCCAAGCCACCTCATCCGCTTCCCGGAACAGTCTGGTGCCGCATACCGGACAGCGCTCCGGCATCCGGAACCGGCGGGCATTCGGCGGTCGTTTTTCCTTTACCACCCGCAATATCTGGGGGATAATCTCCCCGGCTTTGTGCACCACCACCGTATCTCCCTCCCGCACATCCAGCCGTTCCACCTCGTCCATATTGTGCAGAGTGGAGTGGGTCACCGTGGTCCCCGAAAGAAAAACCGGCTCCAGTTCCGCCACCGGCGTTACTGTGCCCAGCCTGCCCACATTTACGAAGATTCGCTTCACCCGGGTCTCCTTCTCCTCGGGCGGATACTTAAACGCCACCGCCCAGCGCGGGCTCTTCTCGGTTGTTCCCAGCTCCTCCCGGTCCGCATACCGGTCCAGCTTAACCACTATCCCATCCACATCATAAGCCAGATTGTATCGCTCATTCTGCCACCGCGCTATGAACTCAATCACCCCTTCAATGCTTTCAAATAACTCTGACGGTGGCACCACCCGGAAACCTAATTCCTGCAGTGCCCGGATGGTTTCCGAATCCCGCTCGTAACCCGAAGGCGGCTTAGGTACCGTGTGAATAAAACACTCCAGTTTTCGCTTCCGCACCTCCTTTGGGTCCAGAAGCTTCAGCGTGCCGGCAGCCGCATTCCGGGGATTGGCAAAAACCGGCTGCCCTTCATCCTCCCGCTCCTGATTTAACCGGACAAACTCCTGCCGGGAAAGGTAGACCTCGCCCCGCACCTCAAACCGCTCAAAACCCTTCAACTCCTTCCGCAGGCGCAGCGGTATGGTATTAATCGTCCTCAGATTCTGGGTAATGTCATCGCCGTGAACGCCGTCCCCCCGCGTTGCCCCAAGCATAAACCGGTAATTCTCATATCGCAGCGCCACCGCCACGCCGTCAACTTTCTGCTGCACCAGATACACCGGCCTAGACACCACCTTTCTCACCCGCTGGTCAAAATCCCGCAGCTCGTCATAATTATAAGTATTGTCCAGCGAAAGCATCGGAATCTCGTGGGTAACGGTGGCAAACTCTTCCAGCGGTGCCCCGCCCACCCGCTGGGTCGGCGAATCCGGCGTGATGAATTCCGGAAACTGACGCTCCAGGTCCTCAAGCCGCTTCATCAACTGGTCAAACTCATAATCGGAAATCACCGGCTGCGCCAGGACATAATATCGGTAATTATGCTCCTCAATCTCCCGGCGCAGCCGCTCAATCTCCTGCTTTGCCTTTTCTTTATTCATCAATAATATTCTTGCCGCCAATTATCCCGTTGTCAACCATAACAACCGCCTGCCGCCCGCAGTCAGAGGCACCAGAATGATCTATCGTAACGGTGTACTGGGGTACAAAATCACGCCTCTGGGCTTAATGCTGGATTGGTTTTTCAGTTTGTACTGGAACCGCCCGCCTCTATTCCCTTATTCCCGCCGGTGCACCTCCAGCATCGCTGATTATGCTCGACTAACGCCAACCTTATCTGATGACAAATTTACAGTAGCGCACCAGCCCCTGTTCACCATTCAGCCGCAGAATGTACACCCCGTTACTCAGGTGGCTCAAATCAAAACTGACTTCCCCGGCTCCGGCAAGAACTGTCTGCGGTAGCCGGTAAACCATTCTGCCACTCAGGTCATAAATCCTGCCCTGGACCGCAACCGCTCCGCTGGCAATGTAGTGGATTCTGAGGCGGTGCGTCCCGAATACCGGCAACAGCACCGGTTCTGCTCCTGGTGCGCCTGCTACTTTCCCGACAACACCCTGCCTGCCCGGCTGGTTTTCGGAATAAAAACCGTAGCGCCAGAACTCAAATGTTTTATTACCCTTTAAAGCCCAGCAGGCATTGCTGCCCGCCACGATGTCACCACCACCCTTAATCCGCTTTCTTTTACCGGTGGAGCCAAGCTGGGGCATCGTATCCAGTTCGGTCCAGACCTGTCCGGCAACATCATACCGGTAAAATTCACAGGTATTACCACCCTTGAGCGCATAAATAAATCCCTCGCAGTAACCGGCACCACCACCATCTTTGGATTTCTTGTTTTTCCCGGTTTTCTGGCTGGTAAAGGGCATATTGGGCAGCTTGACCGCTCCCCACCGGCCCGCCGAAACATCAAAAGTCCACAACTCATGATACTTTGCCTTATGGGCATAGATCGTATTTTCACCATCATAAACCAGCCACGAACCCCGGTCCCATTTGGGCTTGATTCCTGCGGGGGCGTCAGGCAGCAATTCCCAGATACCGGTTACCGTATTGTAACGCATAAAGTCACTTTTATAGCCCTTCAGAAGATACACATAGCCAACATCATTCACTTTCACATACACCACATCGGTTCCGCCTTTCGGATTTTTCCCGGAAGTCCCCGGTGGTATATTCGGCAACTGACGCCACTCACCGGTGTTAATATCATAGCACCAGAAACCGGGCGTGTTATTACCTTTAACCGCCCAGATTTTCCCCTCACCAAAACAACCAGCTGCCCCTTTGTAGGGTGGTTTGTCCTCAGTCCCGGAGGGCCAGACCGGCAATGTGCTCCAGAAATTGGTGTAGATATTGTAAGCATAAAAATCGCCAGTCTTGTAACCCTTGGCGGCATAAATTATTCCGTTATCAGTGTCAAATGCCAGCCAGGCTCCGTCCTTGACCTGCCGTCCCGAAGGTCCAGAAGGCACTGACGCCACCTCATGCCAGCCAGCAGGCCAGATTCCAGCACCACCGCGCACAACAACCTGACCATCAACAAAATCGTTACTGTGATTGATATCGCCTCCAAGCAATGTGGTACAGCGCACCGCCCAGGTGCCGATCTGTGCCGGACGCCAGGGGCTGAACTGCACCAGCGCGCTGTCACCGGGACTCACAATGACCGACTGGACATCCGAATAGCCGTCACCAATGGTGAAACGGACCTGAAAATTCTCAGGAATGGTGCCATAGTTCGCCACCCAGACCTGGGGCAGAACGGCTACTCCGGAGTCAACCGTATCCACCGGCACCACAATCCGCCGACAACCAACATCACGCTGGACCACCAGAACCACACCGGTCAGCAGATTGTTCAGCGGTTCCCGGTCACCAGCCATTGCCACGGTGCAGGCAACCATAATCTGACCCAGCGGCTGAGCCACCCATTCGGGAAAACTGACGACCACCGAATCACCCGGATAAACCGGCTCACTCCGGATGACTGTCTGATTATAAGTGCTGCCGATACGCAGCGTCGTGCTGAACCGGGCAATTGAGTTGCCACTATTTACCAGCCGCACCTGCGGAATGATGGTGTCCTGATACCCAACGGTCTCAGCCGGTGCGAGAATTTCATCCACCCCTATATCCGGATAGGGATAAAAAAGACGCGCTGCAACCAAATCGGTATAACTGGCACTGCTACTCGTGCGGGCAACCTGCCCTGCCACATAAACACGATTCGAATCCTGGGCAGCAACCACCGCGGCAAAATCCTGCTGATTGTAAGGGGAATTGTAGCTAAAGGTCCAGAGCGTGTCATGGGGCACAGTGTTGTCACTACGATAGCACAGCAGCACCAGGTCGTTGCCCTTCTGCCCGGCAACATAGACCCGGCCCTGATTGTAGGTAATGTCAAACCCGTAATCATCCTGATTGCTGGCGAATATCGTTCCGGCAGTGCCCCAGCGGGCGGTGAGGGCGACATTGGCTTTATAGGTGATGATATCAAACCGGCTGGTTGTGCTTTGATAAGAGGCACCGGTGGCATAGACATTCTGGGGATTGGAATCGTCAAGAGTAACGGCAAAGAAATACTCCTCATCATCCAGTGGGCCATTTATCCGGCGCACCGTCGGCGTGCCGCCGGTAGGTGCATATCGGAGCAGGGTGGCATCATACCAGTTATAGTCGTTTTCCTCAAATCCGGCAACGAAAATATAACCGTTATTGGCAACCGCAACATCAAACCCGGCATCATCATAATCCTGCGACCACCAGTGTTCGTGCTGCCAGCGCCTGGTCCCGTCGGGAAGAAATTTCATTGTCCACACCTGATAACTCCGGTTGTCACTGTAGCCGAAACCGGTGGTGACAATGTGCCCGGAATCCGGGGAAATTGCCAGCGCGGCCGCACAGTTATCCCACTGATCCCAATCTGACATCACAAAATCCGGATGCCGATCGCGCCGAGTGTTAACGGCAAGGGTATCCAGAATATAACTTCTGGTCCAGACAGTATCACCATTTACCGGATTAATCCTTGCAACCCAGTATCGGGACAAGGCGAAATGGGTATCGGTCACCGCGCCGCAGATATACAAATCCCCCTGAAGCCCGATTTCAATATCATACCCGATGTCATCATCCGGCAACATTGACCTTCTAACCCACAGCAGATTGCCAGTCGGTGAAAATTTCAGCCAGGTGATATCCAGGTCATAAGGCACTGCCTGCGCGGTTACGCCAACGACAAACACATTGCCCAGAGAATCCACCGCCAGCGCCTGCGCCATATCCTCCTCACTACCGGTGGTCCCGCCGAATGAGCGAACCCAGAGCGTTTCACCCCACTGATTCAACTTGGCAATCAGCATATCGGTATTCCCCGCTGAACCTTTTTCTCCAGCACCGCACACATAAACATTGCCCTGCGGGTCAAACCCGAGATCGCAGGCCTGATTGAAATTACCGCTTGCCGAATCCGAACCGTGGTAAATGCGCAACCACATCGTATCCACAACCCCGGCGCTCAGAACCACGGGAAAAAACAGTATCATAACTGCTAAAAATTTACTCATTGTTACCTCCAATCACTCCTATTTTTTATCTCGCTATCAACACCTTCCGGGTTACTGCATAACCAGCCTCTTTAACCCGAAGTTCCAGCCGCACCAGATAGACACCAGCACTTAAATCCCGGGTATCAAGTTGCTGAACATGATTGCCCGCATTCTGGTATTCCCGGAGTACATTTTTCACCACCCGGCCCGAGATATCATAAACCTTTACCCACACCATCCCGGACTGCGGCAGCTGGTAGTGGATAAATCCAGCCCCGGGCATCGGATTGGGCGTAACCGCCAAATTAAATCCGGGCAGCGGGGAAAGTGACTGCGCCTGCACATTGGGATTGGGTAGTGGCGGATTGAGCGGAAAGTTGGCATTATAACGCCAGAACTCCCTGGTCTTATTTCCTTTCAGCGCATAGACCTTGCCCCCACCATACACCAGCGCCCCCCCGCTGTAAACTGGCCTATTCTGCAGTCCCTTGGGAAATGTGTCTCTGGTCTCTACCCAGGTATCACCGGACACATCAAAGAACCAGAACTCGGTCTGCTTTCCGCCCTTGGTCGCATAGACCCGTTTAAACTCCGGGTCAAAAGCCATTCCGGCTCCTTTCTTCATCTTTGTCCGCTTCGGATTCATCCGGCTATCCGGAATAAAGGGCAACTGAATCCAGGTATCCCGATTAATATTATATCCGTAAAACTCATAGGTTCCGCCTTTCAGCACATAAATCATAGAGTCGCCGTCAAAAGAAATTGCGCTTCCATCCTTCATCCGCCGGTTGCGTTCTCCTGCCGGCACATTTCTTCTGGTTCGCCAGGAGTCCTGGTTAATATCGTAAAAATAGAAATCATTGGTATTCGCTCCCCGGAGGGCATAAAGCCGGTGCAACTGCGGAACATAAACCATCCCGGCCCCGTTTTTCACCCGTTTACTCGTGCCGCCGGTCGGAAAATCGGGCAGCTGCAACCACCGGTTTTCGGCAATTGAATAGCGCCAGAACTCCAGCGTATTATTCCCCTTCAGCGCATAAATATAGCCCGCGCTATCTGCTGCCAGACTGGCACCGCCCTTAATCCGCTTCCGGCTACCACTTCTGCCAACCGCCGGAATACTCTCCTTCACCAGCCACTCTCCGGTCCGGGTATTAAAGGCATAAAACTCGGTCGTATTATTACCCTTAAACGAAAAAACCAGGCTCTCCTGGGCAAAAGCCAGCGCGCCTCCATCCTTAACCGCCTTACCATTTGGACCCGCTGGTATATCTGTTAGCTGTTCCCAAGCGGCAACGGTGATCACCGTCCCCCGGGTGGTATCATTTCCCGGCTCCTTATCACCATTCAGCATTGAATAGCACACCACCCGGTGCTCACCCAGGTCCCTAACCACCCATGGTGAAAACTCGATTTCGGCTGAATCATACGGTGCCAGTGCCGGCACCTGCTGAATGTCAAAATAGAAGTTTCCGATCTCCAGCCTCACCGGAAAGGTCCAGCTCAACGCACTGTAATTCTTCACCCGCACCCGCGGCGTCACCACCGCATCCAGCCGGAAGGTATCAACCGGCTGAATAATAACTGCCGCGCCGACATCCGGTGCCGAATACTTGACCACCGCATAATCCTCACTTCCTTCAAGATAGTCAAAACCGGCAACAAAAACATCACCCTGCGAACCGACCGCAATGTCATAACTCTCATCATCCTCATCAAAAGTGCTGTGCCGTGCAGTCCACACGAGTGCGCCCTCCGGATTATACTTCATTGTCACCCAGTCCATGCACCCATCTCCGCCATAAGAGTAACCGGTGATATAGGCGTTACCATAACGGTCAACCACCAAACCGGTTACGCTATCGTCATCAGCAACATAGTCATAGTTACGCTGCCACTGTAGCTCACCGTCCGCTCCTAATTTATAAAGGAGCAGGTCAAACCAGCCGATATTTGTTTCGGTATAACCCGCACAGTAAACAGAACGGTCCGGTCCGACCACAATCTCACCAGCACCGTCCAGTCCGCTTTCCCCCCAGTCAAACCGGTTAACCCAAACCTGCTGACCCTCTGGCGTATATTTAACTGTCGTGGCATCATACCAGGTGCCACTCTCCCCGGCTCTACCGGTAACCAGCACATTGCCGGAATCGTCCAGTGCCAGCGCAAAAGCGAAATCATTCTTAATCACACTATCACTGGCCGGATTGGCAGTCCCGTCATAACGCCGGGTCCAGAGGGTCTCGCCCCCAGGACTGAACTTAATTGTCAGATAATCCAGCCGGGCAGTGGCTCCGCCCCAGGAATAGCCCGTAACATAAAGATTGCCATTGTGGTCTTTTACAATTGCACTTGCCAGGTCCTGCCCCCCTGCCGGACCGTTATAGCGCCTGAGCCAGTCCCGGCTCCCATCACTCCGATAATGAATAACAACATAATCACGGTTCGCACCATTAAACGAATACCCACAGACATAGCATCCGCCCTGCTCATCTGCAACCACTCCTGTTGCCCGGTCCGGACCACCGGCAGAATCATAAACCTGAACCCAGGCTTCGCTGCCGTCCGCAAGGTACTTGATTACCACCAGGTCGGTATCCATTCCGGAGACCCGGGTCCAGCCACCAACAAACACATTGCCCCCGGTATCACTGGTAATCACCCAGCCCTCATCACGCGCGCCGGTCGTCCGTGCCCAGCGTCTTTCCCAGATAATTTCGCCGTCAGTCCAGGAAAACTTCACGGTGGCAATGTCCCGGCTATTATCCGCACCGACGCTGAAACCGGTGACCACAATATTGCCATCCGGGGTCAAAACCATTGCCTTTGCCTCATCCCAGTCATCCGCACTGCCATTATAGCGCGCGGTCCAGACTTCAACCTGTGCACCTGCCAGGCTGAAAATTAACAAAAGGGGGAGTAACACCTGTGCCCGGAGTTCAAACCTGCAGTGCAAACATTTTACGCTCATCTTTGCCTCCTTACTTTTCAATTATCCTGCCGGATGTAAACCCGTGGAAACGGCCTAATTAAACTACTGGCGTCTTATGCTTTAATTATACACCGTTTAATCCCGATTGTCAATCATTTTGTCCTGCTTGACCAATACGCAATTGCCTGCTAAACTGGAAGAGATGAAAAACAGCCTTGCCAATAAACTCTGGCTCCTGCTTTTGCTTCCGCTGGCCTGCAGTGCCACTCCCCCGGGGGGACCGTCCCGTTCCCAGATTGACCAGCTTAACACCGAGATTGACCGCTCCCGGGTAAATGCGATTGTGCTCGCTGCCCAGAAGGTCAGTCCGGCAGTGGTATCCATCATTGTTACCCAGACCCGGATTGTCAGCTATGAGCCATTTGACCTGTTCGGCTTTGATGACTTCTTCCGGGACTTTTTCCCCCGACACTCATTCCGCCAGGAGGTAAAATCAATGGGCTCGGGTGTAATTATTGACCCCCGCGGTTATATCGTCACCAACGCCCATGTGGTAAATAACGCCACCAAAATCCGGGTTACCCTGCCGGACAACCGCAGTTTTGAGGCTGAAATTATCGCCCTGGATACTGACCGGGACCTGGCACTCCTGAAAATCAACGGCACCGGTCTGCCGGTTGCCACCCTCGGCAACTCCGATGACCTGCTCATCGGTGAATGGGCGATTGCCATTGGCAATCCGTTCGGGTTTCTGATTGAAGATGCCCAGCCGACCGTGACCGTGGGTGTGATTTCCGCACTGCACCGGGACATCCGTGCCGGTTCTGCCGGAGGGATTTATACCGATATGATTCAGACTGATGCCGCAATCAACCCGGGCAATTCGGGTGGTCCGTTGGTCAACGCGCTGGGCGAGGTCATCGGAATTAACACCTTCATCTTCTCCCATGCCGGCGGTTCCGAAGGGGTGGGCTTTGCCCGACCGATTAATGAGGTCAAGAGATTTGTCAATGAGGCGCTGGGGCAGGCGCCAGAATCAGATTACGAAAAATACGCCACTCGCATCGGTGCGGTGGTCGCGGACATTACACCGGCGCTGCGCCGCCGTTTCGGTCTGGCACATACCAGGGGGGTGGTGGTGGTGGCAGTACCGGAAAACAGCCTGGCAGCAAAACTCGGTCTTATGCCCGGTGATGTTATCCTCATCTATCAGGGCAAGGTGGTCAACTCGGCACGAAATTTCAAGGAACGACTGGAAAAGGCGGGCGCCAGCATTGACCTCGTAATTGACCGCCGGGGCGAACAGCTGCGCATTCTTTACCGGTAAGTAGCCATAATGCTCATCACCCGTTATCAAACTCCGGAAATGGCAGCACTGTGGTCCGACGAGAACCGGTTCCAGTGCTGGCTGACAGTAGAAAAGGCGGTTGCCCGGGTACAGGGGGAACTGGGCATCATTCCCAGGGCAGCAGCGGCAAAAATCCAGCGCGCCCGCTTCAAAATCGGTGAAATTGAAAGGTTTGAAAAACAGACCGGCCATGATGTCATCGCCTTCACCCGCAGTGTTGCCCGCAGCGTCGGTGCTGCCGGGAAATATGTCCATTACGGCTTGACCTCCTATGATGTTGTTGACACCGCCCTCGCGCTTTTGTGTGTTCAGGCAGTCAGCCATATTGAAAATGCGCTCACCGAACTTCACCGCACCGTTACCGGCTTGGCATTCCGCTACCGCTCAACCCCGATGATGGGCAGGACCCACGGGATGCATGCCGAGCCCATCACCTTCGGCTTCAAATGCCTCTCCTGGCTCAGTGAAATTAGGCGCAACCGGGAACGGCTGAAAATTGCCCGGGACCAGATTGCCTACGGCAAACTCTCCGGCACCGTCGGCGCCTATACCCGACTCAGCCCGGAGGTGGAAAAACGGGTGATGAAACAACTCGGCTTAAAGGTTGAACCCGTGTCAACCCAGGTAATTCCCCGGGACCGGCACGCCTTCCTGCTCGCAACCCTGGCACTGATTGCCACCGGACTGGAGCGCATCGCCACCGAAATCCGCAACCTCCAGCGCACCGAAATTGATGAACTGGCAGAACCGTTCGGTTCAAAACAGGCCGGCTCATCAGCGATGCCCCACAAGAAAAATCCCATCATCTGCGAACGGGTCTGCTCCCTTGCCCGGGTAATTCGCGCCTATGCCTTTGCCGCTTATGAGAACATCCCGCTCTGGCACGAACGGGACCTGACCAACTCGGCGGCTGAACGCATCATCATCCCGGGCGCCTTCACCCTGCTCCACTACTCAATAATTCAACTGAACCGGGTGCTTGCCGGCCTGGTGGTCAAAACCGAACAGATGCAGAAAAACCTGAAACTTTCCGGTGAAACCTTCTTCTCCCAGTCATTGCTACTGGCGCTGGTCAGCCGGGGCATGGACCGAACCCGTGCCTATCGCCTGGTGCAGCGCCTGGCATTCAAAGCCACCAGCCGCAACTCAACCCTGAGCGCCGAAGCCTTCACCAACCGCACCGTCCGGAAATACCTTTCAGAATCAGAACTCAAACATATCTTCCACCTTCCCAATCTGCTAAAAAACATAAATCAAGTCTACAAAAGAATCCAGGAAGTTAATGATTGACTTCACATTTACTGAGGAACAACAACTGATTCAGCAAATTGCCCGGAACTTCGCCCGCAACGAAGTCCAGCCCAAAATCCGGGACAACGACCGTGCCGGCACCTTTGACCACAAAATCCTCAAGCAAATGGCACAACTGGGCTTGCTCGGCTTGACCATTCCCGCGGCATTCGGTGGCAGCGGGGGGGACTACATTGCCCTGGGCTTGGCTTGCGAAGAACTGGAATATGTTGACACCTCACTGCGGGTCATCCTCTCGGTCCACATTGGCCTGGTCAACATCACCATCAACGCCTGGGGAAATGAACAGCAGAAACAGCGGTATCTTGTCCCGCAGGCAAAAGGCGAAAAGATTGCCGCCTTCGGACTCACCGAACCCGGTGCCGGCTCGGATGTGGTCGGCATCAGCGCCCGGGCTCAACGGCGGAACGGTAAATACATCATCACCGGTGAAAAGACCTGGATTTCCCTTGCCGATGTTGCCGACCACTTTCTGATCTTCGCCTGGACCGACCCGGACAAAAAAGCCCGGCGCGACCACACTGGCATCAGTTGCTTCATCGTTGAGCGGGGAATGCCCGGCCTTGACACCACCACCATCCACGGCAAACTCGGGGTCCGTGCCGGCAACACCGGCTCAATCATCCTCAACGAGGTACCGGTGCCAGAGGAAAACCGGCTCGGTGCTGAAGGCGACGGCTTCAGAATTGCCATGTTTGCCATTGACCAGGGCCGTTACACTGTGGCTGCCGGTGCCGCTGGCCTGATCCGCGCCTGTCTGGATGCGGCGGTCGACTACGCCCGGACCCGGCACACCTTTGGCAGGCCAATTGCCGAACATCAACTGGTCAAAGAGATGATTGGCGAAATGGCGGTCAACTACCAGGCGGCACGCCTGCTCTACCTCAATGCCGGCTGGCAGAAAAACCAGGGCAAAACCGCCACCCGGGCAACCTCAGCAGCAAAGCTTTTTGCCTGCGAGGCGGCAGAACGGGCAGCAAGCAATGCGGTCCAGATTTTTGGCGCCTACGGCTTCTCGGACGAATATCCGGTGGAAAGGTTCTTCCGCAACGCCAAGGGCGCCCAGATTTACGAAGGCACCCGGGAAATTCACAAACTCCTCCAGGCTGACTTTGCCCTTGGCTTGCGCCAGGAAAAAACCGGTGGTGTCAGCCTGCCCCGGCCCGAGTGAAAGGAGCAGACTATGCCCATTGTCTATCTTAAATCCGGCGGCTATGCGGTCTGCGGCGGCTGGACGGTCAAAGAAGGGGTGGTCAAAATGGTGGATGTGGTCTTCAAACAGACCGGCCTTCCCGAAGACCAGACAAAACAGCCTGAAGCCGCGGTCTCACTCGCCAATGTCCTCTATATCCTTCCCGGCAAAGAGTAAGCGCCGGAGAAAAAAATACCGGCATGCCGGTCCCGGTTTTGGTCCGCAAACTCACCGACCTCAAATCTGCGGTCACCGAAGCCCTGGACTTCCTCAACTACGACTTTACTGGCAGAAAGGTCTGGGTTAAACCCAACCTCCTTGCCCCGCATCCGCCCGCTGCCGGTGTCACCACCAGCCCGGAACTGGTCGCGGCGATTGTAACCGAACTCCGGCGCCGCAATGCGAAAAAAATCTGGGTTGGTGACAACCCGGCTGGTCCACACCACCAGCGCCTAAAAGACTACCTCAAACCCACCGGTGTGGTTGAAGCCAGTCAGGGACATTTCACCAATGTCGCACTCAAACCCGCACGGCTAAAACTCAACTCCCGCTTCACCCCGGAAATACCGGTCGCCAGCCTCACCTATGAAGCTGACCTCATCATCAACCTGCCGGTCTTCAAAACCCATGCCCTCACCATCCTCACCGGTGCGGTCAAAAACCTCTTCGGCATCATCCCCGGCGGTCACAAAGCATACCTCCACACCCTGACCGCGGATGCCGACCAGTTTGCCGAACTGCTCATTGACATCTATCAGGCAATACCGGTAAAAACGGTCCATATTATGGATGGCATCCGGGTAATGGACGGCATCAACGGACCAAGTGGTGGCCGGGTCCGGAAAATGGACCTTTTGCTTACCGCCGACAACGCCATCGCCCTGGACTCGGTAATGGCGCTCCTTGCCGGCACCAGCCCGGAAAAAATCCCCTTCATCCGCATCGCCGCCCAGCGCGGCCTTGGACCACAAGAACCGGACAGAATTAAAATCACCGGTGACTTTGCACCCATCCCCGGTTTCCGGCTTCCCGGCGCTGGCTTTTCCGGGCTCATCACCCGCCTCTCCCGGCCGGTCTACCGCCACCTCATCCCCCGGGTTCCGGTCCGCAACCTGGCAACCTGCATCCGCTGTGGCGAGTGTGCTGCCAACTGCCCGGTCCAGGCAATAAAAATGAACCCCTGGCCCGAAATTGACCGCCACACCTGCATCCGCTGCTTCTGCTGCGCTGAAATCTGCCCCACCAACGCAATGAAAATCGCCAGCCCCGTCCGCAGTTTCATCATCCGGCTTTGCCACCCCTGAAAACGACCTGCCAACACAACCGCTAACCCGCGCCCGAACCGGCATCAATACCATCCCCCCTGCCCTCATCACCATTCAGGAAAAAGCCACCTTCCCGACCCCTGACCTGCCCCTCCTCATCATCGCCATCACCACCCCTCTCCGCACCAAGCTCTTAACCCTCCTGAAAACAAACCGCCAAACCAGCCTGAACACCATGGCACGCACCATCCCGGACACCATCCCCCCCACCGTCCCCCGGGACTGCCCCAAACTGACATCGCAAAAACGAAAACTTATTTTACATCAACATCTTACCCCATAATTTCGCTCCAATAACAGGTTAACCGGTTCTGTTAATTAAAACCACTTGACAAGAGAGAGAGTAATTATGGCGCCCGGAAAAGGGCAGAAAGGAGCAAATTTGTTGACATCTGCCTCAATGGAAATGCAATCGCCTGGTAAAAGAAAAAATGGGGGGGCTGGATAGCCCAGCCCCTTATTATTAAATTATGGGACATATAATCTTCTTCCTGCTGATACTTTGTTCTCAGATGAGGGACTCGAGCAACATCCGTATGATCGGTGGCTGGCCCTTTGGCCGCATAAAAACAATTATCCCGGTCTCGGATAGCATTATATATTTAAACGGAGCCTGCGCCGGTTACATTATGAAAGTCTCGGACCCACGGGCGATTACAAAAATTGACTCTTTCAGTTCTGGATTATGGTTCAGCGTTCCTCACCAATTCTCAATTGTTGACACGCTTCTTCTCGGAAGTGAGTCCAAGGCCGGATTAACCCTTTACAATATCAAGCAGGAAACAGAACCAACGGTTATCAGTAACTATTTGACACCCGATTTCCCATTGGGATGTGTGTTTATTCCGCCCTATGCCTATGTTGCCTGCTATGAAGCAGGATTAAGAATAATTGACTACTCAAACCCTTATCAACCGGTGGAGATTGGTGTACTTTCCCTCCCATTCACTACATATGATGTCAAAGTCAGGGACTCATTTGCCTATGTCGTCAACTGGCTCGGGGGATTTAATGTCATTGATATCTCTGACCCGGTGCACCCAGTGTTAATATTCAATCACCATTTGTCCCGCCCTGCCCTCTCAATCGCAATTCAGGATACAATCGCACTAATTGCCTGGCATAACTCAGGCCTGCGCATCTGGAACATTGCCAATCCCCGTCAACCGTTTGAGGTCTGTTCAATTCCCGAACCTTTACTGAGGTTAGGATGATTAACGAAACGCTGGCGCTTGCCAGCGAAGGCGACATGCGAAGTTATATTTACAGTATCTCTGCACCTGAATCTCCCAGAAGACTGTCGCGGATTGATGGTGCAATTTCACCCGCAGTGTTCAACGAGCGGATGTATTTTTTGAGAAGTAATCCCAATGTAAATCTTCTTGATACACTGATAGTAATGGATATTTCTGACCCATCCAGTCCATCAATCATCGGCACATTTGCCGGTTTTCATGGACTAACCGAGAGAATTTGCGTTGCGGGCAACTATGTATTTACTGGATTGCGGCGCGACGGAATCAAAATCTATGATGCCTCCAATTCCGCAACACCAGAGCTGCGCACCCATTATGCACCAGGTATACCGGTAAATAACATAACTATTGCCGACACCATCGCCTATCTTGCCTGCAACAACCGTCCTGGTGTCCGAATCCTGGACATTAGCGACCCGATTAATCCGCGCCTGATTGGCACATTTGACACCGCCGCTTCCCGTCTGGTTTTGAGAGATACCCTGCTTTTTAGCTGCGGGAAAAGTTTGCTGATATTAAATATCACCGACCCCACCGCTCCGCGACTGGTTGCCCGGATTCCTGGTCAGCGTAATTATGGCTTTGCCGGCTGTGCCTTCTACGAAAATCTGCTGGTAACGGCTGAAGACTATGCGGGAATGAGGGTGTTTGACATTACTGACCCGGCGAATCCCGTATTTAAGGGCAGATGCGATACAATTGCTCAAGTCAACAATGTGGCAATTAAATATCCTTATGCCTTTTTCTCCGGTGGCTACGGTTTGCTGGTTTTTGACATCTCCGACCCTGCCAATCCGGTCTGGATTACTTATTATTATCCTCCAGCCTATGCCGAGGACCTCGCCCTTAAAGACAACATCGCCTATCTCGCCACCGAGTGGTATGGCATCCGGGCAATTGATGTATCAAACCCTTATGAACCGCAGGAAATCGGTTATTACATCACGCCGACATGGGCTGAGCAAATTTGCCTTGATAATAACCTGATTTATGTCGCTGATGAAGAGGGGTGGTTTATCCTTCAGGATTATGGACTCGGGGTCAGCGAATCGCGCCTCCCCTGGCTTGGCCGGGATATCAGCTATGTGCGGTATCAACCGCACACCAAAACTCTGCTGATAAAACTTACCGCCCCTTTCCCGGCAGCGGATAAAATCACCGTCTACAACACCGCCGGCGCTTGTGTCTATTCCCATTCGGACAGTCATCCGGGAAACAGCGCCGAACTGGCTGTTGGACCACTGGACTTACCTGCTGGTGTCTATTTCCTTAAACTTGCTCCCGAAAACAACGGTGCCAAAGCGGCTATCCGCACCGCCAAATTTATCGTTGCCCGCTGATTGCTGCCCGTCCGTCACCACCTGACCAGTTATTACTATCCCTTCTTCAGTCTTCGGCGCCGGTGGCGTCTCCACTCCTCATCATCCAGTTGCTGCCTGATTTCCCGGATCCGGTCCCGGATTTTTGCCGCCCGCTCAAACTCCAGCGCCTGCGCCGCCACCTGCATCTCCTTTTCCAGCCGCTTCAGCAGTTCCAGCCGGTCACCGTTATCACTCACCTGCCACTCCTCGTCCTGAACCTGCGGTCGGGCATCGGCAACCGCGGTCGTCTCCAGCACCTGTTCGGTGCTCTTCTCAATTGAACGGGGCACAATCCCGTGCTGGCGGTTGAATGCCAGTTGCTTCTGACGCCGGCGTTCGGTCTCCTGAAGCGCACTGCGGATTGAACGGGTGATGTTGTCCGCATAAAGAATCACCTCGCCCCGCACATTTCTTGCCGCTCTGCCCGCGGTCTGAATCAGCGAACGGGCATCGCGCAGAAACCCCTCCTGGTCCGCATCCAGCACCGCCACCAGCGAAACCTCGGGCAAATCCAGCCCTTCGCGCAGCAGGTTAATTCCCACCAGGACATCAAATTCGCCCAGCCTGAGCCCGCGGAGAATCTCCACCCGTTCCAGCGGTTCAATCTCGGAATGGAGATATCGCACCCGGATGCCCAGTTCGGTCAGGTATTCAGCCAGGTCCTCTGCCATCCGCTTGGTCAGGGTGGTTACCAGCACCCGCTCCTTCCGCTCCACCCGCTGCCGGATTTCGTTGACCAGGTCGTCCACCTGATGGGCGGTTGGCCGGACGCTCATCTTCGGGTCAACCAGTCCGGTTGGCCGGACAATCAATTCGGCAACCCGCCCCTGACTCTGCAGTAGTTCGTAATCGCCCGGGGTCGCCGAGGTAAAGACCGCCTGATTGACCAGTTGCTCAAATTCATCAAACCGCAGTGGCCGGTTGTCAAGGCAGGAGGGGAGCCGGAAGCCGTAGTCCACCAGCACCTGTTTGCGCGCCCGGTCGCCGTTATACATCCCCTGAATCTGGGGAATGGTCTGATGGGACTCGTCAATGAACATCAGGTAGTCAGCCGGAAAGTAGTCCAGCAAACAGTAGGGTCTTTCACCCGGTGCCTTGCCCAGCAGATGCCGGGAGTAGTTCTCAATCCCGGGACAGTAACCGAACTCTTTAATCATCTCCAGGTCAAACCTGGTCCGGGTCTGCAACCGCTGGGCTTCCAGCAGTTTTCCCTGTGCCCGCAGTTCAGCCACCCGCTGTTGCAATTCCTGCTCAATTGACCCGAGCGCCCTTTCAATCCGCTCCTCACCGGTGAGAAAGTGGCGTGCCGGATAGATGACCACCCGCTCCCGGCGCTCAATCACATCTCCGGAGACAATGTCAAAGATGCTCAACCGGCGAATTCGCTCCCCCTGAAACTCAATCCTGACCCCGTAATCCCGGTGGGATGGATGGACCTCCACCACCTCGCCACGCACCCGGAAGGTTGAGCGTTTGAGTTCAAAGTCGTTCCGGGCATACTGGAGTTTCACCAGCCGCTCCAGCAGTTGGTCCCGGCTCAGGTCCCGGTCAATCTCAATCGGAAACAGCGACTCCTTGAACTCCCAGGGTTCACCCAGGTTGTAGATGCAGGAAACCGAGGCAACCACAATTGTGTCCCGGCGCTCAATCAGACTTGAGGTTGCCCGCAGACGCAACCGCTCAATCTCCTCGTTGATTGAGGCGTCCTTTTCAATGTAAAGGTCGTGCTCGGGCACATAAGCCTCGGGCTGGTAATAGTCGTAATAGGAGATGAAATACTCCACCGCATTCTCGGGAAAGAACTGCCGGAACTCGCCGTAAAGTTGTGCCGCCAGGGTCTTATTATGGGAGATGACAATCGTGGGCCGGTTCAGCCGGGCAATCACATTTGCCATCACAAAGGTCTTACCCGAACCGGTGACTCCGAGCAGGGTGGAAAACTTTGCCCCGGACTCAATAAACTGCACCAGTTTTTCAACCGCCTCGGGCTGGTCTCCTGCCAGTTGAAACGGCGCCCGCAACCGGAACTGTCTGCTCACAGTTAAATTGTATTCAGCCAGCCCCGCAATGTCAAAGTCCAAACAGAAAAGGGCAGGGATACCCCTGCCCGGATGTAATGCCCAATCCTTCCTTTATACCGGAGCAAAGAACCGGATATCGGTGATTGCCCCTTCCCGCTGAGACTTCGGCTTGAGAACCGCCTTCACCCGCATACCAATCCTCAGCTCTTCTGGCTTCACATTGCCCAGCCGATGAACCAGTACCGTTGAGGCTCTGTCCAGCCGGACCAGCCCGATGAGTTCGGGCTCCCGGAGTGGTTTACCATCCAGGCCCTGATAGAGCACAGTCCAGGATTCAAGCCGGCCTTCAGAACCGACCTTTTCCCAGCGCTCCAGTTTTGCCAGACACCGCTCACAGAAGATTCTGCCCGGAACATAGATAATACCGCACTGCTCGCACCGGGTGCCGGTAAATACCCCCTGTTCCTTCAGTGTCCGGAAGAACCTTTCACCCGCCACACCGGCGGTATAAAGACTCTCCACCGGCAGTTCACCATACCAGACCTTGACCTGACTCTCCTGTTCCAGCCTTTGTTTTAATGCCATCGGCACCTCCCTTAAATCGGTTTGAAATAACGGATATCGGTAATTGCCCCTTCCCGCTCCGCTGCCGGCTTCCAGACCGCTTTCACCCGCATACCGACCTTCACCTGCTTCGGGTCAACCTCACCCAAAAGGTGCATTATCCCCATTCCCGGCGAAGCACCATCAATCTCAATCACCGCCGGAATCTGCGGTTCCTTAATCCGGCGGACATCCCAGGTAACATAGCACAGCGAGAAGGTGTTGACCGTGCCCGTATCCTTGAGTTCAACCCATTCATCAATGTTACGGAAGCACCATTCACAGAAAATTCGCGGTGGCACCATTGTCCGCCCGCATTTGTGGCACCGGACACCGAGAATCACCCCTTCTTTCAGACCGGCAAGATACCTCCCAACCGCCACGCCTGCATCCCAGCCATACCGGGCATCGGCATCCCATCTGGTGGTAAGCACCCGGCCCTTTTTGAAATCCTCGTCCTTCAGTCCGGTTCCCGGTAATAACGGCAATGTCTCCTTTTTCGGTTTCATATTAACCTCCTATACACCCAGCACCACCACGGTGCCAACCTGCATCAGGTCACCCCATGCCTGGGCAACCCCGCGCTTTGCCTTACGGGCAATCTGCCGCTTTCCTGCCTCACCACGCAACTGGTAGAACAGCTCCGCCACCTTCATCAGTCCGGCAGCGGCAATCGGATTGCCAACACCCAGCAGACCACCGGAAGGACAGACCGGCAACTCACCATCCCGCCGGGTCACCCCGTCCACGGTCAGCTGGGGAGCCTCACCCCGACCACACAACATCAGTCCCTCCAGATGATGCAGTTCTTTGTAATCAAACGGGTCATAGGGTTCAGCAACATGAATCTGATGCCGGGGGTCAGTGACACCCGCCATTCTGTAAGCCATCCGTGCCGCTTCTTCTACATACCGGGGATAGCACAGGTCGCGGTTGGTCCAGTAAGCGGTGTCCAGCGCCCAGCCTACCCCTTCAATCCAGACCGGCTTGTCGGTAATCCGCCGGGCAACACTCTCCTCAGCCAGCACCACCGCCACCGCACCGTCCGAGACCGGACTCACATCCAGCCGCTGCACCGGCCAGGCAAGCACCTCAGACTTCAGAATATCATCCAGGGTCACCGGTGCGGCAATCTGGGCAGCTGGATGGTCCAGGGCGTTATTTTTGTTCTTCACCGCCACCCGGGCGATGTCCTCCTTGCGCAGCCCGTAGGTGTTCATATACCGGTTCATCTCCAGAGCAAATATCCAGAGCAGATTCGGCTTCAATGGCCTTTCGGTTGTATGGTCAAAGATGGTCAGAAACGCCGCCTGCGGATGGGGCTGAAATGAGGACATCTTCTCCTCGCACACCACCAGACAGGTGTCAAATGCACCCGACGCCACATGATACCAGCCGTGAATTACCGAGAAAACACCGGTCCCGCCACCGACATAGCAGCGCATATACGGCTTACCCCAGGCGCCGGCACCATCAGATAGATATTCACCCTTCATATGCACACCATCAAAGGTGTCCGGTGCCGAACCGAGCACCACGCCGTCAATCTGATTCAGTTTCATTCCGCAGTAGTGCAGCGCCTCGCTTGCGGCGTAAAAAGCGAGCTCCTTACCCGTTTCCTGTGCTCGGCGGACAAACCTGGTCATTCCCGCACCAACAATTGCCACTCTCCTGCCCATCAATCCTCCTTAAACACTGAGCACCGCCACCGCCGCACTGGTGGTCGGCAGTCCGCGCCAGGACTGCACCACCGCCCGGCGGGGTGCTGATAACTGCATCCTGCCCGCCTCACCGCGCAACTGCTGAACCGCACAGTAAAGCCGGGCAAGTCCATTTGCCTCATAAAGATAACCCATCCCGAGTGCACCACCTGACCGGTTAACCGGCAGCACCCCCTGCGTGCCGGTCCTGCCGGCTTCAATCCAGTGGCTGAGCTCAGCAGCCGACACCAGCCCCAATGCCACCAGATGCTGGAGCTCCTTATAGGAGAAGGTGTCATCAATCTCGGCAAAGTCAATCTGATCTGCTGGACTGTCAATTCCGGCCTGCCGGTATGCCATCACTGCCGCCCGGGTCACATACTCCGGCCGGTCCCAATCTCTTGACTCCAGACTGACCGCACCATTGCCCCAGCCGATGCCTTCAACCCAGACCGGCTTCCCCTTCAACCGTCTGACCACCGACTCATCGGCAAGCACCACCACCACCGCCCCATCCACCGGCTGGGCAACATCCAGTTCATCCAGCGGCGCAGCAAGCGGCCGGGCATTGGCAAAATCATACTCTTCCACCAGCGCTGCCCGGCCCGCAAGCGGATTGTCAAAGGCATGGGCACGGTTTTTCTGCACCACCTGCCAGCAGTGAAGTTTGGTCAGCCCACTGGTATGCAGAAACCGGTTCATTTCCAGACCGGCGATGAACAGATTGTTGAACCCGAGCGGCCGGTTAAACACCGGGTCCTGCGCGCAGACCGCAATTCCGTCCGGAGTGAGCATATTTGATGCCTTGCTGTGCGCCTCAACAACCGCCACCCGGAATTGACCGGTCATTATCTGCAGCACCGCCGCCGCTACACCATGCAGCCCGTCGCCGGCAATCGTATGAACCTGCTTCAATGCCGCACCCAGCTGGTCAGGCACATATTCGTCAAAGATACTGGTGCCCTCATTGTAATCCTCGGAACAGGTAACGAAGGTATCAACATCGCGGCGCGGGTCAATCCCCGCATCCCGGTAAGCCTTCACCGCTGCCTCGTAAACCAGTTCCCGGTACGAGACATCCGGTGAAATCGAACGGAACTGGGTTGCCCCAATTCCCACAATCGCTACGCGGTTAGCCATTTTTCCTCCTGTATCAATACAACTTCTGAACCACCATCGCTTTGTTAGCCAAAATGATAGCAAAGTATACCCGCAGAACCGGCACTGTCAATTGATTGCCGCCGGATTACCATTGCCGGTTGGGATTGACAATTCCCCACCAGCCGCTAATCTTTCGCCGATGACAATCCGGTTCTACGACCTGAAATCGGAGAACGAGGAGTTCATCCAGGATTTTCAGGCGGCACTGAAACCGATTGTTCAGTCCGGCTGCTATGTCCTCGGTCCGGAGCTTGCCCGGTTTGAACAGTCGCTTGCCACCTGGCTCGGGGTAAACCGCGTTTACGGGACGAAAAGCGGCAGTGATGCGCTGTTCTATGGACTCAGCGCTCTAAATATCGGTCCGGGCGATGAGGTGATCACCAGCCCGTTTACCTTTCCGGCAACAATTGAGGCAATTCTGCGCACCGGTGCCACGCCGGTGCTTGCTGATATTGACCCGGAAACACTCTGCCTCAGTCCTGAACTGTGTGCCGCCGCCATTACCGGCCGGACCCGGGCACTCCTGCCGGTACACCTGTTCGGCAACTGTGCTGACCTCAACCGGTTGACCGGCCTTGCTCAGCAGCACAACCTGCTCCTGATTGAGGATGCAGCCCAGGCGCTCGGTGCTGAATACCAGGGGAAAAAACTGGGCAGTTTCGGTGCCGCCGCGGCTTTCAGTTTCTATCCCACAAAGAACCTGGGTGCGCTCGGTAACGGCGGCGCACTGGTGATTGACCGGCCGGTTGAAATTCCGAACTCGGCGCGCCTGGATGAACTGCAGGCGGCTTTTCTCAATATCAAACTTCCGCACCTTGACCGCAACCTGAACCGGCGCCGGGAAATTGCCGAAGCCTATCGGACTGCGCTTGGGACCCGGGTGCGGGTTGTCAGCTCCGCTTCGGGTTCACTGGCCAGTTATCACCAGTTCGCAATTCTGGTCCCGGAACGGGACCGGTTCCGACAGCATCTTGCTGACGCCGGGATTCAGACCATGGTCTATTATCCGGAGCCGATTCACCACCAGGCACGGTTTGCCCGCCGGTTTGGGCGCATTCACCTGCCGGTGGCAGAACGGGTGGCACGGGAAATTGTCTGCCTGCCCATTCGGCAAAACTTGACCCGGGAAGAAATTCAGTTCATTATCAGTAAGGTGTTGGAATTTTTAGCCGGCTGATATATGAACCTGAATGAAATCGTCTTTCCGGAACTGGCGTTTGATGCCCCACCAGTAAGTACCCAGGAACAGCTTTTTAACCTGATTGCCGACCGCCTGCTTAATGCCGGAATCGCCACCGAACCTGATGCACTGATTGAGGGGTTTTTGAAACGGGAGCAGTTGTGCTCCACCGGGGTCGGGCATGGAGTTGCCATCCCCCATTCTGCCACCAGCATGGTTGACCGCATCATTGTTGTCGTCACCCGCCTGAACCCGGCGCTGGACTGGCATGCCCGGGACAATGAGCCGGTCAATCTGGTGGTTGCCCTGATTTCCCCGCCGTCGCTCTATTCTGACTACCTCCAGGCACTTGCTGCCCTTGCCCGCGCCCTGCACCTGGAACCGGTGCGCCGGCTGGCGCTCAATGCCCCGAGTGCCGCTGAGGCGGCAAAGATTATCGCCACCATTGCCCAGAAGCAGGAAGAGAGCGGCGCCGAATTGATTGAACCGGTCTGCTAATCCCGGTTGCGCGCCCTTTTGCGCCGCCGGTCAACCTCCTGCGCCATCCGTTCAAAGATTTTCAGGCTCTCCTCGGCTGCCTGCCGGTCAAGAATCTGAATTGCAAAACCGGCGTGGACAATTACATAGTCGCCCACCCTGGCACCTGGGGTCATAATCAGCGAAATCTCCCGCTGGACACCCCCGACTTCGGCAATTGCCAGTTCGCCCTCAATCTTTACAATTTTAGTTGGAACTCCCAGACACATCTTTTCTTCCCCCGGGGTTAGCATAAAAACAGACCGGTGCTCCGAGCCCGACCCCTAACCGGTCTGCCACCAGTTGACACTTGGCGGTCAGCAGGTAATAGCCGTCACGCGGTCCATCCACCAGCGATTCGAAGTTCGCATGTCCCTTGGCAATTACCAGGTCTGCCTGCCAAAACTCATCCCTAAATTCCGGACTCACCGTCTGGAAATCAATCCCGAGATAGGGCGAGCCGGTGCCGATTACCCGGCCAAACTGCTCCAGCCCGAGCGCCCGTGCCTCTGTCACCGTCACATCATTGAGCATCGGAAACGAACGGGCAGCAATCGTCAGCTCCACTCCGGACAGACGCTTAAATACCAGCCGGTCAAACTCCACTTCACCCGAATTGTCTAAGATATATAGCACCCGGGCGCGGTTTTTTAGGCGGGCAATCAGTTGTGCCGAGGCATCTAATTCAAACCGGAGGGAATTAAGCAACTGGTAAAGGTCAAATCTGCGGCCTGGCCCGACATCAATTACATTGACCGCCGCCGCAATCATCAATGCCTGGTGCAGTCCGGCTTCATCGGCACCGATTATCCGGTCAAAATCGGCTGCCAGCCGGCTGGCAACGCGGTTCTGTTCCGCCTTCACCGTTTGGAACGGGTCCTTTTCTTTCAGGAACTCCATCGTTTGGATTAGCAGATGGGAAGTATAAATACCCGGCGGCTCATTCAAATTCAGCCCCTTTGCCATCTCCAGCAGCCGGGATTTCAGTTCCTGCCACCGCTCTTCACTGCCGGTTACCATCCTTACCATCCGGCGACATTGCTCAAGTCCGCATTTCAGACATTCAGGTGATGAGCGCATCGCTGTCAGGTCTTGAGCGGTTTCTTTTCTGCTGCGGGAAAAAGCACATTATTGAGAATCAGCCGGTAACCAGGAGAGTTTTTGTGCAGACTCAGGTCCGTTGGCGGGTCGCCAATCCGATGGGCATAATCCTCCGGGTCGTGTCCCCCTAAAAAGGTGAACGTCCCTTTGCCAAACTGCCCGTGGATATACTTCACCTCTTCTGTCCCTTCCACCTCGCCCAGCACCAATACATCCTTTTTCAGCAGTTCCCGGCGAAATCCACAGTTCTGGCCCAGAAACTCCCGGACCAATCCGGTATGGTCCTGCACCAGCATTGTGGGCACCGGGTCAACCTTGGCCGAAAAGTCAAAGAGCGCAAAGTAAACATCCGGTCCGCGGGCACTTGCCTCCAGATAGGTATCAATATTGGAATGCTCATAAATCAGCGGGTCGGTGACCACCTGGAACTTCTCAAATGCAAAACAGCCCTGATAGTCAAGCTTACGGTTGCAGTCCGGGTCCACCGGGTCGCCATCAAAAACCTCAGCGCAGATGTCGGTATTGCGCGCTGCCCAGGCAATATCCGGCGTGTCGGTTGCTGAACACATTGCAAACAGCATCCCGCCCTCAGCCACATACTTGCGGATTGCTTCCAGAACCGCCAGTTTCAACTGGCTGACCTTTTTGAACCCCAGCCTTTTTGCCGTCTGGAGATTAAACGCCACCTCCTCCTGATACCATTTTTCCTGGCGGTAAGAAGCATAGAACTTGCCAAACTGACCGGTGAAATCCTCGTGATGCAGATGGAGCCAGTCATACTGGGATAGTTTGCCTGCCAGCACCTCCGGGTCCCAGACCACATCATATGGAATCCCGGCATAGTCCAGGGCAAGCCGGACCGCATCATCCCATGGTTCTGCAGTCGGTGGGGCATAAACTGCAATTCGGGTTGGCCGTTCAAGCACAACCGATGCCATATTATTTGCCTCAATTGTCTGCCGGATTTGCACCACCCCTTCCGGGTCAACCGTCTGAAAATATACGCCATTCAACCGGCAGTCACGGATCGCCTCCTGCTCCGGCGGAAATAGAAACGAGCCCCCCCGATAGTTTAGTAGCCACTCAACCCTGACCCCGCGCTGCAAAAGCCGCCAGGCAATGCCGTAAGCCTTCAGATGGTCAGTCTGGGTTAAATCCATCGGGATAAGAATCATCTGCTGGGCAAAAACCGGCATCACCAGGAGAACCAGCGTCCGCACCTTCCTGGCGAAAGCGGTCAAACTGCGCATCGTTAATTGATTATCCTTGTGCCGGCCTGGCCTTCAAGCGCCGGCACCAGATGTGTTGGGTCGGTGATGAGCACTTCGGTGCCGCCCCCCTCAAGAAAACGGAGGGCAGCATCAATCTTCGGGCCCATACTCCCTTCAGGAAAATGGCCCTGCGCCCGATATTCCCGGACCTCCTGCGTCCTAACCACACTCAGCCCCTGCGCATCAGCCTGACCATAATTTAGATAAACCCGGTCAACCCCGGTGGAAATCAGCAGGCGCCGGGCACCTAACAGATTGCCGAGCAATGCCGAAGCCAGATCCTTATCAATAACCGCCGCCACCCCCTGCAATCTGCCACCCTGCTCAATTACCGGAATTCCGCCGCCACCACCGGCAACCACTATTGCCCCGGCAGCAACCAGCGTGCGGATTTCCTCAATTTCCACCACCGCTTTCGGTATCGGTGAAGGCACCAGCCGGCGAAAGCCACGACCCGCATCCTCCTTCATCCACCAGCCCAGCTGCTTCTCCAGTTTAACCGCCTCCTCCCGGGTATAAAACGGTCCTACCGGCTTGGACGGCTGACTGAACGCCGGGTCATTCTCATCCACCACCACTCTGGTTACCACGGTGACCACCCGCGCCCTCAGACCGTGCTCCCGCAACCGATTCCCGAGTGCCTGCTGAATCATATAGCCAATTTCTGCCTGGGTCTGAGCATTTGCTGCATCCAGCGGTATTTCCGGCAGCCGGTTTCTTGCCAGATAAGAACGCAGGAGCACAAAACCCACCTGCGGCCCGTTGCCGTGAGTTATCACCACCTGTTCCCCCCGCCGCAGCAACTCAACTACCGGGGCACAGGCTTCCGTCAGTGTTGCCATTTGCTCGGCAAAGGAAATCCGCTCCTTTGACCGAATCAGCGAATTCCCGCCGATCGCCAGCACCGTAAGCATAAATAATCATAACCATTTCTCCTGGACAATCAAGCCGTAATTGCCACTCCACCCATTTTCCCGCTGCCGTGTCTTCATGCCCATCCGATCTCATCCCGCCATCGCCAACCGCCTGTGAACTCCAGTTAACCGAGCGGCTTGACCCGGCAGTTCTCTTCCGTTTTGCCCGCAAAGCCGGATTTGCGGTTATCGACCACGAGAACCACAAACCGGTTCCATTATCTGACCATGAATACCCCGGTTGAAAATTACGGCCGGGGTGATATAATAATAACGGAAGGCGGGTCGGACGGTCGCCCCGGTTATGCCGGGGAGGAAAGTCCGGGCACCACAGGGCAAGGCACTCGTTAAGAGCGAGGCGGCACGCGGGTGACTGTGTGCCGACGGAAAGTGTCACAGAAACGACACCGCCCGCACGGGTTGAGGTTACCGCGCGGGTAAGGGTGAAATAGTGCGGTAAGAGCGCACTATCCGGTCCGGTGACGGGCTGGATGGACAAACCCTGCCTGGTGCAAGACCAACAGGGAAGAGGACTTGCCCGGTCCGCTTGATTCCCGGGTAGGTTGCTTGAGGCTGACAGGCAACTGTCAGTCCAGATAAATGACCGTCACCCTTAACCAGGGAACAGAACCCGGCTTACAGACCCGCCTTCCGCGGGCGGCATATGTTGACATCAGCAGATTTTTCGGCAATTATTGAATATGCGTGAAAAAAAACGAACTGCGAAAAATGAACTGGCAGTAAAGTTTATTGACATCAAGTACTGCGACCTGTGGGGCAGGTTGCGCCATGTGACTATTCCGGCTGAAACGCTGGCAGCCGCGGTTGAGAACGGCGTCGGCTTTGACAGCTCCTCAGTTGCCGGGTTTGAAAAGGTAGAATACGGTGATCTGGTGCTGAAACCGGACTTAAACAGCGCATTTGTTGAGCCGTTTGCCACCGAGCCAACCATATCCTGCTTTGCCGACATCTACAATCCGAAAACCGGCAGCCGTTACGAACACGACCCCCGCTATATACTTGAAAAGGCGGTTACCGCAGTTAAAAAGGAAACCGGCTGCGATGAAATAATGCTTTTGACCGAATTTGAATTCTATCTCTTCACCACCGCCGAATTCTGGACCGACGAAAGTTCGGCGGTCTATCGGGTAACAAGTGAGGAACTCAAGCACGACGACCAGAGCGGTGTGGCACTGTTCAAGGGCAGCGCCTACCATGTAGCACCCCCTTTTGACCGCAGCACCGACTTCCGCAGCGAACTGGTCACCTTGATGAAGAACTGCGGTATTCCGGTGAAGTATCATCACCACGAAGGCGGCAGGTTTGCTCAGGTGGAAGTGGAACCTGGTTTTATGTCGGCTCGGCGCGCCGGTGATGCGGTGGTACTGACAAAGTATCTGGTGCGTAATCTTGCATTTCGGAAGGGCAGAACCGCCACCTTTATGCCCAAGCCGATTTATAATGAACCCGGCTCGGGTATGCACATTCATCAGTTTCTTGCGAAAAAAGGTGGGTCTATGTTCGGCGACCGGAACAGCGGAACCGGACTCTCCCGGCTGGGGCGGTATTACATCGGCGGTCTGCTGGAACATCTGCCTTCTTTGTGCGCCCTGACCAATCCGAGTACCAATTCATATCGCCGGCTGATCCCGGGTTATGAAGCACCAACCGAAGGCTTTTTTGCGATCGGCAATCGGACAGCTGCCATCCGGATTCCAGGCTATATCCGGCAACCGGAGAAAATGGCGCTCGAATTCCGGGTCCCGGATGCAACCTGCAACCCTTATCTTGCATTTGCCGCGGTTCTGCTTGCCGGATTGGACGGCATCAGGCACAGGATTGACCACGGGCTGGCACCGGATGGTAAAGCAGATTCCCGGGATTTGCGCTCCCGGGGCAAACCGGTTCCGACCAACCTCCAGCAGGCACTTACCGAACTACAAAAGGACCATGACTATCTGGTGCAACCGGGTGTATTTACTAAAGAGACCATCCGCAAGTGGATTCAACTGAAACTCATTGAGGCGGAAGCGATTGCCCGGCGCCCGCATCCCTGGGAGTTTAATCTCTATTATGGCTGTTGAGAAAGGGGGAAGAATGAAGAAGGCAGTTCACACCATTAATGCGCCCGCACCGGTAGGCCCTTACAGTCAGGCGGTGGTCAGCGGCAATCTAATCTGGACTTCGGGGCAGATTGGCATTCAACCTGAAACCGGCGAACTGGTCACAGGCGGAATTGAAGCCGAGTTCGAACAGGCTTTAAAAAATCTGTCCGCGGTGCTTGGCGCCTGCGGCATCGGGCTGGACCGGGTGATTAAAACCCTGATTTTTATTACCGACATAAGTCAGTTTGCCCGGGTGAATGCAGTTTATGAGCGGTATTTTAAGGAACCATTCCCTGCCCGTTCCACCGTGCAGGTTTCAGCACTGCCGAAAGGGGCATCGGTTGAAATTGAAGCGGTGGCTGAACTTTAGCCTGCTCCTGATTGCCACCGGTTTAAGCCAGAACCTGACCGGCGTCGGAACTGAAATCATCACCATCCGGGATCTCTGTTATCAGCAGAACTATCCCGCTGCTACTGAACTACTGGCGCGCATCTGCAACCAACCGGATAAACAGATTGCCGGACTTTTCTGGCAGACCTGTCTGCTCCAGCTGCTCATCTACGACTTTGGTAATATCGGGCTGGTGGACTCTTTCTACCACACCTGCGACCGGGTAATTGAAAACTGTTCCCGGCAGCTGAAAGAGCACCCTGACGATGCCACTGCCCATCTTTATTTTGGACTGACCCTGCTGAACCAGGCAAACCTCCTTTCGTGGCAGAACAAAAAGTTCCACGCCTTTTTGACACTGCTTAAGGTTAACCCCCATCTGCAACGGGCACTTGCTCTTAACCCTGAGCTTTATGATGCCCGGTTCGGTCTGGCGGTGATTGAGTATTTCAAAGCCACTGCCGACCGCTACTGTTTTGGCCTGGGATTGCTCGGCTCCCGGGAACGGGCATATCAACTGATGACCGAAGCCCGGGAAAAGGCACACCAGCTTCAGCCAATGGCAGAATTTATGCTCGCCTTTATGTACAAGGAGGACCATAACTACTTGGCAGCGATTGAGTCCTGTAATAGACTTCTAAGCCGTTACCCGGGTAACCGGACTGCCCGACGACTCCTGCGCGACATCTATTTGGCAATGGGCAGTTATCAGCAGGCAATTGCCCTCGGCAGGGAACTGGAAGCCGAGCTCAGCGCTACCGCTCCTGACAACCGCTACGCTCGCTCGGAAAACTGGCTCAAGCTAACTTATGCATGGACCGGTGCCGGCATACCCGACAGCGCCCGCACCTATGCCGACCGCATCATCAACTGGCAAAACTACTCCTCTTCAGTCCCCTGGCTCAGTGAGTATGTCCGGGAAGCAAAGCGAATGAAAAACCGCCAGTGCCGCCTCTAAAGACCGTTATCATTGGCATTGGCAACCCGGACCACGGGGATGATGGTGTCGGTCCGGCGGTTGCGCACCTCTTGCAGAAAAGAAACCGCACCAGTGCCCTCATTATTGATGCCGGTATAGTGCCAGAGAACTTTTTAGGTCCGGTAATTTCTGCCCTCCCTGCCAGAGTTCTGCTGATCGATGCCTGTGATTTCAATGGTGCACCCGGCGACTTCCGGCTGTTCAACCGCTCGGAACTTCAACACCTGACGGTTCGGGGGTTTTCCACTCACACCCCGCCTCTAAACCTACTTGCAAACTTTATCTATGCGGAAACAGGCGCCGAGATCTGGCTCCTGGGAATTATGCCCGGGCAAACCGCCCGACCCGGACTATCTCCCGCGGTCACTGCCGCTCTTCCCCGACTGGCAAGCTTTATCGAATCCTGGACCGAAACCGGCTAATCCTGCCTAATTCGGCAGCCCAGCGTGTACAACTTTCTTACATTCCGTCGCTTAATTGCATTGCGGGTATCAATAATCAGCCGGCTCTCCCGCAAAATTAGATTATAATCAAACACCGAATGGTCGGTTAAAATCACCACACAATCTGCCCGGCGCAGCAGGTGCCGGCTAAGCCGCTTTGCCTTGAACCTTCTGCCATTGAGCTCAATCTCCGGCACCAGCGGATCCGCATAATCAATCGCTCGCACCTTATCAAGCAAAAGCTCCATCACCTTAATCGCTGGTGAATGCCGGGTATCATCAACATCACGCTTAAACGCCGCGCCAATGATTAAAATCCGGGCATTTCGTGCCGCAACACCGTTCACACCGAGCACCTCCAGAATCCGGTCGACGACGAAAAAGGGCATCGCCTCGTTCGTTTCCGCTGCCAGTTCTATGAAGTTGGAATGGAAATCAAACTCCCGCGCCTTCCATGCAAGATAATACGGGTCAATCAGAATACAGTGCCCGCCGATACCCGGACCAGGATAAAAAGGCATAAACCCGAAGGGTTTGGTTGCCGCCGCATTGATTACCTCCCAGATATCAATATTACCCATCCGATCGCACATCCGGGCGAGTTCATTGACCAGTGCAATATTAACACTGCGGAAGATATTTTCCAGCAGTTTGGACATCTCCGCTACCCGGGGTGAAGAAACCGGTACCACCTGGTCTACAATCTGGGCATAAAAACGGCAGGCAAGTTCAGTGCATTTCCTGGTAACGCCGCCGATAACAACCGGCGTCGTTTTAATCGTCCACTTCTTATTGCCCGGGTCAATGCGTTCCGGGGCAAACGCAAGAAAGAAGTCCTGTCCGACCTTCAGTCCGCTGGATTTTAGAATCGGCAACAGCACCTTTTCCGTTGTCTCGGGATAGGTGGTGCTGCGCAGGATAATCAGTTGACCCTTTTTAAGATACCGTGTGATCGCCTTGCCCGCCTCCACAATATAGGACACATCCGGATCCTTGGTCGCGGTAAACGGGGTCGGCACGCAGATATTGATAACTTCACACTCCGAACATCGCCGGTAACTGGTGTCCGCTTTAAGCCTGCCAGCGTGCACAAGTTCGGCAATATCTGCTGCCGGCACATCGCCAATATAACTTTTCCCCTGATTAACCGCCGCCACCTTTCTTGAGTCAACATCAATGCCAACGGTTTGATATCCGGCGCGGGCAATTTCCACTGCCAGTGGCAGGCCGACATAGCCGATGCCGATGACCCCCACCCGGGCTGACCGGCTATCTATCTGCTGAATTAATGTTTTCATCTGTTACTCCTTCCTTTACCAGACATTGCGGTCAAAACTCCGATACTGCACCGCTTCGGTTATGTGCTGCGCCGCTATCTGCTCCACCCCCTCGAGATCAGCAATTGTGCGGGCAACCTTGAGCACCCGGTGATATGCCCTGGTAGAGAGTCCGTAATGGTCAATCGCCGTGCGCAGCACCGCTTCACCTTCGGGCGTAACCGGACACAACCGCCGAATCAAACCCGGGGTCAGCTGAGAATTAGCATATAGCCGACGCCGGAGATTGAGCGCTCCCAGTCTTGCCAGTTGAACCTCGCGGGCACGGCTTACCCGCTCCCGGACCGCCGCCGAACTTTCCGCCGGTTTCCTGCTCGCAACATCGGCATAGCGGAGCGCCGGCACCTCAATATGAATGTCAATCCGGTCCAGCAGCGGCCCGGAAATCCGGCTGCGGTAGCGCCTTATTTTCTGCGGTGTGCAGGTGCACATATGACGGGGGTCCCCGAAAAAGCCGCAGGGGCAGGGGTTCATCGCCGCCACGAGCATGAAGCGTGCCGGAAAGGTAAAAGTGGAACGTGCCCGACCGATGGTAACTTCACCATCCTCCAGCGGCTGGCGCAGGGCTTCAAGTACATCGCGGCGGAACTCCGGGAGTTCATCCAGAAACAAAACCCCATTGTGCGCCAGTGAAACTTCACCCGGCCGGGGTACCGTGCCGCCACCGATCATTCCCGGTTCGGAGATGTTGTGATGGGGGGAACGAAATGGCCGCTGCGCCACAATCGGCAGATTTGCCGGCAGCGTGCCGGCAACCGAGTGAATACGGGTGGATTCCAGCGCTTCATCCAAGGTCAGTGGGGGCATAATGGTAGGCAGCCGGCGAGCGAGCATTGTTTTCCCGCTGCCGGGTGGACCGAGCATCAGCACATTATGCCCACCGGCGGCAGCAATTTCCAGCGCCCGCCGGGCGTGTTCATGACCATAAACTTCGGACATGTCAACCGCGGACCCGGTGGCTTGTTCAAAGAGATACCGGGCATCAGTCCGGACCGGTGCGAGCCTCTCCACCCCCTTCAGAAAATTGAGCGTCTGGACCAGTGTCTGCACACCATAGACCGCCAGATCCGGAACCAGCCCGGCTTCAGTAGCGTTTGCCTCCGGGACAATCAATCCTTTCTGGCAGGTAGTCCGTGCCGCCAGGGCAATTGATATCACCCCCTTAACCGGACGAACCGAACCGTCCAGCGAAAGTTCTCCCACCAGAATGTAACCGTCCAGGGCTGTTACCGGAATTGCCCCCGCCGCGGCGATGATGCCAACCGCAATCGGCAGGTCAAATCCAGGACCTTCCTTTTTGATATCTGCCGGTGCCAGATTAACCGTAATCCGGCGGTTGGGAAATGCCAGCCCGGAATTTTTTATTGCCGCCTGAACTCGGTGCTGGGACTCCTTGACGGCAATGTCCGGCAGCCCAACGATATTGAATGTCGGCAGCCCATAGGCGATGTCCGTCTCCACCGTAACCAGATAGCCATCCACCCCAAAAACCGCACCGGAAAGAACCGTCGCCAGCATCAGAATGCACCGATGTGGTGTTCAATCTGCATACCCGCCGGAGTGGCGGTGAGACTGAGCACATCAAATCGGACCGGTATTTCCTCCTGGTGGTTTTCAGCGAGATATACCTGAGCCAGCCGGTAAAGCCGGCGCTGCTTGCTTTTTGTTACCGCCTCGGCAGGAGAACCGAACCTGCTCGAACTCCGGGTTTTGACCTCAACAAAAATGAGCGTCTCCCGGTCCTGACAGATAAGGTCAATTTCACCGTAGGCACATCGGTAATTACAGGCAAGAATTTTGTACCCCTGTTTTTCCAGAAATCTTTTTGCCGCCGCCTCCCCGGCCTTGCCCAGTGCCATCCGGTTCATAAAAATTCAGCCTGATAACGAATTTTTTACCGGCTCAAATGTCCGGCGATGGAAGTTAGATACCCCCAGTTTTTTCAGCGCCTGAATATGTGCCGCCGTCCCGTAACCTTTATGCCGGGCAAATCCGTAACCCGGATATCGGCGGTCCAGGCGCACCATCATCTGGTCCCGGAACACCTTGGCAATGATTGAGGCACAGGCAATTGCTTGACTCCGCCGGTCACCCTGCCTGATACCGATACACGGCAGGGTTGTCCCGGGAATCCGCCAGCCGTCTGCCAGCACTATCAGCCGGTTCCTGTCCCCGTGTTCCAGTTGGCTGACCGCTTTATTAACCGCCAGCCGCATCGCCCGAAATGTCGCCTGCGCGATATTCTCCTTTTCAATCAACCGGGTGCCCGCGGCTCCAATTCCAATTGCCAGCGCCCTTTTTTTGATGACTTCGGCAAGCTCCTCACGCTGTTTTGCGCTCAGCAGCTTGGAGTCGTTAACGCCGTAAATCCGGTACCCCGGCGGTATGATAACCGCCGCCGCGACCACCGGCCCCGCAATCGCGCCCCGTCCGACTTCATCAACACCACAGACGAGCGCGTTACTCGGTACCAGCCTGCGGTCCAGATTTTCCACCGCTTTTCAGCTCTTTCAGCACTGCCTCGCGACCGGTCTTCTGCCGCAGATAATAAAGTTTTGCCCGGCGCACCCGGCTCTTACGCCGGATATCAATCCGGGCAATAACCGGCGCCTCAACCGGGAAAATTCGTTCAATACCGATCCCCTGACTAACCCGCCGGACGGTAAAAGTCCGACCCGCACCACTTCCCCGGACCGCAATCACATAACCACGAAACACCTGAATCCGCTCTTTATCTCCCTCCCGGATACGTAGATGCACATCCACCAGATCTCCGGGTTCAGGTATAGTAACCGCTCCGGAACTCTCCTTAACCTTCTGTGCCATAAATATCACTCCTTTTATTTAAAAAGAGCTGAACCTAAATTATGGGTAATCCCGCTACTCCGCACCATTATTATTACCTGTCGTCACCCCAGGCAAATTCCCCAGCTCCTGACTGAGAAACTGCTTCTCCTCATCTGTCAGATTAACCTCTTTTAACAGGTCCGGGCGGCGTCGGGCAGTATTTAAAAGTGCCTGCTGTCTTCTCCACCTTGCCACTGCCGCGTGATTACCGGAAAGCAGCACTTCCGGCACCCCGAGACCACGAAACTCCCTGGGCCGGGTGTAAACCGGACAGTCCAGCAGGCCATTTTCAAACGAATCACTTGCCACCGAATCTTCATCCCCGACTGCACCGGGGAGAAGCCGGGCAATGGCTTCAATTACCACCAGTGCCGCGGCTTCACCCCCGGCGAGCACAAAATCGCCGATTGACAACTCCTGGTCAATCAGCAGGACGCGGACGCGCTCATCCACCCCTTTATACCGGCCGCAGATGAGAATCAGATGGGCAATCTGACTGAACCGGCGCGCCAGCCGCTGGTTGAACCGCTCTCCCTGCGGCGACAGCAGAACCACCCGGGAATCGGGTTTCTTCACGCTCTCAACCGCCAGAAAAAGCGGCTCCGGCTTCATCACCATACCCGCACCGCCACCGAACGGATAATCATCCACCGTGCGGTGCAGGTCGGTTGTGAAGTCCCGCGGATTTACAATTCCGATTTCCAGCAGTCCTTTTTCCCGGGCAATCCTCGTCGGTCCGCACTCAAACGGTCCGACAAAGAACTCGGGAAAAATTGATACAATATCAATCCGCACCGGTAAACTGCCCCTCGGTTCTATCTGCCGGTCAGCGGCGCACTACTCAAGAATCTCCAGCTGCGCCCGCTTCCCCTGCTTCATCGCCGCAGCCGAGATAATCGCCCGGATGGACTTTGCGGTCCTTCCTTCCTTGCCGATGACCTTACCCAGGTCACCCTGGCCAACGCGAAGTTCGTATATCAGCGTCTTTTCGCCGGCGATCTCCTTGACCTCGACTTTATCAGGATGGTCAACGAGCGCTTTCGCGATGTGTTCAATCAGTTCCTTCATCGTTCCTCCTTTTTAGTTTGCAGACTCAGTTTGTGCCGGGGCAGACCCCTCAATCTGTCCCGACTCAACATCCGTTCCCCGAGTTTTATCTCGAGCGAGGGCAGACTCACCCGGTTCCTCAGCAGTCTGAGTAACCGGAACTGTTTCACGATAACGCCTGATTAACCTGTTTACGGTGTTGGAAGGTTGTGCACCCCGGGACAACCAGAAATCCACCCTTTCCAGGTTAAGTTTCAGCACTTTACGTCGCGGGTCATAATGCCCGAGTGCCTCAAGATACTGGCTGTCACGTGCCCGGCGGGAGTCAATGGCGACCACCCGATACACCGGATTATTACGAGCACCAAATCGTGTTAGTCGTAATCTGACCAATTAACAACTCCTTTTTGCCTTTAGCAGTTAATAAGCATAACCAGAACCCTCCCCCTGTCAACTATTGCCACGGCAAAAGCAATAGTTTCCGGGTTAACTGACGGTTCTGGGTTCTTGCCACCAGTAAATACACGCCCGCTTCCAGCGCGGCTGGCCGCTGCCAGTTAACTATCCCGCATCGGTCCAGCCGAACCTCTACCCGCCTCCGCCCGGCTGCATCATAAAGCTCAACCCGCTCCGGCACCGGCTGGACAATAATACGACAACCGCCCTTAACCACCACCGGCGAAATACTAACCCGCACTGAGCTCCCCGAATAATCAGCCGCGGACTCACCGATGCCAATGACATTCTTACCAAAAAGACTGTGCCCACGGATTCCGGCATATACCGCACTCCGGCGCTGCGGATGAGACAGTAGTATTGAAACCGAACGACCGGGCACTCCCAGCGTATCCCGCCACCAGCTGACCCCCTGATTTGTGGTCCAGAAAAATCCCTGGGTGTCGGTTCCTGCCCAGATGTAATTGGGATTAATCGTATCCGGAAGAACACAGGTCACTCCGGTAAGTCCGAGGTTCGTCCAGGTTGCACCATAATTATCGGTCCTGAACACCCCCGCGGGAGTAGCACACAGCCACCGCCCCGGCTCGGCCGGGAAAATCTTTAAGTCCAAAATCGGACTGCCGTTAATCCCGTTGACCAGCGGACTCCAGTTTCTCCCCCGGTCAATTGAGCGAAAAACCGCCGGACCGGACCGGTTACCCCCCCAGGCAATTAAAGTGTCACCTCCGGATGAAGCGAAAAATCCGTAACACATTCCGGCATCCCTGAGCAGCAGTGGAGTCCAGTGCTGACCGCGGTCGATTGAGCGATAGATGGCAAAACGGCTCGGACCGGTAACCGAGTCCCGCTTACCACCCCAAGAGTACAGCGTATCGGTTGCCCGCGGATGATAGGCGATTCCCGCTGCCTGAAAATTGTCGGCAATTGGATAGGTGTTCCAGGAATCGCCGCGGTTGATACTCAGATGGAATTTACCATCGCCCGTAACGCAGACCACCGTATCTGGATGAATGCGATTTACCGCCATCCATTTAACTCCACCAACACCGGGAAACATCTTGCCGAACTGCTGCCAGTTTCTGCCGCCATCAGCAGAACGCACTATCCAATAGCCGTCCACTGCTGCAAACAGCGTATCAGTGCCATATAGATTAATGAAGGCGCAATCAAGATTGTAAAAACCGCTGGTGCGAACAGTCCAGGTGTAACCGCCATTGGTGGTCAAGAAAACGCCATAACCATTGGCTGCATAAAGTTCAAGCGGGCGGACCGGATTGATGGCTAAAAACCGGGTCTGAGAACCGGTGAAATCCGGGTTTGTGTCCGTCCGCCAGGTAAACCCAAGGTCAGACGACCGGTAAACAAGATTTTCACCGCCGGCATAGGCATAATAAGGGAATACGGGCGCAACGGCAATTGACCAGACCGGGGCGATGAGCCGGCGGTCCCAGGTGCGGCCAAAATCGCTTGAATAAAAGATTCCCGAATCGGTGGCACAAAGTAGTGCCGAATCCAGGGTGGGAACGAATGAAACCGCATTCACCGTGGTGGCGCTCAAGCCGGTTGTCCGGTTAAGCCAGCTGGCGCCGGAATCGGTGCTGATTAATAGCACCGGCCGGTTGGTAAGTGCCCCGCAAATAATAATATTACCGGATTGCACCGGATTAATCACCAGGCAGTTTGCCTGGGCTTCATAAGACCAGCGGCGAAGTTTTAACTGCCAGTTGACACCGCCATCGGTGGAATTGAAAACGGCAATCGCTGCCGAATCACCGGCTGTAACCTCGGCAAGCGCCCAGATTTCTGAACCGTTCTGCGGATTGAGGGCAAGCTGCCGCACCCAGCTGCCGGCTGGCAGCATCCCTACCGTAAACCAGGTGTAACCACTGTTCGTGCTCCGGTAGATTTTACCGGTTCTACCGCCGGCAAACATTACCCGGACATCGCGTGGGTTAATGGCAAGCGCAGAAATAATATCCGGAAAGGTTTCGCGGACCGCCCAGGTTGAACCGGCATTCCCGGTATGATAAAGATAAGATGGAAACCAGCCGCTGATAATAAAAAGTTCATCCGGGTATCCCGGGACATTGCTGAATGCGCGAATATTGACCCCCTGAGGACCGAGCTGTTGCCAGACTCCAGCGCCCCGGTTCATTAATATTAAACTGAAAAACACCAGGTTTAACAGTTTTTTCATTAATCCCCCTGATTAAAATCTACCTTTTTTTCTGGCAGGGCAAGTGTCAGCCGGACCGACAGCCGTTCCAGCTCCCTGCCTGCCTCTTCATAACGGTTATGGGCATTCGTCAGATGGGTACCCAGCGTCTGAAACTTTTCCTGAAACCGTTCCAGCGCCAGCTGCAGGGTGCTCAGGTTGGCTAATATCTGCTGTGCCTGCGCCTGCACCTGCATTCCGCGTAAACCTAACAGAATTGCCTGCAGATAGGCATAAATGGTCGCCGGCGACACCGGGATTACCCGGGCGTTAAGGGCATAGTTGATGATACTCTGCTCCTTTTCGGCGGTATTAACGATTATTTCGTAATACACATTTTCTGCCGGAATATACATCAGGGCGAAGTCATAGGTGCCTTCATCGGGCAGGATATACTTGCGGGCAATGGCGTCGATATGCCGGCGCACCGTCTGGGCAAACTGGCGCCGGAGCGCTATCCGTTCCTCCTCATTCTGCGCCGCCAGCAGCCGCTGGAAATCTTCAAGCGGAAACTTGGCATCAACAGGAACCAGCCTCTCGCCGAGCCGGATGACCGCATCAACCTTCTCACCGGAACGGAACCGGTACTGGAGTTCGTAATTACCCGGCAGCATCTCCTGAAGGATGTTTGCCAGAAAAAACTCACCGAGCAGACCCCGGGGTTTGGGTGCGCGCAGCACCTCCTGCAACGAAGCCAGCTCCTTACCGACTTCAGCTATGTTCTGCGCCACCACCGTCAATTCCCCCAGTTTCCGGTTGAGTTCGCCGCTGATCTGTGCTGCGCTGTCAAGCCGGGTGTTGACCGCGCCGGTGCTCTGAAGCAGAACCTGCTGCATCTCGGCAAGCCGTTGATTGAGTTCGCGGGTATTGGCTTCCAGTGCCCGTGCCTGCTCCTGGCGCAGGGCTTCAACCTGCTGAAACATAAGGTTCAGGTCCGGAGCCGGTTGGCGGGGGCGACGGGTGAGCAGGATGATAACCAGGCCGGCAACAACCACTATCAGGAGAATAATAACAATTATAAACCCCGGGCTGACCATTACCTTAATAATAGGGTAAATACGAACCGGGTCAAGTTCCGGTGCCGGCGGGTCGGTTCGGACAACGGCTACCGCTGCTCCGGCTGCCGGTGCGACTGCATTTTCTGCAGCTCCAGTCGGCGCAGTTCTCCGCGCCGGATTTTACCGCTGATGGTTTTGGGTAGTTCGTTGACAAACTCAATTTCCCGCGGATATTTGTAAGGCGCGGTCACCCTTTTACAGTGTTCCTGTAATTCCCGAACCAGCCCCGCCGATGGTTCGTAGCCGGGCTTGAGGATAACGAAGGCTTTGACAATTTCCCCCCGGACCGGGTCGGGTTTACCAATAACCGCCGATTCCTGAACCGCCGGATGTTCAATCAGTGCCGACTCAACCTCAAACGGACCGATGCGGTAGCCGGATGCCTTGATGACATCATCTGCCCGACCGACAAACCAGAAATACCCATCTTCATCCTTATAAGCCTTGTCGCCGGTGTAGTACCAGTCACCGCGGAATGCCACTTCATTTGCACCCGGCTGGTTGAGATAACCCTTGAAAATTCCCGGCGGATGAAAAGGTTTTACCCGGATGGCAATATGTCCCTCTTCACCCGCGGGCAGTTCCTTCCCCTGCTCGTCAACTATTGCCACCTCATGCCCGGGCGTTGGCTTACCCATTGAACCTTCCTTAACCGGCAGGCAGGGATAGTTTGCCAGCACCGCCACCGTTTCCGTCTGACCGTAGAAGTCATAGATTTTCAAACCGGTACCCGCCTCCCAGGCACGGATGACCTCTGGATTCAGGGGTTCACCGGCAGAAACGCAGTGCCTTAAACTCAGCCGGTATTTTTTCAGGTCTTCAAGTATCAGCAGCCGGTAAACGGTCGGGGGTGCACAGAAAGTGGTAACACCAAAGTTCTCAAGCACCTGCAGCGCAATCTGGGGATTGAACTTTCCTTTCGGGTTCCGCTGAAGCACGGTGCAGCCGATCAGCCACTGCCCGAACAGTTTTCCCCAGGCGGTCTTTGCCCAACCGGTATCGGCAATCGTCCAGTGGATGTCATTCGGCTGCAAATCATGAACAAACTTCGCGGTGACGATATGGGCGAGCGGATAGGCATGAGTATGCTGAACCATCTTCGGGTAGCCAACCGTGCCAGAGGTAAAATATATCAAAAGCGGCTCGTCCGAACGGGTCGACACCCGCTTTTGAATTTCCACCGGTGCCTTTTCCATTTCCGCATTAAAGTTAATCCAGCCCTCCTTTTCACCATTGACGATAAACACCTGTTTCAGAGCCGGACAGTTTCCCTGCACCGCGGCGATTTTGAAAGCATTTTCCCCATCGGTGATGGCAAAATTTGCTTTTGAACTGTTCAACCGGTATTCAATATCCCTGGGCATTGAAAGCGTGGGAGTGGGCATAAATATCACCCCCGCCTTCATTGCCCCCAGAACCGCCACATACCATTCCGGAATCCGGGGCAATAGCACCAGCAGTTTATCGCCCTTCCGTGCACCGGCAGCAAGCAGTAGATTGGCAAATTTGCTGGATAGCCGGGAGAGTTCCCAGAAGGTGTGTTTCTGGGCGGTCCGGCCGTCATCCGCAACCGAAATCAATGCCAGTTTGGTCCGGTCCCTGGCTCCCCACTGGTCGACGGTATCGTAGGCAAAGTTGTAAAATTCAGGTATTTCCCACTTGAACGAACGGTAGGTTGCCTCGTAATTTTCCATATTATGCTTCATATATTTCCACCTTTCTATTCCAGTTTCAAATCAGAACTAATAGCATAATTAAATTACTACCGGCGTCAAGAAATTTAATTTCACTAACACCTGAATGCACCCTGCTATCGGGTAGCGCTTGACTTCAGCCCGGAAACGGTCATAGTATCTATATGATGATTTTGACCATCCTTTTTTTGAGTGGCGCCAGCCCGGCCCGCCCGGCCCTGCTGACCGTGCCCATGAATAAATTCGGCTACTCACTATTCCAGCAGCTGAGCGCAACTACGCCGGCTGATAATGTGGTAATTTCCCCCTATTCAATCACCACCGCGCTGCTGATGACCGCGAACGGTGCTGCGGGTGAAACCCGGGCCACAATGGTCCAATCATTGAAACTTTCCGGTCTGAACCTAAAAACCGCCAATTTACTCCAGCGCCAGTTAAGTGCCGGTATCGCCCGGAACGATTCCGGGGTTATCCTTGAAATTGCCAATTCGCTCTGGCTCCGCCAGGGGGTAGTGCTGAAATCTGGCTTCCGCAAAAATATGGAGCGTTCCTATCAGGCGCAGTTGTTTACCATTGACTTTAACTCCACTGATGCACCGGCACGGATCAACCAGTGGGTAAGTCAACAGACCAAAAACAAAATTCGCTCCATCGTTGACCGGCTGAAACCGGAGGTTGCCCTGCTCCTCCTTAATGCGATTTATTTTAAGGGCAAGTGGCAGCAGCCGTTTTCACCGGAACTGACCGCTGAAGCCGAGTTTCATCTGCCGGATGGCCAGACCCAGCTGGTTAAAATGATGCACCGGCGTGGAAAGTTCCAGTATTGCGCCGGCCCCGGGTTTAAGGGTGTTGAACTCCCCTATGGTAATGGCAATGTCAGTATGTTTCTACTGCTGCCGGATGAATCGATCGGAACTGCCGGACTGCTGAAAAATATGACCGAGGAAAACTGGGCGACCTGGCGTGCGGGTTTTGAATCCCGGTCCGGCACGGTTGCCCTTCCCCGGTTTAAAATTGAATATGAACAGAGCCTGAAACCGGCACTGACTCAACTGGGAATGGGGCTGGCATTTGACCTGAACCGTGCCGACTTCTCCGCAATGACTTCCACCACCCGACTGGCAATCGGCGATGTCAAGCATAAAACTTATATTGAGGTAAACGAAGAAGGGACCGAGGCGGCGGCGGTTACTTCGGTGGAAATGGTAATGACCGCCCTGCCGGTTAACACCTTTGAACTGGTATTTAACCGGCCGTTTCTGTTTCTGATTCAGGACAATTCCAGCGGTGCAATCCTCTTCCTCGGTTTAGTCTGCAATCCCGGGTCTTAAAAATACAGTTCGGGCCGGCGGTCCTTCAGGATATCGTTACGGGGGGTAACCGCCTTGTCCAGCGCCAGCGCCGGATTTATCTCCAGAACCGTCAACTCTTCCCGGTCCGGGCCCGCCCGGGCAAGCAATTTACCGTCCGGTGCTACAATCTGACTCTCACCGGTGAAGTCCATAACTCTGGTGCCCAGTCGCTCAGAACCGAATCGGTTGGCTAAAATCCAGAACAACCGGTTTTCCTGTGCCCGGGTGATGGTCATTGACTGGGCATAATTCAACACCAGATTTGCCGGATGGCAAATAATCTGGGCGCCGTGCAGCAATAGCGAACGGGCACTTTCCGGGAAAAAGTAGTCAAAACACACCAGCATCCCCACCCGGACCGCCCCCAGACTGAACACCGGAAACGGCAAATCACCCGGGTCAAAAATATCCTTCTCGTCGGTAAAAAGGTGCACCTTCCGGTAGCGGTGAACTAAACCGGTCCCGGTCACCAGGATTGCGGAATTGAATATCCGTGAGCCTGCCTTTTCTGGTACTCCCAGCACCAGGTTGAGGTTCCTTCCCGAACAGAAACTCACCAGCCGGTTGCAAACCGGACTGTCTGGAACCGACACCGCATAACGGCAAAGCTCCTCCCGGCTATTAAACAGATAACCGGTCAGACACAGTTCCGGCAGAACCACCAGGTCGGCGGCAACATTTTCCAGCCGGCTGAAGATCCGCTTTAAATTCTCCTCCACCGCCCTGGGCTTGGGCGCAAACTGATAGAAACCCACCCGCATAACTGGTCATTCCGGCAGAAACCGGAACCGGCTCTTGAAATGACGCAGCGGCAGACCGGCACCATAGAGGACCTCAACCTTGGGAATCCGCTCCCGGTGTTCGTAAACCGTCCGGACCGCTTCGGCACAGGCAAACAGGTCCTGGTCCTCATAGGTCAGTCTGGGCACCGCTGCCCGGACAAAGTTGTTACGCGGCGGTGGCACATCCTCCAGTTCAAACGCATAAACCCCGAGTTCACACAGCCGGTGTCCGGCAACAAGCAGCAGTGCCACCAGTGCAATCCCGGGATAGTCCCGGTCCCGGACCGCCAGCCCGGAAAAAAACCGGTCAATATCAAAATAAACCGCATGCCCGCCCGCGGGCTTCAGCACCGGAATGCCAAATGTCTCCAGCTGGCGGGCAAACCTGCGCACCTGCTCAATCCTGGTCCTGAGATACTCCTCCCGGACCACCATCCGCAACCCTTCGGCAATCGCCTTCAGGTCCCGGCCCGCCAGCCCGCCATAGGTCGGATGGCCCTCAGTGAGAATCTGATAATCGGTGAGCCTGGTTAGCAGTTGCCGGTAATCAGGCAGTCGGGTAAAAAGCCCGTCTGGACGGATGAGCAGCGCGCCGCCGATATTAACCAGACCATCCTTTTTCAGACTGATGTGGAACCCGTCAACATAACTGAACATCTCCCGGACAATTTCCGGCACCGTCCGGTCACCATATCCGGACTCGCGCGCCCGAATAAACCAGGCATTCTCCGCGAACCGGCAGGCATCAAAGAAAAAGGGTATCCGGTGCTTGGCGGTCAGCTGTCTAACCACCCGTATGTTTTCCAGTGCCACCGGCTGACCACCACCGGAATTATTCGTAATTGTTAGATAGACCAGCGGGATGTGCTGCGGAATCCAGTTCAGCAGTTCGCTCAGCTCATCAAGATTGATATTTCCCCGGAACGGAAACTGTTCATCATTTGCCCGGTGCTCTTTACAGTTAAGGTTCAGCGGAATGATATTACAGTCGGCAATGTTCGCTTCGGTAGTGTCAAAATGGCCATTACTCGGAATCAGAAATCTGGGCTCAACTCCGCTGCGCCGGCGCAGGCGCTCAATCTCCCGTTGGAGTCGGGTAAAGACGCCGGTCGGGTCGGGCAGGCCCTGAATCACCCGGCTCAGCACCGGCACATCTCTGCCGGCAAGCATCCGGGCAAGATTATAAAACAGTGCATGCTCGGCCGCTCTTCCCTGGTGAAAAATGAAAAGCGTCTGCTCATCCCGGTTCAAATCCTGTCGCCAGCCATCTCCGAAGGTCATGCCAATCTGCTCGTTCAACTCGTAAAAACCCTCATTTGAACCGTAAGCCTCGTCCCCGAGCAGCAACTGTGCCCACTGCTCCATCGTCATGGTGGTCGTACCCGAGTCCGAAAGCAGGTCACAACCGGGTAGCAGATGCGCAGGATAAAGAAACGGGTTCAAACCGGTTTTTCCCACCAGCTCCAGTCGTGCCGAAACCGAATGGAGCGGACAGGCGCTGAGGTTAAAGAAATTCTTTGCCTGTTCGCAGTTATGAGCGGTGTGTGCCCGGAACCGCACCGCAGCATTCCGGTAGGCACGGGGCTGATAATACCTGCCCGGCTCTGGCGGCTGCTTCCGCAGTTCCTCAAACCGTTCAATAAAAAACCGCAAGCTGTCCGTCACCGGTTACTCCTTTTGATAGCCGGAAAACCGCCCGTTCCCGGCTTTTCAAAAAAATACTCCCCGCTTGCGTAAAGTCAAGTTTACAGAACGGAAAAAACCGCTTTACCGGGCGATAATCAGTTTCCTGATGCCGCTCCTTTTGTCCTGCCTGCTGATGATAAAATACACCCCGGGCGCAACTGAGCGCAAATCGTTCATCCCGGACTTGAGCACCAGCCGGCACCGACCCGAAACATCCATCAGCAGCACCGGTGCCAGTTCCGGATTAAGATTCAGCACCCCGCGGACAACGGTCGGCACCGCCTTTAGCCCCTCTGCCCCCACCTGCTCTTCAGCCGTGCCGACCACCGCGCTGTCCCGGATAACCGCCAGCGCCAGCCTGGAAGGCAGGGTAACAAACAGGCGCCGGGTCCCGGGACTCCAGACCCCTGTTCCGACCATAGCCGGCAATCGTATCACATCCCCGGGCTGGTTGGTCTGACAATTAATCACCTGCACCTGGTAAGCACTCGCAAGATAAAGTTTATTCGCAATCGTATCCAGCGCCACCATCCAGGGACTGCGCAGAGCCGGTACCACCGTATCAACCACCGCGGACAGTTCCGGCGCAACCACCAGCAGGGTATCAGCAAAGGTCAGAATGTAAAGCCGGTTGTTGACCGGATTATACAGCATACTGGCGGCAATACCCGAAACATAAAGTGAGTCCTGGACCGTATGGGTGGAACAGTCAATAAAATACAGGCGCGGGTCGCCATTGAAACTCACCGCCAGCAGATTAAAAGCCGGCAGATGACACACCTGGCCGATCTCCCCGGGCAGGCTGATTTCGGCAATACGCTGCTGCTCAACCACATCATAGGCAGTCAGTATTCCCGAACCGGCCTCGGTAAAGTAAAGCAGGTGCTGCGCCGGAATATAACTCAGCACCTGCGGACCGGGTCTGGTATAGATATAACCGCTGACGGAATCGTTCAGACAGTCAAAAACCACGATTGTTGATTCGGTAGCAACCGGTCCCTGCAGATAAATCCGGTTGACATCCGGGGCATAAACCGCTGCCACCGGCGGAAAAGGCATCCGGACCACCCCGCGCACCCGCTCCGTAGCGCAGTCAACCACGGTTATTGAACTGTCAACCGAACTGCAATAGACGCGGTTAACCCCATCCGCATACAGCATTCGGTCCAACGCTGCCGGCAGAAAAACCGGTGCCCGGAGTCGGCAGCTTGCGCCCTCCAGCGGAATAATGAAGCGCGCACCTGGGCTGGCGCAGTAAATCCGCTCATTGCTGGCAATCCGGGTCAGCAGTTGCGGCTGAAACCGTTCCATCGGTAGGAAACCAACAAGCGCACTGGTCGGCGCATCATAGATCGAAACGCTCTGACTGCCATACTCGGCACAGTAAACTCGCTGGGCCCGCGGATTGTAAGCCAGACCCCAGGGGCGATACCCCGGAACCGGCACCGTCCGGAGCAGTTCATCGCTCACACCATCAATCACCACCAGACTGTCATCTTCGTAAAGCGATACATAAATTAGATTGTCAATGGAATCAAACACCAGACCACGCTGCCCCCTGGTCCCGAGCAAAATCCAGCGAATCAGCGTATCCGCCCCGGCATCGTAAATCCCGAACCAGTTATTATACCAGTCCGCACAGTAAAACTTATTACTCACCGGATTCAGACACATCAACCGCGGCTCATACCCGGCAACCAGCCAGCGCACCACCGTGTCCCGGTCACAGTCAACCACGGTGATGTCCTCGTCATATCCCTCGGCGATATAAAGCCGATTGGTCAGATGATTATAGAGCATCGCATACGGTCCGGCACCGGAATAAAATCGGGCAATCACACTGTCCCGTTGGCAGTCAATCACCACCACATCCTCATTATCCAGCGCGCAGTAAACCTTGTTTACCCGGGTGGCACACTCAATTGCCGACGAACTCCAGGGCAGGCTGATGGTGCCGATAATACTGTCCGCCCCGGCATCAACCACCACCACCAGCATACCGCCAACCGCATAAACCCGGTTGAGTTCCGGATTATAGCAGATGTCATTGGTAGTAAAACCCGGGTTAATAACGCCGGCAACCCGGCAGCCCGCCGCATCAATTACGGTAATATACTCACCTGCCAGATAAATCCGGTTTTCCCGTGGATTGTAACAGAAATCAGAATATGAACCCGGCAGTTCCACCCGGGCAATTTTCCGTCCGGTGACCCCGTCCAGCACCAGCACCGTGCGCCCGCTGCCAAAAATGAAAAGGTTGTTATTACCCGGATTGTAGAAGATCCGCATCGGTTCCGCAGTTTCGTTCAGCGTATCCGGCAGATAGACTATTGTTTCCAGCCACTGGGCACTAACCGCCGTGGCAATAACGAGCAGGCACAAACCGACCCGTGCCATAAAACCTCCTTTTTCGGTAACCAATTATAAGCCGTTTTTTCATTTCTGTCAAGCAGAATTTGACTTCTGAACTGCCAGACGATAATTTTCAATGTGCCCGCCCTATTTCTGCTTCTGCTCCCGGCACTGACCCTTTCTCCGGACCTGAGCATTGCCTATCAGGGAGAAGCCGGAGTGGAGGCACGGGGGCTTTTCACTGCCGGTGTCCTTGCCGGCATCAATCCCTTTGTGTCCTTTGATGCCGCAGTCAGCTTCAGCCTGCTACCGCACTCCGGATTAAGCGGCGCGGCGTTCCGCCCCGGACTGACCCATCCCCGTCTTCCTGGCTGGAAACTGGACCTTGGGTTCCAGCACCAGCAATGGAACGACTGGCAGAGCGCCGAAGACCGCCTGTTTTTTCTTCTCCGCTGCCGCCCCATCCGTCAACTGACGCTCGGACTCGGAGTGTGCCGGCGCCTGCCATTTTTTACTGCTGGACAGCGCCGCCAGCCCCTTTTCCCGGAGTGGAACCTGCTCTATCACCTCGCCTGGCAACTGCTGAACTCCAACCGGTTGACCGTCAATGCAGAACTGAGTAACTATGACCGCCTGGAAATCAAAAACCCCCAGCAGTTGCCGGGTGCGATCAGCACCGCTTACCGTTTCACCCCCGACTGGAAAATCATCAGCCGGTGTCAGGTCGGATCCAACGGCCTGTCCACGGGCTTGCTCAGCCTCACCAACCTGAAAATGGAAATCGGGGTCCGCTATGGCAAATAAATTGGGGCGCCGATTTCTCCTCCTCATCCTGCTCACTGCCAGCTGTGAACTTGACCCGCTGGTGGTTCTGCTCCATCCGGATGTGGAGCAGCGGGTGGAAGAAAGCCTGGCGCTGCCACCGCCGCCTCCCCTGCCCGGTGCCGACACCCTCCGATTTGCGGCCTTCGGTGACATCCACATCGGCAAACCTGTTGGCTGCTGGTGGCAGCAGTTCTCTGCGGCAATTGACACCCTGGACATCAGCCTCTTCTGCGTTGCCGGTGACCTGACCGAACACGGCACCGTGGCTGAATTTGACTCGGTTGCCGCCCTGCTCCGGCAGACCGGCATCAACTATTATGTCACCATCGGCAACCACGACCTCTATCGTCTGAACAGCTGGGAACTTTACAAGGAGCGATTCGGACCTGCCTGCTATTCGCTGGTACTCACCCGCCCCGGACTCAAACTCATCTTCCTGGACACCGGGGAAGGCAGACTCGGTGCCCGCCAGTTTGAGTGGCTAAAACAGGAGCTTGCCCGTCCGCCCGCACGCCAGATTATCATCACCCACTTCCCCCTTTATGATGACCAGACCCCATCCATCTTCCGGCTCGGCTCAGCCGCGGAACGGGCAAAACTCCAGTCCCTGATGCAGCGGTTCAATGTTTTTGCCCTTATCTCGGGCCACATCCACGGGTTCCGGCACTACCGGATTGGCGGTGTCAACCATTTCACGGTCGGCACGATCAGCCGTGCCCTTGACTTCGGTCAACCCGGCTTTCTGCTTTTCACCTGCCTGCCCGACACCCTTTACTGGCAGTTTGTCCCTCTCAACTGAAAAACCATTTCTTGACAAAACCGATAATCGTAAATAAAATAAACCGTAAGGAGGTGTTATGTGCCGGATTTTTTTAACTGCCCTGCTCGGTATCACACCGCTCCTTGCCCTGGACTCAATTTATGTCGGCAGAATTGACACCATCGGCGGCACCACCTATGACTGGCAGCTTTGTGGTCCGGCAAAACGGATGCTGGTCACCTTAAACCCGGACTTAACAACCTCACTCACCTGAGTCCGGGCATATATTTCCTTCACCAGCCAAAAGGAGTGATCAGCAAACTGATCGTCAGCAGATAGTTAATTTTATTGAACTCCGGCACCTGATTGCTAAAATCGCCTTTAATGTCAGACCAGGAACCGGAACGAACTAACACCGTCTTCACCATCCCCCTTCCCACCACCCTTGCCGCCTTCCGGCACAGAAACTTCCGGCTCTACTGGTTCGGAAATATGATCTCCTTCACCGGCACCTGGATGCAGAATGTTGCCAAAAGCTGGCTCGTCCTTACGGTCACCAACTCCCCATTCTTTGTCGGTCTGGACTCGGCAATGAACTGGCTGCCGGTCTGGCTTGTCTCCCTGCCAGCCGGTGTGCTTGCCGACCGTTTCAACAAACGCAACCTGATGCTTTTCAGCCAGTCCGCCCTTGCCCTCTTAGCCCTGCTCCTCGCCCTGCTCACCTGGACCCGGGTGATTAACATCTACCATATTCTCTTCATCTCCTTCCTTGCTGGCATCTTCGTGGCACTGAATGCCCCGGTTGCCCAGACCCTGGTGCCGGAACTGGTTGGCAGAAAGAATGTTCTCAACGCCATCGCCCTCAACGCCTCAATGTTCAACATCGCCCGGATGGTCGGTCCGGCAATTGCCGGCTCAATTCTCACCTTCTCCGGTCCGGCACCGGTATTTGCCCTCAACGCCGCCAGCTTCCTTGCCATCATCCTCGCCCTGCTCTACATTCGGCTCGAAAAACCCATCACCAACACCTCAAACGAACCGATTGTTGCCCAGCTTTTCTCCGGCTTGCGCTTTGTCAAATCCCACCCCGACATCCGCATCCTCATCCTGATGACCGGTGTCTTCTCCTCCTTCGGCATCGCCTACATCCCCCTGATGCCGGTTCTTGCCCGTGATGTCCTGCACCAGGACGCCCGCGGCTATGGCTTGATGATGACCTGCCTCGGTGCCGGAGCGGTCATTGGTGGACTTACCCTTGCCTCACTCAGCAAAACCCGTTACCGCGGCAAAATCCTCTTATCCGGCACAATGTTGTTCGGAATCCTGCTGATTGCCTGTTCCTTCTGCCGCAACTATCACCTTGCCCTCTTTTTGCTCATCCTCATCGGCATCTGCCAGACCAGTATCTCGGCCCTCACCAACACCCTGATTCAAACCCTTTCCCCGGACCACATCCGCGGCCGGGCAATGAGTGTGTTCTCTTTGTTCTTCAACGGCATGTTTCCGATTGGCAGCCTCATCGCCGGCTCAATTGCCCAGACAAAAGGCGCCCTCTTTGCCCTGCTGCTATCAGGAGTTGTCATCCTGCTCAGCCTCACCACCATTACCCTGCTCCGCCCCCAGCTCCGGCACATCTGATTACCTGCTCCGGGCCGATTACTCCCATGGCAGTGGCAATCACAACTGCGGTTATCTTAACTCCTCAAGCGCCTGTCCTGCCTTGTGAAAACCCGGGTCCAGTTTGAGCACCTGCTGCCAGCGTGCGTGTGCCGACCCAACCCTGCCCTGATAATAGTCCACCAGCCCGAGATGAAACAGTGCCAGCACAAAATTGGGGCTGTTTTTTAACGCCTGCTCGTAATACCGGCGTGCCTGCGCCAGTTCACCCCGGGCGAGCGCCAGATTGCCCAGGTTATTCCAGCCTTCTGGACCAAACGGGTCAAGTTCCACCACCCGGTAAAACATCATCTCTGCCGAATCCAGTTTTCCAGCCGCGGCATACACATTACCGGCAATGCCGTAACTGTCCGCCTCATCCGGATGGAGCCGGACCGCTGCCTGCGCCACCGCTGCTGCCGCTGGAATCCGGTTCTGCGCCAAAAGCATCGTTGCCTCAAGGGACAGGATGTTGGCTGCTGAATCCAGCGCCAGCGCCTGGTCCAGTTCCCGGCGGGCTGGTTCCGTTCTTCCCTGCTGATAATAGCCGTTTGCTGCTAAGAAGTGGTTCTGTGCCGGGTCTGCCCTTCTACCCGCACCCGCAAGGTTCAGATTGACCACGAAAAAAACCGCTGCGCCGACAATCAGTGCCCGGCGTCGCGCACGCGCTTCTACCCGGAAAACCGCACCCGCGCCCGCAATCGCAAACAGCAGATATAACGGCACCAGCGGCAGCCGGTACCGGGCAGTAACAAAAAAAGGAATGAATGACAGGGTATAGGCGCCAAGGAAAAGATAAATCGGCATCAGTGTCCGCCACCGCTGCCGGCTTAAATAAATCCCGATGACCGCCAGCGGAAATACAATTCCAAACGGAAACTTCAGCACCGGCGTGGTAAACAGCAGAAAGTTGAGAAAAGTGTAGCGCTTGAAAAAATACAAATCCCGGTTATTGGAAACCTCATACCCGGCAAACCAGAGATAAAGTTTGCGCAGGGTCAGTAAAATCGCCCCTGCTGGATGGCGACGCCAGAACTTAAGCCCCTTTTTCAGCCAGAACCGGTCAATCTCCACACCTTTCAGACTCTGCCCCGACTCGCTCTCGGCAATCCGCCGGACATCATTATATCCCCCCCACCACGAACCCCGGGTGCCCGGCACGATGGCGGTGGTGCCGTCGGAAAACTCATTATTGCCGATAAAAAAGTTGGTCCCGGCCTGCCAGGCAATGAGCACCAGACTCCGGCTTTTAATGTAATTACGCACCGTCACCGGCACAATTGGCAAAACCACCGCCAGATAGAAAGGCAGTGCCCGCCGCCACCAGCGCTTTTGGTATTCAACCACCAACCACACCCCGAGCGCTGCCACCACCAAAATAACATTCGGCCGGGCAATTGCGCCCAGACCGAAGCAGAGTCCAGCCAGCGGCAGCAAAAACCGGTTTTTATCCCGCAGATAAAACAGCACCAAACCGCAAAGCAAAAGAAAAACCAGAAGCACCGGAATCAGCAGTTCACCGTCAAAATAGATGAACAGCGGATACACCGCCATCGCCAGTCCGGCATAAAAACCGGTCTGACGGTCAAATATCTGCCTGCCGAGTAACGACAAAAGCACACAGCTGGCACTGCCCAGCACCGCCTGAATCAGCCGGGCAGTAAACAGGTCTGGACCGAAAACCCGGTAGATTAAACCCAAAAAAAAGGGATAAAGCGGTGCCCGGAAATAGGCGTCATTAATGAACTCCATTCCCCGGGCAATTGCCACCGCCCACTGATGATGATAAAGCCCGTCCATCTGCGGCGCAAAGAAAAGCGGGTCATGCTTTCGGGCAACCAGCAGATAAATTACCCGCACCACCAGCGCCAGACTAAATACCAGGACCAGCGGTAAAACCCGGGCACCACCTGGCCCGGACCGGCGCGGTTGCTCATTTCTTATCAGGCACCGGCGCTTGCCCATCACCCTAATTTAGCCACCCTGATGTCCCTGTCAAACCTGGTTTCACCCCTGACCCCTAACAACTACCCTTTACCGCTCCTCTGGCGCCGAGACCGAAAGCACCTCATCCCGAACCCGCTCCAGAATCTCCGGTTTCAGTTCCCTGAGCACCCATTTGTAAAGCAAAACCGCCACCTCCCGGCGCAGCGACTCGCCGGCAAGGCGCCGCTGCCGGGAATAAACCTCCCGGGCAAAGTCCAGATAGAAAGGATAGCTGATTGAAGGAATGTCCGCACTGTCCAGCACCTGCTTAACCCGGGTCTCCATTTCCACCAGCCGGCTCATCTCCTGAATATACCGCCTGGTCATTGACTCCCGCAGCCGGACCAGCCGTTCCCGGACCGCATCCGGTTCGGTCTTCACCTGCCAGGTTTCAATCCGCTTTAAGATATCTTTTGCCATAAACTGCTCCTTTGTTTGCTCTCATAAAGTAAGACCCCGGAAAAGCCCGAAATTTAACATCCAGTTTGCAGCCACTTCAGCCCTGTTCACCCAAGTAACAGAAAATAATAGAGTTAGTCTGAAAATCCCGGATTCACTTCAACCGGCAGACCCTGCCCCCTGACCAACCCCCGGGGTCATCCCTTGATTTTAGCCCTAACAGGTCTATAATCGGCTGATGGCAATTGCCGAAAATGTAAAACTAATTCAAAGCCGGATTCAATCGGCATGTGCCCGCGCCAACAGGAATCCGGCCGAAATCAAACTGGTGGCGGTGTCCAAGAGCAAACCAGTGGAACTCATCAAGGAGGCAATTGCCGCCGGCATCACCCGCTTCGGTGAGAACCGGGTGCAGGAGGCACAGACAAAGATTCCGCTGATTGACACCCCGGTGGAGTGGCATCTGGTCGGCACCCTGCAGACCAACAAGGTGAAACGGGCACTGGAACTTTTTCACCTGATTCAGAGCGTGGATTCACTCCATCTGGCTGAGGAAATCCAGCACCGGTGCGAGCAGAAAAATATCACCATCCCGGTGCTGATTGAGGTCAACACTGCCGGTGAGCCGACCAAGCACGGGGTCAGCCCGGACCGGCTTGCCGAACTGGTTTCCGCGGTGCTAACGCTCAACCGGCTCCAGCTTCAGGGCTTGATGACCATCGGCCCGGGCCTGGCGATTACCAACCCGGAGGCGTCACGAGCCTGCTTCCAGTTGCTCTCCCGGCTGCGGGCAGAAATGCAGGAACGGTTTGGCATTGCCCTGCCCGAACTGTCAATGGGGATGAGCGCCGACTTTGAAGTCGGAATTGAGGAAGGGGCAACCATCATCCGCATCGGCACCGCCCTGTTTGGACCCAGAGAATAAGTTGGAACGGGAACAGTTTCGCCAGCTGGTGGCCGAAGTGGTTGACAATCTTCCCGAATTCTTCTCCGCCCGGATTAAAAACCTCGGGGTGATGGTCCTGCCGCTCGCACCGCCGGAACTGGCACAGCGCCTGGGCAAAGACCCGTGGTCAATACTCGGCCTGTACCAGGGAGTTCCGTTCAACCGCCGGGGACCATTCTATGGCAATGTCCTGCCCGACACCATCATCATCTTTCAAGAGCCGATTGCCGCCCGGTGCCGAAATGAACAGGAACTCCGGGAACTGGTGCGCCGGGTGATGATTCACGAAATCGGCCATTACTTCGGGCTTTCAGACGAAGAGCTCTACCGCCTGGAAAGAGAAAAATAAAAAGGGGGCTGTTGCCAGCCCCCTGAAGTCCGCTGCGGGCTCAGTGATTAACCACCAGTTTATGCGTCGCCGAACCGGACGGGCTTTCCAGCCGGACCAGGTAAATGCCCGCTGCCAGCCGGGAGAGGTCCACCGGCGTCCTGCCAGAACGGACATTGTCCCCGGTATAAAGCTCCCGGACCAGCCTGCCGGTTGCATCGTAAAGTGCCAGGTTTACCCGTGATGGCCCGGGCACCTGCCAGTGAATCAGCAGCCGGTCAACCGCCGGACTGGAGAGCCGCAGTTCCGCGGTGCGTAGATTCGGGTTGTACCCCTCCTCCACGCCCACACCGCCCAGTGCCGATGCCGAAATGAACAGCTCGCCATTGGTCCAGGGAATCCAGCCGCCCGGTGCGCCGTAGAAACTGCGGCTATCAGAACTGTCATCCGCCAGTGATGAAGGATGACCCGAGGAGTGCACTGGTGCCACCGCCACATAGAACTCACCCGAAGTGAAAATCAGCATCGAATCCAGGTCATAAGCCTTGATTGCACCCGGTGCGCCCGCCGGTGCCTCAATGTCGCCGGATTCATAAAGCAGGGTTGTCCCGTCACCGGCATAGATTTTGAAATGGAAGGTGGAGTCGGGCCAGGGATAGGACGGATGGAGATAGAACTGGGTGCGCACCCGGTTCACTCCGACCGGATACTGCAATCCAAACTGCGCCGGATTGAACTTGACCACTCGCTCCGGACCGGCCCAGGTGAGCCAGCGCGGGTTGTTGTAATTGGCATACTCAATCCAGCGAGCAACACTCAGGTCGTAGATGATCGTGTCATCAGCCGGATACTGCTCCCCCGCCGCCTCGGTCCAGACATAAATCCGGTAGTTGCCGGTGACCGAGGGAATCCGCCAGGCCGGTGAGAAGTTCATCTGGGCGGTCTGACCCCGGATGAGGTTCGCACTCGTGGTCATCGTGTCCTCATAAACATAACTCTGCGGACCGGTAATCCGCAGCCGGACCGGTGTGCCCAGCGGCAACTGCTCGGTGCCGAGGTTCTTGATGGTTGCCCGGATGTTGAGGTTGATGTTCGGCAGGGTGTCCGGCGGCATTGCCGCAGCAAAGTACAGGGTTGCCGCATCGGTTGCCGGCGGGTCCCATTCCACAACCGAGCGAATCAGCCACTCACCGCGCCGGGCATCCTCAGAGAAGGTGCCGTTCAGATAGGACCACATCCGGTGCGAAGGGGCGTTATTCGCCACATCAATCGAAAGACCAGGACAGATGGGATAGGAGTCCACCTGCACATAGAAAATGTAGTAGTTAGAACCAACCACCGGCTCCTCAATGGAAACATAGTTCCACTGCCCCCGGGTGATATTCAAAGTGTCCGAATGCCAGATTTCGGTCCCGGGTGAACCGCCCGGACCATCATCAGCATACACCCTGACCATTGCCCGGGTGCCGCCCGGCACCGGCCAGCCGGAATAGAAGTGGATTAGTGCGCCCTTCAGGGTAAAACTGGCTGCCGGGGCAATGAACTTCACCCCCCAGCCGTTGCCACCCTGGACCCATGCCCAGGCGTTCGCCGGCATATTGTCGTCATACCGGAAGGTGTCAACCACCGAGAAGAACGGCTCCGGTGCCGGCGGGAAAATCCCGGGTTCTGGATTGGGAATTGTGTAGTGATGGGTCGGGGTCGGACTCAGCCAGCGCCCCTCGGCGCCAATCGCCAGCGCCCAGACCAGCGCCACTGATATCAATGCTACCTTTCGCATTATCGCTCCTTTCGTTAAACTTACTTAAAGCCTGCTTCTTGCCGGTTAAACGGCCAGCATAAAATGATAATCGCTCCGGCTTGATAAGTCAAGCAGTTTCATCTGCCCGCGGCCACTGGTTTGACACCGGCGAAAATCAAAATATGATTATTTTTATGAACGGCCCGTTCCACTGTCCCTGGCTCACCTTTGCCGCCGTGCTGGTTGCATTTGGCTCGGTCCTCGCCGCCATCATCTGGGCGCTCCTTAACCGGCTGGAAGAGTGATGAGCCCGACCATTATCTATGCGCTGGTGCTGTTTTTCTATCTTGCCAGCCTGTTTGTCATCGGTGTGCTCACCAGCGCCCGGATGAAGCGCTCAGCTGAAGGCTTTTATTTAGGCTCGCGCTCGCTCGGACCCTGGGTTACCGCCTTCTCCTTTGTTGCCGCCTACTTCTCCTCGGTGGTCATCATCGGCGGCGGCGGATTTGGCTACAAATACGGCATGGCAACTATCTGGATTGGTGCCACCAATGTCCTCATCGGCACTCTGCTTGCCTGGATTGTGCTTGGCCTGCGGACCCGTGCCCTGACCGCCCGACTGAATTCCATCACCCTGCCTGACCTGTTTGCCAAGCGCTACGACTCACCCGAAGCCCGGTTCTACTCCGCACTCATCATCGGCATCTTTCTGCTGATTTACAGCGTTTCGGTACTCCAGGGGATGGGACACTCGTTTGCCATCCTGATGGACCTGCCCTATATCTACGGGCTTTTGATTTCCGGCATCATCATCATTGTCTATGTCGCACTCGGCGGCTATCTGGCGGTCGTCTGGACCGGTTTCCTTCAGGCGTGGATAATGATTTTCAGCCTGTTACTATTGACGGCAGCGGCGGTTGCCCGTGCCGGCGGGCTTGCCCAGCTGTTCAGCCGACTGGCAGCAATTGACCAGGGCCGGTTCGTCCAGACCCCGGGTGAATGGGGCTGGGCGGGCCTGCTCTCCTATGCGGCAATTGTCTCGTTCGGTGTCTGGGGAATGCCCCAGCTGGTCAGCCGCTTCTACTCCATCAAAAGCGTCAAGGTGCTGAAACTGGGCACGGTGCTGGCAACAATCGGCGCCACGATGGCACTCCTGCCCTACTTTAACGGCGCCGCCACCAGACTGTTCTTCCCGGACCTTGCCAATTCTGACCAGGCGATTCCCAGTCTGGTGAAGTCCAGCCTGTCACCGTTCTTTGGCGCCATATTCCTCACCGGCGTGGTTGCCGCCGGAATGTCCACCTTTGCCGCGGTGCTCATCACCGCTGCCAGTGCAATTGTCAAGGATTTAATCCGGGACAGTTTCCAGACCAGCCTGTCCGCGGAAAGGGAGGTGCTCATCTCCCGGCTGGTTGCGGCCGCCATCGGCATCATCGCCTTCCTGGTCGCGATCAAGCCACCGGCGATGATTCTGGTGATCACCGGCTTTGCCTGGGCGGTCATCGCCGCCACCACCCTCTGGCCCTATCTATTCGGGCTCTACTGGCAGCGGGCAAGCCGACCGGCAGCCTTCACCTCCATGCTCGCCGGCTCCCTGACCGCCCTTTTATGGATGGCGCTCAAAAACCCGTTGAAAATTCACGGCTTTATTCCCGGAATTGTGGTGAGCCTGGTATGGTTTGTGCTCATTACCCTGATTTTTCCGGAAAAAAGGACTAACATTCAATAACGAAAGGAGAAAATGAAATGAAAAGGCTTTTTTGGGCCATCTTCACCCTTGCCGGACTGATACCGGTTTTCCCCCAGCCGTTGACCGAGTCTAAATATACCCTTTATCCCCGGTCGGACTGGGGTTTTGCCGAATCCACCCATCATTTTGATGTCCGGTTCTACCGGATTGACCTTGACCTGCCGATGAACTCGGGGGCAATGACCGGCCACTGCCGGGTGGAACTGACCGCCCGCCATGACCACTTTGACACCTTCAGCCTGCACCTGGTGAACCTCGTGTGCGATTCCGTCCGCCGGGAAGGAAATGTCTGCACCTTCACCACCGGCGCTGGCCGGGTGTTGATTGACCTTGACCGGGAGTTCAACAACGGCGAATCGCTGGCAATTGACATTTACTATCACCGGAACGCCGGCACTTCCAACCGTGGCTTCTATTTTTATCCCCGCGGCACCCAGCAGATTCCCCACGCCATCTGCTACTCCACTACTGAGCCGTCCGATGCCCGCTACTGGTTTCCCTGCTTTGACGAACCATGGGACAAAGCCGAACGGGGCTGTCAGGTTAATATCACCACTCCGGACTCAATGTCCGGCTGTGCCAACGGGGTGCTGGACAGTGTCCGGGTAAGCGGAGGTAAAAAAACCTGTTTCTGGACCCATCGCTACCCCATCAGCACTTATCTGGTAACCTTCGCCGCATCACGCTGGGCGGTTTACACCCAGTGGTGGCATCCCGCACCTGCTGAATCCCTGCCGATAATGAACTTCTGCTGGCCCGAAGACTCGCTCCGGGCGGTCAACGCCTTCCGCAATGTCCCGGCTATGCTTACCTTCTTTGCCGACCGCGAGCGCTATGGACCATACCCGTTTGCCACCGAAAAGTATGGTCATGTGGTAGCCTATCCGTTCCAGTGGGGCGGAATGGAAAACCAGACCCTGACCATGGTCCACCGCTACTGGATTACCAACGGCAACGACAACGGCATTGCCCACGAACTTTCCCATCACTGGTGGGGCGATATGGTCACCTGTGTTGACTGGCGTAACATCTGGCTCAACGAGGGATTTGCCACCTATTCGGATGAACTGTTCACCTGGTACCAGCAGGGACTTGCCTCCTTCTATAGCCTGATTCGCTCCCGTGCCCGGGACTATTTTGCCGAAGAGTCAAGCGACACCCATCCGATTTATGCCCCGCCTGCCGGTCACGAATTTGACTGGGGCCACTCCTACTGCAAGGGTGCCTGGGTCCAGCATATGCTCAGATATGTGATGGCGGACACGGTCTGGAACCGACCCGGAATTTTCTTTGCCAACCTGCGTGCCTATGGTGAAAGCCTGAAATACGGCAACGCCTCAACTGAAGACTACCAGCGCATCGCCGAACGAACTACCGGTCTTGACCTCGACTGGTTCTTTAACGAATGGGTTTACTCCTATGGCTATCCGGTTTACACGGTCGGCTGGCAGACAAACCCTGCCGGTGACTCCTGGGACCTGGTGATCGACCTTTCCCAGAACAATATCAGCGGTGCACCACCAGTCTTCCATATGCCGGTGGAGATCAGGGTTTTGTTCAGTGGCGGTGACACCCTGCTCCATTATCCGGTTAATGAAAACCCGCAGCGCAACCGCTTCCGCCTGGCACGCCAGCCGGTGGGGGTTGAATTTGACCCGAACGAATGGCTCCTTGATCTCCATACGGTTATGGTCGGCATCGCTTCGGACCAGAACGGCAAGCCGCTGCCCGGCTATCCCCGACTCGCGCTCGGTACCACACCGGCAAAAAGACCTCTGTCGATTCATTACCTCATCCCTGCCCGCGCGCTGGTTCAACTGGCGGTGTTTGACGCCAGCGGCAGAATGGTAAAAATTCTGTTTCAGGGCTATCAGCCAGCCGGCAGTTATACGCTCAAATGGAACGGCACCGATAATGCAGGCAGACTGTTACCCGCGGGTGTGTATCTGGTCGGGTTGAAAACCGGCAACTGGCAACTGACCGGAAAATTTACGCTGGTACAATAGCCAGGGCTCACTCCGGCTCCTGCTCCTCACCGCTTGAGTCCGGGACAAGTACCAGTTCAATCTCCCGGCTGCGGAGTTTTTCCCGGAGCGGTGCGGTCAGATACATCGTCCGGAACTGACGCCAGCGCCGCTGCTCCTGCGGAAAGTGCGCAAGCACCTCCCGAAACCGGCTGAAAATCCTTCCCCCGGCAAGCGCCTGCTTGAGCCGGGCTTGCAGATCCTGCCTTGACACCGTCTTGATGAACCGCTCCATCATCTCCCGGCCCTGGTGGGCACTCTGGGGCACCAGCCGGAGATAGCGCTCCGGCCGCTCCCGGACCCGGGCAAGAATCTCATCCCGGTTGAAACTGAAAACCGGTATCACCTCACCAGTGTCAAGGTCCAGGTAATGTGCGGTCTCCTGAACCTGATTGGTCAGGGCAAAAAGCAGGTCCCGTTCCAGCACCTTCAGTTGTCGCACAATTCAATTGTATGCCTGATGCCTAAAAGGTCAAACTAACGCCAGAAAAATGGCGGTTCCGGATATAGATAAAACCTGCCCTGACGCAGATTGAGCCAGGCGGTGTTAAACCGGCACCACGAGCCGCTGATTTTGGTCCCTTCCGGCCTGGGCTTCAAGACCCGCCACTCCCCATCCTGCAGCGCGGCAAAACTCAGCCCCGAACTGCTGCCCACACCCGGCACAAAATAGCCCCAGGCGACCAGCGTATCACCGATATTGAAAAGGTTGAGCCTGCCCGCAGCCAGCACCTCGGTGCGCACAAACCACTCCTGCCAGGGAAAAGGGGTGTTGGTCAGAACGAATGAATCGGCCTTTGCCTGATAAAGCAGATAATACCGGCTCGGCTTCAGCGCCGGATACTCACCCACAATTAACACCGGTGAACCCGGATAATCCTCAAGCCGGGCTGAACCCAGCAGGAAAAATTTCATCCCGGGCTCCGAATCAGGTAGAACGACCGCCAACCCCTGCCTCTCCTCGCCGCTAAAGCCCAACCCCCGGATACGCACCAGCTGGTGCCTGCCCGCCGAATCTACCTCCAGCTCCAGGGTCACCAGCTCCTGAATTCCGTTTCCGTCAAGGTCAGCACCGCACGCATCCAGAATCATCCCCCCTGCTGCCGGCACCGACTCAACCCGCACCACTCGCTGATCAAAATTCAGCACCTGGAGATAACCGCCGCTGAAAATCACAATCTCGGCCAGCGAATCGCCATCAAAATCACCGCTCGCCCAGGCTTCGGGCAGCAGATTATATGCCACCGCCTGACTGCCCAGCAGCAAACCGGAACGCCAGCAAACCTGAAAACCCGGTCCATTCATTCGCAAAAGCGCCAGCCGAAAAACCGGCACCGGACCGGACAGGTCAGTACTGTTTCCGGACCGACACAGATTTAAAACCCCTGCCTGTTCCACCACCAGCACCTGAAAACTGTCCGGACTGATAAAACTCCCCGCCTCAATCCTGATTACCGAATCAACCGGGCACCGGCCCAGCTCCTGAACCTGCCCGGATAGGACCAGCGTCAGAATCAACATTGCGCCACTGCCCATTCGTCACAGGATAAACCGGCTAATCCCCCTGTCAACCCCGCAATCAAAATTGACATCCGATTTATCCAGACTAATCTACAAACAACAGCACCGGAGAGGTGCCGGAGTGGACGAACGGGCATGCCTGGAGAGCATGTGTACCCGATAGGGTACCGTGGGTTCGAATCCCACCCTCTCCGCTGTCGCTAATTGCAAAAATTCAGCCCGCACCCGCTTAACCTCCATTCCCCGGACTTTCAGGCGCAAATCGCTCCCATCGCCCTCAACCCAATGGCTGACCCTTGAAAGTGCACCGGCCAGCTTACGCATCCTGACCGACCAAATTCAGGTCTAAAATTTATGAGCCAAGAGCCCCAGGTTCACATTGACCCGGTGTGCGGGATGAGTGTCTATGAAAACCGGTCCGCGGGCATTTGGGAATATAAAGGCAAAACCTACTCCTTCTGCAGCACCACCTGCCTCAACCAATTCCGGGAAAATCCGGAGCAGTTTCTCTCCCCGGGTCACGACCGACCGGCAATGACTGAATCCGCACCCGCAACCAAAACCGAACTTTCCCATACCGAATCCACGGTCATCGGCATCAGCGGTATGTCCTGTGCCGGCTGTGCGGTTACGATTGAAAAGGCGCTCAACCGACTGCCCGGGGTCAAAATTGCCCAGGTGAACTTTGCCACCGAGGAGGCGGTGGTGGAATTTGACCCGAAAATCACTCCGCCCGAAGCGCTGAAAAAGGCGATTGTCAGTGCCGGGTATGATGTTCGCGAGCAGACCGGTGATGAGGCGACACTGCTTGCCGCCGAACTCAAAAAGGCAAAAAACCGGATGGTGCTCGCCTGGCTATTGGTAATTCCAACATTGGTGCTGATGGTGCCTCATCTTGCCCATCAGTTTCATCTGCCAATGAAACTGATGACCCTGATTGAACTACTGCTCGGTGCCGGCGTGCTTTTCATCCCGGGCTGGCACACTCTGAAAACCGCCTGTGCCTCAATCCGCAGCGGCTCGGCAACGATGGATGTGCTGATTGTCCTCGGCACCGCCGCGGCGCTGATTTCTTCGGTAATGGTGCTTTTCGGTCTGCCGGTGGAAAACTTAGGCCGCGTTGCCGGAATGCTGATGGCAGTTTACCTTACGGGCCGCTACCTGGAAGCCCGGGCAAAGGGCAGTGCCGCCGGTGCCATTCGCCAGCTGCTTTCACTTGGGGCGCGCACCGCCCGGATTCTCGTTGACGGCAAAGAGACCGAAGTACCGGTTAATCGGCTCAAACCTGGCGACATTATGCTCGTCCGCCCCGGAGAAAAAATCCCGACCGACGGCGTCATCATTGAAGGCACAACTGAAGTTGACGAATCAATGGCCACCGGTGAACCCCTGCCCGTGGAGAAAAAGCCCGGAGATGAGGTGCTGGGCGCAACCATCAACACCACCGGTTTCATCAAGGTGGCGGTGCGTCGGGTTGGCAAAGACACCTTCCTCGCTCAGGTCATCCGGCTGGTAGAACAGGCACAGTTCAAAAAAATTCCGGTGCAGGCGCTTGCCGACCGCATCACCGCCCGGTTCGTCCCGGCAATCCTTGCCCTTGCCCTGCTCACTGCCGGCTGCTGGTTTGCCTTTACCCCGGCACTCCGCCCTTTCCTTATCCGGGCGCACACCCTGCTCCCCTGGGTCAACCCGGAACTCTCCCGGCTCTCCCTGGCCCTGTTTGCCGGCATTGCGGTCCTGGTGATCGCCTGCCCCTGTGCCCTGGGCCTGGCAACACCAACCGCGCTGATGGTTGCTGCTGGCATCGCTGCCCGGCGCGGCATCATCTTTCGCTCCCCGGCCGCGCTCCAGACCCTGCGCAATGTCCGGGCGATTGCCTTTGACAAAACCGGCACCCTCACCATCGGCAAACCCCAGCTCAGCCGGATTGTCCCCTGCCCCGGGGTTGACGAAAACCAACTGCTCCAGCTTGCCGCCGCACTGGAACAGGGCTCAGAACATCCGCTCGCCCGTGCCATCCTGACGGCGGCAAAATCCCGGAACTTAAAAATCCCGCCGGCAACCGCAATCACCGCCCGACCTGGCCTGGGTATTACCGGCATCGTCAATGGCGAACCGGCCCTGGTGGGCAAACTCCAGCTGCTTGCCGAAAACGGCATTGAAACCAGCACACTCACGGAACTCGCCGCCAGCAACCTCCAAAGGTCCGTAACGCTTTTGTTCACCGCTGCCGGTACCAGACCGCTCGGCATCATCATCCTTGCCGATGCACTCAAACCCGAAACAAAAACGGTGATTACCGAACTCAAAAACCTCGGCATCGTGCCGGTGATGCTCACCGGTGACAGCCGCACCGCTGCCGAACCGATTGCCGCCAGCATTGGCATTGACGAACTGTTTGCGGAACTCCTGCCCGCAGACAAACTCCGGACCCTGGCTCAAATCCGGGAGCAATACCGAACCGTGGCGATGGTCGGAGACGGCATCAATGATGCCCCGGTATTGAAAGCCGCGGATGTGGGAATTGCGATCGGCACCGGCACCGACATCGCCATTGCGGCCAGCGATGTCACCCTGGTCCGCGGCGAACTCACCGGGGTGCTGACCGCGCTCCGGCTTGCCCGTGCCACCTTCCGCAAAATAAACCAGAACCTCTTCTGGGCGCTCTTTTACAACATACTGGCAATCCCGCTGGCAATGCTCGGCTTGCTCCACCCGCTCATTGCCGAAATTGCGATGGCACTCTCCTCAATCAATGTGGTCACCAACTCCCTGCGCCTGCGCCGGGCAAAGATTTAACCCCCAAACCTTTGGTTCACCAGCCAGCCAATAAAATTAGACCCCAAAAACGGGCAAAAATTGAACCCTGATTTGTTAACTCCTGTGTTTTCTGATAGTTATTAAATTATTACCCTAAAAATCTCCGCTGCCGGGTGGGCGACCCCCGGGGTCACCCCACTCCGGTTTTGAACCACGGGCTCCGACTAAAAAATCCAGCTTACGGTTTAATCGGCAGGCATCATTACTAAAACGATAGCCATGGACACAAAACCGGCATCGTTTTCAGCAGTGGGAGAACCTTTCTCTCCGTTATTGGCGTTCAGTTAAGACAAACATTTTCACCGGATTTGCACCCGCCGCATTCCAGTTCCAGCGTAATGTGGCTGATGTCAAACCGCTTTTTCAGGTCGCAGCTCAAGCGGGCAAGCAACGGCTGAAAACTGCTGACCAGACCATCCGCAACCACCAGATGTGCCATCAGCGCCCGCTCACCTTCACCCAGGGTCCAGATGTGCAGGTCATGGACCTCCTGAATGAGCGGTGAAGAACCGAGGATGAACCGGCGGACCTCATCGTAGTTTAAATCCCGGGGTGTGGAGTCAATCAGGATACTCACCGCCTCCCGGAAAACCCGCCAGACACCGTAAAGCACAAACAGACTGACCCCAATTGAAAGCAGCGGGTCAATAACCACCAGCCCAGTCAGCCGGATGGCCAGACCGCCGAGCAGTACCACCAGAAACCCCAGCAGGTCGTCCAGTAGATGCCACATCGCCGCCCGGATGTTCAGGGAGTACCGGTCCCGGCTCAGCACCAGAACCGCAGCACCGTTGACCGCGATGCCGGCAAGCGCCATCACTATCAACACCGGACTCTTCACCGGCTCCGGCGCCAGGATGCGGCTGATTGCTACCCGCACCACCAGCACGGTGAACACCGCCAGCGCCAGCGCATTGACAAAGGCAATAAGAATCCGGACCTTGCGATAGCCGAAAGTCCGACGCCGGCTCGGGGGCAATAACGACAGTTTGAGACCAAGATAGGAGAGCACCAGCGCCACCGCATCACCCGCATCATGCAACGCACCGGCAACCAGCACCATAGAATTGGCAAACAGACCGGCGCCCAGCTCTGCCAGCGCAAAACCGGTATTGAGAAAAATTGAGAACTGCAGACTTTTCCTTTGACGCCGGGTATCAGCGGTTCCACTCATTAAACTGATATTAAAAAACTTACCCCCCAAGGCAAGACTGGAACGGAAAAGGAGACGGAGCGGTGCTGATTAAATTATTAAGGAAGCCGGGTTACAGGCCGCGGATTTTATTGCGAAAGATTATTGCCTCCGCTTCATCAACCGCCATCCGGTTGACAAAATGATGAATCTGGGGCGTGCGCAGCAGATAATTACCGTTGATTACCAGCAACCCATTCTTTGCCCACTCATGAATGGTGAAGTAGTTATTTTTGATTTCCAGATAGGTGCGGAAGTCCTGGGTCGGTTTCATCGTATCCGGACTGAGCACAAATGCAGCCAGCACAAACGGGTCGGTGCGCAGGGTGATTTTCAGCGCCGGCGGATTACCGTTGACCGCGGGCAGGGCTTCAATCCCGGTAATATTATCCCCGCGGATTGTCCGGCCCAGGTTCAGTTCCGGGGTGAAACCGAGTCGGACCGCAATCACCCCCATCCCGATGTTCTGCAGTTCAGTCCCGTTCGCTCCGGCTTTGACCGAACGAACCATCCGGATGCGGAAAGTTGCCACCGTCTGGCTCAGCAGCAGTTCCCGGAAGATTATCCAGGTCATTATTGCTGCCAGACCATTCTGCCGGTATGGCGCCAGCACCTGTGCATCCCAGAGAATAATCCCCTTACCCGGAGGGTTGCGTTCAATTGAAACCGAGCCGATCTGCCGCTGCTGGTCAAACAGATAACAGCCGGCATTATTTGCCATCAGTTCGGTCCTGACCCCGAGAATCTTGCCCGCCAGCCCGCCCTCAAGGATGCGGATCGTATCGTGGTCAATCCACTCAAACCCGGGACCGATTTTCACCGGCTCCCAGATAAATCCAACTGCCGGCCCGGTTCGGCCCTGGACCAGCAGTAAACTCCCGGCATCGCCTCTTATTGCCATCCATACCTCCTCAATTCCAGTGCCACCCGGCACATTATTACTGTAATAAAACCTCGGTGCTCCCCCTTCCGGGAGCGCAACCCAGGATTGGTTTATCAGATGCGTCGCCGCAGTCTGCAGATTAAGCCCGAGTCTGCGGCTCTGGTTGTCCCCGCGAATGACTCATACTACTCAACCGCTTCCTCTGCGTCCTTTTTACTCTGCAACCCGATTATAACCATCCCGTGCCCGCTGTCAAGTTTTTCCTGTTCGTTGTTGATTGACAACATAGCGGTGTCGGGGCTAAACTGTTATATGGCGCACAGCACCTCGTTGCTCAAACCGGAACTGATTGCCCGGCTCAAAGGCATTGATTTCAAGGCGCGAATGGTCGTAGAGGGTTTCCTCAGCGGTCGACACCGCTCCCCGTTCAAGGGTTTCTCGGTGGAATTTGCCGAACACCGTCAATATATGCCCGGCGACGAACTTAAACGGATTGACTGGCGGGTATACGGCCGGACCGAGCGGTTCTTTGTCCGGGAGTATGAAGAGGAAACCAATCTCCGCGCCTATCTCGTGCTTGATGCCTCCGCCTCAATGGCATACCCTACCGGCAGTTATTCTAAACTTGATTACGGCCGCTGGCTGGCGGCAAGCCTTGCCTATCTATTGAACCGGCAGAAGGACTCAACCGGGTTGATTACCTTCTCTTCAAAAATTGACCGCTACATCCCGCCCCGCGCCACCACCGTCCATCTTCATATCATCTTCCAGGAACTGGAAAAACTCAGACCCGCGGGTGAAACCGACATCAGCTCCACCCTCCATGAACTTGCCGAGCGCATCCGGCGCCGCGGTCTGGTGATTGTCATCTCCGACCTCTGGGATGATGAAACCGCGATCATTTCGGCGCTGCGTCACTTCCGGGCACGCCGGCACGAACTACTGGTTTTCCACCTGTTTCATCCGGAGGAGGCACAACTTGACTTCCGCAATCCGTTACTACTGCGCGACCTTGAAACCGGACAGGAAATCGCCGTTGACCCGAGATTGATTCAGCGTCAGTATCACGAACGGTTCCGGAAGCGGTTAGAAAACTTCCGCCACAACTGTGCCGAAGCCGCGGTTGATTACCAGCCGCTGAGCATTACCACCCCGTTTGACCAGGCACTCTTCACCTATCTGGAACACCGGCGCCGGCTCAACTGATGTATTTCCTCCAGCCGCAATTTCTCTATCTACTCGGACTGGGACTGGTGCCGCTGATTATCCATCTGCTTACCCGACTCCGGCTCCGGCACCAGAACTTTCCCTCGCTGCTGTTGCTGCAGAGTGTGCGCCGGGAAAGGTTCTCCTGGGTCCGGCTCAAGGAAATTCTGCTGCTGCTCATCCGGACTCTGTTTCTCCTGCTCATCCCGCTGGCACTCAGCCGACCCGGACTCAAAACCGCACTACCGGTCCGGATTGGAACGGACCGGGTCCTGATCATTCTTGACGACTCCTACAGTATGAGCTATGGCCGCCGCTGGTCCATCGCGGTGAATACCTGCCGCCAGATTATCCAGAACTCCCACCGCCCCTGGCTGCTCCTCACCAGCCGCACCGACACCCTGATTACCGGCAAAAATTCCATCAGCCGGCTTCTGGATACAATCAAACCTTCAGCCGGCGCCTGGACACTACAACCCGCACTTACCACCGCCGAATCCCTGTGCCGAGCATCCCCACTGCCGGTGGTACTCATCACCGACCTGCAACAACGGGCGGTTCCTGAAAACGGCTTTCAGTTTACCGCTGGGAAACTCTGGGTATTCAACTTCAGCAACCCGGCGTTTGACAACGCCGGCATCACCGAAGTTTCCCTTCATAACAACCGACTCCAGGCCGAAATCGCTAACTACGGCTCTAACCCGGTTACCCGTACAATTACCCTGAAAATGGAAAACCACCGCGAACAGCAGACGGTTAATCTTGCCCCGCGCTCCCGGGCGACCATAGATTTTCCAGTAGCCTTTAACCAGCCCGGTATCTATACCGGCAGTCTGGAACTGTCTCCGGACTCGCTGCCCATTGACGATGTCCGGTTCTTTGCTTTTGACATTCCCAGCCGCATCACTGTTCCAATTTTTGTCTCCGCAAATGTACCGGGAAAATATCTGCAGCTGGCACTGTTAAGCGACACCGTTCACTTTCAGCCTTTGCTCTTGAACTCTGCCGAACTGCGTCGCACCGACCTCTCCGGTTATCCGGTGATTATCATCGCCGATGCCGGTGCCCTCAGTCCGGCGGACTTTGACCGCCTGGATTTTTATCTCAGTTCCGGCGGTGGTCTGCTCTTGTGCATCCCCGCCCTTCCCGGGTCGGGGATTGAGCGCCTGCTTCCTGCCGGTGGTCCTGTTAACCTATCCGGATTTGTTACCCCCCGGGAAGTTGACACCACCCATCCACTGCTTGCCGGTTTCCGGACCGGTGACTTCACCGGGGTGCGCATCTTCCGTCATACCCGGCTCGCCGGCGCCAGAACACTTATCCGGCTTGCGGACCAGGATCCGCTGATTCTGGAACTACCAGAAAAGAACCTGATTGCCTGGAGTTTTGCGCCTGAACCCGAAGCAACCGACCTGATTTACAAGGCGGTTTTTGTGCCGCTGCTTCACCAGACTATCAAATACCTCACTAACAGGGCGTTCCGGAATCAGTGGCTTGTTGGTGATACCGTCCGGCTGACAGTGCCGGCACTCCAGCCACTCCGGCTGGTCCTGCCCGCCGGCGAAAAAACAGTAATTCCAGAACCTTCCCTTCCCCGGCCTGAACTCCTTATCACCGACACCCGACTGCCAGGTATTTACCAACTGGAAAATCACAGCCGCCGGGCGTTTGCCGTAAATCCTCTACCTGAAGAAGGCGACCTGACGCCGGCCAGCAACGAACTACTCAACCGGCGCGGCATCAAAAATATAACCCCGGGGGTCATCCCCGGCGGCGAACTCACCGGTCCCCTGCTCTACCTCGCAGCATTACTCCTCACAGCAGAACTGCTGATAACCGGGCTGGAAAATTACAGAAAAATACCCGTGCGTAAATAGTTCACATACCGGCGAAAGACCGTCTCGTCTTCCAGAATTGAAATCCGGGAGATGACCACCATACCGCTTTCGGCATTAACCTTTAATCCGAATGCTTGATGGCCCGGCTCCCGGACGATAAACCCGACATCGTATACCTCTTCGGCTTTCTGATACCCTCTGCCCGTCACCCGCTCCATAAACCAGCTGAGATTATCAGCCACCGCGCTCAGTGCCGGCCGGGGAGCAAAGGGGTTGAGCAGCGGAATCAGTATCACCTCACCGCCCTTTGAACGTTCATCAACAACCTCTGCCCGGTCAAGTTCTACAAACGGCCTCAGTTCTTCAGGTGAACGAAGTTCCATTGATTTACCTTAACGCTAATAATAATAAAAGTCAAATCGGACACCAGCTCAAACCATCCGGCCAAAAAGATGGGCATACACTTTGGCATTACCCACCATATTGGCAATCAGACAGAACTCATCCGGCTTGTGTGCCTGTCCCGCATTTTTCCCCCAGACCACCGCCGGGATTCCCTGGCGCCGGAAAAATGCTGCTACTGTGCCGCCACCGATACCCCCGGGAACCGGCTCCCGACCATAAACCGCCCGAACCGCATCCGCAAGCAACCGCACCACCGGTGCATCCGCTGGCGTTATCGGTGCTGCCGGTGCCTGCTGTTCAATGTCAATCCGTACCTTCACCCGGAATTCGGTTTCAATTTCACCCGCCACCCGTTTCACCAGGTTCAGCACCTCCTCCAGCTGATAGCAGGGCAGTAACCGCATATCAAAGTAAAAAACATCTTCCCCGGGAATGGTGTTGATGTTGGGAACATTTGCCTCCTTTTTGGTCGGCTCAATTGTGGAAACAGGAGGCGTAAACAGCTCATCCCGGGCACTAAAATGCTCGTGGAGCACCGTGTCCAGCCGCACGAGCATTTGAGCGCCCGCACGATGGGCATTATTCCCGTGATGGGGGGTAGAACCGTGGGCTTGCTGTCCATAAGTGGTAAACTTCAGCCAGAGGATCGATTTTTCAGCAATTTCCAGCAGAGTTCCCTCCTCATTGCCGGCATCAGGAACAACCACCAGGTCGTCAGCCCGGCACAACTGGTGATTTTTCAGCAGGTAGTCAACACCGAATTCGGAACCGGTCTCTTCATCAGCAACCAGCATCAGTCCGACCGGCAGTTCAGGTTGAAGTCCAAGATTCAGCAGTGCCCGAACCGCAAAAATACTGGCTACCATCTCCTGCTGGTTATCCTCAACCCCGCGACCATAGATTTTCCCGTTCTCAACCCGGGCGGTAAACGGGTCTGAATGCCACAAGGCGCGTGGTCCCGGCGGCACAACATCCAGATGGGTCATAATCCAGATTGTCGGACCAGACCTTTTACCGCTTAACCGGACAATCAGATTTGGGCGGTAACCGCAGGGTGCAAGCCGGTCCGGAGCGCGCAGCTCCTCAACAGATAATCCCCAGGATTGTAGTACTCCCCGGAGATAATCGGCACGCGCCTTTTCCCCCTCCCCTCCGGATTTCGGGCTGATTGCCGGCAGCGCACAAAGCCGGGACTGCATCTCAATCATTTCCGGTTCCAGTTGTTCAATCTCCTGAGTAATTTTTTCAAAGATTGCTTTTTCCCACATAGAAATTATCATAAACCGTCAGCAACCCAGGTCAATTACTCGCGGTCCATCATTGACTGGACACCGGTGCTAACTAACATCTTTCCGATGTCAAAAAAAATCCCGCTGTTTTTAATCCTGCCATTCACTTATGTCATCACCTTTGCCGCTAATCTGCCTTCAATTCCGGATACAATTATCATCCGCCAGTGGCTCGTCTGCGGACCATTTTCAGTCGGAACCCGGGAAGGAATTACCGAAGCGGTTGAAGACCCGGCAACACTTAAACCTAAACCTGATGATTCTCTTAACTCCGGATTAGTTCAGGGCGGATTTGCCCGCTGGCGGCAGGTCAGCATAGATTCTGCCGGCTGGTTGAATGCCGAATACCCTGATGTCCGCTGGGATACAATTCAGAAATATTACGGAATAAGTGGACTGGCAGCGGTCGGTTATGCCTGTGCCGAATTTTACTCCCCAAAAAAATCGCGGGCGCTCGCAATTGCTACCCGAATTGGCAGTTTTATCATCAACGGCCTGAGTTATCTCGGTGATGTCTACGGCAACAACTGGTTTCAGACCCCGGTGCTCATTGATTCTGGCATCAACCGGGTGATACTCCGCCTATCCGGTTATGCCGACCAGCGGGTACGGTTTTTACTGATTCCGGTTTCGGCTCCGCTCATCAGCGTAACCAGTGATATTACCGCTCCGGACATCATCGCCGAAACCGAAACCCGCGGCTGGCTCGGAATTCCACTATTAAATACTACGGAAAATCTCCTGAACAACGTCCATCTCCACCTGACACTCCTTCCCCGTCATTACGAGCGCAGCGAAACCAAGTCTTCTTTCTCTGTCATTGCGAGGAGCGATAGCGACGAAGCAATCCCAATTGCCGATACCACTATCAGTAATATCCCCGCGCTCGGGGTAAAAAAACCCGCAATTCCGGTCCAGTTCCCGGCACTTCCTTATGACACCGCTGGTTATTACCTGATAATTACTGCCCGAACCGGTGATTTTCAACATTCGGACACAATTGAATTGCGCTCCCGCCTGATAACTCAGCCACATAAAAGGACCTTCCTATCCGCGATTGACTCCTCCGCCCAGTATTACGCAATTACCTATCCTGCGGACTACCAGCCAGACCGCACCTACGCCCTGATTTTATCACTACACGGCGCCGGCGTGGAAGCGAGTGATTTAGCCGGATGTTACAAGCCAAAAGACTGGGCATTCATCGTCTGTCCGACCAATCGCCGACCTTACGGATTTGACTGGCAGGACTGGGGCAGACTGGATGCCTTTGAAGTCCTCCAGCAAGTGTGTGCTGCATTCCCGATTGACACCGACCGAATTTACCTCACCGGCCATTCAATGGGTGGACACGGCACCTGGTATATCGGTCTTACCTCTCCCGATCGCTTTGCCGCAATCGCACCCGCAGCCGCTTGGCCCTCATTTCCACTTTATGTTCCCAATTTCCTGCAGCGAACTATCATCTTCAGTGAACCCTCAAAACTCGCCATCAGGGATATGGCAGCCCGGCCCGATAATGTACCCGCACTGGTTGATAATGCGCTCAATCTGCCGGTCTTCATCCTGCACGGTGGAGACGATGATAATGTCCCGCCAATTCACAGCCGAACCTTTGCCCTGTGGCTGAATGCGCTTGGCTATCAATACCGTTATAAGGAGGTGCCAGAGGTAAAGCACTGGTGGAATTACCCTGATGGCACGGTGTGTGTGGATGACCAGGAGTTAATATCATTTCTCAAAGAAAAAAGGCGAATAAACGCCCCAATGCATATCAGGTTCCGGACCGCTGACCTTGCCCAGTCCAACCGTGCTTACTGGCTGACGATCAACCGGGTGCGAACGGTTGGCAGGGATGCCACCATTGAAGCATTTGCTACCGATTCTTTGATAGACATCCATACGAGCAATATCACCCGGCTTACCCTGAACCTTGACCGGCTGAACCTTCACAGCCCCACGGTGAAGCTGAAAATTGATGGCCGGGTTATCAGGGGAAAGTTTAAGACCTCCAGACCGGTAACCGTCCAGCTGGATAGAACCGGCTGGAATGCTGGCACCCGGGGAAAAAACAACCAACCTGGTAAAAAACCGGAAACTTACGGACCGGCAAAGCAGGTGATGTTTTCTCCTTTTGCCGTCGTTTACGGAACAAAAGATCCGGAACTGACCGGCTTTCTGCGTCACAGTGCAACTCAGGAGTGTCTGCGCTGGTGGCTTATTGGCAATGGCACGGCTGAAGTTTATCCGGACACCGGGGGGGTGCCAATGGAGCGTAACCTGATTGTGCTCGGCAGTCCGGATCAGAACGCAGTTGCGGAACGGATTATAAATCGCCTGCCGGTGCGGACCCGGCAGGGCAGGATTTTTGTCAATGAAACAGACCTCGGTGAACACCTGGCAGCAATTGTCACTTATCCCAACCCCTTGAATCCCCAACGGCTGGTGCTCTGCCGGTTCGGCACCGACCCCGCCGCCACCCGACTGTCGCTTTTCTGGGGAATCATTGGTTCCGGGACTTCAGTCCCGGACTTTATGGTTTTTGACCGCTCGGTCAGGAAATTCGGCTGGCACGGAATCCGGGCGGCCGGTTTTTTCTCTCCGGAATGGCAGATTGACCCGGCATCCTGCTTTATTGAAAGGTGATGAATTCAATCACGCTGGTCTCACCGGCAAAAATTAATCTCGGGCTTTGGGTCGGCAGGAAAAGACCCGACGGTTATCACGAAATCGTAACGATAATGGTGCCGCTGGAATTTGGTGACCGGATTGTACTGGAGAAAACACGGAGGGGAATCCGGGTAAAAACTACCGGTGCCCGAGCGAATATCCCGGAAAAGGAAAATCTTGCCTATCGTGCGGCTGAACTTTTCTTTGCCGTGAGTGGTATTCAGACCGGAATTGAAATTCTAATTCACAAAAAGATCCCAATCGGCGCCGGTCTGGGGGGTGGTTCTTCTAATGCCGCAACCGTCCTTGCCGGACTAAACCGGTTGTTTAGCCATCCTTTGAAACCACAGCAACTTTCTACCATTGCGCGCAAAATCGGCAGCGATATTCCGTTTTTTCTTAAAGGTGTTCCCTGTGTTGCCCGGGGGCGGGGGGAAAAACTGCGCCCCCTGGCACTACCGAAACTGCGGGTAATTATCCATTATCCTGGATTCGGTATTTCAACTGCTTGGGCTTATCAGGAACTGGATCAGAGTCGGCGGAAATTGACATTGCCCTGTATTTCGCCTAAAATTATTGCCTTAAAAATAAGGCGGAAAGAACTGGCGGGACTGGCGGAGCAGGTTAAAAACAGTTTTGAAACGGTGGTTTTTGCCCGTTATCCACAGCTGGCAAAGGTTAAACACCTGCTTTTACAAAAGGGCGCATTTGTTGCCGGTCTCTCCGGTTCCGGCAGTACGGTCTATGGGTTGCAATATCCAACTGACCCGATGGCCGCAGGGTTTCATACCGGGCATCTCTGGATTATAACCCACTCAAGACCGTCTGTCGTCGGAAGCTAATTGGGGCGTTGTCTAACCTGGCAGGACACAGGACTTTGGATCCTGTTGTGAAGGTTCGAATCCTTCCGCCCCAGTTCAGGATCGTTCGTATGGTAATTACGGAGCGAAAGATATGGATAAGGAGCTGAAAATCTTTTCCGGGCGGTCAAACCGTCCCCTGGCAGAGAAAATTTCTGCCCGGCTGGAAGTGCCGCTGGGCGACGCGGAAATTTCCAACTTTGCCGATGGTGAAATTCATATCAGTATCAACGAAAATGTGCGGGGCGAGGATGTGTTTATTGTCCAATCAACTCCGCCACCGGCTGAAAACATACTTGAACTGCTCTTGATGATTGACGCGTTAAAAAGGGCATCAGCCCGGCGGATAACCGCGGTCATCCCCTATTACGGCTACGCCCGGCAGGACCGCAAGGACCGCCCCCGGGTCCCGCTCTCGGCAAAACTTATTGCCAATCTGCTGACCCGTGCCGGTGTCGACCGAATTTTAACCATCGACCTGCACGCCGAACAGATTCAAGCATTTTTTGATATCCCGGTTGACCATCTTTACGCAACACCGGTGCTGGTGGAATATCACCGCCATCAGACTGAAAACCTGGTAGTCGTGGCGCCGGACACCGGCCGGGCAAACCGGGCACGCGGATTTGCCCAGCGTTTAGGTAAGGACATACCAATTGCCATTATTGATAAGCGCCGTCCGGCAGTAAATCAAGTTGAAGCACTAAGAGTGGTAGGCGAAGTCTCGGGAATGGATACCTTGATATTCGACGATATGATTGACACCGGCGGCACACTCGTTAAAGCTGCCGAGGCGCTGATTAAAGCCGGTGCCCGGTCCGTACGGGCAACTGCCACTCACGGCATCCTCTCCGGCAATGCGGTCAGCAATCTTGCGGCATCACCGCTCTCCGAAATAGTCATCACTGATACTATTTCCCAGCCCCCGGCAAAATCCCACCCGAAGATTAAAGTGCTGACCGTCGCCGCGCTGCTGGCGGAAGCCATTTTCCGCATCCATCGCGAAGAATCGGTCAGCTCGCTATTTATTGAATAAAAAGGAGCGTTATGGCACAGATTAAAGCAAACATCAGAACCGAAACCGGTAAATCAAAAATCAGAAAACTACGTCGTGCCGGTTTATTACCGGCGGTAATGTATGGCCACGGTGACCCGTCAGTTATGCTTTCAATTTCGGCGCATGAGTTTATGATGCTCCTGCGGGAACTCAGCGGGCATGCACCAATTGTTGATGTGGTCATTGATGGCGCCGGAACCACCCGCTGCGTGATCAAGACCATTCAGCGCAACCCGATTGATGGCACATTTCTGCATGTGGACTTCCAGAAGGTTCACCCCCGCGAGAAAATAACCCTTTCGGTGCCGGTTATTATCCACGGCACGGCTGAAGGGGTGAAGCAGGGCGGGATGCTGGAAGTGCTCCTGCGAGAAATTCCGGTTCGGGGAACAATTGACAAAATCCCGGAGCACATTGACATTGACATCACGCATCTGAAAATGGGCCATAGCATCCACATCTCGGAACTGAACTATCCCGAGATTGAATTTGTGCTGCCACCAGAATCAGCCATTGTGACCATTTTAACCCCGCGCAAGCTTGCCGCCGCTGAAGTAACCGCCCCGCAACCTGAAGCTGTAGCCGAACCGGAAGTAATAAAGGAAAAGAAGAAAGAAGAGGTCGGTACTGAAGCGGAAAAAGCCGAAGCTGGCAAGAAAGTAGAGAAGGAAACAAAGAAGAAATAACATGACCATCTTCGGACTGGGTAATCCGGGAAACCGCTACTCTAATACCCGCCATAACATCGGCTTCCTGGTAGTGGATACCATCGCCCAGCGCACAGGAATGCGCTTCCACCATCTCTCCGGAATGCTTCTCGCCCGCACGGTGATTGCTTCTCGACCGCTGACACTGGTTAAACCGTTGCTCTATATGAACAACTCCGGCATTGTGGTCAAAGAGCAACTCACCCACTATCCAGATAAATTTCTCGTGGTGATTGATGACCTGAATCTACCGTTTGGGACTCTACGGCTGCGCCCCCGGGGTTCAGACGGCGGCCACAAAGGTCTGGCATCCATTATTTATCAGCTCGGAGATGACAACTTCCCCAGGTTGCGGATCGGCATCGGTTCTCCTGGAACAGCAACTGCATCCGAGTATGTGCTTTCTCCCTGGACCCCGGCTGAACTTACCCGGTTACCTCAAATCCTCACGCTGGCGGCTGATACCTGTCTGTGCGTGTTCAACGAAGGAATTGAAAAGGCAATGAACCGGTTTAACTCAGCACGGGCGCCCAATAACCATCAGGTTGATGGGGAAAAAGTTGACCCGGCCGCCTCAAATATAAAGCCGGATAAACTGCCGAGGACCTGCTGATGAAAATCGGCATCGTCGGACTGCCGAATGTCGGCAAGACTTCCCTCTTCAACCTGCTCACCGGTGCCGGTGCCCGGGTAGACCTGTATCCCTTTACCACAATTGAAAAAAATGTCGGCGTCGTAACTGTCCCTGATGAACGACTATTCCGGATTGCTGCGGTCATCAACCCTAAAAAGGTAACCCCCGCACACATTGACTTTGTGGACATTGCCGGACTGGTAAAGGGCGCGAGTTCCGGGGCGGGTCTTGGAAACAAGTTTCTTGCTCATATTCGTGAAACCAACCTCATCCTGCACCTGATTCGCAACTTCACTTCACCTGACATTCCCCATATTCTTGAATCGATCGACCCGGACCGGGACGCGGAAATTGTGGAAACCGAACTGGCAATTGCCGACCTCACCGTCGTTGAGAAACGACTCAACTCAGCGCGCAAAGAACCGGCAACCCCGGATAAGATTCATCTGATTTCCGCACTTGAAAAACTGGCAAACTCCCTCCAGCAGACTTTTATTCCCCCGCCCCTTACTCCCGAAGAACAGCGTGCGGTCGGCGAACTGGCACTTTTCGTGCTCAAACCGGTGATTTACGCCCTGAACTGTTCCGACACCGAACCTCCGAACCCTGCCGAGTTTCCGCTACTGGCAGCAAGGAAACCGATTTTTTTCTCAGCCGAACTGGAACAGGTGCTGACCGACCTTCCCGAACCTGACAAAATTGAAATGCGCACCAGCCTGAAACTCCACCCCGAGGGTCCGGCGGCGATTATTACCGCCTGCTTTAATGCGCTCAATCTGATCAGATTTTACACTGTAAAAGGCGAAGAGACCCGCGCCTGGTCTGCACCTGCCGGTATCACCGCCCTGGATGCCGCCTATATGATTCACACCGACATCGGCAAAGGCTTTATCAAAGCTGAAGTTGTCAGTTGGCAGGATTTGATTGCTGCCGGCGGGTTTCAGTCGGCTCACAGCGCCGGCAAAGTCAAAATTGAAGGTAAAGGTTATCGTGTTCAGGACGGAGATGTCCTGCTTATCAGGTTCAAATGACTCAATCCGAAAGGAGTAAAAATGAATAACTATGAATTAGCCGTGATTATTGACGGCAATTTAAATGAGGAAGGAGTAACCAAAATTCGCCAGGAGTTGGTGGAAATGCTGACTGGTTATGGTGCGGCGGTGACCGAAACAAAAATTGAACGCCGTGCCTTCGCCTATCCGATTCGCAAACAACGAGAAGGAACTTATCTGTTCATCAATTTCCAGGCACCGCCGACAACACCGGAGCGCATCCGCCGCGACCTGCTCCATCGCGAGGAGATGCTGCGCATCGCCATTTTCCGGCTGCCGGAACGAAAAACCACCTCCACGGCCGGAAATGAATCCGCCGCACCGGTTCCGTCGGCACAATGACTAATTTAACCGGGGTGAAAGATGAATGAGCAGAAATCAAATGCGTCAAACTCTTTCCGCGAGGAAGGTAGTTCTGGCACAGGACTGCGACTTGTCTATCTCAACAGTGTCATCGTAATGGGCCGGCTGGTTGCTGACCCGGATATCCGCTACACTCCGAAAGGAACTCCCCACTGCACCTTCCGGATCGCAGTAAACCGGCGCTTCAAAGACCAGAATAGCAGCGATTGGCGGGAAGAAACTTACTTTTTCACCGTTAGCACCTGGGGCCCGATGGCTGACCGGCTTTCGGACAGGCTAAAAAAGGGTTCGGCAGTGGTAATTCAGGGCGAACTTCGCTCTCGTTCCTGGAACACAGCAACTGGTGAAAAAAGAAGCGTCGTAGAAATTCACGGTCGCAGCATCCAACTCCTTGACCGCCTTGCACCCGTGGACACCGAACCGGCTGAATCCGAACTGCCCCCGGACGAAGAACCGGATATTCCCAAGGACCAGCTTGATGACATACCTTTTTAACCTCGGTTCGGCAGAAATTGACAACCGGCAGATATTTTGGTATAAGGTTTGATACAATGAAAACATATATTGCCAAAAAAGAGACGGTAAAAGGTGAATGGTATCTGATTGATGCTCAGAACCAGGTACTGGGCCGGCTTGCCAGCCGCATTGCCCGGCTGCTGATGGGAAAGCACCGCGCCACTTATACCCCGCACGTGGATGCGGGCGACCATGTAGTAGTTATTAATGCCGGTGCAATCCGGGTTACCGGCAAAAAGTTTGAAGAAAAAGTTTATTACCGGCATTATAACACGAAACCCGGACACCTGAAGCAGATTACCTATCGCCAGCTGGTGGAAAGATTTCCGACCCGTCCTTTACGACTGGCGGTTCTGCGGATGCTGCCCAAAAACCGTCTGCAGGCAAAGCGAATCCGGCGCCTGCACATCTATGTTGGACCAGAACACAAACACCAGGCACAGAAACTTGTGCCGGTAGAAATGAATAATGTATGAATTCAACCAGTTACTTTGCAACCGGTTCCCGTAAAAGCGCCACTGCGAAAGTATGGCTGATTGCGGGACAGAATGAACACACAGTAAATGGACGGCCCCTGCCCAATTACTTCGGCCGGGAGGACCTGGTGAAAGTTGCACTATCACCGCTCCAGGTATCCGGCGTCAGCAACTTTGGCGTTAAGAGCGTAGTTGCGGGTGGGGGACTGTCTGCGCAGGCGGCGGCGGTGGCACTGGGAATTGCCCGGGCACTGCTCCAATTCAACCCCGAACTGCGGGGAACATTAAAGGCTGCGGATCTACTGAAACGGGACCCGCGGGAGAAGGAAAGAATGAAATACGGATTGGCAAAAAGAAGGAAGCGATTCCAGTGGACCAAACGCTAACGATTAAACAACTTCTTGAAGCCGGGTTGCATTTCGGCCATCATGCCCGGCGCTGGAACCCGAAGATGAAGCCATACATCTTCGGAAAAAGAAATGGCATTTTCATCATTGACCTTGAAAAAACGCTTGAACGACTGACCACCGCCTACGACGCAGCACGAACAATTACCGAATCAGGCAAGGACATCATCTTTGTCGGCACCAAACAGCAGGCGCGCCCGATTATTGAGGAAGAAGCTCGGCGCTGTGGCGCACCATTTGTCACCGTGCGCTGGGTCGGCGGTCTACTCACCAACTTCAATGTCGTTTCCACCCGGATCAGCCGGCTCGCGGAACTGGAACGGATACTCAGTAACACCCAGCTGAACGCACCAAAGAAGGAGACCTTACGCTTGCAGCGGGAATACCGAACACTTTCAAAGTTATTTAACGGCCTACAGCAGCTGGATCGATTGCCCGGGGCAATTTATGTGGTCGACCCGGTACGAGAGGCAACCGCTGTTGCTGAAGCCAGGAGAATGAAGATTCCGGTGATTGCGCTGATTGACACCAACGGCAACCCGGAGCTCATTGACTACCCGATACCGGGCAACGATGACGCCCTTCGTTCAATCCGGCTGGTAACGAGCCACATCGCCAACGCGGTTATGGAAGGCAAAAAACAGTTTGAAACCGAAGTTGAGGAAAGCGGTGAGACAAAACCTGACCGGGAAGGATAGTATATATGAGTCAACCGATGGACAAGGTTATTGAATTACGGCGCCGGACCGGAGCCGGCGTAATGGACTGCAAAACCGCACTGGAAGAGGCTAAAGGTGATATCGACCAGGCAATTGAAATCCTCCGCAAGCGCGGTATTGCAAAGGCAGCAAAAAAAGCTGAGCGCCCGACTGCAGCCGGAGTGGTGGATGCCTACATTCATCCCGGCGAACGGCTCGGGGTGCTGATTGAAATTGATACGGAAACTGATTTTGTTGCCCGAAATCAGGAATTCCGGCGCTTTGTCCGGGATGTTGCCATGCACATTGCTGCCTGTGACCCGATTGCCATTGATCGTAACGGCATTCCGCCCGAAGTCCTTGAACGGGAACGGCGTATCTATCAAGAACAGGCCGTCCAGACCGGAAAACCGCCTCAGGTAGTTGAAAAAATCGTTGCCGGGAAAATAGAAAAGTTTTACGCCGAAGTTTGTCTGCTGGAACAGCAGTTTGTCAAAGCCCCGGAGAAAACCGTCGGCGATTATTTGAAGGAAAATATCGCCAAATTCGGCGAAAACATTGTTATCCGGCGCTTCGCCCGGTTTAAACTGGGTGAGTAAAAAATACCGCCAGGTCCTGCTAAAAATATCCGGTGATGTGTTCGGTCAAGAATCGGTTTTAGATTCGGTGGTCAGCCAGTTGGTTCAACTGGCGCGGCGCTCAGTTCGGGTGGCACTGATTCTTGGGGGAGGGAATATCCTTCGTGGTCGTGACAACCGGGAGCTTGACGCCGTGAGTGCCGATCACATTGGAATGCTGGCGACTGTAATCAATGGCATCCGGCTTACCGACCTGCTCAGCCGACAGATACCGGTACGACATTTTTCGGCTTTCCGGGTTGGTACCTTTGTTGAATCCTACACAGTCACTAAGGCAAGAGCCAGCCTCCAGGCAGGTGTTCTGCTGATTCTAACTGGCGGAACCGGTAATCCGTTCTTCTCCACGGATTCCGCCGCGGCACTGCGCGCCGCCGAACTGAATATGGATGTCCTCCTGAAAGGAACCAGGGTGCGAGGGGTATTTTCTGCCGATCCGGAAAAAGAGCCCGATGCCCGCTTCTATCCGAAACTGACCTACGACCAGGCACTGCAGCAGAACCTGCAGGTGCTCGACCGGACCGCCATCACCCTTTGTCAGGAGTACCGGATACCGATTGTGGTATTTGACATCACGCGCCCCAGGGCTATTCTGAATATCATCAGTGGGAAAAAAATCGGGAGTGTAATATGTTAGAAAAACTTTATATCGAATGCCGTAACCGGATGAACCGGGCAGTTGAGGTGCTAACCGCCGAGTTCGCCCGGCTGCGCACCGCCCGAGCCAATCCGGCAATCCTTGATGGAGTGAAAGTAAATTATTATGGCACCCCCACCCCTCTCCGCCAGGTGGCAAATATCTCAACACCAGAACCACGGCAGCTGGTTGTGCAACCGTGGGACCGGACGCTGCTACCGGAAATTGAAAAAGCGATTTTGAAAGCCGACCTCGGACTTACCCCCAAGGCGGAAGCCAATCTCGTGCGGATTCCAATTCCACCCCTGACCGAAGAACGGCGACGGGAACTGGCAAAACTGTGCGCCAAGCTGACCGAAGATGCCCGGGTAGCAGTTCGTAATGTGCGCCGGGATGTAATTGAAGAAGTAAAAAAACTGGAAAAGGACAAGAAAATTTCCGAAGACGACGCCAAACTGGCACAGAAGAAAGTTCAGGAAATCACCGACGAATTCATTAAAAAACTTGATGACCTGCTGGCAAAGAAACAGGCAGAAATAATGGAAAGATAAACCTGCCGGCAGTCAAATGAAGCCGGCAGTCACTCCGGGAAACCTTGAATGTCAGCATTAGCGGGCCTGAAGATTCCGGTTCATATTGCCGCGATTATGGACGGCAATGGCCGCTGGGCAAGAAGACGGGGACTGCCGCGCTCATTCGGTCATCGCCAGGGAATGAGAGCTTTACGCGAGGTCGTTCGCACCTGCGGCGAAATCGGAGTTAAATTCCTGACCGTTTTTACACTCTCCACTGAAAACTGGCAGCGCCCGGAAAATGAGATTAAAAGCCTGATGAAACTTTTGGTGCGCGGGATTGACGAGGAGCATGACGACCTGATGAAAAACAATGTCCGGGTGCGTGCCATCGGTCGGCTGCGCGACCTGCCCGAGGCGGTCCAGCGCAAGGTCAACTCGCTCATCACCGACACCAGAAACAACACCGGTCTAACCCTGACGCTGGCGCTCAGTTACGGAGGCAGAGCCGAGATAATTGATGCCCTGAAGAAGGCGTTCAACCTCTGGCAAAGTGGTAGAATTAACCGGCCGCCGCGCACCGAAGATGAATTTTCGCGCCTGCTTTATGACCCGGAACTGCCGCCGGTTGACCTGCTGATTCGCACCGGCGGCGAAAAGCGCATCTCCAACTTCCTGCTCTGGCAGTCTGCCTATGCAGAACTTTATTTCACTGAAACCCTCTGGCCTGACTTCCGCCGTAACCAGTTACTGGAGGCAATTGCCGACTTCTCCCGGCGCCAACGCCGGTTTGGCAGGATTGATGAAAAATAGTCTTATAAGTCGGATTGTCATCGGCACGGCGCTCACCCTGCTGGTAAGTGGCGTGGTCCTGTTTTTACATCCTGATGTACTCACCCTGCTGGTTGCGGCATGGGTGATAATGGCAACTATTGAATTTCAGCACCTCCTTGCTCGGGCAGACATCGTGCTCAACCGATGGTTACTGATTTTGCTCAACACCCTGACAATAATCTCTGCCCATTTCAACTTGCTGCCCGGAATGCTAATTGTCCCAATTGCCATTATCTTCATAGGGGGAATCCTCAATCGTCACCCCTTACCCCGGATCCCGGTTTACAATCTGTTCACCGTGATTTACCTCGGTTTTCTGCCTGCCCATCTAATTCTCCTCCGTCAGTTCGCCTGGCACAATAAATTTTCCCCCTGGCTGGTGCTTTTCCCCTTCGTTCTGACCTGGCTCAGTGATACCGCTGCCTATGCCTTCGGAAAACTGCTGGGCAAAAGAAAGCTCGCTCCGTATTTGAGCCCGAACAAAACAGTTGTCGGCGCGATTAGCGGACTGCTTACTGGTGCGCTGGTCAGCGGACTCTGGCTACCCAGACTTCAACCTTTCTGCCTCTATCCGGTCTGGCTGCTCGCACTTGCCGGAATCGGACTTTCCGCGGTTGGCCAGCTCGGCGATTTATTTGAGTCCATTTTCAAACGTGCGGTCGGAGCAAAAGACAGTGCCCGAACCCTTGGACCGCACGGCGGGTTTCTGGACCGGGCTGATTCGCTGCTCTTTGCAATCCCGGCATTCTACTATCTCACACTGCTCGTTGGAAAATGAACCCGTTACCATCGCTAATCCTGTCAGCCGGACCGGGCCTCAAAATCCAGACCGTGGCACTGGACTCATTAGGAGTAAAAGGGATGTGCATCGCCGTGCGCACACCCGAAATTTCAATTGTCATTGACCCCGGAGTTTCTGCCCAGACCGAACAGTTTCCCCTACCCGAGGCAGTCCGGGAACAGCTCCGTAATGATTACGAAGCTGCGGTCACCGCTGCCGCCCAACAGGCAGAAATCATCGTCGTTTCCCATTATCATCTTGACCACTTTCTTGACCGGCGCGACCCCGCACTTTACGGAGGAAAAATCATCTTCGCCAAATCACCGGACGACCTGCCGGCAAAACAGCAGGAAACTGCCCGCCGGTTCTTCCAGATGATCGACGGCCTGCCCCGGGAGATAATCTGGGCTGATGGCCGGCGGTTCAAGTTTAAAAAAACGGAAATCGGCTTCTCACCACCACTGTGGCATGGTCAAGCCGACACCGAACCGGGCCGGGTCATTATGACCGAAATCACCCGGGGGCGGGGAAAACTACTGGTCAGTTCTGATGTTGCCGGACCGGTTGACGACCAGACGACTGAGCTTATTACCGGCTTTCAGCCGCAGGTGGCGATAATTGATGGTTACCCCACCTTTCTCCAGTCCGATCCGCAGACCGATCTACAGTTCCTTATCAGCCTGTTTAATATCACCCATCTCCTGCTGCTCCGATCAATAAAAACTCTGGTGCTTGACCACCACATCGCGCGGGACTACCGCTATCCCGCTCTGTTCCAGCCGGTCTATCGGCTTGCCAAGAAATTGAACAAAAGATTCGGCACCGCCGCTGAAATCATCGGCCTGCGCAGTGCGGTGGTAACCGCGCTTGAAAACTACGGCACCACCCGCTGGCATCGCTGGCACCCGATCGACCTGAATACCATCAGCGGACTGGTTCAACAGGCGATCAGTTCCGGTAAAATTGACCCGCAATGGCTTGCCCGCCGGCTTCGGACCGAACCCACCGCGCTCACCAGCACCATCAACCGGTTATTGGGGTAAAAACCTCCCGCTTTCCCGGATAACTGATTGACAAAACCGGATTAACATATAGGATTTACATATGGCAAAACTAAAAAACAGCATAATTGCTGGTCTGCTCCTCCTCTTACCACCCCTCACCACCTGTCAGCGCCGGACTGCCGACTTCTTTCCCCTTATTCCCGGCGCGGTCAAAATTATGGAAGTTACCGAACGGCGCATTGCTGGCACGGACACCACCAGCCGTCAGGAAGTGCGTGTTGCCGAGGTGATTAAAGGAGTAAAGAACATCCCCGATCTCGGCAAAGTCTGGGTAGTGGAAGTGCCACTGGGAAATGGCAAGTCTATCCTCAACTACTACCAGCGGCACGGCGACACAATTATCAAATTCGTGCCCGACCGGACCGGCCATGCCGAACGGATTGTCTATCTCGTTCAACCGTTGACCATTGGCCAGCGGTGGTTTGATTCGCCGGAGAAAAGGGAAGAGACCAGAGTTACTGCCTGCGAACCGGTAACAGTCCCGGCTGGCTCCTTTGCTCAGTGTTTCCGGGTTGAAACCCGAAGCACCAGGGTAAATTTCCACCAGACCATCTGGCTTGCCAGTGGTCTGGGTGTGGTCAAACGCCAGAAATCACAGACCTGGACCCGGGGCGACACCACCTTTGCACTGTATCAGGAGGAACAGCTGGTAGAATACCGGATTCTGAAAAACAGAAAGTAAATTTGGTAAAAAAGAGACTCCTGTTGTTTTTGCCGGCACTCGCCGCCGCCCTCATCTATCTGCCCGCAATCAATTACCAGTTTGTCTGGGATGACATCAACCTGATTGTTCATAACCGCGAGACTCCGCTCAGCGCCTTTAGCCAATCATTCTGGCACGGTACGAATGAACACCTCGGCACCGACCCTTATTACCGGCCGCTTACCAACTTTTCGCTTCGGCTGGAACGGCTTATCTATAAACACCAACCCCGCGGTTTTCATCTGACCAACATCCTGCTTCACTGCATAGTCTGCCTCCTGTTTACGCTCTTATTATTTGAAGTTACCGGCTCCCGGACCGGCTCGGTGCTTGCCGGTATGGTGTTCAGCCTCCACCCGATGGCCGCCGATTGTGTTGCCTATATCAGCGGCCGAACCGACCTGATTGCCGGGCTTGGAACTGTCACTGCCTTTCTCGGACTTTTCCTTTACCGTCAGCGCCGACATTGGATTTATCTAACTCTTACCATCCTTGGATACACGGCGGGCAGCTATGCCAAAGAAAGCGCCGCCCTGCTTTTGCCGGTCCTCATCCTCTGGTTATTTTTATCCCCGGACTACCGGCAACGGCACAAAGTTAGACTGTTACTCATTACCGCACTCTTGTCCATTTTCAGCACCTGGCTCCTGCTCCGGCTTTTGATTCTCAAAACCTTACTGCCGATGAAACCACCAGCCGCCATCCTGCCCCTGCTCAATTCAAGCCTTTCCTCCTTTGGCCAGCAGATTGTCCTGCTGTTCATCCCGTTTACCCGGCGCACCTTCATTTCCCCTGCCGGTCCTGCCGGACTGAACATCTGGACTGTCATCGGCATTGGCTATCTTTTGTTACTCCTGTCCGGCTTCCCCCTCATGCGCAACCGGCCGCTGGTATTAACTGGCTGGTTCTGGTCCGTCGTCCTGCTTCTACCGGTCGCCATCCTTCTGCCCTTTGGGCCCCTGGGCCGACTGCTTTATCTGCCGGCAATGGGCATTCTGCTGGCATTGAGTGCCCTAATATATTCCCCAACCAAAAAGCCGGCCGGACCAGATGCCCCCAGGTTATCGCCAACCCTGGACCGGAAAATCGCATTCGTCACCGGCGTGGGCTGGTGTGTCCTGGCACTTCCCTTTCTCCGGCAGCGGCTGCAGGTCTGGCAGAACGAAGAAACCCTCTTCTCCCGGATGGTTGCCGAGGCGCCGAACTATGCCCCGGGCCATTACAACCTCGGGATACTGCTTATCAGTCGTGGTGATTACCATCAAGCCCGGCTCCACCTCTACCGGGCAATTGAACTTGATTCCACAATGACTGTTGCGCGGTTCAATCTCGCTGCCCTGTTACAGAAGACCGGTGACTATCCAGCAGCCGAGACACTGCTCCAGCGGGTAATTCGGGAACAGCCGAATTTTGCTCCGGCATATGCCAATCTGGCGCTACTCACTCTGAACCGGGGGGACCGCAAAGGCGCCATTGAACTCCAGCGCCGCGCCTGTGCCCTTGCACCCAATGACGCCAGCCTCTACTACAACCTTGCCCTGCTCTTTCGCCGCCTTGGAGAACCGGAATCTGCCCGTCAGGCAATTATCCAGGCACTGAAACTTGAACCTGACCAGCCCCGGTTCCGGCAATTCCTGAACTCCCTGCCATAGCGTCTTCAACTTTCTTGACTTGTCCGGTAACAAGGGTAAAATTTAAATAATGAATGAGGGTTCAGGGACAAAGTTAACCTCATTAAAACCGTTTAACCTCCGATTATGATTAACAGTCGCAACTCCAAGGCGGTTGGCCTTTTTTCCGGCAGTCTTGACAGCATCCTGGCATTCAAACTGATAACCGAACAGCGGATTGCGGCGGTTGCGCTCAACTTCAAACTACCCTTCCCTGTCATCGGCCGGGTGCCGACCGACGACCAGCTCCAGGAGCTGGCGAAACTGCTCAATATCACGCTGGTTTCAATTACCGCCGGCGACGAATACCTGGAACTGGTCCGCACGCCGAAGTTCGGTTACATTCGGGAACTGGCACCCTGTATTGACTGCATGGCATATATGCTCAGACATGCCAAGACGCTGATGAACGAAATCCACGCTGACTTTGTCTTTACGGGTGAAGTGCTGGGCCAGCGTTTCATTTCCCAGAGCAAACGAACGATGAAACTGCTGGAGAAGACGGTCGGGCTGGAAGGCAAAATTCTCCGACCGCTCTCAGCCAAAATCCTTGAACCGACCATTCCGGAACTAACCGGGCTGATCCGCCGGGAACGGCTCCTTGACTTTCATGGTCGTAACCGGCGTCGCCAGATTCGCCTGGCACGGGAGTTTGGAATTGTTGACTACCCGACCCCGGGTGCCGGCTGCCTGCTTACCGACCCCAATTTCGCTGCCCGTTGCCAGGACGCAATTGACCACGGACAGTTCCAGACGATTGATGAAATTCAAATCCTTCACTATGGCCGTCATTTCCGGCTTGCCAGCAAGGCAAAGGTTATTGCCGGCAGAAACGAAGAAGAAAACCGAACCCTGGAAAGTCTTGCCCGGTCCAACGACCTGATTTTCCAGCCAGTGGAAACGGTCGGACCGGTGGTAATACTGCGGACCGCAAAACCAACGAAAAAGGATATGGAAATCGCTGCCCGGATTTGTGCCCGTTACTGCGACCATAACAACGGTAAACCGGTAAAGATTGCCGGCAGCAACGATACCAGATACTCCGTCAAGCCATTTAATGACGAGGAACTTGATGAATGGCGTGTCAATAAGACCATCATCGGTAAGGTCGCCCGGCCGAATCCGGATGCGAAGTTCATCAGAAAGGAAGCGTCCGAATGAACGAAGAGACAAAAATCAGGATTCGTCAGGTCATTGAAGAGAAAATCAGACCTGGTTTACAGCTGGATGGTGGTGATATTGAACTGGTAGAGATCACCCAGGACGGCGTGGTCCGGGTTCGGCTCACCGGTTCCTGTGCCCATTGCCCATTTTCCAGTCTGACCCTTGCCGCCGGCGTGGAACAGACCCTGAAACAGCAGGTCCCGGCAGTCAAGGCGGTAGAACCGGTCTTCTGAGTTCAACTCAGGGGACCGGAATCCCTTCAAGAAAGTTCTGACGATAAGCCAGGCTGTAGGGAATCAGATACCAGGCGGTGGAATGAAAACCGACCCTCCTGGGCCGGCGCAAAAATCGGTCCAGCAGCAAATCAAATCCGTAAAAACGGCTCTTGACCCAGGCCGGCTCATCAGGCTGAACCAGTGGATGATAACTGACCGGCACTAAACGCATCCGGCTGTTCCCATCAACTGTCACAAACCTCAGCTCAATGAAATCAAGGTCAATCCGGCTGAGCAGTGTGGCAATCCGCTGGTAATCGGCACCGGCTGCCGGCAACACCAGCCGGGCGCCGACCAGCATCCGCCGCGACTGGAGAAATTTCACCCGGCGATAAAGCCATTTAACGGTTTTATTGTCGATTAACGCCGCCTCTAGCCGGCGATTGAGAAAAGTTTCATTAAGAAAAACAATCTTGACCCCGGCTTTGGAAAGCAGGCGGATAAGTTGCGGATATTCAAATATCCTTTCCCCAGCATTAACCGTCCAATGCCGGCGGTAACGCCAGAGCAGTGCAAACAGCCGGTAATAATACTCCGGATAACGCGCCACATCCTCATCCAGCAGATGAATGTATTTACCGGGCAGCGAAACCACTTCACCGATAATCTCCTCCCGGTTGCGGAATGCGCTCTGTTCCCGATAATAAAGATATTCTGGACAGAACTGCCGGTGTTCAGGCAGACAGGCACAGCCGCGGACAAACTGAACCGCCTGATAACCGGTATTCATCAATTTTGGCTGGGGAACTAAAAAACGGGGAACAACATAGTGCGGCGCAGCCGGTGCGGAATATACTGGCTGAAGCCGGCCGGCTTCGGCATCCTGAAGAACAAGTCTCCAGACCAGTGTTATGTCACCAGTCACCCGGTATCGCACCCAGGCTGGAACCTCATCCTGCCAGGTGGTAACCTCCGGCCCGAATACCACCACCGGAATGCCGGCTTCGGTAAACCGCTCCACCACTGACCGCGCCTCCTGATTGAAATCAATCCGCACCACCGCCAGCTGGCACTCTTCCGGCTCAACCACCTCCACCCGCTCGTCCCGGTAAACAAAATCCACTTCCGGACTCAATGCTGCCAGACGACAGATTTCAACATCCGGACGCAGAAACAGCCGTGCCCCTTTTGGAGGATAGCCGCTTGCGAACCTCTGCGACTCAAAGGTGGACGCGACGGCGACAATCTTCACTTTAAAAACAGCCGCCGCAGGTCGTTAAAAAGCGTCAGTGCGACCAGCAGTCCGATTAACGCCCAGCCGATATTGTTTGCCCAGTTCAGCTCCCGCGCGCTAAGCGGACGCCGCCGGATGGCGACAATCAGGTCAAGCAGTATCCGCCCGCCGTCAAGCACCGGCACCGGCAGCATATTAACCACGAACAGATTGACTGACAACAGCGCCCAGAGCGCCAAAAAATACTCCATTCCCCAGCTCGCACCCTCATAGGCAATCTTTGCCACCATTATCGGACCACCGATTGCCCGGGTGGAAATCTGCCGGGTGACAACCTTGTAGATAATTACAAATGTCTGAACCGTAATGTAGCCGGTCCGGCGCATCCCTTCCCAGATGGCAACCGGAACCGAGATTGCCTTCTTGGGCAACCGCACCCAGACGCCAATCTGGCCAAACCGCTCCCGGCTAAGCTGGTCCTGCTCCAGTGCCGGGGTAATGGAATCTATCAACAGCGAATCACCGCGCCGGAACCTGATTTCAATCCGGTGGCCACCATTTTCCCGAACAATGCGGACAAAATCATCCCAGCTTTTTACCTCAACTCCGGCAATTGCCACAATCTGGTCCCCCGCTTTTAATCCGGTTCGCTCCGCCGGACTGCCGGCACGCACCCGGTCAATCACCGGCGGAATAAATGGCTCCAGCTCCAGCGTATCCGGCACCAGATAATTAATCATCAGGACATCACTGCCGCGCCGGACCTTAAGCACAATTTCCTCCCCCCGCTTCCTTTTCAACACCTGCTCCAGCGCATCAAATTCTGGTATCGTCTCGCCGGCAGCATTCAAAACCAGATCCCCGGGCTCAAACCCGCTCACCGCCGCACCGCTTCCCGGCAGCGGTGTTACCGCCGGCGCCGGATAGCTAACCCCGAAAATCAGATACATTGCCACAATCAGCCCAAACCCCAGCACCAGATTGAAAAACGGTCCTGCCGCCACCACTGCAATTCTCACCCCGGCCGGCTTACTGCTGTAACCACCCTGTTCCGGATTGTCCTCGCCGGTCATTTTGATATAACCGCCCAGCGGCACCAATGACAGCCGGTATTCGGTCTCACCAATTTTTTTCTTCAGCAACACCGGTCCGAAGCCAATAGAAAAGGACTCGACGGGAATGCGGGCGATTTTGGCGACAACCAGATGGCCAAACTCGTGAAAGGTTATCAGCACACCAATCAGAATCAGCACCAGCAGGATTGTGCTCAATGACATTTATCCCCTCCGGTTCCCGGCAATCACTGCCCGGGCAAAATCGGTTACCCGTGCTTCCAGTTGGCGCAACTCGGAGAGCTGGTATTTCTTCGGTTTTTTCGGAGCAAAAATTTCCAAGGCAGATTTAATTATATCCGGAATCATTCCGAATGCAATTTTACCGGCAAGAAAAGCGTTCACTGCCACCTCATTGGCGGCATTAAGCGCGGTTGTACCCGCACTGCCCGCCTGCAGTGCCTGATAAGCCAGGTCCAGACAGGGGAAACGGTGTCGCTCAACCGGCACAAACCTCAACTCCCGACACCGCTCAAAACTCAGCGGCGAAACCAGCGAATCCAGCCGCTCCGGATAGGTCAGCGCATACTGAATCGGCAACCTCATATCCGGCACCGACAGCTGGGCAAGAATTGAACCATCCCGGAACTCCACCATCGAATGGACAATTGACTCCGGATGAATCACCGTCTCCACCTGCTCCGGTTTCAACCCGAACAGCCGGACAGTCTCAATTACCTCCAGCCCCTTGTTCATCAGCGTTGCCGAATCAACCGTAATCTTCCTTCCCATCCTCCAGGTCGGATGGCGCAGCACCTGTGCCCGACTGGCATCCGGCGGCGGTCCCTGACGCCAGAACGGCCCACCCGATGCGGTCAGAATTACCCGGCGCACATTCGCCACCCCGCGATTGTCCAGACACTGATGAATTGCCGCCAGCTCCGAATCCACCGGCAAAATCGCTGCCCGGTAACGCCGGCAGATACCCATTATCGCTTCTCCATAGGCGACCAAAAGCTCCTTGCTTGCCAGTGCCACCCTTTTCCCCCGGCGCAGCGCATTCAGCACCACATCCAGCCCCCCGGTCCCGGCCATCGCCATCACCAGCAGGTCATAATCACCAACCCGGGAATATTCCTCAAGACCCTGATAACCGGCAAGCACCTGATACTTCCTGCCCAGCTGTTTCTGCACCGCCGCCCCTGCCTCCGGGTCGCTCACCCCCACCACCGGCACCCGATACCGCTCTGCCTGAGCACAGACCACCGCCACCGACCTTTGACAGGCAATTGCCACCAGTTTCAACCTTGCGCTCAAATGAGCAATCACCTCCAGTGCTGACCTGCCAACCGAACCGGTGGAACCGAAAACCGCAACCCGGATTTTACTCATAAAAGCGCCTCACAAACCAGCAGGTCCTCAGGATAGGTCACCTTCAGATTCAGCCGCTCATGGACAATCACCACCGGCTCAACTCCCCACAACTCCACCGCCTGACATTCATCGGTCACCAGCACCCCTTGATTCCGGCACCGGGCATAAGCCCGACGGAGCAGCCTTAAATCAAAAAACTGGGGCGTCTGGATGGTCACCAGTCCCTCCCGGTCCACGGTGCGCACGATCCGGCGACCGACAACCTCCTTCACCGTCTCGGTCACCCGGGCGCCAAATGCTACCGCCCCACTCTGCCGGACAATCCGGAAACCACGGGCAAGCATCGCCGGCACAATCAATGGCCGGGCAGCATCGTGCACCGCCACATACCCCTCCTCGGGCAGCGCTGCCAGTCCGGCAGCAACCGAATCCATCCGCTCCCTTCCCCCTTTGACCACTGCCCGCAACTTCTTCAGCCGAAAGATGCGCCCCATCCGTCTGACCGCACAAATTTTACCCGGATTGGCAACCACCACATATCCCTTCATCACCGGACACCGTTCAAATGCCCGCAGACTATAAAACAGCAGCGGCTTATTTTTTACCCGGGCAAACTGCTTCAAACCGCCAAACCTGCGCCCCCTGCCCGCAGCAACAATAACCCCGAAATTGGCTTGTCCGGCAGTTGGCACTGAAAACCCGTCCCTTTAGTCCGTGCGGGGAATCGGAAAATAGTCAATCTTCATTGCTGTCCGCACCAGTGCCATCGTCTTTTCCCCTTCGGCACGGGCGCGCGCGGTCCCGGCTTTCAGAATGTCCCACACCCGGTCCGGGTCCTGCTCCAGCTCTGCCCGCCGCTCCCGGATTGGCTCCAGAAACCGGTTAAGCGCCTCACTCAGCCGACCCTTACACGGCACACAGCCGATTGTTCCGGCACGGCACCGCTCCTCAATATCCTTCACCTCACTGGTGTTAAAGTGCTGGTGATAGGCAAACACCACACACACCTCTGGATGTCCCTGATCGCTCGGATGAATCCGTGCCGGGTCGGTAACCGCCGTGCTCACCTTCCGCTTGACTTCCGCCGGTGGGTCCGATAGATAAATTGCATTCCCCAGACTCTTGGACATCTTGGTATTTCCATCCAGCCCGACCAGCCGGGGATTGAGCAACTGTTCCGGCTCAACCAGCACCGGGGCATAAATCGCATTAAACTTCCGCACTATTTTCCGGGTCAGTTCAATGTGTGGTGCCTGGTCCTCACCCACCGGCACCAGATGCGCCCGACAGAAGGTAATATCAGCTGCCTGACTCACCGGATAACCGAGAAACCCATAGGGCATTGACTCCTCAAAATTGTACTGCCGGGCTTCGGTCTTGATGGTCGGATTGTGCAAAAGCTGCTGCACCGTTACCAGATTGGCATAAATCACCGTCAGTTCCGCAATCGCCGGCACCATTGACTGAACAAAAATGGTTGCCTTGGCCGGGTCAACACCGCAGGCGATGTTGTCCATTGCCACATTCAGCACATCCTGGCGCAGCCTTTCTGGCCGGTCAAAATTGGTGGTCAGTGCCTGAATATCGGCAATAATGATAAAAGTGTCGTAATCATTTTGCAGTTTAACCCGGTTGGCAACCGAACCGACATAATGTCCCAGATGCAGCGGACCGGTCGGCCGGTCCCCGGTTAAAATTCGCTTCTTTTCCATTAAAGCGATTATACGGTGCTGATTAACCGGGTCAAGTGGCGTTCCCCCATCACCACAACTAATTATCCTCCCCCGGCGCAACCTTTTTATTTTGTCATTCCGGCGCCACCTTTTTTATCCGTCATTGCGAGGCACGCAGTGCCGAAGCAATCTGACCCGAAGGGGCATGCCGAACGAAGTGAGGAATCTAATTGAGATTCCTTCGCCCTTCGGGCTCGGAATGACAGAAAGTAGTGAGTCATTGCGCTCTGCCGAAGGCAGGTGGCAATCCCTGCCGCATCGGGTTTGCTTCGCTCCGCTCGCAATGACAGAAAAACCGGGATGGCACCGGCTTAAAGCCGTTCCAGTTCTTCTTTAAGCAACTGACGCTGGTAAAGCCGGTAGTAAAGCCCGCGCTTTGCCATCAGTTCTGCGGGCGTGCCCTCCTCCACCAGCTCGCCCCGGTCCAAAACATAGATATAATCACAGGCTGAAAGCACCTTGAGCCGATGGGAGACGATGATGAAGGTCCGGTCCGAAAGTTCGGTAAACAACTGGTCAAAAAACTCCTGTTCGGTGTCCGCATCCAGCGCCGAAGTGGCGTCATCAAGTATGATATACTGCGGCAGTTTTAGAATTGCCCGGGCAATCGCCACCCGCGCCTTCTGCCCTCCGGAAAGTCCAATGCCCCGTTCACCCAGCATTTCCTCCAGACCGTTCTTCAAACCGGCAATATCCTGCTCCAGCCGGGCAAGCCGCACCACCTGACGCAACTGCTCCTCACTTACCTGTCTGCCAAAAGTGATGTTCTCACGCAGGGTCATTGAAAAGAGCGTTGGCTCCTGAGGTGCATAGCCGAACAACTGGCGGTAAGCCGTTAGCTCAAATTCGGTGACCGGTTCCTGGTTGAGCAGTATCCTGCCCGTCTGCGGCTCAATCAGCCGCAAAATCAGGCGCAGCACCGTGCTCTTGCCTGAACCGACTGTGCCGGCAATTCCGGTCCGTCTGCCCCGCTTTATCACCATTGAAATGTCCTTCAGCACCGGCGTTGCGCTGTAGCCAGAACTGACCCGCTCAAGGTATAAATCACCGGCAAACGGTCTGCGGGCCAAAACCGCCCTTTTCTGCTCCGGTTCCGCAGTTATCAGCGCCTGAATCCGTTCCCCCGCACCTCCGGCTCTCCTGCCGGCAACAAACAGGTTGCCGATATCAAACATCATCGGCAAAAGCATCAGCAGATAGACGTTGAACGCCACAAACTCGCCCAGGGTTAGACCCTTTCTGATTACCAGGAGCCCACCGACCCAGAGAATCAAAAGAGTGGCAAGTTCGGCAATCATCATATAAAAAACCTGAATCCTGGCTTCAACTTTTGTCTCCTGGACCACCACCCGAACCCGCTCGTCCAGCGTCGTCCCGAAGCGCGCTGCCAGCCGGTTCTCCATCACAAACCCCTTGACCAGCCGGATACCGGCAAACGCCGCCTGGAGCTGATTGTTGGTTTCGGCAATCTGCTCCCGCCATTTCATAAACCACTGGTAAATCAGCGGTCCAGCACGGAGCCAGCCGAAAACCACCAGACTGACCGGCACCAGCACCACCAGCGTCAGCAGGAGATTCATCTTCAAAAGCATTACCAGTGTAAACAGCACCACCAGCCCGGCATAGACAAACCGGAAAATCCCGGAACAGGCAAACCAGGACAGTTCCTGCAGGTCGTGGTCCAGCCGCTCCATCACATCACCGCTTGGAAACCGGCTGGTAAATGCATAGCCCGCCTCCAGCATCCGCCGGAACACACCGCTACGCACCTCCCACTGAAACTGCTCATTGGTCCGGCCGCGGATGAAGGGCAGAATCACATCCATCATTGCCCGCAGGGTGCCGAAACCGGCTAAGAGCAAAACATAACGCACCAGTTTCGGACCGGTGATTTCGGTTTTAATACCATCAACAATCAGGCGCAAAAGATAGGGAAAGGCAATCGCCAGCCCGCCGCTGAGCACGGTCAGCAAGAACAGACTGAGCGCCAGCAGCCGGTGCCGCTGCCAGAAATCCCCTACCAGTTTCAGTCCCGGCGCGATTCTGAACTTCATTCCGCCCCTCCATCAACAAACTGCAGGCGGTAAAGCCGGGCATAAATCCCGTTCCGCATCAGTAGTTCGGCATGGGTCCCGGTCTCGGCAATCCTGCCCCGGTGCACCACCACTACCCGGTCAACCATCTGAATGGTGGCGAGCCGATGGGCGATGATGATGGCGGTTCTGCCCTGCAAAAGCTCCTTCAGCCCCTCCTGAATCAGCCCCTCGGTCTGCGGGTCAACCGCCGATGTTGCCTCGTCCAGAATCAAAAGCTGGGGGTCGCGCACCAGTGCCCGGGCAAATGCCAAAAGCTGGCGTTCCCCCAGTGAAAAGTTGGCACCACCCTCGGTGAGCACCGTGTCATAACCATTTTCAAACCGCTCAATTGCCCGGTTGATCTTCACCCGCTGCGCTGCCGCCCGCACCTGCGCGGGTGAAATCGCCGGGTCAAACAGCCGCAGGTTGTCCAGCACCGTGCCCGGAAACACCACCACCTCCTGCGGCACAAACCCGACCATCCGCCTGAGCACCTGATTATCAATCTCCTGCAGGTCCAGCCCATCAATGGTAATCCTTCCGGACTGCGGCTGATAGAACTTTAAAAGCAGGTTGACAATTGAGGTCTTGCCCCCGCCGGTCTCACCCACCAACGCCACCTTTTCCCCGGGGCTGATAATCAGATTGATATCCTTGAGCACCGGCTCCTGCGGATTGTAGCCAAACCCCACCCGGGCAAACTCAATTTTGTGCTTCAGTTCAATCCCGGACCTCACCCTGCCCGTGGGCTCTGGCTCCTGGTCCAAAATATTCAGGGTCCGCTCCGCCGAGGCAAATGCCCGCTGCATAATGTTAATCTGGTCCGAAATTGAGCGCAGCGGATAGAACAGCCGGCTGATATAGGAAACAAACAGCACCAGCGTGCCGATGGTCAGCGTTCCCTTAAGCGCCCATAACCCGCCAACACTCAGCACCAGCGCAATCCCGACAATCTCCCCGAAATCCATCAGCAACCAGACCGCATACCAGAGATAGGACGCCTTCAGTTCTGCCCGATACTTCTGCCGGTTAAACTCATCCATCCGCCGGCTGAACCCCGCCTGCTGACAGAAAGCCTGAATCACCGGCAGACCCCGCAGCGCCTCCACCACCAGATTGTTGATGTCAGCAACCGTGCGCCTGACCCGCAGATACACCGGCCGGACCTTCTTCTGAAAATAGTAAAAGGCAACCACAAACGGTGGCAAAAGCACCGCCACCAAAAGATACAGTTGCCAGCTGGTAATCACCATCACCACGCTCATTCCGACCAGCATCAGCCCGCTCTGCACCAGCACCACCGAAGTCCGGGCAAAAAGCATCTTCAAAGCCTCGGTATCACTCTCCACCCGGGAGAGCAGTTTGCCGCTCGGATTCTGGTCAAAAAAGGACATCGGCAGTTTCAGGATGTGCTCAAACAACCGCCTTTTCAAATCTGCTGCCCCGCGCTCGCCCACCTGCGCCAGCCACACCAGTTGAAAATAGGTGGCAAAAAAGGTGAGCACCTGAATTGTCAGATAAATCAACGAGGTTAACGCCAGCCCCGGAACATCGCCCCGGGCAATATTGACATCAATCGCCCGCTTGAGCAATACCGGACCCAAAAGCATCAGTCCGCTGGAAACGAGCAACAGCAACCCGGCACCGATTATCCGGTTAAGATAGGGGGCAAAGAAGGGCCAGAGCCGGCGCAGGTATTCAACCGCCCGGCCCGGTGCCCGTTCCTCATCCTCGGGCAGCATCAACTCACCAAACCACATAGAAACTTAATTATCAGCAGATCCTTAGTGCTGTCAAATGATGGACTTACCGGTCCGGTTGCGGTCAATAGAATTTGACACCGGCGCTGGTTTATCTATTCTATTGCCACAGTTGAAGCCATATCTGCTCGCAGTTGCATCCGAAATCGGGCGTGGCCATTCAAACTATCTGGACGCGGTGCTTTCGTTTCTGCCCGGGGTTAAAAAGATTGTGCCTGCTGGTCCAGCCCGACAACTGGCATATCTTGGGTACCGGCTTGGTGCCCGCGGCGGGCTCCTGACCGCACTCTACAACCGGCTGCGCACCCGGGGCTCAAATCTGGAACTTATGCTCTCTGACCGCGGGCTCAGAGACCGATTGGCAAACTTTCCCGGTATTGTGCTCGTTGACCATCCGGTTTATGCCCGTATGCTCGCACCGGTCTGCCGGGTTGCCTATCTCCATTGCGAAATTGCCGCACCGAAAATCTCCGCGGTTAACCGTGCCTGGTGCATCTTTGCCCCGGTTGAATCCACCGCCCGCCGACTGCGGTCTTTAGGTGTAAAACCCGATACCATCGTTATCACCGGACTGGTAATTGAGCCGGAAATTCTGCCCGTTGCCCGAACCGCTTTTGAATCCCGGCTCAGCCGGCTTGAATCCGGTGAACCGTTGACCATCGCCTTTTTCACCTCAGGCGCCTATCCGAAACCCCATCTGCGTGCCATCCTCACCGCTGTCCGTTCTGCCCGGAACTCAAACCACAATACCCTGATCTTTGCCGGCACCAGTCCGGGTTCTGCCCGAAAACTGCCAAAAGCGATGGTCTTTTCATCCCGTAAAGAAGAAAACCGCCGGACCGCCGAGCTCTTTTCCCGGATTGACCTGATGGTGACAGCAGCACACGAGCGCACCAACTGGGCGGTCGGGCTTGGACTACCGCTATTTGCCCTGCTGCCGCATATCGGACCTTTTGCCCGGGAAAACTTTGAGTTTGCCTTCAAACAGGGGGTCTGCCTGCCGCTCAATCAGCCAGAAAAGTTCGGGCTGATGATTGAGCGGCTAAAAGCCCGGGGCAGACTGATTGAAATGGCTACTGCGGGCTGGAACCGGTATCCGGTTAACGGTGCGGAAACGATTGCCCGCTATCTTCTCCAGGCAGAAAATTAACCTCGGGTCCGACAATATATTTTTTCTGCCCAATTTCAGCGGATAATCACCACCCGCTGCCATCGGTCTGATGAACGAATAAAATATACCCCTGGTGCCAGCCGGCTAACATCGTTGAACCCGGGTTTGAGTTTCAGCACTCTGTTGCCGGCAATATCGCTGAGCACCAATCCGCCTGCTGCGGGTTTGGTGTTTACGCCTGCAGGCAGAACCAGCCGGTCACGCACAATGGTGGTAAAACCTTCACCCGCGCGCCTGACCCTGGTTTGATCCGGCGTGCCAACTGCATAATCAAAAAACCCCCACATCACCTGATAGGGCGCACTGTCCCCCTGGGTCCAGACCGCAAGCGCCCCCAGACAGCTGGGCGCATAAATCGGTGCGTTGATTGAGAAGAAGCGCCGGATTGAACTCTGAGTCCAGCCGGTCATAAAGTAATAGAAATGGGTATTGATGTCTTCGTTCCCGGCAGAATCCTCCTCCCAGAAGAGATAGGACCAGACCCGACCCACGGTTGAAACCACCGGCGCGGTGGAAACACCGGCTGTTGGATAGCCACCACCATTACCACCGTAAAACTGCACCTCGCTATTCCCGCTCACCACCATTTCCCAGCAGCCGGAAAAATCTTCGCCTTCAGTGCCAAAGTCAAGTGCCGGCCGGTTCAACGGCTCGTTGTGCTCAACCAGCACCTCCTCAGGCTGCCAGACCCCGTTCAACTGGCGGCGCCGCATAATCTTATAAACAGGTGGATTCTGAGTGGAATCACAATGTGCCCAGACAACCGCAATACCATTATTAAACTTCTCAATCGCCGGCAGCGCCCAGGCACTGGTCAATGCGCTGGCAACCGCAAACCTTTCACCGATTACCCCATTGACATTCGCCTGACGGTAATAAACCCGTCGGCCCGTGCCCTCATTCTCCTCCCAGACAATATGAGCGACCCCGAGGCTGTCACCATACACATCCGGATGGAAGCAGTCCTGACTGGTGGTGCTCACATTGACTGGCACCATCCGGTTCCGGTATTCAAGGTTGCAGTAAAATATGTTCAGCCGTCCGCCTGCGGTATCAAGCATCTGCCAGACCAGCTGTCGCTCGTTATTGCTGCCGCAGGTAATTGCTGGGTCAGCGCCCGGATAAAGCGCCACCGGCACCTGCCAGGGGTTTATTTCTCCGTTCCCGGAGACGGCAAGATAGATGGTGTTATTGGACTGAAAAACCAGTGTGACCGTGTCCCACGCCGGGAATAACATTTCCGAGTGGTATGCCAGTTTATGGCTGTTGTTCGGACCGGTGGCAGACCTGGTGCTGCTTGTGCCGATGACCCCGAACTGACAATGTGCCCAGCCCGGTGTCAATAGCACCAGCACTGCGGACCAAACGGCAAACCGTTTCATATCACACCTCCTGTCTTTGCATAATATTAACACCGGTAATGCCGGCGGTCAAGGATGTTCTGCCCTTTCGCACCCGGTTTCGGTCCTGCATTTTTCCTGTTGACAGGAGCCGGCGCCGATTTAAAATTGATACGGCGGTGAAGCGAATAATTTCTCAGCGCCGGAGGGTGCGGCTTTGAAGCCGGCACCAAAAAATTGTGGGGCAGTAGCTCAGTTGGGAGAGCGCCAGAATCGCACTCTGGAGGTCGCCAGTTCAAATCTGGTCTGCTCCACCTTTTCTTTTTAAGGAGGGAAAATGGTCATCCTGCCCCGTTATGTATTCCTCACCAAAGGCGTCGGTGTCCACCGGGAAAGGCTTGCCAGTTTTGAAGCCGCGCTGCGTGACGCCGGCATCGCCCCGTTTAACCTCGTCCGGGTGTCATCAATCTTTCCCCCTTACTGCCGGATCATCTCCCGGCAGCGGGGACTGAACCTGCTGAAACCGGGACAGGTGCTCTTTGTCGTGATGAGTGACAATGCGACCAACGAACCCCACCGGCTGATTTCCGCCTCAGTTGGAATTGCTATACCCAAAGACCCTTCCCGTTACGGCTACCTTTCCGAATACCACTCCTTTGGTGAGCGCGAGGACCGTGCCGGTGATTACGCCGAAGACCTGGCAGCCCAGATGCTCGCCACCACCCTGGGAGTGCCCTTTGACCCGGACCTGAGTTATGACAAGCGCAAGGAAATCTGGAAAATCGCCCGGGAAATAGTCCGCACCCAGAACATTACCCAGACCGCCATCGGCAACAAGAATGGCCTCTGGACCAGTGTGGTTGCAGCCGCGGTATTCATTACCGATGTGCCCGAAGAAAAGGAAATGTCCGGGGAAGAAACCGGAACCTGATCAATACCACCTTCTGAGCTTGAGCCGCGGGTAATAATGGCTTAATATCTGGCGATACCCATACCCCTGCCTTGCCATTCCGATTGCCCCGTCCTGGCACAGCCCGACGCCGTGGCCCCAGCCCCGGCCGTTAATCAACACCTGGCGACCGGCAATCTGGATGTCAATCAGGGTTGACTTCAAACCCAGCCAGAACCGGAAATCGTTGCCCGAAACCGCCACCGTACCCCGGTCGGTCTGAAAATAGAGCCGCTGCGCCCGGCCCGAATGCCGCTCCTTCTCCACCCGCACGCTTCGGACCCGGATGCTGCCGGTAATGCCCTTTAACCGGGCAAGGCTGCGCTCAAGACTGTCCAGTCCGATTTTCACCTGCCAGGAAAAGTTACTGCTCCAACTGCAGAACGGTGCTCCGCCGGAGCGGTGCGGACGGTCGGACACACTGCAAAGATAGCCGCTTGCACCTTCTGCGGTCTTGCCCCCGCAGTTCCCGTGATAGAGCGCCTCAGCCACCCTTTCCTGATAAATCAGCACCTCGCCCCTGGTCTCATCAACCGCCTGTCGTGCCAGTGCCAGTTCCACCCCTGCCCCCCGATATTCCTGGTCGCGCAGATAACTGTCATATAGGTCATAACCAAGACCCATGCGCTTGCCAAGCCGGGAAATGGTAAAACTCCTGGCCGCCACCGCCTGTGCCTTGACCGCCTGATAGGTTGCAGGGTTAATCGGACCGATTTCACACGGAACCACACTGTAAAGATAATCCTCCAGTCCGAGTTCATTGACCACCACCAGCCCGGTTTCCGCCAGCCAGAAAGCGATTATCTCCCCCCGATAAAACTGGCTCCCGACCTGAATCGGTCCATCCGATTTCAGCCGGACTGTATCCAACACCCCCCGCCAGACCCTCCCGGGTGCAACGATATCATAACCATTAACCTGGCGCACCAGTTCAATTGACTCGTTGGATTTCAGCGCCTGGGACTGATTACCCGTGACCAGCATCACTGGCTGAGCACCGCTGATTTTCACCCGCTCGCCCGCCACGCTCAACCGCACCCGCACCCGCAACTCTGCCGTCGGCTGAAGCCGTGTTCCGGTTCGCATTGGCGGATAATAACAGCCGCCGCCCAAAAGCACAATCAGGAAAATACCGGCTGAACTGCGCAACTGACTAAATTTAGCTGTTAATCGGCGTATCGTCAAAGATTGCGGAACTGATTTAATAAAACAAAAACACCCGGCAGCGACCTACTCTCCCGCGCCGTTGCCAGCGCAGTACCATCGGCCCTGGAGGGCTTAACGGCTCTGTTCGGTATGGGAAGAGGTGTTTCCCCTCCGGTATCACCGCCGGGAATTTTCAAGATTAAGGAGAAGAGGCAAACAGAAACCCCAAGCCGCACGGCCGATTAGGACCACTCGGCTGAACGCATTGCTGCGCTTACACCTGTGGCCTATCAACCTGGTAGTCTACCAGGGGCCTTCAGGGTGAACCACCTTGCGGCGATTCACTCGGGAGACCTAATCTTGGGATGGGCTTCCCGCTTAGATGCCTTCAGCGGTTATCCCGACCGTACTTGACTACCGAGCGGTGCCCTTGGCAGGACAGCTCGTACATCAGAGGTACGTCCACCCAGGTCCTCTCGTACTATGGGCAGCTTCCCTCAAGTCTCCTGCGCCCACGATGGATAGAGTCCGAACTGTCTCACGACGTTCTGAACCCAGCTCACGTACCGCTTTAATGGGCGAACAGACCAACCCTTGGGACCTTGTCCAGCCCCAGGATGCGATGAGCCGACATCGAGGTGCCAAACCGGGCCGTCGATGTGAACTCTCGGGCCCGATCAGCCTGTTATCCCCGGAGTACCTTTTATCCGTTGAGCTATGGCCCTTCCACGCAGAGCCACAGGATCACTAGGTCCGACTTTCGTCTCTGCTCGACCTGTCGGTCTCGCAGTCAGGCCGGCTTATACCCTTGCGCTCACCACACGGTTGCCGTCCGTGTTGAGCCGACCTTTGAGCGCCTCCGTTACCTTTTGGGAGGCGACCGCCCCAGTCAAACTACCCGCCTGCCACTGTCCACCGCCTGGATTAACAGCACGGTGTTAGAACCCCAACAGAACAAGGGTGGTATTTCACCGACGGCTCCATCCGAACTGGCGTCCGGACTTCACAGCCTCCCACCTATCCTACACATGCTCGGCCAAGGTCCAATGACAAGGTGTAGTAAAGGTTCACGGGGTCTTTTTGTCCAATCGCGGGCAGGCGGCATCTTCACCGCCACTACAGTTTCGCCGGGCTTCTCGTTAAGACAGCGCTCCACTCGTTACACCATTCGTGCAGGTCGGAACTTACCCGACAAGGAATTTCGCTACCTTAGGACCGTTAGAGTTACGGCCGCCGTTTACCGGGGCTTCGGTCGGGAGCTTTGCCTTGCGGCTGACCCCCTTCCTTAACCTTCCGGCACCGGGCAGGTGTCAGTCCCTATACTTCGCCTTCACGGCTTAGCAGAGACCTGTGTTTTTGTTAAACAGTCGGCAGAGCCTCTTCACTGCGGCCACCTTGCGGTGGCACCCCTTGTCCCGAAGTTACGGGGCTAGATTGCCGAGTTCCTTAACGAGAGCTCACCCGAGCGCCTTTGGATATTCTCCTCACCCACCAGTGTCGGTTTCCGGTACGGTCACCCTGATGTCTGGCATAGAGGCTTTTCTCGGCAGCCGGTCCGGCTCAGTTCCTCTACCTGACGGCAGAGTCCCCATCACCACAGTGAATTCCGCGCGCGGATTTCCCTACGCGCCATCACCATGGCTTAGACCCCGATCCAGCACGGGGCTGAGCCCTTCCAACTGCGTCCCCCCATAGCTCGTAACGACACCAAGGTGGTTCCGGAATATTAACCGGATTCCCATCACCTACGCCTTTCGGCCTCAGCTTAGGCACCGACTAACCCTGGGCGGATTAACCTTCCCCAGGAAACCTTGGGTTTTCGGCGAACAGGTTTTTCACCTGTTTTAACGCTACTCGTCCCGGCATAATCACTTCTGCCTCGTCCAGCTGGCCTCGCGGTCAGCCTTCAACCTACTGCAGAACGCTCCCCTACCACTCCCCGATCAAATCGGGAAGTCCACAGCTTCGGCGGTATGCTTGAGCCCCGATGAATTTTCAGCGCAAGGTCGCTCGACTGGTGAGCTGTTACGCACTCTTTAAATGATTGCTGCTTCTAAGCCAACATCCCAGCTGTCTGAGCAACCTCACCTCTTTTCCCACTTAGCATACACTTGGGGGCCTTAGCTGGTGGTCTGGGTTATTCCCCTCTCGGCCATGGACCTTAGAGCTCACAGCCTCTTTCCCGCAATCTAAAGTTGCGGCATTCGGAGTTTGGTCGGGTTTTCCCCCACATTGTGGGGGAGCGCCCGTCCAGTGCTCTACCTCCGCAACTGAACTTGCGAGACTGCCCCTAAAGGCATTTCGGGGAGAACCAGCTATCACCCGGTTTGATTAGCCTTTCACTCCTACCCACAGCTCATCCGAGACTATTGCAAGGGTCACCGGTTCGGTCCTCCCTTGGGTGTTACCCCAAGTTCAACCTGGCCATGGGTAGATCACACGGGTTTCGGGTCGAATGCGCGCGACTAAACGCCCGATTAGGACTCGCTTTCGCTCCGGCTTCGCCTCAGTGAGGCTTAACCTCGCCACGCACATTCACTCGCCGGGTCATTATGCAAAAGGCACGCGGTCACAGCCGTTGCCAAACCTTGCGGAAAGGCAAACAACTGCTCCCACTGATTGTAAGCACATGGTTTCAGGTTCTATTTCACTCCCCGCCAGGGGTTCTTTTCACCTTTCCCTCACGGTACTGGTGCACTATCGGTCAGTTGAGAGTATTTAGCCTTGGAAGGTGGTCCTCCCTGATTCCCACCGGGTTGCTCGTGCCCGGTGGTACTTGGGATTCCAGCCGCGGGAGGGCCTGCTGTTTTTGCCTACGGGACTTTCACCCTCTCTGGTGTCCCTTTCCAGAAGACTTCGGCTAACAACAGACCTTGCTCACTCCCTCGCTTCACAGCAGTCAGCGTGGCTGGTCCCGCTACCCCGTTCCGGCAACGCCTGCTGGCTTGACACCGGAATCGGTTTGGGCTGTTCCCCTTTCGCTCGCCACTACTCAGGGAATCGCGGTTGCTTTCTTTTCCTCCGGGTACTGAGATGTTTCACTTCCCCGGGTTCGCCTCCCGGGACTATGGATTCATCCCGGGATGTGCGGACATTACTCCGCACGGGTTTCCCCATTCGGGCATCGCCGGGTCAAAGCTTGTTTGCAGCTCACCGGCGCTTATCGCAGCTTACCACGCCCTTCATCGCCTTCAACTGCCGAGGCATCCACCATGTGCTCTTAGTAGCTTGAGGTGAATATCTGCCTGCCTCTTCTCCAAATTGTCAAAGAGCAAAAATTCTAAAATTTTGGCTAACAAAATAATAACAAATTCCTGCCCTGCTGTCAAGCAGAAAAACAACTGGATTAAACCCGCTGCCCGTTTTTTCAACCCTCTAAAAAAACGATACTTAATAGACCCGACCGCCAGCGGTCATAAAAAAGGCTGAACCCCCGCACTCACGGGGGTTGCCTTATTACGCTCTTTAAACGAAGATTAGAACAGGTTGTTGGCGTTAATGTATTTCCACAGCAGCTTATTCATCTCGCCGACCTTCACTGCTGTCTTTTTACCCATAATCGCCTGCATTTCCGGGGTCAGGGTGATGGTCCGTTTCATCAGCGGTCCCTCACCACTCATCAACTTATGCTTCTTGATATATGCCCACAGCTTCTTGTTGATATCCCGGACCTTAATCTGCTTTCCGGGTCCGAAGATCGGCTGCATCGCCTCCGTCAACTTCACGGTGCGATTCATCAATGCTTGTCCACGCGGCATTTACTGCTCCTTTCTGCCCCTGAGGGCATTTTAATCATAGTATAGAAACCATCGCCTTCCGCTGGTCTGCCTTTGCAGACCCTATTATCAATTGTGAGCATAGAATTTTATCTGTCAAGTGAAACAGCCGGGTTGATTTCTCCCCTTACCCCTCAAAATCCGGGTTAAATTTCTTGACCGCCACCCGATAATTTCCTATCATTCAACTGTGAATGAGGCACCGGTAATCAAAAGAGGTAAATACTACTTCTGCCCGGAATGCGGGCGCCTGATGAAACGGCTCTACACCACCTGCCCGGGCTGCCAGCTCCGATTCAAAGGCGAAATTGTTGAAGACAAACTCAAGCCACCCCTTGACCCCGACAAAATGGCAGAGGTGGCGGAACGGTATGAACAACTCCGCAGCCTTAACCTCTTCTGGGTTGGCATCGGGGTGGTTGTGTTCCTCGGTGCGCTCGCAATTGTAATCCTCATCCTGTCCCGGTACTGAAACCGCCTGCCAATCCTAACTCCTCTCGCAGTCGTCCCTGCTGATACTCAGCAAATCATATCAACCTTCTGATGTTATCTCATTGATCGGCAGTAAGTTATCCCGAATTGGGGGGCTAGCCCCGGGCTGGGGTGGGTGCGGCTTCCGGGCTTGCCCCGGACCCCGGACCTTTACTGACCGCCACCGTGGCCGCCACCCGGAACTCATTACCCCCATCCCGTCTGAATCCCGAGCCCGACACACTCCCCTTCCCAATGATCAATATTCGCCCGAGCTCAATAACCGGTTCAAGTCTGACCACCGGACCTACCGCTCAACTGCATGTCCCATCCACCTGTGCCCGCACCGAACCCCGCTCATCCCCAACAACTTCGGACACGGTCAGCACCTTTCCCCTTGACTCACTTCAGCAAAAACAATAATCTTAATATCAAATGGCGTCCGTGGTGATTATCGGCCGGCCCAATGTCGGCAAGTCCACCCTCTTCAACCGGCTGGTTGGTGGTCGGGTTGCCATCACCCTCAAGGAACCCGGGGTCACCCGGGACCGGCTCATCCGCCCCTGCCGCTGGCAGGACCGGGAATTTCTGGTGATTGATACCGGCGGCTATGTCCCGGATGCCGGGACTGAAATCCAGCAGGAGATAACCCGCCAGGTGGAGATTGCCCTCAATGAGGCAACGGTTATCGTGCTGGTGGTTGACGGCACCACCGGACTGGTGCCGCTGGATATTGAAATCGCCAACCGGGTGCGCGCCCGGGGAAAAAGATTTCTGCTCGCAGTCAACAAATGCGACATCCGGCGCGGCTTTGACGAAACCGAATTCTACCGCCTCGGTGCCGAGCACCTGTTTACCATCTCTGCCGAACACGGAACCGGTGTGGATGAACTGCTGGACGAAATTGTCCACCAGCTGCCGCCGGTCCGGTTGCCACCCCGCACCGGAGTAGCACTGGCAATCCTCGGCCGGCCCAATGTCGGCAAGTCCACCCTGCTCAACCGGCTGCTCGGCAGCGAACGGGCAATTGTCACACCGGTTCCCGGCACCACCAGAGACATCATTGAAGAAAACTTTGAATTTGAAGGCGAAACCTTTCGCATCATTGACACCGCCGGCATCCGGCGCCGGACCAGAATTGACCAGCCGGTGGAATATTACGCAGTCAGCCGGGCGATTGACACCATTGACCGCTGCGACATTGCGCTGGTGGTAATTGACGCCACGGAAGGTCCTACTGCTCAGGACCGGCGGATAATCAATCTGGTAACCGAGCGAAACCGGGGGCTGGTAATTGTTGCCAACAAGACCGACCTGATTCCCCGGGAACTGAGAAAAAAGGTTGAGCAATACATCACCACCAAACTGCAGTTTGTCAGTTATGCACCCCTGATTTACGCCTGTGCCCTGCGGGGTAAGGGTGTCCGGGATGCGGTCCGGCAGGCAAAGGCGGTTTACCATTCCGGTGCCCTGCGCATCAGCGCCCGGTTCCTCCGTGCCACCATTCTCAATCAGCTTCAGGACCAGCCACCTGCACCCGGCTGCCGGGTGATCGCTTTATCCCAGACCGGTATTAGACCGCCGCTATTCCGGCTCCGGGTCTCCTGTCCGGATGCGGTCGGCATCCGCTATCAGCGGTTCGTTATCAATTTACTCCGCCACCAGTTCCGGTTCACCGGTTATCCTATCCGGCTGAAGGTCACCGATTGACAATGGCACTCCGGAAAATCTGGCGCCTGCTGCTGATTGTCCCTGGCATTGTGCTCCTGCTCGCCGGTGGTGCGGTGCTGTTTTTGTTTTTACCCCGCACCGGTTACCCGGTTCCAGCCACCCTGACTGATACTGCCGATGAGTTCAACATCCTTTTAATCGGCAAGGATGCCCGTGCTTTGAACCCGGCTCAGGACCACGGCGGCAGAACCCGCATCCCCCGGGAAAAAATTGCCCATTCGGACATCGTCATCGTCGCCCATCTGAACTTCAAACTCAACCGGCTGAACCTTTTTGCCCTGCCCCGCGATTTACTGGTTGAAGTACCCGGCATCACCAATGCCGCTACGCCCACCGATTTTCACCGGATGGAAAAACTGACCCACACCTTTGCCCTCGGTGGTGCGCCGCTGCTGCGCCGGACCGTGGAAAACCTGCTCGGCATCCGGATACACCGCTTCATTGCCCTTGATTTTGACACCTTCCGGATGCTCTTTGCCTTCATCACCCGTTTCATCGGTCCGGTCCGGCTCGGCGGTCTCCAGCTGTGCGACCCGGACCAGGCACTCAAATTCGTGCGCCAGCGCAACCACCTCAAATACGACGACCTCGACCGTTGCCGCAACACCCTGAATTTCATCAAAACGATTGTCTGGCGCCTCTGGCCCCTGACCGGCACCCGGGCTGGTGACCTCCTGATTAAGCGATTCTTTGCCATCATCGGCACCGACACCGACCTCAGCCCGGCAGAAGCAAAATACCTGCTCAGCCGACTGCGTCAAAACCGGTTCACCCCGGATCGGATGGAACTGGTGGTGCTGGTAAGTGAAGGCAGACCTGTAACCCTTGACCGTTACACAATGACCCTCTCCTGCTACCTGCCGATTTATCCGGAAATGGAAAAGCAGGTCCGGCGCTATCTCGCGGATGATGACCGGGTAAAGGCACTGGACTTTATGACCCAGCAGCCCTATGCCTGGCCCGATTATCTGACCCGGGAATACGACCTGCTGCCCGAATACAATTCCGATACCATTGAACGCCGCGAACTGATAAGAAAAATCATTCAGCTGGCACTGCCTGCGCCCGAATCCGGAATCTAAACCGGACTCCCTAAGCCTCCAACCTCCCGGCGGAAAACCTCCTGCCCCGCACTCAACCGGTCAAGCGCGCCCCCGCCCTCAGCAATTTCCGGCCGACCACCGCCACCACCACCCAGCGCCGCACCAACCACCTTTGCCAGTTTCCCGGCTGGCACCCTGGACTGCAAATCAGGACTGACAAAAACCACATACCTCAACCGCCCGCCACTGACGGCACCGGTCAGCAGTCCGGCATAACTGGTACCTGAAAGCTCACGCACCCGGTCAACAATTACTCGCAATTCATCAACCTCAAAAAATGGATAATGACCGACCATCAGCCGGACACCGTTCTCCTCCGCCGCACCAGCAACCAGCCGGTCCGCCTCCTGCCGTGCCAGCTGATTTGACAACTGCCTAATCCGGGAACTGAGGTGCCGAACCTCCTCATTCAGTGCCGCCACCCGTTTCACCAGTCCACTTTCACTCACCCCCAGCTCCTCTGCCAGCCGGTCCAGCGTTGCCCGCTCGGCTTTGACCCGCTCAAACGCCTGTCTACCAACCAGCGCCTCAATCCGCCGGATTCCGGCTGCCACTCCGGTTTCGGCAACAATCCGGAACATACCGATCTCCCCGGTCCGGCGCAGATGCGTGCCGCCGCACAGCTCAATTGAAAAATCACCAATTTTCAGCACATTCACCCGCTCCCCATACTCCTCACCAAAAAATGCCAGTGCGCCCATCCGCCTCGCCTCTGCCAGCGGCACATCCACCAGCCGCTCAACGGTTACATCCCGGATAACCTGCTCGTAAACCAGCGCCTCAACCGCACCAATCTGGTCCGGCTTCAGCGGTTCAAACGCCGAAAAGTCAAACCGCAGCCGCCCCGGAAGAACCAGCGAACCCTCCTGCTTTACATAATCGCCAATCAACCGGCGCAGCGCAGCATGCAGCAGATGGGTAGCGGTATGCGCCCGTTCAATCTCCCGGCGCCGCTCCCGGTCAATGGTGGCAAACACCGTGCCAGTCTGCGGCTCCCCCGACTTCAGCACCGCGCGCAACAGCCTTACCCCATGCCGGTAATAACTGTCCTGAACCTCAAACTCAAACCCCTCGCCCACCACCCTGCCGGTATCTCCGACCTGCCCGCCCTTTTCGGCATAAAACGGAGTGCGCGCCAGCAACAGCTCATAACTGCCATCCTCCAGCCGGCTGAAACTCACCAGTTCGGTCTCAATCTCCTCCTCATCATAACCGACAAACTCACACACCACCGGCGACTTTGTTGCCACCGGTGCCGCCTCCTTCCCGGCGGCAATAAAACTTGCCTTCCGGCTCCGCTCCCGCTGCTCCTGCATCGCCCGCTCAAACCCGCTCCGGTCCAACTGCAAACCGGCTTCGGCTGCCAGTTCTGCCACCAGTTCAATATGAAACCCATAGGTGTCATGCAGCCGGAAAAGTTCCTCACCGGGAATAACACCGCTTGACTGGTAACTTTTGACCACCTCCGCCCACTTCTCCAGTCCGGCATCCAGCGTGCGCAGAAACCGCTCCTCCTCGGCTCTGATAATCAGCGCGATCTGCTCCCGCTTTGCCCCCAGCTCCGGATACCACTGCCGCATCAACTCCACCACCGCTCCCGCAACCCGGAACAGAAACGGCTCGCTGACATTCTGCCGCTGGGCAAAAAGCAGCGCCCGGCGCAGAATATTGCGCAGAATATAACCCCGGCCCTCATTGGACGGAATTGCCCCATCAGCGATGGCAAAGGTCAATGCCCGACTGTGGTCCGCTGCCACATAGAACAACTGGCGGTTATCGGCATTCAACTCCAGACCGAGTAACTCCTCAATCACCCGGACAATCGGACTGAAAAGGTCGGTCTCAAAGATACTTTTCTTCCCCTGGGAAACCATTGCCAGCCGCTCCAGCCCCATTCCGGTATCAATTCCCCGATTCTTCAGCGGCACCCGGGCACCGTCCGGTAACTGATTAAACTGTGGAAAAACAATATTGTAAATCTCACTGAACCGGTCGCAGTCACACCCTGGACCGCAACTCTCCTTTCCGCAACCAAACTCCGGTCCTAAGTCGCAATAAATCTCTGAACAGGGACCACACGCCCCGGTTCCGCCTGCCGGACCCCAGAAATTGTCCTCCTCCCCCAGACGGTAGATTCTGGATTCTGGCAGTCCGACCACCTGATGCCAGACCGCAAACGCCTCCTCATCCTCGCGATAAACCGAAACATAAAGCCGTGCCGGGTCAAGCTTCACCACCCTGGTCAGATACTCCCATGCCCAGGGAATTGCCTCGGCTTTAAAGTAATCACCAAACGAAAAATTGCCCAGCATCTCAAAAAAGGTGCAGTGCCGCGGGGTTTTACCCACCCGCTCCAGGTCCGATGCCCGCAGACACTTCTGAATTGAGCAGGCGCGCTTATAAGGCAGCTCCACCGCACCAGCCCAGAGTGCCTTGAACTGCACCATCCCCGCACTGGTAAACAACAAACTCGGGTCATCCCGCGGGATTAACGACGAACTGGGCACAATCTTATGCTCCCGCTGAGCATAGAACTCAAGAAAAGTCCGGCGCAATTCCCGATGATTCATAACATCCGATTTTACCAATAAATCCGATTTTCGGCAACTACTGCCATTCCCCGAACCGCTACCTTTGCCTCCATCTCCTTTTCCCGGTCCGCTCCAGCTTGACCTTTCCCTCCAGCAGTCGGGCATAAACCCGGTGCCGCACCCTGAGACTGTCAACCCCGGCAAGATAACTGTTCATTATCTCGTCAACCCCTGCCTTCAGCCGTTCAAACTCCGGCAGAATTGAACTTAGATAACGCTCATCCGCCGGCACCTCCACCCGGCTCATCCCCAGCTCCCCACACAGCTTCAGAAACCGGGCTTCCGCCTCGGACCCACACGGAATTTCCTTATTCTGCACCACCAGACACCAGCCAAAAAGCCGCCGCTCCACCCGCCCCTGCTCCTCCTGATCGCGCACCACCGGCAGTTGCCGGGTCACCCGCTCCGGAAAAGTGAGCACCTTCTCCCGGTAAAACTCCCCCAGGGTCTTCATCAATTTTTAATCGGCTAACCCGGAACGAAACAGCACCTGTTCAATCGTCTCAATAGAGAACCCCCGGCGTGCCAGCAGCCCGTAAAGCCGGCGTTTGCGGGTGGTTTCGTCAAGCCGGCGATAACGTGGCAGGTAATGCTCCAGCACCAGCCGTGCCGCCTCAACCTCATCCGGTGCACCATGCATTGCCTCAGCAATCTTCTCCCGGTCAATCCCCCTTTTCCGCAGTTCCTGCTCGACCCGAAATTTACCCCGGTGCCCGACCCCAATCCTTGCCGCCACATACTCACGAGCAAGTTTCCGGTCATCAACAATCGCCAGTTCCTTCAACCGGTCCAGCACCCGCTCAATCACCGCCGGTGAGTAACCCTTACTGCTAAGCCGTTCCCGCAACTCCTGTTCACTCCGTGCCCGATACGAAAGAAGCCGGAAGGCGTAATCCCGGCAGTGCCGGAACTGCTCTTCTAAAACAACCTGTTCCAGCAGACCGGCGTCAACCCGCTGCCCCTCCTTCAACCGGAACTGGGCAATCGTCTCCCGGTCCAGCGAACAGGCGAACTCGCCGTCAACAAATACCGAGAGCCGCTTCTTACTTCTTCTTTGCGGTCGGAGTGCGGTTATCCTCATCCCGGACCCTGGGCATGGGCAGTTTCAGCTTACCCCGCAACGCCAGTTCAATCTTCTGTGCCACATCCTGATGACTCTTAAGAAACTCCAGCGTCGCCTCCCGGCCCTGGCCAAGCTTGATATTACCAAAAGAATAATAGGCGCCGGACTTGTCAATCACCCCGTGCTCGCTACCCAGGTCAATCAGCTCGCCGGCATGGGAAATCCCTTCACCATAGATGATATCAAACTCCACCTCGCGAAACGGTGGTGCAATCTTGTTCTTCACCACCCGCACCCTGGTCCGGGAGCCAATAACCTGCTCCCCCTTCTTCAGTGCCGCCACCCGGCGCACATCCAGCCGGACGGTCGCATAGAACTTCAATGCCAGACCACCGGTGGTCGTCTCCGGATTGCCGAACATCACCCCGATTTTCTGGCGAATCTGATTGGTAAAGATGGCACAGGTTTTGGACTTGGAAATAACACCGGCAAGTTTACGCAATGCCTGCGACATCAGCCGTGCCTGCACCCCGACAAAAGAATCCCCGATTTCCCCCTCAATTTCCGCCCGGGGCACCAGCGCTGCCACCGAATCAATGACAAACAGGTCCAGTCCGCCGGACCGGGTCAGGGTCTCGGCAATCTCCAGTGCCTGCTCTCCAGAATCGGGCTGGGATACTAAAAGCTCCCTCAAATTCACCCCGAGTTTCTCCGCATATTTCGGGTCCAGGGCATGCTCGGCATCAATAAATGCCGCGGTCCCCCCCAGCCGCTGACACTGGGCAATGATTTCCAGTGCCAGTGTGGTCTTACCCGAAGACTCCGGTCCGAAAATCTCAACTATCCTGCCCTTGGGCACACCGCCGATACCCAGAATTGCGTCCAGCCCGATGGAACCGGTAGGAATTGCCTCAATCTCCACGACCGCGCCCTCTTCACCCAGGCGCATAATCGCACCCTTACCGAACTGCTTTTCAATCTGTCCTAAGGCGCTGGTCAATGCCTTGACCTTTTCTTCCTTTGCCATAAATCCTCCATTAAATTTACTCCTCGCCGCTTGCAGAAGTATAGAACCTCACCCCTCCAAGTCAAGCCCTTTGCCCCGCAACTGCCGGACCGCCCGCCGCTCCAGACTGTAAAGCCGGAACCGCAACTGCTTAAAGTTCACCGGTGAACTGATGCCCCGTGCCTGCTCCAGCCGGAAAAGCTCCTCCAGCACCCGCGTCGCCTCCTCAGCCCGCTTAAAATTTGCCAGCAACACATCCTCAAGACTCTTTCGCCGCATCCGGTCAAACCGGTCTGACCGGCCGGCATCCTCTCCACTCCGGCGGAACTCAATCACCGCCCGGCGCAACGGCGCCAGCCGCACCCCCAGCGTTGTCCGGATACTCCGGATTTGAGCCAAAAGCGATCTGCTCTCCATCCGGAACCGGATAAGGTCCTCAATCACCCGCAACCCCTCGGTCAGCCGATTCAGATTGACATCAATCAACTGTGCTACCCCGGGACGGAACCCGGCTGGCTCCCTGTGCTTCATCATTTACACCATAGCCCGGTTCTGTCCGAAATCAAACAAAAAGTGCCCGATACCGAACCGGTATCGGGCACGCTCCACCTTTTACTTCTTCAGCGTTCAGAAGCCGGACCCGCCGCAACAGCCATACCGTCGGGACGGTTCATCATTCTTCTTTTTCTTCATCGGCTTTTCACAGCAGTAAATCTCGCACTCCTCAACACCGCACTCCTTGGTCACCATCACCTCAATGCCGCACTGCTCACAATACAGAATGTCGCCGGCTTGCTTCTTTGCCATCAATTCCTCCTTATTATATTTAGACTCACTTTATCACCACCAGTTTCTGCATCTGAACCGCGTTCCGGTTCTCCAGCCGGACCACATACACCCCCACCGGCAGACCGCGCAGGTCAACCCGGCTCGTCGGTCCAGTCCCCTGCACCACCCGGCCGCTGGCGTCATAGATGGTTACCAGCCCATTCGCAAACTCTGCCGGCACCACCAGTTCCCGGCAGGTGGTAATATCCGGCAACCGCCCCGGACTCAACACCGGCGCCTTCAACTCCTCAACTCCGAGATACGGCGGATAGTAAAACACAATCGCTACCGAATCGTCAACGATGTGATTTACCGGTGTGCCGTCATAAACATACTGGTGATACCAGTTGTTTGCTCCCAGCAGTCCCTGAATTCCCACCGTATTGGCATTGAGCGTTCCGTTCATTGACAGATAATTAAACCGGATTACCCCCTGCCGGTCAAGCACCACCTCAAAGGTCTGAGTTTCAGACGGTGCACCGTAACGCGGGACATTCACCCAGGCAAACACCACAAAATTTCCTGCCGGGTCATTATACTGGTAAACCGTGCCCGAAGTCCGCAGGTCCAGGTCATCCCACCACGGAGCGATGTGATTGGTAATTGCCGTTGGAAATGGGGTATTGCTAAAGTTGGTCAGCGTGCTGGTCTCAAGAAAACCGTTGGTGCAGATATTGATGCTATTCAAATACTGGTCATAATAACGGAAGGTAAACGGCAGGGTCCGCACCGAATAACCATCATCCGCATTCGGAGTCCAGGCCGTAATCGGTGTGCCCGCGCTCGGGTCAATCCAGAAAAACCGCACCGTATCGCCCGACTCCTGCGTGGACTCATAGATATACCCGAACCCGTCCGGGTCACTGCCAATCCGCACCTCAACCCGGGTGCGCAGGGTGTCATTCAACGGATTTTCATCACCGCTCAACGCCACACTCGCAGTCACCAGATACACATTCCCGCTCACCGGCACCAGCGAATCAAAAACCACCCAGACCGTGTCATCCGGTGCCAGACCACTGACCGACCGCTCCAGGTCAATCACATTCCCGCCCGCAATTGAGTCATAGACCACCAGATGGGTGCTGAAATCCTCACTAACTTCGCCATTATTCCGCACCAGCATCTTAAACACCGCCTGCCGATTCGGTAGGGTCCGGCGCGCCGGTGCCACCCGCACCACCCCAACATCATGCTCAACAAACTGTGCCATCTCATTCACCGTCAAAAAGGTCGGCGTCTGCGCATCCGAACCGAAACTGGCATAAATCGCTCCGCCCACCTGATTTGCCATCAACCAGCCCCGGGCGCTCGGCATTGGTGCTCCCGCACTCCAGGTATTCGCAAGCACATTATAACAGTAAACCACACTGTCGGCATACGCAGCGCCATCTGGTGAACCCCCGAGTACAAAAATCAAGGTATCATTATAGGCAACCGCGGTATGATAGATCCGTGGTCCGGGCATCGCTGCCTTCTGGGTCCAGGTATTGTTTACCGGGTCAAACTCCCAGCAGTCGGAAAGGGTATTACCGCTCGCATCACTACCGCCAAACACATAAACCCTGCCCTGTGCCCCGGCGCCTGCAGCCCAGCCTCTACCCACCGGCAGTGTCGCCTTCACACTCCACTGATTATTAACCGGGTCATACTCATAGGTATTACCGGAATTATTCTCATCACCGATGATATACAGTTTCCCATTTACCACCGCCGAGGCACAAGCCCAGCACGCTCCCGGCATACTCGCTTTCGGAGACACTGTCTTGGTGTCAACATCAAACTCCTCACAGGTTGCCAGCGTGGTATGGGTGGAATCCCGACCGCCCGCCACATAGATTTTATTCCCGATTCTACCGCCACCACCGGCACGCCGCGGTACCAGCAAAGTCGGCAGACCGGTGGTTATCCAGCTATTTTCTGCTGGCACATATGCCCAGATGGTCCGGGTGGAATTGGTATTCCCGCCGCCATAATCGGTCCTGCCCCCCAGAAAATAGATGGTATCCCGCACCACCCCGGTTCCCGGACACCAGTATCGTCCTGGTGCCGGTGCACTCTGCCGCGCAGTCCAGACCATACCAAACGAACCGTCGTCTCCGGAAAACTCCTGCCCCTTACCGCCAGCCCCCGGCTTACCCCGGCTCAGATTCAGCGGAGTATCAGCCGGATTAACACCCTCAGCCAGAACAAAACTGAGGATAAGTCCGGTTATGACCCAAAACCGTTTCATCCATACCTCCTTTTTGACTTTACGGCTTTTTACATCCTGCACTCCAGCTCGTGCACTCAAAAAATAACATTTTCCCGGACCAAAGTCAACTGTGGAAATATTATATCTCAGTAGGGGCGAATGATCATTCGCCCCTACATCATTGATAATAATGATTCCATGCAAATGGTTAGGCATTATTACAAATTCATCCAATGTTGCATGGGGAAAATGATTTGGAATTTCTAACCAACATTTCTGCGCAATTTGCCCTGCATCATTTAATGTTATCAAACCGTCCACAATTTCCCCAAACACACATCTTTGGTTTTTTGTGCAAACCGTGACAAAATACGACCCAGGTTGTGAATAATCGTAATTTTTTAATCGTATGGAACGTCTATAATGTTTATCAAGGTCGTATTTCACTTCTTTACACACTCTTTGCTTTTTCTAATCTGTTTTTTACAATGGGCAAATGATTATTCGCCCCTACTTCTTTTCGTTCTTCTTCTATCAAGCCAAGGGCATCAAAAAACTTTTTATCTCTAACTTACTTCAATTATTTTTATCTTTTCCTCTGTTAAATCATATAGTTTATAAACCAGTTGGTCAATTTCTTCTTCAAGTCCTTTTACTTTTGCCTCATTCCCCTCTTTTAGAGGGGTGTCTTCAACTACCCCGTCCGCCTTTGGCGTCCACCCCTTCACAGAAGGGGAATTGAGGGAGAGGATTTGGGAGACAAAGCATTGTATCTGTTTAACTATGGGTATCATCTTAAGCTCGCTTTTAATGCTTCAAGATGTTGGCTATCCTTATTATTCAACAGTTCCATAATAAAGGAAATGCAATCCTCTATCTCTGATAAATCAGGGATTCTTTTGCTATGCTCCAAAACTTCTTCATGTGAATGCTCGTCTATAAGTTTTAATACCTTAATAATTTTTGCCTCGTCTATGCTATCGGCGAATTTTTTAAATTTGTCTTTTATATCTTTACTTCGTGTTTTTCCATCTGGATATTTCATATTAAGATACTGCTCCAAAAATCTTCTAATGATATTAGGCAAGATGAATAGCATTTCGAAGTTACTTTTATCTCTACTGTTCTTAAATTCATCTAATATACTGAAAAGGTAATTATATTCGCCTTTATGTTTTTCGAGAACAGGAGGTAAATTTTGAATTGATGTCCCTTGTTGTGTCTTTTTTATGAGATACAGAGCTCCTTGTGGATTTGAACCATCCGCTCTTCTGTAATCGTTAGACCTTAAATCATATTTTTTAAAATCTTTTAACAAATTTAAAAATTCGTAGTTATGGGTAGTAATAAAAAGTTGTCCACAACTTTTAAATTTTTCGCATATAAATCCATACATACCATACAAATGATTTGAATCAAGGCTTGAAACCGGGTCATCAATAAAAATTATTGAATTTCTGAAATCAAAGTTAGTTTCATCTAATTTTGCAAAAAAGTAAATAAGAGCAATTATATTTTTCTCCCCTGTGCTTAAATACTTTGCAACTTTATTCTCTCTATATAACTTATATTTATCATTTTCAGTTAATTCTACCTTTAGATTGTT
>JBAMLV010000017.1:0-26358 GCA_039793395.1 bacterium | reverse complement strand
TATGAAGGTTGAAATCCCGCTCAGTCAGGCAAACCGGCTGATCAATTCCGGTAATGTCGTAATGGTCTCATGCACCTGGCAGGATAAGTCCAGTATCATTACCATCGCCTGGCACTGTCCGGTGTCGTTTCAGCCGCCGGCACTGGCAATTGCGGTTGGCCGGTCCCGGTTTTCCTGTGAACTGATTGAAAAGTCGGGCGAGTTTGTGGTGAATATCCCGGACTGGCAACTGCTGCCAGCGATGCTTTTCTGCGGCACCCACTCGGGCCGGGATGTTGACAAGTTTGCCGGCGCCGGGCTGACACGGGTGCCGGCGCAGCAACTACTGAAGACGCCAAAAATCAGGGAGTGCATCGGTGCGATTGAGTGCCGGGTGGTTGACCGGGTGGAGGTTGGCGACCACATTATGTTCTTCGGCGAGGTGCTTTATGCCGAAGCCGAGCGCGGGTTATTTGATAACGGGCAGTGGGATCCGGAAAGGGCACAGTTGATTTATCATCTGGGTGGTAACCGATTTATGAAGCCGGGTCCGGCTGAAGATGTGAAGTAGGGACCACCGGTTTTGAAGATTGAACTCAATCCCGGGTTCCGGCGCGCGCTGGAACTGATGACATCAGGCCGGCAGCATCTGTTTGTTACCGGCAGCGCCGGGACCGGCAAGTCCACCCTGCTGGAGTATTTCCGCACCCATACGCATAAGCGGGTGGTGGTGCTGGCACCGACCGGTGTCGCCGCACTTAATGTCCGGGGCGAGACCATTCACTCGTTTTTCCGGTTCAAACCAGACATCACCGTCCAGAAGGTCCGGCGCCTGCCGAAGAAATCGCGCCGGATTTATGAGCAGGTGGAGACAATCGTGATTGATGAAATCTCAATGGTGCGTGCTGACCTCCTGGACTGTGTTGACCGGTTTCTGCGGCTGAACCGCACTCAACCGGACCAGCCCTTCGGCGGGGTGCAGATGATTTTCATTGGCGATTTGTATCAGCTGCCGCCGGTGGTTACCGCTCAGGAACAACCGCTCTTTTGCACCCATTATTCAAGCCCCTACTTTTTTGACGCCGATGTGTTTCAGGACCTGAAGTTTGAGTTTGTGCAACTGGAAAAGGTCTACCGACAGCAGGATGCGGAGTTCATTGAACTGCTGAATCAGATTCGCACTAATACCATCACCGAACCGGGCCTGGCACTTTTGAACAGCCGGGTCGGAGTCCAGTTGAATCCGACCGCTGACGATTTTGTTGTCTATCTGACCACCAGAAACGAAGCGGCTGCCCGGATTAATAATCATTATCTCGCCCGTCTGCCCGGTAAAACCTGGCAGTTTTCAGCGACCATCAGCGGCAGTTTTGACCGCAACTCCTATCCGACCGATTATCTTTTGACCCTGAAGCCGGGTGCCCAGGTGATGATGCTGACCAATGACCCGAAGGGCCGGTGGGTCAACGGCACCCTTGGCCGGGTCAAGGATATCATCTATGACCCGGATGAGGACTCCGAGCTGATCGCTGTCCAGTTTCAGGACCGAAACCAGGCACTGGTTGCCCCTTTCACCTGGGAGATTTTTCACTTCCGCTACAATGAGCACCGCCGCGAGATTGAAACCGAGGTGCTGGGCACTTTCACCCATTATCCGCTCCGGCTCGCCTGGGCGGTCACCATTCACAAAAGCCAGGGCAAGACCTTTGACCGGGTGATTATTGACCTCGGTTCTGGAACATTTGCTCCGGGCCAGGTTTATGTGGCGCTTTCCCGCTGCACCAGTTTCGGCGGCATTGCCCTGACCCGGCCGGTGAAAAAGGAGCATATCTTTACCGACTGGCGGATTGTCCGGTTTCTTGCCGAGCTCCACCAGCGCGCTGCCCGCTCAATCCCGGAGACGGCGCCCGAAATCAGATATTCACCAGATACCTGATTTTGGCAACGAAAATTGTGCTCAGGCTGGCACCGGTCCAGGACCAGTTGGTGGCAAAATAAAAGGTGCTGCGCGGGGCAAAGGTCCAGGAATAGAGCCCGAAAAGTGAGTTCTGGGCTGACACCCGGTCCACTTCCGGATGGTAACTCATAACCGTTTCCAGCGTCAGCCCGACCGAAGCCCGGGCAGTAAATCGGTACTCAATTCCAGGCCGGAGCACGCCGGTTAGATCCTGTCTGGGGTTAACCCTGCCGAGCGAATCTGCCTCCACCGTGAAGTTATTGCCCATTGAGATCAGGCAACGGTCACCGAGTCGCTGCTGAAGGTTCACCTGCACCTGATAGACCGGTGCAATCACTCCCCGGCGGTAATTGGCGGTCCGGGTATGGTAATTGGCAAAGAAGGAAAGGGAAAATGGCTGGCGGTAATCAGTGGCAAAATACAGTCCAGCGTAGCCATAACGAAACAACCTTGCCAGCGCCCAGTCCTGACCATAGCCGCTCCAGACCGTGAGCTGCTCCTGGTCTTTGAAGACCCCTGAACTGTTGATAAAGCCGGTAGCGGTTAAGGTGCCGGGTGGATAATTCCATTCCCGTTGAATCTCCACCCCGGGGAAAACCGATGCATAGCGGAACGGTCCCCGGTTGTAAATCACCGGACCGGCATAAAAGTTGCCATACTGACCGCGCCAGGTGGTATAGCCCGGGCCATTCATATTGAACTTTGGCTGAATCTGGCGCAGGGTGAAACTGCCGGTAAAAAATTCCGACTGATATCCGCCTTCCAGGCTCAGCGCATAGTCCAGACTTTCGCCAAACTGACTGCCAGCAGTGAAAATCCGGCTGCTGAACCGCCGGGAGCGGAATACCGCATCCAGCCCGACCCCGTGATTGGAAAAAAGTGGATTGTCCTTGCCGGCATAAATTAATCCCAGTTCCGAATTGGTTAACAGCTGGTGCCGGACCGCCAGCACAGAATAAAAACTTTGAGGCTCATTCTCGCATTCGCCGGTCAGAACCCCCAGTAATCCGTACTGACCCCGGCTGAACCGGTCGGTCCATTTGATACCACTTAGAATCGGTACCACCTTGCCGCTCGGCAGTGGCCTGCCAATCCGCCGGGAGTAAAATATCTTAACCGGCTGATTAGAACCCCCAAAGGTCTCAACCGCCTCAACAAAAAACGGCCGGCGCTCGCTCAGCCACAACTCATACCGGGAGAGGTTCACCTGATACGGATCCGCTTCAATCTGGGCAAAGTCCGGCAGCACGGTCAGCTGCAGATTTCCGCTCGGAGTTGGCGCCCAGGCAAAGTCAACCCCGGCCTCCACAGCCACCCGGTCCTGCCAGCCTGTTTGCTCACTGCCCGACTTTTCCTGCCGCACCAACCCGACCGGATACACCGCTAAACCCGGCCGCTGACGCGGGGGTGAGATGCCGATGAGCCGGCCCATATTGGAAACCTTAAAACCGGTTATTTCGTGCCGTGACCAGAACGACCGTTCACCCCGGCTGACCACATATCTGCCAAAATCAATTCCCCATTCTTTGGTGGTGGTGGGGTAACGCAAACTCTTAAACGGAATTACCAGTTCAACCGCATAACCCCGGTCATATTTCCGGACCGCAGACCACCACACCCCATCCCAGTTCTCAGCCATCGCCCCGTCACCGGTTACCCGGTAAGTGCTCTCCACACCGTTAAATCCGACCGCAAAACTGTAACAGGTGGTGTTGTCGTCAAAGGTGTCAATCAGCAACCGGACCCCGTCCGGTTCTTCACTCAGCCGGTCGCATACCCGGGTGAGGTCGCTGACCGGACAGCGGAAGGCAACATACAGGTTGTTATGGTCGTAAAGCAGATATACGGTGGTTGACTCGCTCGCTGGCTGGCCATTTTCCGGAGTCTGCTGGCTAAACCCGGCTGCTGAATCTGCATCCTGCCACACCTCCTCAAGTATGCCATCAATTACCGGTGGCACCCGGGTAAAACGGGCATGAATTTCTGGCAGTGAATCGGGAATGGTGCTGATTGCCAGCACCAGCATCAGCACTGATACGCTCAACCTTTTGTCAGTTCGGGGTCAAAGTAACTGTTCTCACCCAGAACCGTCGCCACCACTTTTGCCTGCATCATCCGGCCGAGAAACGGAGTGTTAGCGGAGCGGGAATAGATTCTTGCCCGGGTGAGTTCCCATTTCAAATCGGTATCAATCAGCACCAGATTTGCCTCAGCACCACTCACGATTTGCGGCGGTTCGATACCGAGAATGGCTGCCGGCACAACGGTGAACCGGGCAATCAGTTCCGGCAGAGTCAGCACCCTTTTTTGGACCAGTTGCTCGTAACTCAGGCTGAAGGCGGTCTCAAATCCGATCATCCCCGGCGCAGCCGATTCAAACTCCCGCTCCTTTTCCTCGGCACTGTGCGGTGCGTGGTCAGTGGCAATGGCATCAATTGTCCCATCCGCCAGCGCCCGGATAATCGCCTTCCGGTCTGCTTCACTGCGCAGGGGCGGGTTCACCCGCAGGTTCGGATTGTAATCTTTTAGCGCTTCACTGGTGAGCGTAAAGTAATGGGGGCAGGTTTCCGCAGTAACCTCTATCCCGCGCGACTTTCCCCAGCGCAGCACCTCCGCTGTCAGCCGGCTGGAAACATGGCAGATGTGCAACCGGACACCGGTCAACTCCGCCAGCATAATGTCGCGCATTGCCGCAATCGCCTCGGCAACCGCCGGTGAACCGCGCAGCCCGAGCCTGCTGGCGGTCAGCCCTTCATCCGCCGGACCGCTCACCAGTTCCGGCACCTCACAGTGGCTCATCACCAGCAGATTGAAAGTGGTGGCATATTCCATTATCCGGCGCATCAGTCCGGCATCACTCACCCAGCTGCCGTCATCAGAAATCGCCCTTGCCCCCGCCTGCGCCATTGCCCCCAGTTCTGCCAGTTCCCGGCCCTGCCGCCCTTTGGTACAGGCGCCAACCGGAATTATCCGTGCCGCCTTTGCCGCTGCTGCCATCTCCAGTTCAAACCGGACCAGTGCCTCGGAATCAATCGCCGGACTGGTGTTGGGCATCGGACAAATCTGAGTAAAACCGGAACAGAACGCCGACCAGCAGCCGGAAGCAATCGTCTCTTTAATCTCCTCACCCGGTTCGCGCAGATGGCAGTGCAGGTCAATGAAACCCGGTGCCAGATACCGGTTCCGGCAGTCAATTACCCGGGCATCATCAGCCTTGATTTTCGGCGCCACCGCCTTGATTCTGCCATCCGCCACCAGCACATCCGCCTTTTTAACCTTGCCGCTAATTGGATCAATCACCCTGCCGCCGGCAAACAGGATTTTACTCATTGCCTTCTCCATTCAGCAGCCCCCGGCCCGACGCCAGCAGATACAAGACCGCCATCCGGACCGCCACCCCGTTTTTCACCTGGTTCAGAATCAGACTCTGGGGCAGCTCCCGGACATCATAATCCATCTCCACACCCCAGTTTACCGGACCGGGATGAATAATCACCACCTCGGCACGCAGTTTCATCAACCGTTCCCGGGTCAGACCGTAAAACTGGCGGTACTCTCTCAGGCTCGGCATAAAATTGCTGTTCATCCGTTCGGTCTGCAGTCTGAGCATCTGAACCACATCCACCTCATACAATATCCGGTCCAGCCGGTAAAAAACCTCACAGCCCAACCCGGCAATACCGGGCGGTATCAGCGTGGGCGGTCCGCACACCGCCACCCGGGCACCGAGTTTGTTCAGACACAGGATGCTGGATCGGGCAACCCGCGAATGGGCAATGTCACCGACAATCAGCACCCGCCTGCCTGATAGTGAACCGAGCCGTTCCCGCAGGGTATAGCAGTCCAGCAGCGCCTGGGTCGGATGCTCATGACAGCCGTCGCCGGCATTGACCACAAAGCAGTTAACCCGTTGTGCCAGAAACTGGGGCACCCCGGCGGCAGAATGGCGCACCACCACACCATCAACCCTCATCGCCTCAATGTTCGCAACGGTATCCAGCAGACTCTCGCCTTTTCTGGTGGCAGAGCCGACGACCGAAAAGTTCAAACACTGAGCAGAAAGCCGGGTTGCCGCCAGGGTAAAGGAGGTCACCGTTCTGGTTGACGGCTCAAAAAATAAATTGACAATGGTCTTGCCCCGGAGTGCCGGCACAATCGGAATCGGCCGGTCCAGCACCTCCCGGAATTTTCTTGCCTGCTCGAGAATCGTCTGAATTTCTTCGGTGGTCAGTTCGCTGATACCTAAAAGATGCTTCAGCCCCGCAGTTTTCATCCGCCTCCGCTCCGCCGGGTGATGAGCACCTCATCCCGGCCGTCGACCTCGCTCAAAAAGATGTCCACCAGGTCATTACGCTCCGTCTCAATCCGGAGGCCGGTAAAATCGGGCTGAATCGGCAGCTCCCGGTGGCCCCGGTCCACCAGCACCAGCAGCTGGACCACCTGCGGCCGACCGAAGTCCAGCAGTTCGGTCAGGGCGGCGCGCGCCGTCCGGCCGGTAAATATCACATCATCCACCAGCACCACCCGGCGACCGTTAATGTCAAAGTTGATGCTGGACCCACGCACCAGCGGTGTCTCGGCAATCAGTTGCAGGTCGTCCCGGTAAAGGGTGATGTCAATTGAACCCACCGGCGGCTCGGTCCCGGTCCGCCCGCTCAGCTTGCGGGCAAGCCGCGCTGCCAGCGGCACACCCCGGCGCTGAATTCCCACTAACACCAGCTGTTCAATGTCCGGATTTTTCTGGGCAACCTCTTCACTTAACCGGTGGATAATGTGCGCGATTTCCTCAGCCGACAGCAGGCGCCGCTTCATTTCCAGAGCAGGGCGAGCGGTATCAAGACACAGTAACCTAAAATCAGCAACACCGGCGCCAGCGTGATTGAGCCGGCGTTCAGGCTGATGAATCCGGCAATGATGGTCAGCAATCCGGCACCGAGCAAAAGATAATTCTTCCGCCGGAACGCCAGCTGGGGTCCGGCCGGCATTCGGGCTTCGGCTTTAAGCTTTACCTTTTTTGTCTGTCGGGGGTCCTGTTTTTTCATTTACGCTCATTATCCGCCCCCAAAAAATAAAGTCAAGAAAATTAAAATTAATTGGGCACCTTCTTTTTGACCTCAATTCGCACCTACACCACCTCACTCAGTAACTGCGATGTCTTTTCAATGAGTTCGATCTCATCCCGGGTAAAGGCGTTTGGTTCGCGGGCATCAATTGTAATCTCTCCCCACAGTTTATCCCCTTTGATTATCGGCACGACCAGTTCGGAACGAGTCTCGTCAAAGCAGGTAAGATAGCGGGCATCAGCGGCAACATCCGGAACCACCTCGGTGCGCATGGTGACCGCAACCGTGCCGCAGACTCCTCTGCCGACCGGAATCTTTTCAAATCCTGCCGGAACTTTCCCCTGATAAGGACCGAGCACCAGTTCCCTGCCGGTAAACCGGAATATGCCCACCCAGTTGAACTTCGGAAAGTATTTCTTCAGGCTCATTACCACCCGTGCCTGCGCATCTTCGCTCCGCTGGCTGGAGCGAATCAGACTGCTGATTTCATCCAGCTGTGCCTGATATTTCATATCAAAAACCTCCCGTTCTTCATTATCGGCTGACCGTCGCCGTAAACCGTGTAACCTTTCCTGGTATCACACACCATATCCCAGTGAATTGCCGATTTATTTTTGCCACCGGTTTCGGGCAGAGCCGCACCCAATGCCACATGCATTGTTCCACCAATCTTTTCGTCAAACAGCGTATTCCTGGTCCAGCGCTGAATTGAGTAGTTGGTTCCGAAAGCAAGTTCTCCCACCCGGCTCGCACCCTCGTCGGTCGCAATCATCGCCCGCAACAGGTCCTCCCCCTTGTCCGCCTGCGCCTCAACCACCCGGCCCTTTTCAAAAATCAGCCGCACATTCACTACCTCCTTGCCCAAATAAACCGCGGGGAAATGGTATCGGATTTTACCCTCGGTCTTATCCTCCTCCGGGCTGGTAAACACCTCGCCGTCCGGAAAATTCACCCGGCCGTCACAGTTAATCCATTTCCGGTGTCTGACCCCGAAACTGATATCAGTATCCTCACCGACAATCCGGATTGTCCGGAACCGGTTCAGTTTCCTCACCAGTGCCTGCTGGCGCCGGGAAATCTTTTTCCATTCCGCGATCGGGTCCTTCCGGTCAACCATCCCCGCACCGTAGACAAACTCCTGATATTCAATCAGCGACATTTCCGCATCCTGAGCCGAGGCTTCATTCGGGAACAGAGTTCCCACCCAGCGAAATTTGCCTTCTGCCTCCCTTTTAAGCCGGGTTTCGAGCAAAGACTTGCGCGCCTGCTGAGCGACTGCCAGCCGCCTCGGGTCAATATTGGTAAACTCCCTGGTATTCCAGCCACTCCAGACAAAAAGCATCGCATCTGCCTGTTCGGTTTCCAGCTTTTCAGTTGGACTTATAAATTTCAACTGCTGCTCGCTCGCATACCGGTAAAACAGATAGCTGGCATCCGGAATGGTAATCCGGGCGGTAACATATGCCCCCAGTTTTAAAGCCTCGACCAGCACCGCTTTGTAAAGCTCCCCGGCGTTGGCTGGCCCGACCATAACCAGCCACTCATTTTTCTTTAGCCGCAGGCAATAATGAGTCAGAACCTGAGCCAGCCTTTCCACTCTCGGGTCAAACATATTTAATCCTCCTTTCTTAACCAATTTGCCGGCGTCGCGTCATAATAAAACCGGCAATGCTTCCAACAACCACCAGCAGCCCAAACCCAAACAGCAGCCGCCGGCCCGGGAAAAAGTTTGTCAACTGCCCGATCACCAGCGCGGCAATGGCAAACAGGATGTGGAGCAGCCAGTCCCGGGTGGAAAAAATCCTGCCCCGCACTTCCTCGGCTACCGACTCGTGCAGCAGGGTATCCATCCCGATGTAAACCGGTGACAGTGCCAGACCGGCAACAAAAATCAGCGGTGCCACCGGCGCAAAGGTTTTTGCCACTGCCAGACCGGCAACCACCATTCCCATCAGCAGAAAACAGACCAGTATCACCCGGTGCTTGCTGAACCGGTGCCCCAGTGCGCCGTAAAGCAATGAAGATACCAGCAGTCCAACCGAACCAATTGCTGCCACATAACCAACGCCTCTGGTTCCCAGCCCCACACCCCCCATTTCCCGGCTCGATTGAATCACCGGCACATAAAGCACCACAACCGCCGCCCCCAGAATAACCATCAGCACAATTGAGCAGTAAACGAACAGCACCGCCGGCTGCGCCTTAACCACTCTTAAAAGCTCATTCACACTCTGAATCATCCGCGACTGCTGCCGGATAAAAAGTTCAACCTCCGGGCGTTGGTTATCATATTTCCTTTCTCCCGCGGCAAGGCGCCGGAAAATAAAAAGCAGCGATACCACTGAAACAAAATAGGTAAAAGAGTCAATGTAAAAACCCGCAGTCCAGGCTGGCTCGATTCCAATCTTTCGCCAGCCCGCCCAGTCAACCACCAGTCCACCCAGCACCATTCCGGCAAAGGTTGCAATCCGTCCGATGATATTCAGGAAGGAATTGGCACCAAGCACCTTGTCCTGACCCACCAGATTCGGAATAATCGCCATGCGGGCGGTATTGAAAAACAGCCCGAACAGAAAAACCAGAAACGCCAGAAAATACACCAGCAAGAACTGACCGGTCAGCATTGCCAGATATGGAATCAGCACCACCAGCACTGCCCGAAACGAATCGCAGACCACCATCACCTTCCGCCGGTCCCACCGGTCCACCAGGACACCGGCAAGTGGCCCGAACAACACCACCGGCAGGGCAACCACCACCGAAAGATAGGAAATTGCCCTGGCACTGTCCCAGCCAAACCGGCTGGAAAAATAGGCAATCATTGCCAGCAGTGCCATATAGTCCAGCTTATCACCGAAAAGGGAAAATGCCTGCGAAACCGAAAAAATCACAAACTCCGGAATCCGCAACACCGGCAGTAACTGACTCCGGTTGCCGGGAATCAGCGTGCCGGTAAGCCCTTCTCGCGACAAACTCCGCTCTTTCATCCTCTACCTCGGCCCGGGATGCACCCGGGGCACCGGATTGCGCGCCATCAACTCCAGGTAAAACTCCTCAATCTGCCGGGCGATATTTGCCCAGGAAAAATCCTCAGCCCGGCGCCGGCCCGCCTCACCCATCTGACGGGCAAGTCCCGGGTTCTTTAAAAGCTTCACTATCGCCCCGGCAATGGCATCGGGGTCCCTTGGCGGCACCAGGAATCCTTCCCGGCCCGAGGTCATCACTGTCCGGTAACCGGTAATATCCGAAGCCACTACCGGCCGCGCGGTTGCCATCGCCTCCAGCAGCACAATTCCGAAACTCTCATACCCGATCGCCGGCGAACAGAAAACATCGCATGAACGATAATATCTCGGCCGCAGTTCACCCGGAATCAACCCCGCCCAGAAAACATGGTCCTCAACCTCCTTTTCCAGATAATCCCGGTAAGCATAGCCGAAAAGACCAGTCCCGACCACTACCAGCTGGACATCCGGAACCTCCTGGACGATTTTCGGCAGCGCCATCAGCAGATACTTCAATCCCTTCCGGGGTTCAAACCTGCCTAAAAAAAGAACCTTCGGTCGTCCGTTATTCAACTCGGGCACCGGTTCCACTTCCGGATGAAAAAAATTAACATCCACCCCGTTTGGAATTATCCGGTAATTACCGGGGAAATACTTGGCAGTTGAATCCCGGGCCGCAGTTGAAACCGCAATCAGCCCGTGAATCGCCCGAAAATATGGTAGCAGCGCCGAACGGCACAGGGCATAGCCGATACTCTTGTCGTGACTGGCATGAAAGGTGAACACATTAATCGCCCTTGACACCTGCAACGCTACCAGCGGCAGCGTCGGCGCCAGCGAACCGTGCAGGTGAATGATATCAAACCGCTCCGCTTCAAAAAAACGCTTCACCCGGGCAAATGGTCTCAGCGCCACCGGCACCCGGGCAAAAGACTTGTTCGAACGGATTATCAGCCCTCTGCCAACCCGGAATACCTGGTCCTCATCCGGCACCCGGTCCAGACAGGCAAGGGTCTTGCCACCAACCTTGGTCGTCAGGATTTTAACCGTATGTCCCCGCCGCCGCAACTCCACCGATAGGTGGTGAATATGCTCGGCAATTCCTCCGATGTAAGGGTAGTAATTGTCTGAAACCATGCAAACGCGCATAATCAGCCGCCCCGCCCCCTCCGCACCAGATAAATCCTGGTTCTGGTCTTCTCCCTCATCACCGCCACTACCTTGCCCCCTGTTCCCGGTATGCCTCCAGACCGGCACGCAGCACCGCAACCGCACGCACCAGGTCCTCACATTTCAACACATAGGCAATCCGAACTTCATTTTTGCCCAGCCCGGGTGTGGCGTAAAATCCATTCCCGGGTGCTACCATTACCGTTTCATTGTCAAGCCGAAACTGTTCCAGCATGAAAATTGCGAACCGCTCAGCATCGTCAACCGGCAGTCCGGCAATCAGATAAAACGCACCCCTGGGCCGCACGAACTCTACTCCTGGGATCTTCTCCAGCTCATCGCACAGCACATCCCGGCGTCGGCGATACTCAGCCTTAACCTGCTCAAAGTATGCCGGGGGAATTTTCGCCGCCTCCTGCGCTGCCAGCTGGTCCACGGTTGGTGGACAAAGCCGGGCCTGTCCGAACTTCAGTATCGTCGCCATCAGCTCTCGGTTCCTTGAAACCACACAACCAATCCGGGCGCCGCAGGCGCTATAGCGTTTCGAAATTGAATCCACCATTATCGCCCGGTCCTCAATACCCTTCAGATTCAGCACGCTCAGCGGTTGAGCCGCATCGTAGACAAACTCCCGATAAACCTCATCCCCGATCAGAAACAGATTATATTCCTGCGCCAGGTCACGCAGCCGCGCCATCTCCGCCTCGGTATAAATCACGCCGGTGGGATTGCCGGGGTTGGAAAAAAGAATCGCCCGGGTCCTGGAAGTTATCAACCGGCTAAATTTTTCTTTCTCCGGCAGCGCAAAGCCGTTATCCCGGCTGGTAGTAACCGGCACGAGCCTTACGCCCGCCATTACTGCAAATCCCAGATAATTGGTATAAAACGGCTCGGGTACGATTATTTCATCGCCAGGGTCGCACACCGCCTGGAGCGCAAAGGCGATTGCCTCACTGCCACCGGTGGTTACCAGAATCTCTTCTGCCCCGACTTCAATCCCAGCCCGGTGATAATATTCAACCAGGGTACGGATGTAGCTCTGCAAACCGGCCGAATGGCCGTACTCCAGCACCCGGATATCAATCTGCCGGTAGCCATTGATTATTTCCCTCGGCGTCTCAATATCCGGCTGTCCGATGTTCAGATGGTAAACCTTTATTCCCTTTGCCTTTGCCTGTTCGGCATAGGGCACGAGGCGCCGGATTGGTGAAGCCGGCATTACCCTGGCCCGTTCCGACAACCTGGGCAGCTGGTCACGCTTCATTATTGCCCCCTTTCTGAAAAATAATCTCCTTTACCTCCGACTCGCCGATTGGACCGACGGCGCTCACATAAAAACCACGGCCGTTAAACAGCTCATCAATCAGTTCATTGACCTCATCCCGCTTCACTCCTTCAAGCCCGGCAATGGTCTCCTCAACCGTCTGCACCCGTCCCAGCATCAGATATCCCCGGGAAAGTCTCAGCATCCGGTTGAGCGGCGTCTCCATCCCCAACAGCACCGCGCTCCGGTTCATCACCAGCGCCCGCTCGAACTCTGCGGTCGTGAATCGTTCTTTCCTCAGTCGGTTCAGCTCCTCATTGAGCACCGCCCAGCAGCGCGGTAACTTCTGATGCTCAGCCGAAAGATAAATACCCAGTAGCCCGGCATCTTCGTAAAGCTCAACAAAACTGCCGATTGAATAAACCAGCCCCTCCTCTTCCCGCAGCCGCTGAAACAGCCTTGACGACACCCCGCCCCCCAGTGCGGTATTCAGCACCGAAAGACGATAGCGCCGGGGGTCATTATAGGCAAATGCCGGAACCGCCAGACAGAAATGCACCTGGGAAATATCTGCCCGGGTGCGGGTGCGTACTGCCGGTTTTCCCGGCACGCTCAGTTCCCGCGGTGCTGGTCCGCATCTCCGGCCATCAAGCGCCGCCAGTTTTTTCACCAGTTCTCCGTGCTCCACCCTCCCCACCCCCACCACCACCCCTCCCTCCGCACCGTAATGGTGCTGATAGAATTCCGCCAGGTCGGCGCGGTTAATCCGGCTGATTGAATCAATCGTCCCGATACCCGGCCTTCCCAGTGGAGCATCACCGAATACGGCGGTCAGTAGCAGATTAAGCGCACAGGTTTCCGGATCCTCCTCGCTTGCCCGGATCTCCTCGCCGACCACCTCTTTCTCCTTCGACAGTTCACCTTCGGCAAATGCCGGCGCAGAAAGAATCCTGCCCATCAGCTCCACCATCACACCGGTCTGATCTGCCGGACACCGGACATAAAAACAGGTTCCTTCCTTATCGGTCCATCCGTTCAACTCGGCACCGTGGGTCTCAGCAATAATGTTAATCGTCTTGGCGTCCAGCTCGTCAGTTCCCTTGAAAATCATATGTTCAATCAGATGCGCCGTTCCTTCCCTCCCTGCCGGGTCATCCCGGGCTCCGACCCGATAGGCAAATCCAAGCGTTACCGAGTGCAGGTAAGGCAGCTTTTCGGTAATAACAAATAGGCCACCCGGCAGCCGGGTGGCCTCAATTGCTGACACACCGGTTGCTTCAGCTACCATCTTGCCGCTTCACTTTATTCCCGACCCGGCTTTTTCAGCGCTGCCCACCGTTAATGTCTGCGTCCCTGGCGTAAACTGCCCCGGCCACTTCCGGAATGACTCTGGTGCTGCGGACGGCTCAAGCGCTGGCGCCGGTCAGTTTTGCCGGAATCGTCTGAAGGCGGAATCTCCCCCCGTTCCTCCATCGCTTTCTTCCGGGAAAGATTAATCCGCCCCTGCTCGTCAATCTCCACCACCTTGACCCAGACCCGGTCGCCAACCTTGACCGCATCGGTCACCTGACGATAGCGCTCCGGTCCCAGCTGAGAAATATGAATCATTCCCTCCTTACCGGGCAGAATTTCCACAAACGCACCAAAATTCATTATTCTCGTAACCGTTCCCTGATAAATCTTGCCCACTTCCACCTCTGCCACCAGTGACTCAATCCATTCCTTGGCTTTCTGCAGATTGTCCGGATTGGTAGCGGCAATTGTTACTGTGCCGTCGTCCTCAATGTCAATGGTGGTATTGGTCTGGTCAATAATCTTTCGGATGGTCTTTCCGCCCGGCCCGATTACGGTCCCGATTTTATCCTTATCAATTACAAACGAAATAATCCGGGGTGCGTACCGGGAAATTTCCGGTCGCGGCCGGTCAATAGTGGCGTTCATCACCTCCAGCACCTTCATCCGGGCGCGGGTTGCCTGTTCCATTGCCTCGTGCAGAATTGAATAGGGTACGCCTCGCAGTTTCAGGTCCAGTTGAATTGCGGTAATCCCATCCTTGGTGCCCGCCACCTTGAAATCCATATCTCCGTAATGGTCCTCATCCCCGATGATGTCGGTCAGAATCCGGTAGCGCCCGTCATCCTTCACCAGCCCCATTGCAATCCCGGCAACTGCCGCCTTCACCGGCACACCTGCATCCATCAGTGAAAGGGAACCTGAACAAACCGATGCCATTGATGAACTGCCGTTTGACTCCAGGATGTCGGAAACGATTCTGATGGTATACGGAAACTCCTCCTCTTTGGGCACTACCGCCTGCAATGCCCGCTCTGCCAGGTCACCGTGTCCAATTTCCCGTCGTCCCGGTCCGCGCAGCATCCGCACCTCACCTACCGAAAACGGCGGAAAGTTGTAATGGAGCATAAACGACTTCTTCTCCTCAATTGCCAGCTCCACATCGTCAATAATCTGCTCATCCGACTTCGTCCCCAGGGTCGTAGTTGCCAGCGACTGCGTCTGACCCCGGGTAAAAAGTGCAGACCCGTGCGCCCGCGGCAGCACACCAACGGCACATTCAATCGTCCGCAACTCATCCAGCCCCCGGCCATCCAGCCGTGCTTCCCGCTCCAGAATCCGGTCCCGAACATCCCTCGCAATAATTTCCTCCAAAACCGCCTGAATTGCCGATTCCGAGTCGGGAAACTGCTCTGCCAGCCGCTCAATCGTCTGCCGCGCAAGCTCCTGGCGGGCGAGACTCCGACTCCGCTTGTCCTGAATATCATTGGTTGCCCGTGCCCGTTCACCAGCAAACTCCATAACCGCCGCCCGCAATTCTTCACTCACCACCGGCCCCCCCCCACTCAGTTTCGGCTTGCCCACCGCGGCTTGAAGCTCCTTCTGCAGTGCGATCGTCTGCCTGATTACCGGCAGTGCCAGCTCATAGCCGCGGTCAATATCGGCAATTGAAATTTCCCGCGCCTGACCGGCAATGGTCATAATCAGGTCGCCCTCAATCCCGACAAACAGCATTGACATCTCCGCCTCGTCCAGCTGGCTCATCGGTGGATTACACACCAGTTGCCCGTTAATCTTGCCAACCCGACAGGCACCGATCGGACCAAGGAACGGGATTTCCGAAACGGTCAGCGCAGCCGAGGCAGCAATCAGACTCAGAAACTCGCTTTCATTCTCCATATCGGTGGAAAGCAGATAGGCGATAATCTGCGTTTCGTTCCGGAAATTGTCCGGGAAAAGAGGCCTGATTGGCCGGTCAATCAGCCGGCAGGTAAGTGTCTCCTTATCCCTCGGCTTTCCCTCGCGCTTGAAAAATCCACCCGGAATCTTTCCCGCGGCATATGCCAGTTCCCGGTAATCAACCACCAGAGGAAAGAAGTCCTGATAGGTTTCAATCGGCTGCTTGTTGTAAACCGCACTTGCCAGCACCACCGAATCACCGTAACGGGCAAGCACCCCGCCGTCCGCCTGACGGGCAACACGACCGAACTCCAGCTGCAGGGTTCGGCCACACACTTCCGCCTCAACACGGTGCATAAACCTAACCCCGCAACCCGAGACTGGCGACAATCTTCTCGTAACGGTCCTGGTGATGCTTTGCCAGATACTGCAGATGCCGGCGCCGCTCGTTCACTAACTTGATCAACCCGCGCCGCGAATGCTTATCCTTTTTATGGACCTTCAAATGCTCGGTCAGCTGATTAATCCGTTCGGTCAGAATCGCAATCTGAACCTCGGGTGAGCCGGTATCCCGTTCGTGCAGGCGGAAGGTACTCACCAGTTTCTGCTTCTTTTCCTTTGTCAATGCCATATACTCCTCTTTCTTTTATGTTGATAACATAACATAACCGTTTCCGATGTCAACAATATGTGAACCCGGCAACTTAACCCGTCTGAATTATTTAATCAGAAGCCAATCGCCTTATCCCGGTAGCGCCCCAGCTCCTCCTTTGCCGCCAGCTCCAGGTCGGCCATCGTTATCGCCCGGTCCTCCCGGGCAGCAGCAGTAACCGCCTTGATCACCGCATTCTTGATATTACCACCGGTCAGCTGATAGCGCTGCGCCAGCACCGCAAACGAAACATCCGGTCCCAGGCGTGAACACTCACCCAGCAACTGCCGCCAGATCATCTCCCGCTCCTCTGTTCCGGGGACGCTGAACTCCAGTTTCAGCAGGATGCGGCGTTCAAAAGCCCGGTCCAGGGCAAAATCACGATTAGTGGTCAGAATCACCAGCCCGCGGTACCGCTCAATCTCCTGCATCAGAATATTGGTGATGAGATTATATCCCCGCTCGGTTGAATGAACCTCCTCCAGCCGGTGGCCGAAACAGGCGTCAGCCTCATCAAAAACCAGCACACAATCCGCCTCCTTTGCCTCCTCAAACACCTGCCGGATGCGCTTCTCGGAATCGCCAAACCACTTGCTGTACAACTGGTCATACTGAACATACCCCAGCTTTCTGCCCAGTTGCCGGGCAATCGCCTCTGCGGTTGCCGTCTTGCCGGTGCCGGGCGGACCGTAAAACAGCATGGTCGTGCCCGTGCCATACGGTATTTTACCGGCAAGCCCGTAGCTTTCAAACGCCGGCCCAAGATGTTCATACTGCCACAGGGCAACCTCAATTCGCTTCTTAACCTGCTCCGAAAGCACAAGCTGTTCAAAATTTACCTCCGGCTCCTTCAACCGGACAATCGCCAACTGCTTTTGCGGCTTTTTCTCCCCCTCTGCCACTTCGGTCCGCCAGGGATTGTCCTGACCACAAACCCGCCAGAATGCTTCATCGGTAATTTCATACCTGCTGCCAAAAATATCATCTCCATCCTCAAAAAACAGGCCTGGCTTCTCTCGCCGCTCAATCAGACCATTACTCAGCAGCAGACCATCCGGTGCCAGAAGTCTTGTATTTTCAATCAGTTCACCGATATTATCCGACACCAGCAGCAGTAAATCAACACCCTTAATCGCTTCGCATCGCAACCGGGCAAAAAACAGCACCAGCAGAATAGTTTTGGCTGCTGGTGGCAGATTGAGCTCAACGCACATTTTCTCTAAGGGAATCGTCACCTGTTCAGCCCGGGCTTTTTCCATTATCCGCTCAAGCGCCTGTTCCAGCTGGAACAGATTCCCAATCAAGCTGAGACCGTCCTTGACCCCCGGCATCTGACTGCTAACCCCTTTTTGACCTTCAACCTGATTTTCGCCATTCCCGTCCATCATAAAGCACCACGTTTCAATGAGTTGCCTCAAACCGCGCCCGCCATTCAACCTGCTGCTCTTGGTCATTACCTGGGCGAAAAGCAGCCGGTTTTGAACCTCAAGATACTCGCTGATTATCCGGTGCATAATTACTCCTTTCATTTTCTTTAAACAAACCCTCTATCTATAATAAAACTGACGACGGCAAAATTTAAAAGAAAGTTTTAACAAAAGTGACGCCATCTCGTTAACTCTATAATAAATAGTAAGTTACTTACATGTAAATGTGCCCGGGCTTAAAATAGCGGATATGAAAGTTAAGTTAACTTGCTGTAATTTAAATACTTACTTTACTGTCTTGCCGTTTTCAGCCCCTGTCAGGACTTTTTTCTTCTGGCTTCTGGTTTTTATTAAGACTAATATGCCCGTTATCACCAGTAACATCAGACCCAAACCGAGCGCAATTTTTTTTTCATCAACCCTCTCCTGACCGTTCCGGCTCAAACCGGTTGAGAAACATCACCCTTTCCATCGGCAGCCGCTCTGGCCGGTTGTGCTCCGCCTCAACCTGCTTATCCGAAAGAACCGGGCTGATAAGTTCCGAATGTTTGCCAACAATTATCAGGGTGATCACATTAAACTCCTCAGGAATCTCAAGCACCTCGCGCACCTTCTTCGGGCTATAGCCGGCAATGGGATGGGCAACCAGTCCCAGTTCTGTCGCCCGCAAAATAAGAAAAGCCACCTGCATCCCGGTATCAAACAGATAGTATTCGCGTTCCCGGATTATGCAGTCCATCTCCTTTTTACTGAACACCGCCACCACCATTGAACCCGCATAGCACCATTCGTTGCCGGCGCTGAATGCCGGTTTCAGCATTTCCAGCCGCTTCGGCTCGTAAACAAAAACAAACCTTGCCGGCTGATTGTTAAAACAGGTTGGTGCCAGCTGTGCGTGGTGTACCAGGTCCCGGATTAATTCCTCGGTTATCTCAACCGGTGCTAATGAACGGTAAGCCCGGCGCTGATTAATAACTTCACTGACGCCCATTAAATCCTCCTTTGAAGGATATAGGTTATTAAATCCTGCCCGCCAGTCAAGGACTTTTCCGGTCCTGACTCCCTTAATTTGACAACCTGACCCTGTCGGTTAAAATAATACCGGTTGCGATACCTGATTCCGGCTGAAGATGTGGACCAGGTGGAATTACTTGGTCCGGCAGATATGAACCTGACAACAATCGGTCGGTTTTACCGGACCTATATTGTTTACCGGGACGGTCTGCTGCGCCTTTCCGGCCCCCGTTCAGAAAAACCCGAACTTCAGCAGTTATTTGACCGCCTGCTTGCCCGCTGCCGTCGGGGTGAGCGCATCACCCCGGAACTGATTGAGGCTGAAATCCGGCGCCTGCGCGAAGAAAAGGGCACGCTCAGCCCCGAAGCCAGCCGCCTGCTTGAAAAAACCGCAGCAATACCACCGGATGTAACGGTGATTCACACCCCGCGCAAAACCATCATCCCCAAGAGTGACAATCAGCGTCGTTATCTTGAAGCCATCAACGAAAACGACATCGTCTTTGCCATCGGCCCAGCCGGAACCGGTAAAACCTATCTCGCGGTGGCGGTAGCGGTTAACGCCCTGATTGCCGGCCGTGCCAGCCGGATAATCCTCACCCGACCCGCGGTTGAAGCCGGTGAATCGCTCGGCTATCTCCCCGGAACATTCAAGGAAAAAATTGATCCCTACCTCCGGCCATTATATGACGCCCTGTTTGATATGCTACCGCTGGAACGCACCCAGCGTCTGATTGAACAGGAGGTAATTGAAGTAGCGCCTCTTGCCTTTATGCGCGGCCGGACTCTATCCGATGCCTACATTATTCTTGATGAAGCCCAGAACACCACCTCCACCCAGATGAAAATGTTTCTGACCCGGCTCGGCTGGAACTCAAAGGCAATCATCACCGGTGATATCACCCAGATTGACCTTGCCGAAAAATACCGTTCCGGCCTGGTTGAAGCCGAAAAACTGCTTGCCGGCATAACCGGTATCAGCATTGTCCACTTTGACAAAACCGATGTTGTCCGTCCACCCCTGGTCTCAAGGATAATCCACGCCTATGAAGACAAAAAAGAAAGCGAACCACCTGCACCCGAGTAAAAATCTGCGGGTCCGAATCTACGGCACCACCGATCAGAAACTTATACCGGCGGTGATCCAGCGGTTTAAGGAACTGCTGCCGGTTCTGACCCCCCGCCTGCCTGCGGGCATAATCAACATTATCTTCACCACCGACCGCCAGATTACCCGGCTTAACCGGTACTATCTCGGGCGCAACCGGACAACCGATGTCCTTTCATTTCCGCTTCCTCCCCTGCCGGTTCCCGGGCTGGAAAAGGAACGGGTACTGGGCGAAATCTACATCTCCCGGCAGCAGGCACGGCGTCAGGCACAGACAGCACAGCATCGGCTCCGGGATGAACTGCTGCTCTTGGTTGGTCACGGACTGCTGCACCTTGCCGGTTATTCCCACCGGCAGATGAGCCGGCTGCCCTGATTTTCAGGTCAGGCAGGATGACCACTAAACCGCCACCATCGGTTCTGAAACCTGGTAACAAAGAATAAACCATGCTCTGGACTCTGCTCCTCACCACCGGCCTGCTCATCTTTTCCTTTATATTCTCCGGCTCAGAAGCTGCCCTGTTCTCTTTGCCGGACTGGCGTATTCAGGAAAACCCGCGGGTTAAGAAACTTCTTTCCCATCCCCGGCGCCTGCTCGGCACCCTGCTTTTCGGTAACCTGCTGGTCAATATCAGCGCCACCGCGGTCTTTACCCTTTTCCTGCTGCATTTCAGCCACCGCCTCCATTTAGCCCCGGTATTAATCGTCGGCACCGGTGGCATACTGATGACCGCCATCATCCTGCTTGCTGGTGAAATTACCCCGAAAATCATCGCCTCGCGCTGGCCCGAACAATGGAACCGGCTGTTTCTGCCCTTTATTACTCTCATCCACCGGCTATTTTCGCCCCTGACCCGACTCCTTGATAAAGTCAACACCTTTACCGCCATCTTCCCACAAGAACCGACCGCACTCACCAATGAGGAACTGGATACGCTCATCACCTTCGGCCAGGACCAGGGGGTGCTCATCGCCGGTGAAGCGGAAATCCTGGGTAATCTGATTGAACTTGACCGCCGCATTGTTTCCGAAGTAATGACCCCGCGCAAGGACATCGTTGCTGTGCCGGAAACCACCCCGATTGCCACCGCACTGGAAGTCAGCCGTCAGTCCGGCTTCTCCCGGCTGCCGGTTTATGCCCGGAGCCTGGAAAGGATTACCGGTATCGCCTATGCCAAGGAGCTATTGACCGCACCCGACCCCTCCAGTCCGGTAACCGCCATCGCCCGTCCCCCTTATTTCGTCCCCGAGGTCAAGCGCCTATCCGCACTGCTTGACGAACTCCGGCGCAAGAACTCCCATATTGCCATTGTCATTGATGAATTTGGCCAGACCGCGGGCCTGGTCACCCTGGAGGACATCCTGGAAGCCATCTTCGGTGAAATCAGCGACGAGTTTGACCGGGCAGAAGAACTGCCCTACCGCCAACTCGGCGAGAACGAGTATCTGGTTGACGGTGACATTGACCTCGCTACCCTCAACCGTCTGTTTGACAACGCCTTTGCCGGAATTGAGTTTGAGCGGCTTTCGGCATTCATCCACGACCGGCTGGGCCGACTGCCCCGGACCGGCGACCGCATCCGGTTTAACCGGCTGGAAATCACCGTAACCGAACTTTCCGAACACCGGCTGGAAAAGGTCCTGCTCCGAAAAATGGAATAACCAGCGATGGAACTACTGCTCGGCTTTTTTCTTATCCTCCTCACCGGTTATTATGCTGGCACCGAAACCGCGCTCTATCGGGCAAACTGGGTCCGGCTGCTTCACTGGTCAAAACTCAGACTCCGCGGTGCAGTTGATGGCCTGGCGGCGGTTGAGCACCTGACCCCATCCATCATCACCGTGCTCCTTGGCACCAACCTGACCAGCGTTTTTGCTACCCAGCTGTTTGAGCACTACTTTGTGCGCGAACTCGGTCCGGGCTTCACTCCGCTGGCAATTGCGCTCGTGCTGCTGCTGACCCTGCTTCTCGGCGACTACCTGCCGAAGGCGCTGGCGCAGGTAGTACCGACCCGCTGGCTCCGTGCCAGTGCCTTCCTGCTGAACTTCAGCCGGCTGCTGTTTTATCCCGCGGTTATTTTGCTTGCCCGACTCCTGCCCCGGACCAGGCGGCTCAGCCTCACTCGCGAAGACTATCTGAAACTAATCCCGCTGCGCACCGGCGCCGACCCCCGGCTCAAACATATGACCGCCCGGCTTTTCCGTTTCACCCGGCTTTCGGTTCTGGAACCTGCCATCCCCCTTGCCCGGCTAATATCGGTCCCCCGGAACGCAGACCGGCAGACCCTGCTGGAACTCCTGCGTCGGTTTGGTTATACCCGGATTCCGGTTTATGAAAACCGGCCGGATAACATCATCGGTGTCATTTTAACCAAGGACCTCCTGAATCCTGACCCGCTGCCGGTCCGACCGGTGCTCAAAGTCAAACCGGAAATGCGGGCACTGGAACTGCTGCGGATGATGCAGCGCCAGGGTGAGCACCTTGCGGTTATTGAAAACCCTGCCGGCAGTGCACTCGGCATCGTCACCCTTGAAGACCTGATTGAAGAACTGGTCGGCGAAATCCGCTCTGAGGACTGATGCCCCAACCGTTAACTGTTGAAGCGGTCTGTCTGCGCACCCGCAACTGGCACAACTCCTCCTGTATTCTCAGCCTGTTCACCCGGGAAATCGGCTTGATTCCCGCCACTGCCCGGGGTGCCCGGCGCCCCAAAAGCCGACTCGGTGCTGTGGCAAACCTCTTCACCCACTCCCGGCTTCTACTCTATCCACCCCGCGCCGGTGACCTGTTCCTTATTACTGAAGCCGAACTGCTGAACAGCTTCCCGGGACTGAGCCACAGTTATGAAAACCTGACCACTGCCAGTCAGATTTCCGAATTCCTGCTTGCCGCCCTGCCACCCCGACAGCCCGAAGAGCGCCTCTTCCAGCTGCTATTGACCTATCTTGAACAGCTGGCGCAGCTAACACCGGAGCACAATTCCGCACCAATTCTTCTCCTTTTCTCCTTTCTGCTCAAGGCACTCACCTTTCTTGGCTACCGTCCGGAACTGGGCCGCTGTGCCCGCTGCCGGCGCGAACTTGAGCCCCAAGCAACCTTTGACCCGCAGCTCGGTGCCCTGCTCTGCACCGCCTGTGCCCGGACCACCGGTCATTTTGAACCCGCCCTCGGCTCTGACCAGCTGCAGTTCCTCAAAAAACTGCTCCACACCCCGGCATCACAACTTGCCCGGCTCAAATTAGCACCCCGGAACCCGGTTTCTGAACCGGCAGTAGTCCTGACTCTGCTTGGTTTCATCCGGCACCACTACCCGGGCCGGAAATTTCCCCTGCTCTACCGGCTGGCTCCTGAATCCAAATAAAAACGGGGGCGGTTAATCCACCCCCGTGCTTATGTCCTCTGCCATTATCTTGAGACCACCACCTTGGCAACCGGCGCACCGCTCTTCACCACCCGGATAAAATAGATACCACCTGCCAGAGTCCGGCTGTCCAGGCGTCCGGTTCCATTATTCAGCCTCACGGTGCGCACCAGTTTGCCGGTCGCATCATAAACCTCAGCCACCGCATCGCCTCCCAGGTTCAGATTCAGGTGCAGCACACCGGTTCCCGGATTGGGTGTCACCTCAAGCCTGATTCCGGCAAAGACCGGTTCGGGCTGAAGTTCCATCAGCCCCACCTGACCCGCAACCGTGGCATTGGCCATAATGTCCCGCAGTGATGCATCCCGGTTCGGTGCCCAGACACCGGTATACTCCCAGCCCTGATAGGAAAGCGGTGGCACCGAATCCATCCCGAATGAAGGCGAACCGGTGACCGCTGATGTCGCACCAACAAAGAACGCACCCCCGGTAATCACAATCGGGCTTGGGGGATTGACCGTATACCAGTCGGCGGCGCTTACATTAACCGTTGCGATGTAAAGCGTATCACCCGGACTGCCACCCGGTCCATTGTCCGCATAAATCCCAATTGCGCACGGTGTGGCGGTGGTCGCCTGCATATAAACCCGGGCACTGATGATTGAGCAGGGATAAACCGGTGGCACGAACCGGTTGCCAAATCCACCCGGTCCATTCCAGTACATTGAGTTGGTTGGTGTCCCGCGGTCATAGGTCAGGGTCGCGGGCAGGGTGATTACCCGCAACTCAATCGTTGCGGTATCATTCACCGGCACCGCATCACCCGGCAGTTTAGAAATCACCTGAATTGTGTAAACGCCATTGGTGGTCGGCCTCCAGGTCCGGGCAAATACCACCGAGTCGGTCTGGGACGGGTTGAGTGGCTGGACATTAGCCGAATCGGTGAACACCACCGAACCCGCCTGATTCCGGACCCTGACCAGTGCCCGGAACGAAGCCTCGGGCTGATTGCCGGTATTCTGAATCACACCCCAGAAGGTTATCGGCTGGCCATTGATTGCAAACATTCCACCCGAACGGTCATTCATCGCATTGCGCACCGCCGCATCGTGAACCTGCAGCGTGGTGGACTCCGGCGGAATGAACTTTACCGCCAGCTCCGGATGGTACATATTGCCCGGTGGAATGTTGCCTGAAAGATAGTTCAGACCAATCCGGCCCGAGACATTTTCAATCCCGCACTGATTGGCATCCGGTATCCAGCCATTATAGGGTGCACCCGACTGCTCCTTATACTGGAAGGTGATGGAGGAGTCCGGTCTGGAAAGGATAATCTGGAAGGTGTTGTTACCACCGGTTGACCAGAAGCGCACACTGTCATACTCCACAATAAAAGTGTCATTGTCCGGACTGGTCCAGATCCAGACCGAGCCGTTCGGCGAACCGGCTGGGGAACAGTCAATATCACTCATCAACGCTGCCAGCGTGTTATTTGACCGTGCCGGGCTCGGAATCCGCTGGAACGGTGAAGCGTTCAGCGCATTGTCATGAAACGCAATATAACCGTTTGAACCGATATAAACTTTGTTTACCCGGTACCAGTAATAAGGGAAGTCAAACCCGATGTCAAACGGTCCGACCACATTGTCATCCCCCAGACCGGTCACCCTGGTGCCAACTCCCTTGATGCTGATCCAGTTGTACACCGGCGCCCCTGGACAGGTTGTGTCCGAATCCAGATACCGATAACCGAACGAATCCGGACCGCCACCGCCCCAGTTCGGCGGCAACTGGCTTGGTGCGCCTCCCGGACTGAGCGCAATCACCATTGCGCACAATATTGTGACTGCCATTAATACCTCCTTATTTTGGTCCTTTCCGGACCCTCTTTTTTACCGGCTGTTAAATATTAACCCCTGCTGACCATTTTGTCAACACTGATATTTCATTTCTGCACTTGATACCGCAGCGCCAGCCCGGCACTCAATTGCCACCAGTCTCGCTGCCAGCCGGTGACCAGCCGGGTGCCGATGAGCGCTATCCAGTGCGGGCTGAGGTCAAAACTGCTCGTAATGCCGCCCGACGGTCCCCTGAATCCGAGACCGAAATTTGCCGAACAAAACCGGTTGAGGTCATGAAGATAAAGCAATTCCGCTGCCAATTGAAGGAATTAGCGCCCCATTTCGGCCGGTTTTGATTTTCAAACCAAGCTTCAGGTCATACCAGGAAAAACTCAGCCAGGAACCCTCCAGCACCAAACACAGCTTCCGGCTGAATCCATAACCAAGCCCGAGTGTTCCGATGGCGTGAGGATAATAACGAAGGGTATCTGAATAATCAAAGAGATTAACCACGCCTGCTCCGGTGCCACCACCGACACCGAGCGTAAATGAAGGTCCGGGGTGAATCTCTGCCCGGTCGTATATCGGCGCGGTGCAGGAAATCAACACCAGTCCCAAGCCCACCACTATCCTGCAGCTCATATCATAGTATCTCTGCCCTTTTTCAACCTCCTGCCATTACCTGATGGTCGCCGAAGTTAACTCCATCGTAGAGATGTACGATGTCCCGCCATAAGAAAACTGTTCTAATAGTTTAACCATACCGATATTATTCGCATACCAGCAATACACCTGACCGGTCGCGCTTCCTTCGGTAATGAACTGCTCAATTTTCCAGGCATTCCGGTAGGTACCCGCCGGCACAGTCACATCCTCCTGCTCCAGCACCTGGGCAACCACATACTGATTGATGCGCCAGGTCTTACCCCGGGCCAGCGGTAAGGAGAGGGTTGTGTCCGGCTGGGTATCATCCCTGCGCTCATAACTCAGCACCAGATTGCCGGCCTGGCGCACATAGGCGGTCTCAACGCTCGTATAAGTGGTCTCAAACGGAAAGAACATGCGAACCTGCATGGTGTTCACCATCTCCACCACATCCTCACCACCCGTCAGCTTTTCTTTCCGGCTGGCAACCACCTCCAGACTCATCTTCTGGATTGTGTCTGGCGGGGCATCACCTGCTGTTTGCAACACCACATATCCTGAATAGTTCCACACATTGCCCACAGTTAGCGGATAATAGTCCTCCTTGGAACCGAAGATATCGCAGCCAGAAACGACCAGCCCGGCAACCAGCAGTGCTATTACTATAACCCTTTTCATA
>JBAMLV010000016.1:0-3625 GCA_039793395.1 bacterium | reverse complement strand
TGCCCAGTCCGAAGTGCTGGATGAGCGAGTTCTGGCTGGTGGTGCCTTTGCCCGCCTGGACTTCGCGCAGGTAGCGTTTTCTGCCCTGAATCACGGTAATTCGGGCGCTGATGCCGGCAGCATTGTGCCGGGTGCCAATGACCTTTACTTTGAGCCAGTGGTTGTTGTTGCGAGTGTCGTTGCGGAAGAGGCGGAGCCCGGAACCGGAGCCGACCACGAGGTCTAAATCGCCGTCGTGGTCATAGTCGGCAAAGGCACAGCCCCAGGCGTTGAAGGCACGCACGCCCGCGGGATAGGTGGCTTCAGTGAAACAGGGTTTGCCCGGAATCAGGCGGATGTTTTCGGGAACAAGGCAGGGGATGACCGGGGATGGGACCAGCTGGTTGAGATAGAGGAAGGAGCGGCGGTTTTCGTAGATGGAGGTGAGGTAGAGGTCAAGGTCGCCGTCGTTGTCAACATCGGCAAATGCCGGGTCGGAGTGGGTCTCTTCGTAGCGGATGCCGAGTTGGGCGCGCCGGTCAATGAAGCGGGGGTCTGCCTTTGGTCCGCGGTTTTCATAGAGCATTGAGCGGTTGGAGAATTCAATGTAGCGGGGATGGGCAAGGTTGGCACAGAATAGGTCCAGGTCCAGGTCGTTGTCAATGTCTGCCCAGTCCGAGCCGATAGTATGGCCAAACCAGCCGGACACCTCGTCACCGGCAACACCCAGTTGCGGGGCAAGGTTGGTAAAGGTGCCGTTGCGGTTGTTGTGCCAGAGGAAATTCGGGCACAGGCGGTAGTTTGAGACATAGCAGTCCGGATAGCCGTCGTCGTCATAATCACCCCAGTTGACACCTCTGCCGGCAAGCGGTTCGCCATAAGGCGGGATGATTCCTGCCTTTTCGGTTACATCTTTAAAGATGCCGGATTGATTTTGGTAGAGCCGGTCCGGAAAGTAGCGGCGCTGTTGCCAGTTTTCGTAGTTGGCGCAGTAAAGGTCAACCCAGCCATCCTGGTCAAAGTCCGCAGCCGCGCAGCCTTCGGTCGGGTAAGGGTCAGTGGGAGCGCCGAGCGATTCGGTGGCATTGATAAATTTGCCGAAGCGGTTGAGCAGCAGGTAGTCCTGGGTGTCGGCACCGCAGACATAGATGTCAAGCCAGTAGTCGTTGTTGAAGTCGGCAAAGATGCCACCCCGACCAGTGATGCCGGTCAAGCCCACCGAGTCGGTTACATCAATGAACCTTTTGCCGGCAGCGTTGCGGAATAGCCGGCAGCCGTTGAGTAGCAGGTCTTCATAGCCGTCCTGATTGTAATCGCCCCAGGCGACCCGGGTTTCGCGGCAGTTGTCCAGGCCGGATTCGGCGGTGACATCGGTGAAAACCGGACCGGAGTAGTTCAGCAGTTCGCGGGCAAGGGGGAGTTGTTGTGCCGGCGGGATACCGAGGCGCTGGAGCCCGGTGTCGGCACGGCTTGACCAGTAGTTGCGGGAGTCGCCGCAGGTGAGGGCGGTGAGATAGGCAAGCCGGGCGCTGTCGGTTCTGCCCAGTTTTTCATACACCTCGCCGAGCAGACACCAGAATGGTGCCGGGGTGGCTTCGTTCTGGACATCCAGGCGGAACTGGCGGATGGCTTCCTCAAGATAGGGCAGTGCTTCCCGGTGCCGGTTCTGGAGGATGAGCGCTTCGGCAAGGGCGACGCGGGCAAGACCGTAAAGGGGCGGATATTCCAGTTGCCACTGTTCAAGCGGTTTGTTTTTCGGTTTCTTTGCCCCGGGCTCAAGTTCAATGGCGCGGCGTGCCAGGAGTTCGGCGGTTTCGGGCCGAAACTTCAGGCGGTTGAACAGGGCAGCAGCATAGCGGTAACGGAAGGGGTCAAGGGAGTCGTCCGCCAGCATCGCGGTGGTGGTATGGAGCAAGCCGATGGTGTCCCGGAGGGTGTAAAGTGAGCTTAAGAGATAGAGGTAGAAGGTCTGACGCCATTCGGTGCGGGGATAGCGGGCAAGGAACCGGGAGATGATTAGCACCCGGGCGGTGTCGTTGTTCCAGACCGGATAGAGGGAGTCGTAGAACATTGAGCCAATCAGCTGGTAGGAGAGGTTTGAGTCCGGATAAAGGAAGGTCAGGACATTAAGCGCCCGGCGCTGCCGGACCGAATCACCGGCGAGTTGAAAGCCGTGATAAGCAAGCATCAGACTGCGGAATGAGGTGTCGGGATAGATGAAGTAGGTGCTGGTTTCCTGGTGGATTAACCGTTTGATTGAGTCCAGGGCGCTGGTGTCGTTTTTATACCGGTTATACATTGCCTGCCAGCGGCCAATGATTGCCGAGTCGTCTTTTGGGTTCAACTGGAGCGCCCTTTCCCACCAGTAAAGGCTGGAGTCGTAGCGGTGCCAGTGGTCATATACCCGGGCAAGGTTTTTGACCGGGGCAGGGTTTTTCGGCTGGCGGGTCAACTGGCGGTAATAGTATTCGGTTGCCGAGCGGTAGTCCTGGCGGCTGAGGAAGTGGTTAAGTCCGGCTGGTGCTGACAGGTTGAGGAGCAGGAGGATAAAAGGCATAGATAAAATTTAAGAAAAACGGGAATGGAGTCAATGGCGACCGTGCCGGTTCAGGTGAGGTCCAGTTCGTAGATGCGATAGCGCTTGTAGATTTTGCCACCGATGGCGATGTCAAACTGGTTAATCAGGTCGTTGTCTTCAAGGTTCCAGCCCAGTTCGCACCAGCGGTAACCTTTGCGGGCGGCGTTGCGTTCGGTTTCGTAATAGAGGACGGCAATTATGCCGGTGTTGCGGAACTCCTTCTTGACGCCGCCGATCAGGGCACGGGTGCCGTCAATCTTTTTCCGGTAATACAGGTATTTGATAATCTCAATTGGTCCCAGCCGGCCGTTCAGCCGTTTGAGCACCTGGTTGAGGTCCGGGACGGTTACGGTGACACCGACCGGCTGGTTGTCAATTTCGGCAAAGAGCACCAGGTCCGGGTCGGCAAGTTGTTTCAGTTTGCGCGCAGTCAGGTCCATCTCCTGGTCGGTCATCGGCACAAAGCCCCAGTTTTTTTCCCAGGCGGAGTTGTAAATGTCTTTGAGGAACTGGATGTCCCGGTCAAACCGTTTCAGATCAAAGGGCCGGACGCTGACGCCGGTGCGCTGTTTGATGGCGTTGACCATCCGCTCAATCCGTTCCGGGATGCCGTCAGCAGCCAGTTTCAGCAGGGCATAGAGGTCCTTTGCCTTGCGAAAGCCGTAGCGCTCGGCAAAGTTGAGGTAGTATTTCTGGGTGTAGGGCATCATAATCGCGGGCGGGCGGTCAAACCCTTCCAGCAGGAAGGCACATTCGTCGTTCATACTGGGGTTGACCGGACCGCGCAACCGGTCCATCCCCTGGTTTTTTACCCAGTTTTTTGCTGTATCCCAGAGTAGTTCGGCAACCGGATAGTTTTCAACACATTCAAAGAATCCGAAGAAGCCGGTTTTTTCCTCGTGAAAATGGTTGTGGTTATCATCAATAATTGCGGCAATTCTGCCTACCGGTTTGCCATCCTGATGGACTAAAAATAACTCCCGGCGGGCATGTTGCCAGAAAGGGTTCTTTTCGGTCGTTAGTGTTTCTTTTACCTCGGAGCGCAGTGGTGGAACCCAGTAAGGGTTG